>NZ_JALNVA010000002.1:0-579895 GCF_026541045.1 Pantoea sp. GM_Pan_3 | reverse complement strand
CGACGTGCGGGGCTTTTTTGCGTCTGCTGTTTGCCAGTTTAAGCTGAAACATTTTCATTTTCTGCATGAAACCTCGACAACTCACCCCAATCAGGCTAATGTTGGGCATCCAGATGTCTAAACGTTTATACGGTTGTATGAGGTGAGCAGGTTATGCCAATCAGGGTTCCCGACGAATTACCGGCAGTAAATTTTTTGCGTGATGAAAATGTCTTTGTCATGACATCATCGCGCGCCAGTGTTCAGGAGATCCGTCCGCTTAAAGTGCTGGTACTGAATCTGATGCCGAAGAAGATCGAAACGGAAAATCAGTTTCTGCGTCTGCTGTCCAACTCACCCTTACAGATCGATATTCAGCTGCTGCGTATCGACAGCCGTGAGTCGCGCAACACCCCCAGCGAGCACCTCAACAACTTCTACTGCAATTTCGAAGATATTCAGCACGACAACTACGATGGCTTAATCGTGACAGGTGCGCCGCTCGGACTGGTTGATTTTAACGATGTCGCTTACTGGCCACAGATTCAGCGCGTGCTGCACTGGGCAAATGAGCATGTTACCTCGACCCTGTTTGTCTGCTGGGCAGTGCAGGCTGCGCTGAATATTCTGTATGGTATTCCGAAACAAACCCGACAGAACAAACTGTCTGGCGTCTATGAGCATCAGATACTGCATCCGCACGCGTTACTGACCCGGGGTTTTGATGATAATTTCCTGGCTCCGCACTCACGCTATGCTGATTTTCCTACCCAGCTGATCACGGATTACACCGATCTTGAGCTGTTTGCTGAATCGGAACAAACCGGTGCGTATCTGATGGCGAGCAGGGACAAGCGACTGGTCTTTGTTACCGGTCACCCGGAGTATGATGCCCTGACCCTGGCCGGTGAGTATCATCGCGATTATGAAGCGGGCGTGAAACCGGAGATTCCGTATAACTATTTCCCGCAGAATAATCCGGCGCTGCCACCGCGCGCCACCTGGCGCAGCCACGGTAATCTGCTGTTTTCGAACTGGCTCAACTACTACGTCTATCAGATCACGCCGTTCGATCTGCGTCACATGAATCCGACGCTGGAATAGTCCCGCTTAATCTTCAACTGAACCGTGTTAGCCGATGGCAGCACGGTTTTTTTTCGCCTGTAAAAAGCCAGATGAAAAGCATTCCTTTAAAAAATAAAACTTTAATCCGTTCTGAAACAGAGGGATATCGCCGTTTAAATGAAAAAATGGAAATAGTTTTTGATTTAAGAAAATAAATGCTTATGCTCTGGATCTGTAGCTCACAAAACAAACAGCGAGTGGATCCGCTGCATTCGATCTTTTGAATACAGGAGAGCGCCAGCATGACAGATTCCGTGATCAGCCATACCCTGACCTTCAGCCAGCCCCTGAACCAGGGAGCAGAGAGCCTGTTTACCCCTGAAGCCATCTCGTTTTTAGCGGCTCTGGTGACACGCTTTGCGCCGCAACGCGAAGCACTGTTACTCGACCGTCAGCGGCGACAACAACGCTATGATCAGGGCACGCTGCCAGACTTCGATATGGAAACCGCTTCCATAAGAGAAAGTGAATGGCATATTCGATCCATTCCGGCCGATTTAGCGGATCGCCGGGTGGAGATCACCGGTCCACCCGATCGGAAGATGGTGATCAACGCGCTGAATGCTGACGTGAACGTCTTTATGGCTGACTTTGAGGATTCGCTTTCCCCGGCGTGGTCGAAACTGATCGACGGTCAGCTGACGCTGCGCGAGGCGGTGCAGGGAACGCTGAGTTACACCAGCGACAAGGGAAAAATCTATCAGTTAAACGCCCATCCGGCGGTGCTGATGTGCCGGGTGCGCGGTCTGCATCTGTCAGAAAAACATGTCAGCTGGCAGGGTAAGGCGATTCCGGGCGGCCTGTTCGATTTCGCTCTCTACTTTTTCCACAACGTTCGCGCTTTACTGGCGAAAGGCAGCGGCCCTTACTTCTATCTGCCGAAAACCGAAAGCTGGCAGGAGGTCGCCTGGTGGCGTGAGATCTTTCGTTTCAGCGAGGATCAGTTCGATCTGCCGCGCGGAACGATCAAAGCGACGGTGCTGATCGAGACCCTGCCTGCGGTCTTCCAGATGGATGAGATCCTGTGGAATCTGCGCGATCATATCGTCGGCCTGAACTGCGGTCGCTGGGATTACATCTTCAGCTATATCAAAACCCTGCAACAGCATCCGGATCGGATATTGCCGGATCGCCAGTCGGTGACCATGTCGCAGCCATTCCTGGATGCCTATTCGCGACTGCTGATTAAAACCTGTCATCGCCGGGGGGCATTTGCGATGGGGGGCATGTCGGCCCTCATTCCCCACAAAGATCCAGCGTGCAATGCCTGGGTATTGCAACGCGTAACGGAAGATAAGCAGCGTGAGGCGGGCAATGGACACGACGGCACCTGGATAGCGCATCCTGGCCTGGCAGAGAGTGCGATGGCCGTCTTCAATGCCGCTCTCGGCGATCGGCCTAATCAGCTGCATGTCATGCGTGAAGCGGACGCCCCGATCACGGCAGAGCAGTTACTTGCGCCCTGTGAAGGGCAACGCACCGAGGCGGGTATGCGTGCCAACATCCGCGTCGCGCTGCAATACCTTGAGGCCTGGATTAGCGGTAACGGCTGTGTGCCGATTGATGGACTGATGGAGGATGCCGCCACGGCGGAGATTGCGCGCACCTCTATCTGGCAGTGGATTCGCCACCAGCAAATCCTGGACAGCGGCCAGCCGGTCACCGCTGAACTGTTTCTGCGCTGGCTGAACGAAGAGTTGCATCTGCTGCAAAACACGCTGGGTGAATCCCGTTTCAGCGGCGGTCGCTACCACGACGCGGCGCAGCTGATGGCGCAGATCACCACCGAACGCGAACTGGTTTCCTTTCTTACCCTGCCAGGCTACCGCCTGATCCCCTGAACAGAGGAGCTATTGCCATGACACGCACTCAACAAATCGAGCAACTTGAACAGGATTGGCAGACCGCACGCTGGCAGGGGATTATCCGCCCATACAGCGCAGCAGAGGTGGTTAATCTGCGCGGCTCATTACAACCCGCCTGTACGCTGGCGGAGCGCGGTGCAGAGAAACTCTGGGTACTGCTGAACGGCAAGGCAAAGAAGGGCTACATCAACAGTCTGGGCGCGCTGAGCGGCGGTCAGGCCCTCCAGCAGGCGAAAGCGGGCATTGAAGCGATCTATCTCTCTGGCTGGCAGGTGGCGGCAGATGCCAACGTTGCCGGGCAGATGTATCCCGACCAGTCGCTCTATCCGGTCAACTCAGTGCCGGAGGTCGTGACGCGCATCAATCAGACCTTTCAGCGTGCCGATCAGATTCAGTGGTCCGCGGGTATCGAAGCGGGTGACAGCCGGTACACCGATTTCTTTCTGCCGATTGTTGCCGATGCGGAAGCGGGTTTTGGCGGCGTGCTGAACGCATTCGAACTGATGAAGGCGATGATTCAGGCGGGTGCCGCGGCGGTTCACTTCGAGGATCAGCTGGCTGCGGTGAAAAAATGCGGCCATATGGGCGGTAAGGTGCTGGTGCCGACCCAGGAGGCGATTCAGAAACTGGTGGCGGCCCGGCTGGCCGCCGATGTGATGGGGGTGCCCACCCTGCTGCTGGCCCGCACCGATGCCGATGCCGCTGACCTGATCACTTCAGACTGCGATGAATACGACCGTCCCTTTATCCGGGGCGACCGGACGGCAGAAGGGTTCTTTCGCACCCATGCGGGGATAGAACAGGCGATCAGTCGCGGTCTGGCCTATGCACCCTATGCTGACATCCTGTGGTGTGAAACCTCGACGCCAGACCTGGCGATGGCGCAGCGCCCATCCATGCGCGCTTTCCCGGCAAGCTGCTGGCCTACAACTGTTCGCCGTCATTCAACTGGAAGAAAAATCTCGACGACAGCACCATCGCGACGTTTCAGCAGTCGCTCAGCGACATGGGTTATCGCTTCCAGTTCATCACGCTGGCAGGCATCCACAGCATGTGGTTCAACATGTTCGATCTGGCCCATGCCTATGCTCAGGGCGAAGGGATGCGTCACTATGTTGAAAAGGTTCAGCAACCTGAGTTTGCGGCGCGCGATCGCGGTTACAGCTTCTCGTCGCATCAGCAGGAGGTGGGCACCGGCTATTTCGATCAGGTCACCACCACCATTCAGGGCGGTAAATCGTCGGTCACGGCGCTGACCGGTTCGACCGAAGAGCATCAGTTCTGACGCGCTTTCCTGACGGATCCCCCGCCCGCACGCTGCGGGCGGGCCTTTGCCGGAGCTGATTATGCCGCCACGTGAATCTTTAATCGCCCACACGATTCTGCAGGGGTCAGATGCGCAGTATGGCCGCTTTCTGGATATCACCGCCGGGGCGCAGCAGCGGTTTGAACAGGCGGAATGGCAGGCGGTGCAGCACGCCATGAAGGCTCGCATCCACCTCTACGACCATCATGTCTCTCTGGTTGCTGACCAGCTGCGGGTGCTGAACGGCGCGGCAGACTGGGATCAGGCATTCTGGCTGCGGATCAAGGATCACTATCAGAGCCTGCTTCCCGGCTACCCGCGGCATGAGATTGCCGAAAGCTTTTTTAACTCCGTCTACTGCCGGTTACATGGCCATGCCGATCTGCAGCCGGAGCGCCTGTTTATCTTCAGCTCTCAATCCCAGGCTACGCCGGTTACCCCTTTGCGGCCCCTGTCGCGACGTTATCTGCCGGACAGAGGCTGGCGGACCGTGGTGGATCAGGCTCTGGCCGATTTACCGCTGACCCTGCCGTGGCAGCATCGCGCCCGGGATGTCGGCTGGATTGTCCGTCACCTGACGTCGCACTTTGCCGGTCTGGATCAGGGCTGGCTAGAGGTCAACAGTGAGCTTTTTTATCGCAACAAAACCGCGTGGCTGGTGGCGCGCCTGCATCTGCCGGAAGGCATCGCTCCCTGTCTGCTGCCGATTCAGCGCACTGACGCCGGCGAACTCTGGATAGACACCTGTCTCACCGATGTGAATGACGCCAGCATTGTCTTTGGGTTCGCCCGCGCCTGTTTTATGGTCTATGCCCCGGTGCCTGCTGCGCTGGTCGCCTGGCTGCAACCGATTCTGCCGGGCAAAACCCTGGCGGAACGGTACAGGGCAATTGGCTGCCAGAAACATGGCAAAACGGAAAGCTACCGTGAATATCTTCAGGCGCTGGCAGAGAGTGATGCGGCCTTTGAGATCGCGCCTGGCGTGCGCGGCATGGTGATGCTGGTTTTCACGCTGCCGGGGTTTGATCGGGTGTTTAAGGTGATTAAGGATCGCTTCGCGCCACAGAAAGAGGTGACGGAAGCGCAGGTGCGCGCCTGTTATCAGCAGGTCAAAGAGCATGATCGCGTGGGACGCATGGCCGATACGCAGGAGTTTGAGCAGTTTGCGCTGCCGCTGGCGCGCTTCTCACCGGCGCTGCTGGCTGAGCTGAACGCCTGTGCGGCAGAAAAAGTGGAGATCCAGGGCGACCGTCTGATTATTCGTCATCTGTGGCTGGAGCGACGGATGCAGCCGCTTAATCTCTATCTGGCGCAGGCCAGCGCGGCAGAGCGGCATCATGCAATCGAGGAGTATGGCAACGCCATCCGGCAGCTGGCAGCCGCCAATATCTTTCCCGGCGATATGCTGTTTAAAAACTTTGGCATCACCCGCCATGGCCGGGTCATTTTTTATGACTACGATGAGATCCGCCCGATGCTCGAACTGAACTTCCGGGAGGTGCCGCGCGCGCGTTATGAGGAAGATGAACTCAGCGCAGAGCCCTGGTACAGCGTCGGACCGGACGATGTGTTTCCGGAGACTTTCCGCTATGCGTTATGCAGCGAAGCCGCGACCGGCGCCTTGCTGCTGCAACTGCATCCGGAACTTTTTGACCCCGGCTGGTGGCGCGCTCAGCAGCAGCGCATCGCTCAGGGCCATGTGGAAGAGGTGATTGCCTGGCGGCAGACACAGCGTTTCAGCGTCTGCTACGCGGCAGAAACCGTTAACGACCGCTGTACGCCAGCGTAACCTGTCGCGCCTCGCGGATGACCAGCGCGCCGAGTTCAGTAATGCGGTCATCCGTCATGCGGGCAATCGGGCCGGAGATGGAGAGCGCCGCAAAGGCGTCGCCATGTTCGTCATAGATGGGGGCGGCGACACAGCGCAGACCCAGCGCATGTTCTTCATCGTCAAAGGAAAAGCCCGCTTTGCGCACCTGCGCCAGATTCTCCTTCAGGCTCTGCGGCGACATGAGCGTCTTCGCGGTGTAGTAGTGCAAGCCCTTCTGATGCAACAGCGCCGTGACCTGCTCATCGCCCAGATGTGCCAGGAACGCTTTGCCGGCACCGGAGGCGTGCATCGGCAGCTTGCCGCCAATCGGCGCAGACATCCGCATCAGCTGCGTACACTGCACCTGATCGATGATCACGGCCTGATGATCGCTGAGATCCAGCACCGCCAGATTGACCGTCTCGCCGGATTGCTCCATCAGCCTGCGCAGCACCGGGTGCACCAGCGCCAGCAGGTTACGGCTTTGCAGAAAACTGCTGCCGACCACAAAGGCGTGTGCGCCGATAGTCCACAGACCCAGGTCGCCCACCTGACGGACAAAACCCTGCTGCTGCATGGTGCTGAGCAGGCGATGGGTGGTGGAGTTTGGCAGGCCCGCCTGCTGGGCCAGTTCGGTCAGCGCCACGCTGCCGTGTGAATCGGCAATCAGCTCCAGCAGGGTCAGGCCGCGCGTCAGCGACTGGACCTGACCGCCCGCTGGTGCGGCGACAGGTGTGCTACGGGGTTTTTTGCCGCGCTTAGCGGGAACCGGCGTTGCCATGGGAAACTCCTCTTTTGCATTGTGGAAATCATTTTCGTTTTAATCGTGACGTTTGCAAACGCTGCTTTTCTGGTCAGACCTCTCAGCCCGCGATCGTTATCCGTCCCGCATAAGGTGACTTTGTCGCCAGTTAAGCTTGTGCCAGAATGAAAAACAGGCTTTTTCGCCAGCAGACTGACGTGAGTGGGGCAACGGTGAGCACGAAAATCGACGCGTTATATCAGCAGCTCGCACAACGCATTATGGTGCTGGACGGTGCCATGGGCACCATGATCCAGCGCTACCGGCTGGAAGAGGCGGATTTTCGCGGCAGCCGCTTCGCCGAGTGGTCCTGCGATCTCAAAGGCAACAACGATCTGCTGGTGCTGAGTCAGCCGGCGGTGATCCGCGAGATCCACGACGCCTATCTGGCCGCAGGCGCTGACATCCTCGAAACCAACACCTTCAATGCCACGTCGATTGCGATGGCAGATTACCGCATGGAAAGCCTCTCGGCAGAAATCAACCGTGAAGCGGCCCGGCTGGCACGATCCTGCGCCGATGCGTGGACGGCGAAAACGCCGGATCGCCCGCGCTTTGTGGCGGGCGTGCTGGGCCCGACTAACCGCACCTGCTCTATCTCGCCCGATGTAAACGATCCCTCCTTCCGCAACGTCACCTTCAGTCAGCTGGTGGACGCATACCGGGAGTCGACCCGCGCGCTGGTGGAGGGCGGTGTTGACCTCATCATGATTGAAACAGTGTTCGACACGCTGAATGCGAAAGCCGCGGTCTATGCGGTGCAGAGCGAGATGGAGGCGCTGGGCGTGACGCTGCCGCTGATGATCTCCGGGACGATTACCGATGCCTCCGGGCGGACGCTCTCCGGCCAGACCACCGAAGCCTTTTATAACGCTCTGCGTCATGCAGAACCCCTCTCTTTTGGCCTGAACTGTGCGCTCGGCCCGGATGAGCTGCGTCAGTATGTGGCGGAGCTGTCGCGCATCGCTGAGGGCTACGTCAGCGCGCACCCCAACGCGGGTCTGCCCAATGCGTTTGGCGAATATGATCTTGATGCGGAAGTGATGGCCCGGCAGATGGGGGAATGGGCCCGTGCCGGCTTCCTGAATATTATTGGCGGCTGCTGTGGCACGACGCCGCAGCATATTGCCGCCATGGCCGCCGCTGTTGAAGGCGTCGCACCGCGGAAGCCACCGGCTATTCCGGTGGCCTGTCGTCTCTCCGGTCTGGAGCCGCTTAACATCAGCGCCGAATCACTGTTTGTGAACGTCGGGGAGCGCACCAACGTCACCGGCTCGGCAAAATTTAAAAGACTGATTAAAGAAGAGAAATATCACGAAGCGCTGGACGTCGCGTTGCAGCAGGTGCAGAGCGGCGCGCAGATTATCGACATCAATATGGACGAAGGGATGCTCGACGCTGAAGCAGCGATGGTGCGTTTTCTGAATCTGATTGCGGGCGAACCCGATATCGCCCGCGTGCCGGTGATGATCGACTCTTCGAAATGGGCGGTGATTGAAAAAGGGTTACAGTGCATTCAGGGCAAAGGGATCGTTAACTCGATTTCGATGAAGGAGGGCGAGGCGGCCTTTATCCATCATGCCCGTCAGGTGCGGCGCTACGGCGCTGCCATGGTGGTGATGGCCTTTGATGAAGTGGGGCAGGCGGATACCCGCGCCCGTAAGATCGCGATCTGCCGCCGGGCTTATCAAATCCTCACACAGGAGGTCGGTTTTCCGCCGGAAGATATCATTTTTGACCCCAATATCTTTGCCGTAGCGACCGGCATAGAGGAGCACAACAACTACGCGATGGACTTTATCGGGGCGTGCGAAGATATCCGGCGTGAATTGCCTCATGCGATGATCTCGGGTGGCGTCTCCAACGTCTCATTTTCTTTTCGCGGCAACGAACCGGTTCGCGAAGCGATCCACGCCGTGTTCCTCTATCACGCCATCCGCAACGGCATGGGAATGGGGATTGTGAACGCTGGCCAGCTGGCTATCTATGACGACTTGCCCGCTGAACTGCGCGATGCCGTCGAAGATGTGATCCTCAACCGGCGCGAAGAGGACACCGAGCGGCTGCTGGCGCTGGCGGAAACGTATCGTGGCGGCAAAAGTGACGGCGCACATGAGAAACAGCTGGCGGAGTGGCGCGGCTGGGCGGTAGCTAAGCGGCTGGAATATTCGCTGGTTAAAGGAATAACGGAGTTTATTGAGCAGGATACCGAAGAGGCGCGCCAGCAGGTGTCCCGCCCGATAGAGGTTATCGAAGGGCCGCTGATGGCGGGCATGAATGTGGTCGGCGACCTGTTCGGCGAAGGCAAAATGTTCCTGCCGCAGGTGGTGAAATCGGCACGCGTCATGAAACAGGCGGTGGCGTATCTGGAACCCTTTATCGAGGCCAGCAAAGAGGCCGGGCGCAGCAACGGCAAAATCGTGCTGGCCACGGTGAAAGGGGATGTGCATGACATCGGCAAGAATATTGTTGGCGTGGTGCTGCAGTGCAATAACTACGAAATTATCGACCTGGGCGTGATGGTGCCAGGGGAGAAGATCCTGAAAACCGCGCGGGAAGTCGATGCGGATATTATCGGCTTATCGGGCCTGATCACGCCGTCGCTGGATGAGATGGTTAACATGGCGAAGGAGATGGAGCGTCAGGGCTTTACGCTGCCGCTGCTGATAGGCGGCGCGACTACCTCAAAGGCGCATACCGCCGTCAAAATCGAGCAGCACTACAGCGGTCCGACGGTTTACGTGCAGAACGCTTCACGCACCGTCGGCGTGGTGTCATCGCTGCTCTCCGACACGCTGAAAGCCGATTTTATTGCCCGGACCCGACGGGAGTATGAAACCGTGCGCATCCAGCACGCACGCAAAAAACCGCGCACGCCGCCGGTGTCGCTGCAGGCCGCGCGCGATAACGCCAGCCTGATCGCGTGGGAAAACTACACGCCACCGGTGCCGCATCGCCCCGGCGTCAGTCAGGTTGAGGCCAGTATCGACACGCTGCGCCACTATATCGACTGGACGCCGTTCTTTATGACCTGGTCGCTGGCGGGCAAATATCCCCGCATTCTGGAAGATGAGGTGGTGGGTGAAGAGGCACAGCGTCTGTTTGCCGATGCCAGTGCGATGCTCGACAGGCTAAGTGAGCAGTCGCTGCTGACACCCCGTGGCGTGGTCGGTATTTTCCCGGCTAACCGGGTCGGTGACGATATCCATCTCTATAGCGATGAGCGGCGCGATGAAGTTTTGTGTGTGAGTCATCACTTACGTCAGCAGACAGAGAAAACCGACTTTGCAAACTACTGCCTGGCCGATTTCGTGGCACCCAAATCAACGGGAAAAGCGGATTATCTTGGCGCTTTCGCGGTGACCGGCGGGCTGGAAGAGGATGCGCTGGCGGCGGCGTATGACCTGCAGCATGACGACTACAACAAGATTATGGTGAAGGCGCTGGCGGACCGTCTGGCGGAGGCGTTTGCCGAATATCTGCATGAGCGGGTGCGTAAGGTGATCTGGGGCTTCGCCCCCAATGAAAATCTCAGCAATGACGAGCTGATTCGCGAGCGGTATCAGGGGATACGACCGGCGCCAGGCTATCCGGCCTGCCCGGATCACACCGAAAAAGCGGCCATCTGGACGCTGCTGGGGGTGGAAGAACAGATCGGCATGACGCTCACCGAATCCTATGCCATGTGGCCGGGCGCCGCCGTCGCTGGCTGGTACTTCAGCCATCCTGACAGTCGATATTTCGCCGTGGCGCAGATCCAGCGTGACCAGGTGGAGGATTATGCGGCACGCAAAGGCATGTCGGTCAGCGAAGTGGAACGCTGGCTGGCACCGCATCTTGGCTACGACGAGGAGTAAAAAAGCGGGCTGAAGGCCGTTTCAGACAGCTGGAAATTTAAATCCGGGCGAATCTTACTGCAATGAATAAGCTCAATGCGCAGGGAACCCGGTCAGAAGAGGAAAGCGTCCCGCGCCAGGGACGGCGCGGGCCGAGCGGCCAGGGATGGCATTAGCGCCTTTCCGATCTGACCGGGTTTCCTGTGCGTGCACCCGCTTACCGCTGAGCAGGCTCAGGGAGCATACGCCTTGCGCAAAGTCGCCTTAACGCCATCCATGGCAGGCTCAGCGCGGGCCATCCCTGGCCCGCTATGCTTTGCTTCAGGCGTATGCTCCCATCGCTTTACGTCCGGCCGCCGTCTGAACGAGGCCGCTTCTGCTTAGTTAAAGCGCGCGTCGCGATCGGAGGTCAGATCATACAGCTGGTATTTACGACCCAGCATCTGACCGCCATCGCGCGTCAGCGGCACCCAGTTAACCTGCGCGCGACCGCGTGTTGGCGTCACGGTGAACAGATCCATCGGCACGGAGATATAGAAGCCTTTGGTGAAGTCACCCTCGCCATACTCTTCCGAGGAGACGTTGGTTTTCGTGGCATATACCCCCACCATCACGCCGCTGTCAAAGCGCTTGGACACATCAACCGTCACGCCTTTATCTTTCGCCAGATACTGACCGACGCTGGCTTTCACCAGCACATCCTGCATAAACCACGGACGCCAGTAGCCGGTCAGGTTGCCGGTTGAGGCTTTATAGCGGTTGAACTGCATCATGTTGTCCCAGTCACGCTGCCGGACGTAGTTGGCATCGACGCCCACCGCCCAGTTCGCATCGACCGGACGATAGAGCACCTCGCCGCCCACGCCGCCATACATCGTCTCCAGATAACCGCCGTAGACCTGACCATAGAAGCCGTTACCGAGGTGGCCCATATAGTTGGCCTGCAGATCGTTAACGTAGACGTTATTCTCGACGTAGTCGCGGATGTGGGTACGCACGCGCGGCAGCGATGAGTCGGCCGGTGCGCCGTTATAGTTGAACTTATCGTAGTTGTTGGCGAGGTTGCCGAACAGACTGCCCCCCACCAGCAGGTGGTCGGTCAGCCAGTAATCGACGTTACCCATCACGCCGACCTGATACATGTAGAAACTCTCCGGGCCGCCCACCGACTGATTCAGCACCGGTGACAGGCTGTAGTTCAGGCGATCTTTGCGGATAAACATCCCCTGCTCAGTAGTGCCCGGATCGACTGGATCTTTGCGCGTCTGCTGCAGCGGCTGCTCATGGCCCAGCGGATAGCCTTGCAGATCGTTACGCAGGCTGGCGACCTGCGTTTCCGTGGTGACCTGCGGCATATTGAAGCGCGACTCGGTGACATTGATGGTGTCGATGCCGTCCGGCAGATGATTCATGATGATGCGGTTAGCACGATCGACGCCTTCGCGGGTATCGCGGTATTTGGTCTGCTCACCGGAGACATAGAGCGTATGGCCCTGTGTCTGAATACGCGGGCCATCGAGACCGGCGTTATATTTCAGGTCGGTAAGCTGATTTCCCACCACGGTCGGCTCCAGCAGACGCGGCTGCGGCTGCGGATTGTAGGCGGGCTTCTCGCTGTCGATGTGCGCCTGGCGCAGATCGTTAAAGTTCGTGCGCAGGGTAACACCAAACATAAAGGTGTTGCCGCGTTCGTAGCTGGCGTTGATATCCGCCCAGTCGGTCACACGGTAAATCGCCCCGACGTTCAGCTTGCTGCGCTGCTCCAGACGGCCAGCAAAGTCATTCTGATAGTCGTTCCCCTCATACTCCATTTTAAGGCGCAGCGGCTGCCAGGGGGTCTGATACTCAATACCGCCAAACAGCGCCGTCGGACCGTGGAACATCTGCGAGCCGTTGATGGAACCCGCTTCACCGACCCGTGGACGCTGACAGTAGCTGTCGCTGTAGGAACAGAAGGGGTTCTTCACCGTGCCGCTGTTGCCGAGATAGCCCCAGCCGAGACCGAACGTAAAGTCGAACGGCCCCCAGGCCTTGGTCGCCACCAGATATTCGCTGTCGAACAGGCCCGTGCCGCCGAGATCGCGGGTGCCGACCGCCACTTCCGGCAGCCAGAATCCTTCCTGCCACAGACGCAGTTTCAGGTCGAAGGCTTTATCTTTATAGCTCTGCGTGCCGCTGAATTCAGAGACCGCACTGTACTGGCGGGTACGCACGTCGGTGTAACGCACGGTCGTCTCCAGCCACGGGAAGAGCTGCAGCGATGCGGAGTAGTAGCGATACTGATCGTTGTCGCGGGCATTGAGGCTGAACTCCCCCTCTCTGGCCATGCGCGCGGTCGGCACCTGCATCAGGCCCACGCCGCCAAAATCAGATTGTGAAGGTCCCACCGGCGCAGGCCAGGTGTCAGCCTGCGCCTGACAGGCTGCCGCCACGGAAACAGCCAGCAGGCTGAAGAGATAACGTTTTTTCATCAGTCTGGTATCCGGTGAGTCAGTACGGAGAGGAGGCGATCGTTGAGATCTTCATAGGCACCTGGCAGGCTCCATGATGAAAAGCCGAGCCAGATAATGCTGCCTGGCTCCACTTCCACATGGCGATGATTCCAGTACGCTACCGGCACCTGCTGCGTGGCACCCGACGGAGCAATCACCGTAACAAAATTGCGTTCAGCCCCGGAAAGTAACGAATGCCCCGCAAGATAGTCACGTACGGATTTTCCCGGTTGCCAGCTCACTTTGCCTGCCCCACTCAGCGCGCCGAGCAGCAGCACGGAATCGGACGGGGTTTGCAGCCAGAGGTCATAGCTGCCTTCCAGACGACGGTTGTCTGCCGGATGCAGACGGATCCAGTCCGGGTCGAGCGAGGTAAACTGGCGGCCTGTTACCCTGATCGCACTCAGCTGGCGGATCACCTCATCAATGGCCGCCGCCCGGTCGCCACTGCTGTCGGCACGCCACGCGCGCAGCTCGCCCAGCGTCTGCTGATAGTGCTGCTGTGCCACGGCGCTGGCACCGCGCTCGGCAATAAAAGTACGACGCCAGTCCGTGTTCGCCTGCAGCGGAGGAAGCGTCACCAGTTGGGCGAGATCGGCAATCTGGCTCAGTTCAGCCTGACCGCCATTATGCGGTGCGTGGACAATCACCTGCGCCGTCGCCTGCGCGCCTGCGCTGCTGAGCAGGCTCAGCCCGGCCAGCAAAAATGTTATTTTTTTCATGATTTCGCCGGCTTCAGAATAGTGGTGTCTACAGGGAAGGCATCTGCCGCCAGCATCTGATGGGCCTGCACCACATCGCCGCTGCTGTTATCGATCCAGAAGGTGTTTTCCCACGTGCGGTTACTGCTGTCGATGCTCACCTGCTCATGCCAGACGCGGCAGGGAATGCGGTTGCCCGCGAGGGTCAGGACTTCATCGGTGCCGCGCGCAAAGGTGGAACGCACGGTCGCGCCGCGAACCTTGCCCTGTTCGGTCCACTGCACGATGCGGGTCCAGCCTGCGCCATTGCTGAGGTGAAGGGGGGCAGCCAGCGGGTCCTGCTGCAGATTGCTGACGCTCAGCAGGTTATCCGGTAAGCCCAGGGTTTTTACCAGGCGCCCATGCTGTGTGACCAGCATCGCCTGATCCTGAGTCACCCATTTCTGCTGACCATTCTCGTTGTAGCCCAGCACCACGAAAATACGCGGTCCCTCATTCAGACGGGCATAGAGACTGGCGTAGGGCAGATTGTTGACCTGTTGATCGGTTACGGTGACGTCGTCAGGACCGTTAACCGCGAGCAGCAGGGTCTGTTCAAGACCTTTTTGCGTTTGTGTACAGGCCTGCAGCAGCAGGCAAGCGAGCAGCAGAGGAAGTTGGCGCACTGTGTGTCCCTGATAAGTCATGCCAAAGTAAAAATAACCACACAGACGTGTGGTTATGTTTAAAGGTGCTCTGCCCGTTACGTCTGGCGGCAAAACGGCGGACTGCGTGGCGTCGCTGAAACGTCAGCGTTGCCCGTGAGTCACCGGTCAGCAATCAGACGCGTTTCGGGTTTCCATCAACGAGTTGTGCTCGTCGTGGTTGTGGTTGTTGTACCGGTATTTGCACCGTCACCACCGCCAGAAGCGGCGATCCCAATCCCGACCAGCGCGCCCAGCGCACCGATACCGACAGCGGTCGACGTGCCGGACGAGATTGCTCCCGCCTGCGCGCCAGCTGCGGAACCCGCTTCTTCCGGCGCGGCAAAGGCGCTGGATGAGGCGGCAACGAGGATCAGGGCTGCACCGGCAACCATAGTTTTTTTCATAACAACGTTTCCTGCATTGAGTGAATGAAGGATCTCCGCCTGACGACCCTGGCTATACAGACAAGCTATTACCAGAGCGACAGGCAGTCCCATTGCGGGCGCGTTCATTATAGGGCAACAAAATATCAGAGTTCAGCGCCATAAAAACCAGGGCGGCGGAGGAGGTGATGGCGTGATTTAATCAGTCAGATTGGAGATAACCGCCTTTTATATCGGAATATTTCGGCCTGATGCCAGATATTTCGCTGCGGGTTAAAGAATTGCAAAGCGTAATGTTCTCTTTTATTAATATCTGGTACGGAATAAGAATAATCAGAATTTACTCAGGATTGCTAAAATTAAATAGGATTATGAATCAAGGGTTAACCCAGGGTAACGACACTTTTCAGGTCCATTTTATACTGGGTATTGGCGGGTATGATCCGGCAATGTTCAGAATTGTCTTAGGTGACTTTCGGAATTTTCCCGCGCCAGTGACGGTCTGTATATCCATAAAGCGCCAGACAGGGCGTAAACAGAGACAAAAAAAGGCGGCAAATGTGCCGCCTGATTAATTTAAAGCCGATTAACGCCAGGACTTGTAGCGATTAATTAAGGCATTAGTGGAACTGTCATGACTGGTAATCTGTTCATCATTTTCCAGTTCCGGCAGAATGCGGTTCGCCAGTTGCTTCCCTAATTCCACACCCCACTGATCGAAGGTGAAGATATTCAGGATGGCGCCCTGAGTGAAGATTTTATGTTCATACAAGGCAATCAGCGCACCCAGGCTGAACGGGGTAATCTCACGCAGCAGGATAGAGTTGGTCGGGCGGTTACCTTCAAAGACTTTGAACGGCACGATATGGGCCACGGACTCTGCAGATTTACCGGCATCCGTAAACTCTTTCTCCACCACGTCGCGTGACTTACCAAAGGCCAGCGCTTCGGTCTGCGCAAAGAAGTTGGAAAGCAGCTTCGGATGGTGGTCGGCGAGGGCGTTATGGCTGATGGCGGGTGCAATAAAGTCGCACGGCACCAGCTTGGTTCCCTGATGGATCAGCTGATAGAACGCATGCTGACCGTTGGTGCCCGGTTCGCCCCAGATAATAGGACCGGTCTGGTAGTCCACCGGGTGACCGTCGCGATCCACATACTTGCCGTTTGACTCCATATTTCCCTGCTGGAAATAGGCCGCAAAGCGGTGCATGTACTGGTCGTAAGGCAGGATCGCTTCGGTTTCGGCACCAAAGAAGTTGTTGTACCAGATACCAATCAGCGCCAGCAGCACCGGCAGGTTCTGTTCAGCAGGCGTCGAGGCGAAGTGCTGATCCATGGCGTGCGCGCCGCTCAGCAGCTGCTCGAAGTTATCGAAACCGATAGAGAGAATGATCGACAGGCCGATGGCAGACCAGAGCGAATAGCGACCGCCGACCCAGTCCCAGAATTCAAACATGTTGTTGGTGTCGATGCCAAACTCGCCCACCGCTTTGGCGTTGGTGGAGAGCGCCGCAAAGTGTTTCGCCACGTGCTGCTGATCGCCAGCCGTTTTCAGGAACCAGTCACGCGCACTGTGGGCGTTGGTCATGGTTTCCTGCGTGGTAAAGGTCTTCGATGCGACCAGGAACAGGGTGGTTTCCGGGCTGAGATCTTTCAGCGTTTCGGCGATGTGGGTGCCGTCAACGTTAGAAACAAAGTGCATGTTCAGGTGGTTTTTATACGGGCGCAGCGCCTCAGTCACCATGAACGGGCCGAGGTCGGAGCCGCCGATACCGATGTTTACCACGTCCGTAATCGCTTTACCGGTATAGCCTTTCCACTCGCCGCTGATGATACGCTCGGAGAAGCCTTTCATCTTATCCAGCACCGCGTTCACTTCCGGCATCACATCTTTGCCATCCACCAGAGTCGGGGTGTTGCTGCGGTTGCGCAGCGCGACGTGCAGCACCGCACGATCTTCGGTCCGGTTAATCTTCTCACCCGAGAACATAGACTTAATGGCACCGCTAAGATCGGTCTCTCTCGCCAGCGCCTGTAACTTATCGAGGGTTTCCTGGGTGATGCGGTTTTTGGAGAAATCCACCAGCATCTGATCATCAAAGGTGGCAGAGAATTTGGCAAAACGATCGGCATCCTCAGCAAACAGATCGGCAATTTCCACCGATTTCATCTGCTCAAAATGCTGTTGCAGCGCTTTCCAGGCTGCGGTTTGTGTCGGATTGATATTTTTCATGGCAACACTCTTGTTGATAAAAAGAACCGTCATCCCATCGGGTCACATCGACCCCGTTTAGCGTTTCAGTATGACCACAGTTGTAACTGAAAGGAAAAATTTTGTCAGCGCGCTCCGGGCTGGGGAGCGGAAAGCCCGCATCCTGTCGCCAGCATTCACTGGCGCGAACAGCCGGAGAGGGCAGTGACAACGTCCGACCGAGTGTGACGCGAAAGGCCATACAAAACGTTGTGCCGAATCAGGAATGAATGCAACGGCTGAACCCATTAAGCTTCGCAGAAAAAAGGGCGCGCCGGGCTGAACCCACCCAGCACTCTAGACGCTGTGGCGCAGGCAGATTTGTTTTCTGATGCGGCGCGCCAGCCATGCTGACATTGACAGCAGGGCCAGAAAAGGCTAAATGTATGCGCCTACTTGCGCACCTGTGCGCAAGCCAGAAGAGGCGCGTCGCCCAGGCAGTGTGTTGGAGGAACCGTATCCGGCGAAAACACATGATGGGGAGCGACGCCGAGGTGGGTCAGCACGCGGTGTGTTGCCTGTCGGCTACAGGGGCTGAATCCTCTGGGTTGTCACCAGAAACGTGCAGTCGACGTTTCGCAAGGTGGGGCGCTTCTGGGTGACTCGTCTACCCGATCTGGTCTGCCCGTTTCTGCTCTTTCCTTGTGCCTGGCTGAAAGAATGTTTCCCGACCCCTTTCTCAATGGCGGGAACAAGATAA
Organism: Pantoea sp. GM_Pan_3; assembly: GCF_026541045.1. Classification (NCBI taxonomy): domain Bacteria; kingdom Pseudomonadati; phylum Pseudomonadota; class Gammaproteobacteria; order Enterobacterales; family Erwiniaceae; genus Pantoea; species Pantoea sp. GM_Pan_3. The sequence continues at coordinate 561,959 of NZ_JALNVA010000002.1, read as the reverse complement.
CCTGACACGAGGTTCTACTACATGTCTCAAACACTGATTGTGGCAAAATTTGGCGGCACCAGCGTCGCTGATTTTGAAGCGATGAATCGCAGCGCTGATGTGGTGCTGCAGGATGCGAGCACCCGTCTGGTGGTGCTTTCCGCCTCGGCGGGCATCACCAATCTGCTGGTTTCGCTGGCTGAAGGCCAGCCCGCTGCCCAGCGTGCCGTTCTGCTCGATGATATCCGCCGTATCCAGTATGCCATTGTGGATCGTCTGCAGCGTCCGGATGTGATCCGTGATGAAATCGATCGGATGATCGACAATATCAGTATGCTCTCCGAAGCCGCTTCGCTGGCCACCTCAAGTGCTCTGACCGATGAACTGGTCAGTCACGGCGAGCTCATGTCCTCCCTGCTGTTTGTTGAAATTCTGCGTGAACGCCAGGTCAATGCGGAGTGGTTTGACGTCCGCAGAGTGCTGCGCACCGACGATCGCTTTGGCCGGGCTGTGCCGGACGTCGACGTGCTGGCAACGCAGGCGACGGAGCAGCTGCAGCCGCGCATCGCGCAGGCGCTGGTTGTGACCCAGGGCTTCATCGGCAGTGAAAGTGAAGGACGCACCACTACATTAGGCCGTGGCGGCAGTGATTACACCGCAGCGCTGCTCGGCGAAGCCCTTCATGCGGCGCGCGTGGATATCTGGACCGATGTGCCGGGTATCTACACCACCGATCCGCGCGTGGTGCCGACCGCGAAGCGTATTGATGAAATTACCTTTGAAGAAGCCGCTGAAATGGCGACGTTTGGCGCGAAAGTCCTGCATCCGGCCACGCTGCTGCCCGCCGTACGCCGCGGTATCCCGGTCTTTGTCGGCTCCAGCAAGGATCCGGCTGCGGGAGGAACCCGCGTCTGCAACGAAACCCGCAACCCGCCGCTGTTCCGGGCGCTGGCGTTGCGTCGCAAGCAGACGCTGTTAACGCTGCACAGCCTGAACATGCTGCATACGTTTGGTTTCCTCGCCGAACTGTTCAACATTCTGGCGCGCCACAACGTCTCGGTCGATCTGATCACCACCTCGGAAGTGAGCGTGGCGCTGACGCTCGATACCACCGGCTCCACCTCTACCAGTGCCAGCCTGTTGACCCAGGCGCTGCTGACGGAACTCTCGTCGCTCTGCCGGGTAGAAGTAGAAGAAGATCTGGCGCTGGTGGCGATTATCGGCAACCAGCTCTCTAAAGCCTGCGGCGTTGGCAAAGAGGTGTTTGGTGTACTCGACCCGTTCAACCTGCGCATGATTTGCTACGGTGCCAGCAGCTACAACCTCTGCTTCCTGGTGCCGGGCAACGATGCAGAAAGCGTGGTGCGTACGCTGCACCGCAATCTGTTCGAGTAAGCCTCTCTGTTTTCTCAGACCGCCTCAGCGCGGCCTGAGAAAGCGTCCGGCCGGGTCACCCTGGCCGGTTTTCCCCCGCGTTACCTCATCCCGGATAAATCCCCTTTTTACAAAGGGTTATTATTCCCTGTTGCCAAATGGCAACCCTTTTATCCCGCAATTTCATGTACTTGCGTTGCTATCAGCCTGCGTAGTTTTATAATCCCGCCGCAAAATCCATTCACCCAATCACAGGAAATATCATGAAAAGGTTAATCGCAGAAGCGCTGGGCACCTTTGTGCTGGTGGCGGGCGGTTGCGGGAGTGCCGTGCTGTCTGCCGCGTTTCCGCAACTGGGCATTGGCTTTCTGGGCGTGGCGCTGGCGTTCGGGTTGAGCGTGCTGGTCATGGCCTATGCGGTCGGACACATTTCAGGCGGTCATTTTAACCCGGCGGTCACCCTGGGCCTGGTGGCAGGCGGACGTTTTCCCGCAGCGCAGGCTATCCCTTACATCCTCGCGCAGCTGGCGGGTGGCATTGCGGCGGGTGCGGTGCTCTGGCTGATCGCCAGCGGCAGAGGCGAGTTCAGTGCCGCCGCCAGCGGCTTCGCGGCGAACGGTTACGGCACGCATTCGCCGGGCGGCTTCAGCCTGCAGGCGGGCATGATCAGCGAAGTCGTGATGACCGCCATCTTCCTGATCGTCATCATGGGGGCGACCAGCGAACGTGCACCGAAAGGCTTTGCGCCGATCACGATTGGCCTGGCGTTAACCCTGATTCATCTGGTGACGATTCCGGTGACCAACACCTCGGTCAACCCGGCTCGCAGCACGGCAGTGGCCCTGTTCCTGGGGGACTGGGCACTTTCACAACTGTGGATGTTCTGGCTGATGCCGGTTATCGGTGGTGTGGTGGGTGGTGTGATCTTCCGCAGTTTAGAGGATAAAGCAGCGTAATTTCGTCGATTTGCAGCGGATCGGCAGCAGTCGATCCGCATTTTCCCGCCCCGCCGCATGTTCGCCTTACGTCGTGATAACGAAATGTTATGATCCCGCCCGCGTCAGCAGTCGTTCCTGTATGGCGTGCTTCAGGGGCAACTCTGCATATAACACAACACTCTTATAAGGAAGTCTGGCCATGCTCGCCACTTTAACCCGCCTGTTCCCGCTCTGGGCCGTGCTGTTATCTGTCGCCGCGTATTACTCGCCCGGAACGTTTCTTGGCATCGGGCCGTGGGTCACGTATCTGCTGATGCTGATCATGTTTGGCATGGGCGTGACGCTCAATATTGACGATTTTAAACGCGTGCTGACCCGCCCCGCACCCGTAATTGCCGGTACCTTTCTGCACTATCTGGTGATGCCGTTAGCCGCCTGGGCGCTGGCAAAACTGTTCCATATGCCGCCCGATCTCGCTGCGGGGATGATTCTGGTCGGCAGCGTCGCCAGCGGCACTGCCAGCAACGTGATGATCTATCTGGCGAAGGGGGATGTGGCGCTGTCGGTCACGATCTCCTCCGTCTCGGCGCTGGTGGGCGTATTCGCCACGCCGCTGCTGACCCGCTTTTATGTGGACACCCATATTCAGGTGGATGTGGTGGGAATGCTGCTGAGCATCGTGAAAATCGTGGTGATCCCGATTAGCCTCGGGCTGATCATTCATCACAGCATGAACAGCGTGGTTCGCCGGGTCGAGCCCTGGCTGCCTGCGTTTTCAATGATCTGTATTCTGCTGATCATCAGCGCAGTCGTGGCGGGCAGTCAGAGCTTTATCGGATCGGTGGGCCTGATGGTGATCGCCGCCGTGATCCTGCATAACGCCATTGGCCTGCTGGGCGGTTACTGGGGAGGCAAGCTGTTTGGCTTTGATGAGTCAACCTGCCGCACGCTGGCGCTGGAGGTCGGGATGCAGAACTCCGGTCTGGCGGCGACGCTGGGCAAGCTCTACTTCTCGCCGCTGGCGGCCCTGCCGGGCGCGCTGTTCTCGGTGTGGCACAACCTGTCAGGTTCACTGCTGGCGGGCTACTGGTCCGGAAAGCCGATCAAGAAGCCGTAACACCGATGGCGCGCAGAGGTTTCCCTCCTCTGCGCGCTTATTCATAATCACGCTCATCGTCGGGCTGTTCCAGCACGGTATAGGCGACACTGCAGAACAGTGAGTTGAGACGCTTCATGTCACCGAGCAAACCGAGGTGCAGCGAACTGGTCTCAATACTCTGCACGTTCTGCTGATGCAGGCGGTCAACGTGCGCGTGCGAGTAGCGGCGAATCATCAGACGGAAACGATGTTTCGCGCGGCGCAGCCGTTTGGCACTGGTGACATCGTGCGACAGAAACACCGACAGACTCATTCTGAGGTTGCTAATCAGCAGCTCCTGCAGGCCTTCCAGCTCTTTCAGTCCCTCGGCTGAGAAGGCGCGGCCCGCCGCCAGCGACTTATCCGCCACATCGCCGCTCATCCGTTCAATGATGTCACCGGCCTGCTCCAGATTGAGCGACATCTCAATGATTTCCCCCCAGCGCCGCGAATCCTCTTCCGGCAGATCCTCTTTCGGCATCCGCGCCAGATAGAGTTTGATGGCGGTGTAGAGCACATCGACATCATCATCCAGACGCCGCACCGTGCGCTCCTCGCGGGATTCCCCATGCATCACCTTATTAAACGCCTCCAGCATCTGCTCCAGCACGTCGCCCATGCGCAGCGCCTCGCGGGCGGCATTCACCAGGGCGAGCGCCGGGGTATCCAGCGCGCTGCGGTCAAGATGCTTCGGTTTCAGCTGCAGAGCGGTGTCCACATCGTCGGCGATAAGACGACGGCAGAGGCGCGCCATCAGGTCAGCAAAGGGCACCATCGCCACGCAGCGAACCAGGTTGTAGAAGACGTGGAAGAAGATCACCAGCTCTTCATCGTTCACCGGCAGCTTATCCAGCCATGTCGCCACGATATCGACAAAGGGCAGGATCACCACGCAGCCGATCAGCTTAAACAGCAGGCTGCCGAGCGCCACGCGCTTGCCCGCCGCATTGGAGCCGCTGGCGTTGATGAGGGCCAGCAGGCCGCTGCCCAGGTTGGCACCAATCACCAGACAGAGCGCTACCTTAAAAGAGATCACCCCGGTGGCGGTCAGCGTGGCGGTGATCAGCACCGCAGCCAGGCTGGAGTAACTGATAATGGCGAAGACCGCGCCCAGCAGGGCATCGAGCATCACATCGCCGGTCAGGCTGGAGAAGAGCACCTGGACCCCGGCAGCCTGGGTAATCGGGCGGGCGGCTTCAACAATCAGCTGCAGTGCCAGCAGGATCAGACCCAGTCCGATGCTGGCCCGGCCTAGCTGTCCGGCTCGGGTCTGCTTACGGCTGAGAAAGAAGACCACGCCAAAAAAGATAAACAGCGGCGAGAGCCAGGAGAGATCAAACGTCAGGATACGCGCCATGATCGCGGTGCCGACATCCGCCCCCAGGATCACCACCAGCGCGGGGGTCAGGCTGACCAGATTCTGCGCCACAAAGGAGGTGACCAGCAGGGTGGTGGCATTGCTGCTCTGCACCAGCGTGGTCACACCAATGCCTGCCAGAAAGGCCATCGGTTTCTTTTCTATGCTGCGGCTGAGGACGCGGCGCAGATCGGCGCCGTAAACCCGCATGATGCCGGTGCGGACGATATGCGTGCCCCAGACCAGCAGGGCCACAGCGGAGAGTAAATTAAGCAGAGTTAACACGGGGGGTTGCTCCTCCAGAGTCAGGCTTAAAGCACAGACTGCCAGCCTGACGGAGAGAGCAATCTGTGAAAAGGGATTGCCGTGCTTTGCCTGATTTTTTCCTGTGTTTTAAGCCACCTGGCGCAAAGTCGACATCGCTAATTGTAGACCAATCTGACTGCCAGCGGGATGCAAATCCGCCGCCGATCGGTTAAGCACATCCACCGAAAGCTCCACATCCTGCGCCCGGATACGGTAGCGGATGACGTTGCCCAGCAGGCTGTGGCTGAGGATGACCGCAGGAATGCCCTGGCCCTGCGCCATGAACTGCATCGATTCTGGACGAATCGCCACCTGGCTGTGAAAAGGCTGGCCGGTCAGCCGCGTCGCCTGCTCAGCGCTGAGCAGGTTGTAGTTACCGATAAACCCGGCGGCGAAGAGGTCAGCCGGCTGGGTGTAGAGCGCTTCGGCATCGCCGTTCTGCACGATTTTACCCCGGTTCATCAGCACAATACGATCGGAGAGCGTCAGCGCCTCCTCCTGATCGTGGGTGACGAAAAGGGTCGTGAGGTTCAGCTCGCGCTGGATGCGGCGGATTTGATCGCGCAGATGGCGACGGATTCGCGCATCCAGCGCCGACAGTGGCTCATCCAGCAGCAGCAGACGCGGACGCGTCACCAGCGAGCGCGCCAGAGCCACGCGCTGACACTGCCCGCCCGACAGCTGATGCGGATAACGGCGCGCATAGTCGCTGAGTTCCACCAGCTCCAGTACCTCCGGCACCCGCTGGCGGATCTCTGCGTCGGGCAGCTTCTGCATCTTCAGGCCAAACGCGACGTTTTTCTCTACCGTCATGTTGGGAAAGAGTGCGTAGCTCTGGAACACCATACCGATGGCGCGCTTCTGCGGCGCCAGCGGCACAATATCGTGACCCGCCAGCCGGATTTCGCCGCTGTCGACGCCGGTTAAACCGGCCAGGCAGCGCAGCAGCGTCGATTTACCGCAGCCGCTGGGGCCGAGCAGGGTAACAAACTCACCTTCTGCCGCGCTGAAATCGATCTCCTCGAAAATGGGGGTGGGCCCATAGCGTTTATTCAGCGATCTGACCTCAAGATAACTCATACTCAGCCTCGTTCGGGATTCAGGGCGTTAGCCAGCCAGGTAACCAGCAGCACCACAAAGAAATAGGAGATCACCAGCGCGCTGGTGAAGTGACCGCTGCCGTTGCGCATGTTGTAGAGATAGACCTGCAGGGTTTCATAGCGGTTGCCGACCAGCAGGTTAGCAAAGACAAATTCGCCAATCAGAAAGGAGAAGGAGAGCAGAACCGCAATCAGCATCCCTTTGCGCAGGTTGGGCAGCACCACCCAGAGTGCCGCCTGCCAGGTGCTGGCACCCAGCAGCTGCGCGGCGTCGATCAGCTCTTTCAGGTTGATGGCCTGCATATTGTTCGCCAGCGCCCGATAGATAAAGGGCAGCGCGATGGTGAAATAACAGCCAATCAGTATCCAGGGTGTGCCGGTCAGCATCAGCGGGGAGGAAGAGTAGAGCTGCAGCAAACCCACTGACGAGACCACCGGCGGCACGGCGAAGGGCATCAGGATCAGAATGTTCATCACCGCATCCAGCCGTGGATAGTAGTAAGCGATTACAAACATGGCAGGGAGCACCAGCAGCAGCGAGAAGAGCAGCGCACCAAAGCAAATCAGCAGGGAATGGCCCAGCGCCGTCAGAAAACGCGGGTCACTCCAGAGCTGGATGAACCACTTCAGGCTATAGCCCTGCGGCAGAATGGTATTACTCCAGTCAGAGGCGATCGCGTAGAGCAGCGTGGCCGCCAGCGGCAGGGCCAGCAGGAGAAAAAGTAACCCAACCATTATCCGGTGATACAGGCGCTCAGCAGATGACATGACGGCTCCTTCAGGGCTGTTTCGCGTTGAGATAGCTGCGGCGCACCAGATACTGCTGCACCAGGGTGATCAGCGCCATAATCGCCACCAGCAGCATCGCCAGCGCGCTGCCGGTGTTGGGGTCCAGCGAGATATCCCCGGAGACCAGCGCGGCGATGCGCACCGGCACCACGTTAAAGTTTCCGGTAGTCAGGGCATAAATGGTGGCGTACGCCCCCAGCGCGTTCGCCAGCAGAATGACAAAGGTGCCAAGCAGCGCCGGAAACAGAATCGGCAGGGCGATGTGCCACCCGTAGTGCCAGCGGCTGGCCCCCAGCAGAGCCGCTGACTCCTGCCACTCTTTCTTCAGTCCGTCGAACGCCGGGTAGAGCAGCAGCACGCCCAGCGGGATCTGGAACCAGGTGTAGACCAGCACCATGCCGTTGCGCGAAAAGAGCCGGAAGCTCTCAATCAGCCCGTAGTGACGCAGCAGCAGCGTCAGACAGCCATTCAGCCCCAGCAAAATCACAAAGGCGAAGGCGAGCGGGACACCGGCAAAATTGCTGGTCATGTTGGTAAAGGAGAGCAGGAAGCGCTGCAGCCGCCCGCCGCCGAGCTGATGCAGGGAATAGCCGGTAACCAGCGCAATCACTAATCCATAGACGCTTGACCAGAGCGAAATATCGAGCGAAAAACGAAACGCCTGCTGATAAAAGGGCGAGGTCAGGATGTCGTGATAGTTATCCCAGCCCCACTGGCTGTTCATCTCACTCCAGAAGCTGTTGATGGCGATCCACAGCAGCGGTGCCAGCTGAAAGGCGACCCAGAACAGGGCAAACGGCAGCAGCAGCAGCAGGGCAAAGCCTTTTTTCCTCATCTCTGTGGCTCCGCCAGCAGCCCGCGGCAGACCGGTTTGTCATGCGGCACCTCAAGCAGTTCGCACAGGGTGCCGCACAGATCGGTCTGCTGCGGTGCCAGATCAGGCTGCAGCGAGAAGGCCCGGCCAAAGACAAACAGCGGCACCGTGGTCTCCTCAGGCAGAATGCCGCCATGGGAGCGATCGTCATTCATACCGTGATCGGCGGTCACCATCACCTGATAGCCCTCGGCCAGCCACAGCGGCATCCACTGCGACAGCAGGCCGTCGGCGATGCGCGCCCGGTTGCGGTACTGCGGTGAGGAGAGTCCCGATTTATGACCGGCGTCGTCGATGTTCATCGGGTGGATCAGCAGGAAGTCGGGATCGTGACGCAGCCGCAGGCTCTCTGCGTCTTCAAACAGATGCGAATCGGGATAGCTGTCGTCAGAGTAAAAATGACCATACTGAATCGGCAGTTCCGGTGCGTCCGTATGACGATCGCGCGCCGGAACAAACGGGGTGCGGTTATAAAGTTCACTCACCCAGTGGTAGGCCGCCGCCGCGGTGGTCAGGCCCGCCGCACGGGCAAAGTGAAAGATGCTACGCTCGCGACTTAACCGGCTGACGCCATTGTGAATAATGCCGCTTCTGACCGGCGGGACGCCGGTCAGAATGCACTCATAAAGCGGCCGCGACAGCGAGGGCAGTTCACAGGTCAGACGGTAGTAAAAGCCGTTGCCCTGCGAACATTCGGCATGCAGATAACCCATTGCATGTTGTGCGACCTGATTGCTCAGCCCATCCAGCACCACCAGGATAGTCTTCATTTCCTCTCCCCGCCGCAGGTTACTGCTGCATGTTGATGATGACGTTTTCCTGCCACAGGCGCGGCAGCATTTTTGACGATTTATCCCAGGCGGCCTGATCTTTAACCGGGCGGGCATTTTTATACTCTGACTGCGGCAGCAGGCGAGCCTGAACATCCGCAGGCAGCGTCAGATGCTCGGCACGAATCGGACGGGCATAGCCCTTCGCCAGGTTGATCTGACCCTGGTCTGAGAAGATATATTCGCGCGTCAGTTTTGCCGCGGCAGGATGTTTCGCATATTTGTTGATGAGGGTGGTGTAACCGGAAGTCACAGAACCGTCAGAGGGGATCACCACTTCGTAGCGGCTTTTATCAATCTGGTCACGGTAGTTAAGGGCGTTAAAGTCCCACACCACCGCCATCTGCACTTCCCCTTTTTCGATGTTGGCGATCACCGGATCGGTCACGCCAAGACGCCCCTGTTTTGCCAGGTCAGCAAAGAATGCCAGCGCCGGTTTCAGGTTCTTCTCGTCGCCGCCTAATGCGTAGTTTGCCGCCAGTACACCGTTGGCTGCCTGAGCTGCCACGCCGACATCACCGATAGTAACCACATACTTACCTTTTTTCAGATCGGCCCAGCTGTGGGGGATATCCTTAACCTGCTGCTTGTCGATCAGGAAAGCGATGGTGCCGGTATAGGCCAGCGCCCAGTGACCCTCTTTATCTTTGGCCCAGGCCGGGATCTGATCCCAGTGGGTCGGTTTATATGGCTGCGTCAGCCCTTTCGCCACGGCGATGGGGCCAAAGGCCGCGCCGACATCGCCGATGTCAGCGCTGGCGTTATCTTTCTCCGCATCAAATTTCGCCAGCTCCTGCGCCGATGACATATCGGTGTCGCTGTGCTTAAGGCCATATTTGCTGTTGAGATCGCTCCAGGTCTCCTTCCAGTTGGCCCAGCTGTCCGGCATCCCGACGCTGTTGACCTGGCCTTCACTGCGCGCCGCTTTTTCCAGCGCGGCGAGGTCGTTATCGGCGGCCTGCGCGACGGGCAGGGTGAGCACTACAGCACTGGCTACTACAGAGGCGATAAACGCTTTCATCTCAGTTGCTCCGGGTGTAAGTTGAGGGGCCTGACTGGTCTAGTCCAGCAAGAACCGAGCCAATGTAGCCCCTGTATATGAACGATTTATGACAGAACCGCGCGATACGGGGGAAGAAAGGCAGCAGACCCGGGTCATCCGCCTGCCACTGGCGCGTTAACCTGAACAGTTATAGTGCGGAGTCGCACCAGAATGAGGCTACTGTTGTGGAGTCAATCGCACTCAAAACGGCGGAGGCGATCGCCAGTGCACTGCTGAGCCGTATCCGGGATGGCGAGTTTCAGAGCGGGCGGTTGCCGGCGGAACGCGCCCTGAGCGAGGCTTTCAGCACCACGCGGATCACGCTGCGTGAAGCGCTGGGCAAGCTGGAAGCGCAGGGGATGATCTACCGCGAGCTGCGTCGGGGCTGGTTTATCGCGCCGCCGCGGCTGGTCTACAACCCGCTGCACCACAGCCACTTTCATGCGATGGCGACGGAGCAGGGGCGGCGGGCGACGACGGAGGTTATTGCGGCTGGCGAGGTAGCCGCGCAGGACGCCGTGGCGACAGCACTGGGTCTGGCCCCCGGCTCAGTGGTCTACTGCATCCGCCGTCTGCGGCGCATTGATGGGCGCGCGGTACTCTATGTGGAACACTACCTGAATCCGCACTTTTTCCCTGGCCTGCTGGAGGAAGATCTGACGCGCTCCCTGACCGACCTCTATGACCAGCGCTACGGTATTCGTTACGGTGGCGCGCGCTTTACCATTCTGCCCGGCCCGCTGCCGGACGTTGCCGCACCTGCGCTGAATGTGGCGACCGGCAGCCCCGGCCTGCTGATCACCCGCATCAACCGCAATCAGCAAAAAGCGGTGATCGACTGCGACTGTGAATACTGGCGCTATGATGCACTCTGTGTGGATGTCGAAGCCTGAGGAGTTATTGTGATTTACATCACACTCGCGCATGATGATGCGCGCTGATAACTCCATTTTAAGGCGCAACATGAGTGACAAAAATCCTTTGGCCCGCCACCTTGCAACAGCACTGCAATGGGTGCTGAATGTGGGCCTGCTGAGTCTGGCGATCATCCTGATCGTCTTTTTAGGCAAAGAGACGATCCATCTGGCAAACGTGCTGTTTAATACCGGCGAGCAGGCCTCTTCCTATCTGCTGATTGAGGGAATCGTGATCTATTTCCTCTACTTCGAATTTATTGCCCTGATAGTGAAGTACTTTCAGTCCGGCTATCACTTTCCGCTGCGCTATTTTGTCTACATCGGCATTACGGCGATCATCCGCCTGATTATCGTCGATCACAAAAATCCCTTCGATACGCTCTGCTACTCGGCGGCGATACTGATGCTGGTCATTACGCTGTGGCTGGCAAACAGCAACCGGCTGAAACGCGAATAATTCACCTGCCGTCTGGTACGACGGCAGGTGTTCGCATCGCGTCTCTGCGCTAAACTACCGACCTCAAAATTACCGGGAGTGGTGCTATGTCTCAAGACGCGCTCAGCTTATTAGGTGCGCTCAACTGGCTTTCTCCATCGCAGGCAGCCCTTGCGCCGCCGTTGCTCGACTGGCTGATGGAAGAGGATTCAATGACGCGCCGTTTTGAACAGCATTGTCAGCGGGTGACGGTTCAGCCATTGCGCGAAGGCTTTATCGACGCCAGCGAGTTGGGCGAGGAACGCGCCCTGTTGCCGGATGATGAACGCTTCTGGCTGCGTGAAGTGCTGCTGTTCGGCGACGATCAGCCCTGGCTGGCGGGCCGCACCCTGGTGCCGGAAAGCACCCTCAACGGGCCTGAGGCGATGCTGCAGCAGCTGGGTACCCGTCCTCTGGGTCGCTATCTTTTCTCCTCTTCGACGCTGACCCGCGATTTTATTGAACCCGGACAGATTGATGCATTGTGGGGACGGCGGTCGCGTCTGCGCCTCTCCGGCAAGCCGCTGCTGCTGACTGAACTGTTTTTACCGGCATCGCCGCTCTATCGCGATCTGGTCTGAGGATTTTGTGGTGGAAAAGAGCTTAAGTATGAATAAATGGCGGGACTACAGCCGCCTGATGCGCATCGATAAACCGATCGGCACGCTGCTGCTGATGTGGCCCACGCTCTGGGCACTCTGGCTGGCTGACATGGCGATGCCGCCGTTACCGGTGCTGGTGGTGTTTGTGGCCGGGGTCTTTGTGATGCGGGCGGCGGGTTGTGTCATCAATGACTATGCCGATCGCAAAGTGGATGGTCACGTTGAGCGCACCCGACATCGGCCGCTGGCCAGCGGCGCGGTGAGTGCCAGAGAAGCGAAGCTGCTGTTTGTGATTCTGGGGCTGGTGGCTTTTGCGCTGGTGCTGACCATGAACCTGATGACCATCATGCTTTCCGTGGTGGGGCTGGCGCTGGCCTGGGTCTATCCCTTTATGAAGCGCTATACCCATCTGCCGCAGGTCGTACTGGGGGCCGCATTTGGCTGGGCAATCCCTATGGCATGGTGTGCAGTTAGTGAGTCCTTACCTCTGGTCTGCTGGCTGGTATTCATTGCCAACATCTGCTGGACGGTTGCTTACGATACGCAGTATGCGATGGTGGACAGGGACGATGACCTGAAGATTGGGGTGAAGTCGACCGCCATTTTATTTGGTCGCTTCGACAAGCTGATTATTGGTCTGCTGCAACTGGCGACCCTGCTGCTGATGGCGTGGGTGGGGACGATGCTGCACCTGAACAGCGCCTTCTACTGGACGCTGCTGCTGGCTGCCGCCTTGTTTGTTTATCAGCAGAAGCTGATAGCCGGGCGTGAACGTCAGCCCTGTTTCCAGGCTTTCCTCAATAACAACTATGTCGGGATGGTGCTGTTCCTCGGCATTTTAATGAATACGCCGCCGTTCACTCAGCTGTTCTGACGGAGAGTTTCAGATGCAGTAAGGCGATTCGGGATGTCACCAGGCCTGATGCCGGGTGAATCCGGCAGCAATGAATAATTTCAGCACGCAGGGAACACGGTCAGAAGAGGAAAGCGTCCCGCGCCAGGACGGCGCGGGCCGAGCGGGTCATGGATGACGGCTTTTGCGTCTTTCCGATCTGACTGTGTTCCCTGAGCTGGCACCCTCTCACAGCGAATCGGACCAGACCTGTAAAAAAGGCGACCCTAAGGTCGCCTTTTTTGCTTTACGCGGGTATCAGTCGTGTGCGACAGCCGTTTCGATGGTCATCCGGACATCGCTGGTCACCAGGTCAGCCAGGATGTGCCAGGTGGCCTGGGTCTGCGCCACATCCGCATCTCCGCTGTCACTGATATAGCCTTCATCACGCAGCGTCAGTACCAGTGAGGTAAAGACCGCTTTGTCGAAGAACTCCGGAGCGTTGATACCGTGCAGCACGGAGAGACGTTGTGCCAGCGTCCGGCTCTCTTTCTCCAGCGTGCCGCGGTTAATCGTCGGCTTGGCGCTGAGAATCGAGAAGGTAATGGCATAACGCTGCAGCGTTTCACGCACACCGGCGGCCAGCAGTTGCAGCGTGCGATAGCGCGCCGCGGTAAAGCGCAGTTCTCCGGCCTCAAGCGTAATCAGACCCTGACGCGCCAGCTCCTGACTCAGTTCAGTCAGCAGTTGCGGCAGCTCATCCGTCTCCCAGCGCAGGAAGAGCTCGCTCTTCAGCATCGGATAGATCAGGCTGACCTGACGCAGCAGTTCCGCTTCGCTCAGCGTCTGGTGTTGCTGAACAATGGCGGCAATCAGCGACGGCATCACCAGCATGTGATGAATGTTATTGCGGTAATAGGTCATCAGCACCGCCTGCTCACGCGGCAGAATGATGATGTCGCCAATGCTGTCCTTTTCACTCTCAAACTTGTTCATGCCCATGGCGTGATCCAGCAGCGCTTCCGCAGAGAGATCGGGCAGGGTCGCATTCGGCGAGTAAGGCACATTGCGCAGCAACTGGGTATAGCACTCCAGCTGTTCAATCAACTGTTCGCGGGTAAGTGAGCGCTGACGTGAGGCAAGCAGGGCCGTAACACAGAGGTTCATGGCGTTAGCCGCGCCGGCTTCATTGATCCGCACCATCACGCGAGCCGCAATATCGTTCACGGTCGGGGTCAGCCAGCCGGGACGCTGTGGCTCAATCGGATCGATCGAGTCACGCCATTCCGGCACGCGCTTGTTGAGATAGTTAACCAGCGGCAGCGGTTCGCCAAAGTTAACGTAACCCTGACCGAGATTGCGCAGCTTACGCAGGCCACGCACCATCTGCATGAAGCCCTCTTTCTCTTTTGCCGCGCCGCGCAGCTCTTTGGCGTAAGTACCCACTTCCATCACATGCTCATATCCGATGTAGATCGGCACCAGCGTGATGGGACGATTGCCGCCGCGCAGCATCGCCTGCAGCGTCATGGCTAACGTGCCGGTTTTCGGGTCCAGCAGACGGCCCGTGCGTGAACGGCCACCTTCGACAAAGTACTCAACCGAGTAACCCCGGGTGAACAGCTCACCGAGGTATTCGCGGAATACCGTGGCGTACAGCTTGTTGCCTTTAAAGGTGCGACGGATAAAGAAGGCACCCAGACGACGGAAGATCGGACCGGCTGGCCAGAAGTTGAGATTGATGCCTGCTGCGATGTGCGGCGGCACCAGGCCCTGATGATAGAGCACGTAGGAGAGCAGCAGATAATCCATGTGGCTGCGGTGGCAGGGCACGTAGACAATCTCATGACCATCCTGCGCCAGCTGGCGCACTTTTTCGCCGCCATTGACGTTGATGCCCTGATAGAGACGGCTCCAGAGCCAGCCCATGACCCGGTCAGTGACGCGAATCGCTTCATAGGAGAAGTTCGCCGCAATCTCTTCCATCATCTCGACGGCATTCTGCTGCGCTTTCTCATGGGAGATTTTTTTGCTGCGCGCCTCATCTTCTACGGCTTTTTCAATCGCTTTGGATTGCAGCAGGCGATTAAACAGATCCTGACGGGCCGGTAAACGCGGGCCAATCGCAGCCAGCCGCTGACGGGCAAAATGGATACGCGCGACGCGGGCCAGCTTCTGCGCGATCGACTTATCTGTCCCATGTTCCGTGGCCATACGCCGCAGCGATACGGTCGGCGAGAAGCGGACAAAGCTGTCGCGCCCATGCCAGATGACCGCAAAGAACTTCTGCACGCCGTTCAGCACCCGCAGGTGTGGTGTGGCTTCGCCCTGGACTTCACGTCCCGGTGCGCGGCCAAACATCACGGTGACGGGCAGCATCTGAATATCCAGCGTGGGATTATTGCGATGCAGGTCCAGGTAATCGTGGAAAATTTTCACCGATTCCACGCTGGGTACAAAATAGGGGAAGACGCGCGGGCCATCGTGGATAAAGACGTGGCGAGGCAGCAGGGAACCATCAATCTCCAGTGGAGAGAGCGGATCGGGCAGATGATGCCGCAGACACTGCGCGCGCAAAGTCAGTAAGTCAGCCTTCGAATCGTAAGGCAAAACATACATAATAGGTCGGGTCGGATCCAGACCATGTTCAGACACGGGATCGGCCGGAATGGCCTTACTCTTTACCAGAAACGAGAGTGGTAAATTAAGCAATTTATAATAAAGTTTACGCCAACCTGACATAGACAACATGAAGCCTCTTGTTAGCAAAGCGCCGCAAGCATACCAGAAAGTGCAGCGAAGATCTGTGGTGGTGCCAAATGCACGCAGCCCAGACATTGACGTCAATCCGATAAAAGGGTTCCCACACATGGCAAATAATGCCACCGGACTTATCAGAATAGTAAAAGCCGCCGGTTACTCCTGGCAGGGGCTGCGGGCCGCATGGCAACATGAAGCGGCGTTTCGTCAGGAAGCCCTGGCTGCGCTGGCGGCGATCATTATCGCGTGCTGGCTGGACGTTGATGTGATCTCGCGCATCCTTATGATTGGGTCGGTGGTGCTGGTGGTCATCGTCGAAATCCTCAATAGCGCCATTGAAGCGGTGGTCGATCGCATCGGTCAGGAGCATCATCCGCTCGCGGGCCGGGCAAAAGATATGGGTTCGGCAGCGGTGCTGCTGGCTATCTTACTGGCCCTGTTTGTCTGGATCGCGCTGCTCTGGACACATTTGCGATAAACCTTCCATAACGCGGCTCAGGCCGCGTTTTCCCTGACAATCGGTTTTCATTTCGCCAATACCTGTATATACTCACAGCGACTGTATAAACAACCAGGGGGCGGGATGAAAGCATTAACCAGCAGGCAGCAGCAGGTCTATGACCTGATTCGCGACCATATTACTTCAACAGGCATGCCGCCTACGCGTGCCGAGATTGCCGCGCAGCTGGGTTTCCGTTCGCCAAACGCGGCAGAAGAGCATCTGAAAGCGCTGGCGCGCAAAGGCGTCATTGAGATTGTCTCCGGCGCATCGCGCGGCATCCGTCTGCTAATGGAAGAAGAAGCCTCAGAAGGCATACCACTGATTGGCCGGGTTGCTGCCGGTGAGCCCATCATGGCGCAGGAACATATCGAGACGCATTACAAAGTCGATCCGGGCCTGTTCAAACCTTCGGCGGATTTCCTGCTGCGCGTCAGCGGAATGTCGATGAAAGATATCGGGATTATGGACGGCGACCTGCTCGCGGTGCATAAAACGCAGGATGTGCGCAATGGCCAGGTCGTGGTGGCCCGCATTGACGATGAAGTGACGGTGAAACGCTGGAAAAAGCAGGGTGCTATCGTGCATCTGCTGCCTGAAAACAGCGACTTCGACCCGATTGTTGTCGATACGCGTGCCCAGTCGCTGACCGTGGAAGGTCTGGCGGTGGGTGTCGTACGCAACGGCGAATGGCTCTGATTCTGACGCCTGCGTGCATTCGCCTTTTCTGGTGCTATTCTGTCTGCCCTGATTTTGTCGCTGCCGCCTCTGCGCAGCGACACTGAGCACGGAATGGCGAATGCGCTTTATCACGGCAACCGATAAAAATCTCTGGCGGCTCGCGCTGCCCATGATCCTGTCAAATATCACCGTTCCCTTGCTGGGCGTGGTCGATACAGCAGTGATTGGTCATCTCGACAGCCCCGTCTATCTTGGCGGGGTCGCGGTCGGGACGACCGTCACCAGCTTCCTCTTTATGCTGCTGCTTTTCCTTCGCATGAGCACCACGGGCCTGACGGCACAGGCCTTCGGAGCAGGCGACAAAGCGGCGCTGGCACGCGCCCTGATCCAGCCGCTGATCATGGCGTTGCTGGCGGGTCTGCTGTTTGTCGCGCTGCGTTACCCCATTATTCAGCTGGCCACCCATCTGATTGGCGGCGATCCTCTGGTACTGGCACAGGCCGGACTGTTTATTCAGATCCGCTGGCTCAGTGCGCCTGCCACACTGGCGAACCTGGTGATTCTGGGCTGGCTGCTGGGCGTGCAGTATGCGCGTGCGCCGGTGATCCTGCTGGTGGTGGGGAACCTGGTGAATATCGTGCTCGACCTCTGGCTGGTCATGGGGCTGCACTGGGGCGTTGCGGGGGCAGCCACCGCAACGGCACTGGCGGAATATATCACGCTGGGCGTCGGCGGCATGATGGTCTGGCGGGTTCTGAAGCTGCGCGGCATTTCGTTCAGCCTGCTGAAACAGAGCTGGCGGGGTGACAGCGCCCGGCTGCTGCGCCTCAACCGTGACATTATGCTGCGCTCTCTTATGCTGCAGCTCTGTTTCGCCTCGCTGACCGTGCTGGGCGCCAGGCTGGGGCCGGAGGTGGTCGCGGTGAATGCCGTATTACTGATGTTCATTACCTTTACCGCCTACGCGCTCGATGGTTTTGCCTATGCCGTCGAAGCGTTTGCAGGCGAAGCGCATGGCGCAAAAGATGGCAGCAAACTGCTGCGCGTCTGGCACTCTGCCTGCCGACAGGCGGCGGCGGTGGCGCTCTTCTTCTCGCTGGTTTATGCCTTTACCGGCCCGCAAATCGTGATGCTGCTGACCTCTCTGCAGACAGTACAGCTGGCGGCCGACCGCTATCTGGTCTGGCAGGTGATCATGCCGCTGATCGGCGTCTGGTGTTATCTGCTGGATGGGATGTTCATCGGCGCAACGCGCGGGCGTGAGATGCGTAACAGCATGGTGGTGGCAGCCGCAGGCTATTTTCTGACGCTGCTGAGCGTGCCGGTGCTAGGCAATCACGGTTTGTGGCTGGCGGTAACGGTTTTCCTGGCGCTGCGCGGCCTCTCACTGTGGCTCATCTGGCGCAGGCACTGGCGTCAGCACAGCTGGTTTGCGGCCTGAGCAGGCAGAACGTCTTTCGTCGGATAGTGATTGTTCCGCCGCTTATCCCCGTCGTCCTCGCTTTTTACCCTCATCCTGATGGTCATGTCCGCAGTTTTCATGCTGCGTACAGGCGTCTGCTTCCGCGCAGTTTTCGCATAAGCCATGGGCTTCGATCACGCTGTGACGCAGGGCAAACTGCGCTTCACCCGCCAGCGTGGCGATAATCTTTTCCACGCCCTGCGCCTGCTTCTCGGTGACGGCGGCGCAGCGGTCACAGACCAGCATGACCGACGTATGAGCCGGCGCCTCGAAATGGTGACACATCACATAGCTGTTGTTGGACTCCACCCGATGCACAAAACCCTGCTCCAGCAGGAAGTCGAGCGCACGATAAACCGTGGGAGGTTTGGCCTGAGGTTCGCTGATCCGGAGCTGATCCAGCAGATCGTAGGCACTGATTGAGCCCGGCTGTTCCGCCATCAGACGCAACACTTCAGCGCGCTGCGAAGTCAGACGCACACCACGTTGCAGGCACATTTTTTCGGCCTGAATCAAAATTTGCTGCGACGTCATGGTAGTCATGAAAATTCTCCGCTGAATAAGTGATGTTATTTTATCACATAACCTGTCAGGGTGCTGAAGCGCGTTTCTGTCTGTTAAAACAGCACAATTAGCCTGAAAAAACAGCGCCTGAGGAATTTTCGCTCCTCTCTATCTCAAATCTGACGAAAAAACCGATCCACCTGTAAATCAACCGGAGCAGAATTTTTTGTCCTTTTGCTTTGCATCTCACTGAGTTAAGAAGTAATGTTCAGAAAGACTTAATAAAAGTCTGACATTATTTGAAATTAGCCGGTCCGTTTTTAATAATTACACGCTAATTCTGGTCGTAAAACGTCCAATCCTTTGAATTAAGACACTGTTTCCTTTGAATTCACAGCAATAACGCGTTAGCCAGGGTTCACAATAGGGCTGACAAACTATTCAGTTGTTGAATGTATCAACGACACTTTCTCAGGTGATGGCAGGCAAATGGTGAAAAAATCCGCTCAACGCTCAGCGCTGATCTGTTCCGCTGCAGCGACCGCGCTTTTCCTTTCTTCTTCCGCCATGGCGGCAGGGACCTGGTATGATGCACGTAATGACGCCATGGGCGGCACCGGCGTGGCATCTTCTGTTTATGGCTCTGCAGTGCTGGCGAACCCGGCATTAATGACGCGTGCTAAATCTGACGATAATGTCAGCATTATTATTCCTTCAGCAGGCATTCAGGTAACGGACAAAGATAAGCTGATCGATAAAGTCGATGATATTACCGACACCGTGGATCGTTACCGCACGGTGCTGGGTAACCTCACACCAGCGGATTTCTTCCGTGCTAACTCTGAACTGCGTGCGGCCTCAGGTGATGTGGCAGATAAGCTCAGCGATTTGCGCGGTAACAAAGCCGACGGCAATGCGGGTGCGGCCATAGCTGTTACGATCCCCAATGAAACGTTGCCTTTCGCCTTTATCGCCAAAGCCTACGGAACGGCACACGTCCGCGCCAACGTGGTCCAGAGTGATATTAACTATCTGCGTAGTATAGAAAACGGGGCGATTCCTCTTCCGGGCGATCAGAATAACCTTCGCTCCAGCGCGAACGGCTTAGCGGCGCTGGTTACCGATTATGGTGTGGCGGTGGCGCATGAGTTCACTGTCGCCGGTCAGCCGGTGTCGGTGGGCGTGACGCCAAAAGTGCAGAAAACCTGGCTCTATAACTACACTGCCAGCATCTATAACTACGACAAAAATGACATCAACAACAGTCAGTATCGCAGCACCGACACCGGCTTTAACGTTGATGCCGGTCTGGCGACCACCTTTGCTGAAAACTGGACGCTGGGTGTGACCGGACAGAACCTGGTTTCACGCGATCTGCAGACCCGGGAGGTTAACGGGTTCCGCGACACCTACCAGATTCGCCCGCTGGTCACCACCGGTCTGTCCTGGGATAAAGGTCCGTTTACCGTGACCGGCGATGTGGATCTCACCGAAACGAAACGCTTCAAAACTCAGGATAACAGCCAGTATGCGGCAGTGGGTGCGGAGTACCGCGTACTTGACTGGCTGCAGCTGCGCGCAGGTTATCGGGCGGATATGCGGTCTAACGACGAAAATGTGGCCACAGCAGGTTTTGGCTTGTCGCCGTTTAACAAAGCTGTCCATCTGGATCTGGCTGGCTCCGTCGGTGCTAACAATACCTGGGGCGCGATGATGCAGCTGGGCTTTAACTTCTAAGCGGATTATCCCGGCTCTCCGGGGGCGGGCGATGCACTATCGCCCGCCCTTGTGTTATCCTTGCACAGAATTCCATCACTCTTAATTACCGGATTGTCTGCGCTACATGGCTACTTTTTCTTCGCAACGCTTCTCCATCGCCCCTATGCTCGACTGGACCGATCGGCACTGTCGCTATTTTCATCGTCAGCTGACCGGCGACACCCTGCTCTATACCGAAATGGTGACGACCGGCGCGATCATTCATGGCAAAGGGGATTATCTGGCTTACAGTGACGCTGAACACCCGGTTGCATTGCAGCTGGGCGGAAGCGATCCGGCGGCGCTGGCGCAGTGCGCGAAGCTGGCGGAGCAGCGCGGCTACGATGAGATCAACCTGAACGTCGGCTGTCCCTCTGATCGGGTGCAGAATGGCCGTTTCGGTGCCTGCCTGATGGCCGAAGCCACTCTGGTCGCAGATGCCGTGAAAGCGATGCGCGACGTGGTGTCGATTCCGGTCACGGTGAAAACCCGTATCGGGATTGATGAGCTGGACAGCTATGCCTTCCTGACCGACTTTATCGGCACGGTGGCGGGCCGCGGCGAGTGCGAAACATTTATCATCCATGCGCGCAAAGCCTGGCTCTCCGGCCTCAGCCCCAAAGAGAACCGCGAAATCCCCCCGCTGGATTATCCCCGCGTCTACCAGCTGAAGCGCGATTTCCCGCATCTGACGATTGCGCTTAATGGCGGCGTAAAAACGCTGGAAGAGGCACAGGCGCATCTGGAGCACCTTGACGGCGTGATGATGGGCCGTGAAGCCTATCAGAACCCCGGCATTCTGGCGCAGGTCGACCAGCAGCTGTTCGGGCGTCAGCATCCGGCGGCTAACCCGGTTGAGGTGGTACGCGCCATGTATCCCTATATTGAAGCGGAACTGGCGAAGGGCACCTATCTGGGCCACGTCACGCGCCATATGCTGGGACTCTTCCAGGGCATTCCGGGCGCACGCCAGTGGCGACGCCATCTGAGTGAAAATGCGCATAAGCCGGGGGCGGATGTCCGCGTTCTGGAAGCGGCGCTGGCCCTGGTGGCGGATAAGATTCCACAGGAAGCCTGATCCGCTCACGTCACAGAAAACCAGCCTTCAGGCTGGTTTTTTTTACGCCATCATCTGGTCTTTTTCACCAGGTTATCTTACACCCCCTTCCCGTAAACCACGACTATTCAATAGGTTACCTGTTGGCACGCTTTTTGTAACTGTCCTGGTATGAAAGTGGATAAAGGAGTCCTGACGTGGAAATTTTATTTGTATTGGGGTTTTTCCTGATGCTGTTGCTGACCGGCGTGTCGCTGCTGGGCGTGCTGGCAGCACTGGTGGTCGCCACCCTGGTGATGTTTGTCGGCGGGCTGTTTGCACTTGTTATCAAAGTGTTACCTTGGCTGGTGCTGGCCGTGATCGCGGTCTGGCTGCATCGCGCCTTCTTTGGCGACAGCGAGGCGCGGGCACGACGTAAGCTAAGACGTAAGATCAACAGGTTAGACCGGAAAAGCTGGCGATAATTGCGGGAGTGATCACAGAGTGAGAGATTGCAAAGCCGCAATCTGCAATTAAACATATTTTTTACTTATGTTTTCTGGCAGGATGGCTTTTGTCAACGCGATGTGCCATCGACGCGACAGGAATTCATCGCCGCTGTCCCTACACCAGCGCGAACAAAAAATAAAAAAGAGAAGGGCTTCCTGCGGGAAGCCCTTTTTGTTTGTCCGGTCAGGGGATCAGCAGGCAGGAACCCTGCGTGGCGCGGCTCTCCAGAATCTGATGCGCTTTGCTGGCCTCTTTCAGCGCAAACTTCTGCTGCTCCGGTACCTCCACCCTGATTGCGCCGCTTGCCAGCAGCGAGAAGAGTTCGGCGCTGGCCGTTTCCAGCTCCTGGCGGTTGGTGATGTAGCCAAACAGTGAAGGGCGGGTAACAAACAGCGAGCCTTTCTTATTCAGAATGCCAAGGTCGATGCCGGTTACCGGCCCGGACGCGTTACCGAAACTGACCATCAGCCCGTGACGGCGCAGGGAATCCAGCGACGCTTCCCAGGTATCTTTGCCGACAGAGTCATAAACCACACCCACTTTTTTCCCGTCGGTCAGCTCGCTGACGCGCGCGGCAATATTCTCTTCACGATAGTTGATGGTCGCCCAGGCCCCGGCGTTTCTGGCGATGGTTGCTTTTTCCGCAGAGCCGACCGTGCCAATCAGGTGTGCGCCCAGTGCTTTTGCCCACTGACAGGCGATTAAACCGACGCCGCCTGCGGCGGCATGAAACAGGAAGGTCTCGCCGGCGCTGATTTTATAGGTCTGCCGCAGCAGATACTGCGTGGTCAGCCCTTTCAGATAGCTGGCGGCACCCTGCTCAAAGCTGATCGTCTCCGGGAGATGCATCAGGCGATCTTCGGCCACGTTATGAAGTTCGCTGTAGGCCCCCATTGACGCCAGGCAGTAGACCACGCGATCG
Source organism: Pantoea sp. GM_Pan_3 (assembly GCF_026541045.1). Taxonomy (NCBI): domain Bacteria; kingdom Pseudomonadati; phylum Pseudomonadota; class Gammaproteobacteria; order Enterobacterales; family Erwiniaceae; genus Pantoea; species Pantoea sp. GM_Pan_3. Next base: position 539,274 of record NZ_JALNVA010000002.1, on the reverse strand, counting down.
CCGGGTTTAAACAGGGTGACGCCACGGCCCACACGCGACACCACGCCTGCGGCTTCCGTACCCAGACCCGAAGGAAACGCCGCCACTGGATAGAGGCCGCTGCGCACATAGGTGTCGATGTAATTAATCCCGATCGCGCGGTGTTCCACCTGTACTTCATGTTCAGCCGGGTCAGCCGGGTCAAAATCCGTCCACGTTAACACTTCCGGTCCGCCGTGCGCGCTGAACTGAATACGCTTTGCCATTCTGACTCCTGTGATTGTTTCATCATGAGGGTGAGGCACGCACCCCAACTAAGGTATACTTGCGCGTCCCCACAGAAGATCGGTAATGCATTCACTATGGCAGGAAATAAACCCACCAACAAATCGAACGAAACGCAGGATCGCCAGCTGGCTGGCGTGAAAATGCCCCCGCATTCGCTGGAAGCGGAGCAGTCGGTGCTCGGTGGGTTAATGCTGGATAACGAGCGCTGGGATAACGTCTCTGAGCGCGTCGTCGCGAATGATTTTTTCAACCGCTCGCACCGGCTGATTTTTTCAGAGATGCAGCGGTTGCTGGAAAACAGCAAGCCCATTGACCTGATTACGCTCTCCGAGTCACTGGAAACCCGTGGCGAACTGGAGATGGCGGGGGGGTTCGCCTACCTGGCTGAGCTGGCGAAAAACACCCCGAGTGCAGCAAACATCGGCGCCTATGCCGATATCGTGCGCGAACGTGCGGTCGTACGCGAGATGATCTCCGTCGCCAACGAGATCGCAGATGCCGGTTATGATCCGCAGGGGCGGAACAGCGAAGAGCTGCTCGACTTTGCGGAATCGAACGTCTTCAAGATTGCCGAAGCGCGCGCAGATAAAGATGCCGGGCCGAAAAACATCGAACAGATTCTGGAATCGACCGTCTCCCGTATCGAGTCGCTCTATCAGACCCCACACGATGGCGTCACCGGCGTCGACACCGGCTATCAGGATCTGAATAAAAAGACCGCTGGCCTGCAGGGTTCAGACCTGATCATCGTCGCCGCCCGTCCTTCGATGGGTAAAACCACCTTTGCGATGAACCTGTGTGAAAACGCCGCGATGCTGCAGGATAAGCCAGTGCTGATTTTCAGTCTGGAGATGCCCAGCGAGCAGATCATGATGCGTATGCTGGCCTCGCTTTCCCGCGTCGACCAGACCCGCATCCGAACCGGCCAGCTTGATGATGAGGACTGGGCCCGTATCTCCGGCACCATGGGTATCCTGCTGGAGAAGAAGAACATGTACATCGATGACTCTTCCGGCCTGACCCCCACTGAAGTGCGTTCGCGCGCCCGGCGTATCTACCGTGAAAACGGCGGATTGAGCCTGATCATGATCGACTACCTGCAGCTGATGCGCGTGCCGTCGCTGTCGGACAACCGAACGCTGGAGATTGCGGAGATCTCCCGCTCGCTCAAGGCGCTGGCCAAAGAGCTTAATGTGCCGGTGGTCGCGCTGTCGCAGCTTAACCGCTCACTGGAGCAGCGTGCCGATAAGCGTCCGGTTAACTCGGATCTGCGTGAATCGGGATCGATCGAGCAGGATGCGGATTTGATCATGTTCATCTATCGTGACGAGGTCTATCACGAGAACAGCGATCTCAAAGGGATCGCCGAGATCATCCTGGGTAAACAGCGTAACGGTCCAATCGGTACGGTGCGGCTGACGTTTAACGGTCAGTGGTCACGCTTCGACAACTACGCCGGCCCGCAATACGACGACGAATAATCTGCGCTTTGTGCTGTCATGCACGATCTGTGCATGACAGCTCCCATCATCAGAAAATAGTGTTGGACAACCTCTCCGGTTATCGGGTTATCTGTAACAAAGCGACGCCTCTCACGCTGTGGAAACGGAATGACTCACGTAGACGATTACGACCTGAAAATCCTGACTTTATTACAAGCTAACGGCCGTCTTACTAACCAGGAGCTCAGCGACCTGGTTGGCCTCTCCGCCTCGCAATGTTCCCGCCGCCGCATCAATCTGGAACAGGCCAATCTGATTCTGGGCTATCACGCCCGGCTCTCGCCCGATGCCATCGGGCTGGGGATGGTGGGGCTGATAGAGGTACGTTTAATCAACCACACCACCGAATATGTGGAGAGCTTTCACCGCATGGTGGAGCAGGAAGAGGCGATTGTCGACGCCTACAAAACCACCGGTGACGCTGACTATCTGCTTAAGGTGGCGGTGGCCGATCTTAACTCCCTCAGTGCACTTATCAGCCAGTTAGTGGCGGGCCATCAGAGCGTGTCTCACGTCAAAACCTCCGTGGTACTGGGGCGCATGAAAGAGAATGGCCTGATGATGCTGCCTGCGAACAAAACGCGCTAAAAAGGTGCGTGCTGTGCGTTTTTGGTGCAGACTGGCGACCATAAGCGCAAAGAATACGCATCGTAACGGGATTTTGCGCATGGAGTGACGGTTTTAACCGGAAGGTATGCACGAAATCCTGTTATAAAGCGCCTTAGATATCAACGGGATATCACCAGCCTTCGGCCAGCAGCCGATTGACGCTGCGGCAATGGTGCGTTTTTTGCATTGCAACCGCATCATTTGCACTGAGACAACCCCCATGGATAACATCGCAGAACCCTCCCGCGTCCCGCATTCGCGTATTGAAGATGCGCTGGCGATGGTGCTGGGCACCCTGATGGTTTCGTTCGGCGTCATTATGCTGAAACAGGCGGGTGCCCTGACGGGCGGCACTGCCGGTATCGCCTTTCTGCTGAGCTACCTCTCCCCGCTCTCCTTTGGCAGCGCATTTTTCCTGATCAACCTGCCTTTTTACTGGCTGGCGGTAAAACGCATGGGCTGGGAATTTACCCTGAAAACCTTCTGTGCCGTCGGACTGGTGTCGCTGTTTACGCAGCTGCACCCGCTGTTCGTTCACTTTTCCGATCTCAATCCGTTCTATGCGACACTGTTCGGTAACGTCATCATGGGGATCGGGTTTATAGTGTTGTTTCGTCATAAGGCGAGCCTGGGCGGCATCAATATTCTGGCGCTGTGGCTGCAGGATCGCGTTGGGATCCGCGCGGGTAAGCTGCAGATGGCGGTCGACACCTGCGTCGTGCTGGCGTCCCTGTTTGTGGTCAGTGGCCCCATCCTGCTGGCCTCCATTGCAGGAGCCGTGATCCTCAATCTGATTATTGCAATGAACCACCGTCCGGGACGCTATCGGGTTTAGCCCTCTTTATCTCTGGACCAATCATGGAGACCTACACCGTGTTTCAAAACGTTGATGCCTATGCGGGCGATCCGATTCTGTCGTTGATGGAAGCCTTTAAACAAGATCCGCGCGAACACAAAGTTAACCTGAGCATCGGGCTTTACTACGACGAGCAGAACATTATCCCGCAGCTGAAGGCCGTAGCGGCTGCTGAAGAGCAGCTCAATGCCGAGCCAAAGCAGGCATCGCTCTATCTGCCCATGGAAGGGCTGAACAGCTACCGCAACGCGATCGCGCCGCTGCTGTTTGGTGCCGACCATCCGGTGCTGCAGGCGGGTCGTATCGCCTCGATTCAGACGCTGGGGGGATCGGGTGCGCTGAAAGTCGGGGCAGACTTCCTTAAGCGTTACTTCCCGCAGTCGGCCGTCTGGGTCAGCGATCCCACCTGGGAAAACCATATCGCGATTTTTAATGGCGCAGGTTTTGAGGTGAAGAGCTACCCCTGGTATGACGCCGAAACCCACGGAGTGCGTTTTGATGCCTTTATCCATACCCTGAAAACGCTGCCAGCGCAGAGCATCGTGTTACTGCATCCCTGCTGCCATAACCCGACCGGCGCTGACCTGACCAATGCGCAATGGGATGAAACCATTGAGGTGCTGAAAGCACAGCAGCTGATTCCTTTCCTGGATATCGCCTATCAGGGCTTTGGTGAAGGCATGCAGCAGGATGCCTATGCGCTGCGCGCCGTCGCGGCAGCCGGCCTGCCGGCACTGGTCAGCAACTCTTTCTCTAAAATCTTCTCGCTCTATGGCGAGCGCGTAGGCGGGCTCTCTGTCGTCTGTGACAGCGCCGAAGAGTCAGCGCGCGTGCTAGGCCAGCTGAAAGCGACCGTTCGCCGCAACTACTCCAGCCCGCCGAATTTCGGTGCGCAGGTCGTGGCCCGCGTCCTCAACGACGACGCGCTGAAAGCGAGCTGGCTGGACGAAGTGGAGACGATGCGTCTGCGCATTCTCGCGATGCGTGAGTCACTGGTCGGGGTGCTGAGCACGGCACTGCCGGGCAAAAACTTCGACTACCTGCTGAAGCAGCGCGGCATGTTCAGCTACACCGGCCTGAGCGTGCAGCAGGTTGACCGCCTGCGCAATGAGTTCGGCATCTACCTGGTGGGCAGTGGCCGCATGTGTGTGGCCGGTCTGAACAGCAAAAATGTGCATCAGGTGGCGGAAGCCTTTGCCGCGGTGATGTAACGGCACGCCTGCTGTGAACAAACCGCCCGCCTCGCGCTGGCGGTTTTTTTATGGCTCAGGGTTTACCTTTCGGCGACATGCTGCACACTTAAACGGGGTAACCGTTTCAGGAATAAGCTATGTGGCATCAACAGACTATTACGCTGAGCGCGAAGCCGCGCGGCTTTCATCTCATCACCGATGAGATCACCGACTCGCTCTCCGGATTGCGTGATATCAAAACCGGTCTGCTGCATCTGCTGTTGCAGCATACGTCGGCGTCATTAACCTTAAATGAAAATTGCGATCCGACGGTGCGCAGCGATATGGAGCAGCATTTCCTGCGGCACGTGCCGGAGAATGCGCCTTATCAGCACGACTACGAAGGACGTGATGACATGCCGGCGCACATTAAATCCTCGACCCTGGGCGTGTCGCTCTTGCTGCCGGTTCAGCGGGGACGTCTGGTTCTGGGAACCTGGCAGGGTATCTGGCTGGGCGAGCATCGCATTGAGGGCGGTGCCAGGCGGATTGTCGCCACTTTACAAGGGGAATCGTGATGAATCACTCAGACTTACTGACCTACTGCATGAGCAAGCCGGGCGCAGAGCAGAGCGTCCACAGTGACTGGAAGGCCACGCAGATTAAAAGCAACGGCGTGCTGTTTGCGATGGTACATGAGGTAAAAGGGCGGCCTGCGGTTTCGCTGAAATCGACGCCTGCGCTGGCAGAGCTGCTGCGCGAAGAGCATAGCGACATCATTCCCAGCGAGCATCTGAATAAATCACACTGGAGCACGCTGTTCCTGGATGGGTCGCTGAAGGATTCGCAGATCTACTATCTGGTCGATGCCTCCTTCCAGCAGGTTGACGCCGCGCGCCAGGCCGCGCTTTAACACCCCCCTGCCTGAGCAGGAGGGTGCAGGCGACCCGATCAGGCAGCCGACTGTTCGCGCAGGGTGTTGATGTCGATAACAAAGCGATATTTCACATCGCTTTTCAGCATGCGCTCATAGGCTTCGTTGATCTGATCCATCGCGATCAGTTCGATGTCCGAGGTGATGCCGTGCTCGCCACAGAAATCGAGCATCTCCTGCGTTTCTGCGATACCGCCAATCAGTGAACCGGCGATGCTGCGACGTTTGAAGATCAGGTTAAACACCTGCGGAGCCGGGTGATCGTGCTCAGGTGCGCCGACCAGCGTCATATTGCCATCCAGCTTCAGCAGGGTGATGAAGGGGTTAAGGTCGTGCTGAGCGGCAACGGTGTTCAGGATAAAGTCGAAGCTGTTGGCGTGCTGCGCCATCTGCTCAGGATCTTTGGAGATCACCACCTCATCGGCGCCCAGGCGTTTGCCATCCTCGATTTTGGACGGCGAGGTGGTGAACAGCACCACATGCGCCCCCATCGCGTGAGCAATTTTCACGCCCATGTGCCCCAGGCCACCCAGGCCTACGATACCGACTTTTTTGCCGGGGCCGACATTCCAGTGGCGCAGCGGCGAGTAGGTCGTGATACCGGCACACAGCAGCGGCGCGACGCCCGCCAGATCCAGGTTTTCCGGAATGCGCAGCACAAAGCTCTCATCCACAACCATCGCCGTGGAGTAGCCGCCGTAGGTGATCGCACCGGTCTCGCGGTCTTCACCGTTGTAGGTGCCGACAAAACCGTTTTCACAATATTGCTCCAGCCCCTGCTGACAGCTCGGGCAGCTGCGGCACGAATCCACCATGCAGCCTACGCCAACCAGATCGCCGACTTTGTATTTCTGGGTCTGTGGGCCCACCGCGGTGACGCGACCCACAATTTCATGCCCCGGAACCACAGGGAAAATCGTGTTTTTCCACTCATTGCGGGCCTGATGCAGGTCTGAGTGGCAGACGCCACAGAACAGCACCTCAAGCTGAACGTCATGGGCGCGCAGCTCACGCGGCTTATAATCGAACGGTGCCAGTTTGGATTTTGCATCCTGAGCAGCATACGCATGCGTAATATTCATGGTGTCTCCAGTTTCGATGTGTCGTGAGTGTTTTCTGATGAAGTGCAGCAGCGCAGTGGTGCTGCAAAAAACAGGGCGACGCCAGGGGCGTGCCAAAGAGGAACCGCTTAAGGATAGTCAGCGTGGGGAAAGGCGTATATGCCTATACATGTCTGAATCTTGCCTGATTCTGCATTTTTCTGGCTGAACCGGCAGCAGAAATAAGCAGGCCCGCACGGGGCGGGCCTGGCATCATTACTTCTGTAACAGGGGCTTCAGGAAGCGCGCGGTATGCGATTTTTCACACTCCGCCACGGTCTCCGGCGTGCCGGCAATCAGGATTTCGCCGCCGCCGCTGCCGCCTTCCGGGCCAAGGTCGACAATCCAGTCAGCGGTTTTCACCACGTCGAGGTTGTGCTCAATCACCACGATGGTGTTGCCCTGGTCGCGTAGCTGATGCAGGACTTCCAGCAGCTGCTGAATATCGGCAAAGTGCAGGCCGGTGGTCGGCTCATCAAGAATGTAGAGCGTCTGACCGGTGCCACGCTTCGACAGCTCACGTGCCAGCTTCACGCGCTGAGCTTCACCACCGGAGAGGGTGGTGGCGGACTGGCCGAGACGAATGTAGGAGAGACCTACATCCATCAGCGTCTGCAACTTACGCGCCAGCGCCGGAACCGCATCAAAGAACTCACGCGCCTCTTCGATGGTCATCTCCAGCACTTCGTGAATGCTCTTGCCTTTGTACTTCACTTCCAGCGTTTCACGGTTATAGCGTTTGCCTTTGCACTGATCGCACGGCACATAGATGTCCGGCAGGAAGTGCATTTCGACTTTCAGCACGCCATCGCCCTGACAGGCTTCACAGCGTCCGCCGCGCACGTTAAAGCTGAAACGACCCGGCGTGTAACCGCGTGACCGCGCTTCCGGCACGCCAGCAAAGAGTTCACGCACCGGGGTGAAGATGCCGGTGTAGGTCGCCGGGTTGGAGCGCGGCGTGCGGCCAATCGGACTCTGGTCAATGTCGATGACTTTGTCGAAGTGCTCCAGTCCCGCCACGTCGCGGTAAGGGGCTGGCTCTGCGATGGTGGCACCGTTCAGCGCCCGCTGCGCAATCGGGAACAGCGTATCGTTAATCAGGGTCGACTTACCGGAGCCGGAGACACCGGTGATGCAGGTGAACAGACCCACCGGCAGCGTCAGCGTGACATCCTTGAGGTTATTGCCGCGCGCGCCGGTAATCTTCAGCACCTTAGATGGATCGCCCTTCACCCGCGCCTCCGGCACGGCGATTTCACGCTTGCCGCTCAGGAACTGGCCCGTCAGGGACGCTTCCTGCGCCATGATCTCATCCACGGTGCCTTCTGCTACGACCTGGCCGCCATGCACGCCTGCACCCGGACCAATGTCGATCACGTGGTCGGCGGCACGAATCGCATCTTCATCGTGCTCAACCACAATCACGGTGTTACCGAGATCGCGCAGGTGAATCAGGGTGCCGAGCAGACGCTCGTTATCGCGCTGATGCAGGCCGATTGACGGTTCGTCCAGCACATACATGACGCCCACCAGACCGGCACCGATCTGGCTCGCCAGACGGATACGCTGCGCCTCACCACCGGAAAGGGTTTCAGCGGAACGTGACATCGACAGGTAGTTCAGGCCGACGTTCACCAGGAAACTCAGGCGATCGCTAATCTCTTTCAGCACCTTTTCGGCGATCTGCGCACGCTGGCCGCTGAGCTTCAGATTTTCAAAGAAGGACATCGCGTGACCGATGCTCATCTCAGAGATGGTCGGCAGCGTCGTATCTTCGACAAAGACATGGCGCGCTTCGCGACGCAGACGGGTGCCTTCACAGCTCGCACAGGCGCGGTTGCTGATGAACTTCGCCAGCTCTTCGCGCACCGCTGAGGATTCGGTCTCTTTGTAGCGGCGCTCCATGTTGTTGAGCACGCCTTCAAACGGATGACGGCGAACCGAGGTGTCGCCACGGTCGTTGATGTACTTAAATTCGATGCTCTCTTTGCCAGAGCCGTACAGGATCACTTTCTGCACGTTGTCGGGCAGGCTGCCGAACGGCGCTTCAATATCAAAACTGAGGTGGTCCGCCAGCGAACGCAGCATCTGGAAATAGTAAAAGTTGCGGCGATCCCAGCCACGGATTGCGCCACCTGCCAGAGAGAGCTCAGGGTTCTGCACCACGCGATCCGGATCGAAATATTGCTGTACGCCCAGGCCGTCGCAGGTCGGACAGGCGCCTGCCGGGTTGTTAAAGGAGAACAGGCGCGGCTCCAGCTCACTCATGCTGTAACCACAAATCGGGCAGGCGAAGTTCGCGGAGAAGAGCAGCTCTTCGGCCTCGCTGTCATCCATGTCCGCCACGATCGCCGTGCCGCCTGAGAGCTCCAGGGTTGTCTCAAAGGACTCGGCCAGACGTGTCGCCAGGTCGTCACGCACTTTAAAGCGGTCAATCACCACTTCGATGGTGTGTTTCTTCTGCAGCTCCAGTTTCGGCGGATCTGACAGGTCGCACACTTCGCCGTCGATACGCGCGCGGATGTAGCCCTGCGTCGCCAGATTTTCCAGCGTTTTGGTGTGCTCACCCTTGCGGTCTTTCACCACCGGTGCCAGCAGCATCAGACGGCGGCCTTCCGGCTGAGCCAGAACCTGATCGACCATCTGGCTCACGGTCTGCGCCGCCAGCGGTACGTTGTGGTCCGGGCAGCGCGGTTCGCCCACGCGGGCAAACAGCAGACGCAGGTAGTCGTGGATCTCGGTGATGGTTCCCACCGTCGAGCGCGGGTTATGCGAGGTGGATTTCTGTTCAATAGAGATGGCGGGCGACAGACCTTCGATATGATCGACGTCCGGCTTCTCCATTAACGAAAGAAACTGGCGCGCATACGCAGAGAGCGACTCCACATAGCGGCGCTGACCTTCCGCATACAGCGTATCAAACGCCAGTGAGGATTTACCGGAGCCTGACAGGCCGGTCACCACAATGAGTTTGTCGCGTGGGATGGTCAGGTTAATGTTTTTCAAATTATGGGTGCGGGCACCACGAACTTCGATCTTATCCATTCACCTTTCCCGGATTAGCAGCACTCACCGCGCCTTGCCGACACGGCCAGAATAAACGTGTCATTATGGCACAAAAAATAGACTGAATAAATATCCAGTACTCTGTGGTCCGGACGTGCGAAGGATTAAAACCGGAACGCGGCTCGAAAGTGGGAAACAGTGAGCAGGACGTGTTAGAATTGATGGATTAGACTGAATGCATTAACTCATCGGGAGACAGCAACATGGCCAGTCGTGGCGTTAACAAAGTGATTCTTGTCGGGAATCTGGGTCAGGATCCGGAAGTACGTTATATGCCAAATGGTGGCGCTGTTGCCAACATTACGCTGGCTACGTCGGAGAGCTGGCGTGATAAGCAGACCGGTGAAAACAAAGAGATCACCGAGTGGCACCGTGTGGTGCTGTTTGGCAAACTGGCTGAAGTCGCGGGTGAATATCTGCGTAAAGGCTCTCAGGTTTACATCGAAGGTCAGCTGCGCACCCGTAAATGGCAGGATCAGGGTGGCCAGGAACGTTACACCACCGAAGTCGTGGTTAACGTCGGCGGCACCATGCAGATGCTGGGCGGCCGTCAGCAGGGCGGTAATGCCGGTGCAGGCGCGCAGGGTGGTGGCAACAACAATGGCTGGGGCCAGCCGCAGCAGCCGCAGGGCAACAACAATCAGTTCAGCGGCGGCGCGCAGTCCCGTCCGCAGCAGCCGCAGAGTGCGCCTGCCAGCAACAACAACGAACCGCCAATGGATTTTGACGACGATATTCCGTTCTGATTCATCTGGCCTGACGCGTTTAAAAAGCCCGCTATGCGGGCTTTTTTTATGCGCGGTTCCGGCCGGCCGGGGCTATGACCATTCCGCCAGCACGGCATCCGTGCTCAGCACGCGCGGCACGTTGCCAGGGATCAGCAGCGAGGCCCACACCTCGTTGTGCTGATTAATCAGCGCTTCGGCCCCGACCCAGCGGCGATCGGCGGTGGTGTGCGCATCCGCCGCCACGGTAATCGCATAGCCCGCACTGGCCCCTGTTTTAATCGTGGTATCCAGACAGTAGTCGGTCGCACAGCCGCACGCCACAAACGCCTCCACCTCCAGACGCTTTAACAGCGCGGCCAGCTCTGTCTGCCAGAAGCTGTCGCAGGCCGTTTTCGTCACGTAATGCGCGCCCGCAGGCTGAACCAGTTCCGGCAGCAGATCAAAGCTGGGGTCGCCCTCGCACATCGTGCCTTCACGATGCTGAATAAAGAGGATGATATCGGCGCGATCGGTCAGCCGGTTGATCCGGTCAACCCGGCCTGCTTTATCGAAACGTGGTGTGCTGAACACGCCGTTCTGCATATCAATGACGATGACGACTCGCTGTGCCATGCTGACTCCCTCAGAATGAGAAAAAAACAGTGTTACCTGCGGCGCGGCGGATAGCAATCTTTTGCATTTTCCCCCCGGTCGCAGGCATGCTAATCCGACATCGGATAAATAAGGAGAGATAAGTGGAAGGTGTTCCGGCTGTTTTTCCCTGTGAAAAAGACCGCGCACAGTTTCAGCAACCGGCCGCGTTGCCCGGTGTGGAACTCTATCAGGCTCACATCTCCCGCTACGCTTTTGAACCCCATACCCATGAAGCCTTTGGCATTGGCACGATTGAGGCGGGTGCGCAGCGTTTTCGCTATCGCGGCACCGAATATACCGCGCCGGTGAACTCGCTGGTGACCATGAATCCGGATGAGCTGCATACCGGTGAGTCAGCCTGTGACGAGGGCTGGTGCTATCAGATGATCTACATTCAGCCGCAGCTGATGGATGAACTGACCGGCGATCGCGGCTGGTGGTTTAACGAGGCGCTGCTGACCGATCCGCGCATCGCGCAGCCGCTCTCCCGCACGCTGGCCGCACTCTGGCAGGCGGAGTCCGGACTGGCGCGCCAGAGTCTGCTTTCCGAACTGCTGTTGCAGATTCGCCCGCTGGCGCGGATGTCGTCACCAGGCAGGCCCGAGGGACGGCATCGCTTTGATCAGGTGCGTGATTTTCTGCGGGCAAATCTGGCGGAACCGGTGCGGCTGGAGGAGCTGGCGGCGCTGGCCTCGCTGTCGCCGTGGCACTTTTTACGCGCTTTCCGCCAGCACTATCACGTCACGCCGCATCAGATGCTGATGGCTTTCCGCCTCTATGATGCCAAACAGCGACTGGCACAGGGCGAAGCCGCTGCCAGTGTCGCAGCGGCCGTCGGGTTAACCGATCAGGCTCATCTGACCCGCGCCTTTGCTAACCGCTATGGCATTACGCCTGGCCGCTATCAGAAACAGGTGCGCCAGCCCTGACACAACCGCAATCTGCTACAAGCCTTCCTCCTTCACTCCCGCCACACTATGAAAAAAAGCTATACGGGAAAAAGTCATGTTTGCTGGTGTTATGTTTGCCGTTACCGCGGGGCTGATGTGGGGGCTGATCTTTGTCGGGCCGCTGCTGGTGCCTGACTACCCTGGTGCACTGCAGTCGGCGGGACGTTATGTGGCGTTCGGGCTGATTGCGCTGCCGCTGGCCTGGCACGATCGCCGCCGGTTGCGCCTGCTGGGGCGGGCCGACTGGCGCGAGGCAGTGAAACTCTCGCTGGTGGGTAACCTCTTCTATTATGCGTTTCTGGCCAATGCCATTCAGCGCACCGGCGCGCCGGTCTCCACCATGATTATCGGCACACTGCCGGTGGTGATCGCCGTTACCGCCAATCTCTGTTACGGCCATCTTGAAGGACGTCTGCCCTGGCGGCGGCTCTTTCCGGCGCTGGTGATGATGGCGGCCGGGTTGCTCTGCGTCAATGCGGCGGAGTTGCGGAGCCAGGGTGCAACGCTGGATCTTAGTCGTTACCTGACCGGCATCGTGCTGGCACTGCTGGCGGTGGTCTGCTGGACCTGGTATCCGCTGCGCAATGCCCGCTGGCTGCGCACTCATCCCGCACTGCGACCCTCGACCTGGGCGACGGCGCAGGGGCTGGTGACGCTGCCGATGGCGCTGACCCTGTATGCGCTAGTCAGCGTTCAGATCGCCTGGCAACAGCCTGACTTCCCGCTGCCGTTCGGGCCACATCCGTCAGTGTTTATCTCTCTGATGCTGGCGATTGGCCTGCTCTGCTCCTGGCTCGGCAGCCTGTGCTGGAACGCAGCCAGCCAGCGTCTGCCCACGGTACTGATGGGGCCGCTGATTGTTTTTGAGATCCTGTTCGGTCTGTTATGGACTTTTCTCTGGCATCAACGCTGGCCACCTCTGCTCACCGTTATCGGCATTGCCTGTCTGATGGCTGGCGTGCTGTGGGCAATGCGTATTAAACCGCAGCCGCGGGTGGTTGCCCTCAGCGGATAACCCACACCGATCTCTGGAATAAACTGGCCGTGCGAAGCCCGCTTTGCCCGGCTTTTTAAGACAAAACCCTATCCCGACTTGCACTCTGTCCGACAGATTTTTGCCGCGAAATCGATTTCATGCGATGCGAAGGGGGAAAATCTCGTCGTGTTAACCCCTGCCATCCACCCCCGGTCAGCAAAAAAACGGCACTTTTCACCCGCTGAAGGCGGATCGTTTACCTCCGGGATGCAATTTCCTGCACAGATAGCGCCCATAAATCAGGAAAAAAAGCGCAGCATTATGGACGTTACGCTTTTCTCCGCCGCATTTTATTGGATTGTGACCCTGAGTTATGCCCGCTAAAAACCACTATTAACTTCATTCCACATTCAATGAGTAAGAAAATTCCGCCGCTGCGTTTTTAATTAAAGATTAATCTGTGGCATCAATGATGCGCAATGAAGAGAGTGAAAAGATAGCCACATAACGTTAGTGATAAGGAGCAATAAACTATTTGTGCCGGATTAATCCTGGAGAAAGTATTGCGGAAAAGGCACGCAAAGGAATTAAAGCGTAACCGCAAAAAGTTTGGGTTAGGGCCAGGATTAACTTAAAAGAAGTGTGATTATTTTTCGTTCTAAGTTTAAAGCGTCTTAATGTTATCCAGACGCTTTGGTAGTGGGGTTTAGCAGCACTTAACAAAAAAAGAGGAGGCCCAATCCCGCTAAAACGAGATTGGGAGGGGAAGAATCGGCGTAGAATGCGAGACTTTTGCTGTTGTGAATCAATTTTACCGCAAAAAAAGAAGCTTAGCCGTGAAGCCATTCATTAGTTATAAATGGAGCGGAAAGGGGTGCCGCAATTGTCCTGTTAAATGATCTTCATCTCTTCTGGTAAGAACAAATCTCAGCGTTAAGTCTGGTAAGCGCGGTAGCATGGGGGTTATCGGTTCTCCGTGCCTGACGGATAATGGTAAACGCTGCGGCTGATATCCAGTAAGCGGCAGCTGCGGCGGGTGCCGATGTCAAACGTGGTCTGCAGGAAGTCTACAGCCTGACGCTTTTCATTCGTGGTAAAGAAGTGCTTAAGCACGCTCTGCAGCATCTCTTTATCCGAGTTGAGGGTCTGCAGCTCGCGCGTCGCATTCTGCAGTTTTTCTTCCAGCTCCTTGATTTTTCTGCCTTCTTCCGAAGACAACCCAGAAAACTTCTTCTTCCAGCTGTAGAACGTGGCTTCAGAGATGCCTAACTCTTCACAAATCTCTCTGACTTTCACGCCCGATTCAGAAGCTTTAATGGCATTTGTGATTTGATCTTCGCTGTATCGTGACTTTCTCATAAATGCTCTTACCTTTCTTATCGATTAATGGATGAGAATGACTTTAATAATTTCTGGCACTGTAAGATTCTATTAATGCAGTATTAAAGTGCGCCAATGGAATAGCGAAGCCTAAATTAAGATATTTAGAATAAATATCATCATGGGATAAATCTTATTTTATTCTTATCCGCAGGCCGCGCCTTCCTGGAGGCGGATTTTTGTTATAAATTCATCGCATCCCGAATACGGAAAAATTAAACGTAAACCGGATATTTAGCCTGACCGACCCGAATAATAGGGGGGTTGTGGCCGTTTAAGGTTGGGTTATTTTCAGCCTGAAATCGTTTCCATTTGAAGTGATTCGCGCCAGATATAATAAGAATTATCCTGAATTCACTCTCCGGATTATGATCAACTTCTCAATTTTCGGACCAGTTTGGTCTGAAGTCTTACATTTTCGCCAGGCCTACTGCGCGCTTATTAATTCGTTACAGGGATGTTGTACCGAAGCGGTTGTAGTTGAGTAATACTAAGGAAGAGTCGATGAAATTGAGCGTAATGTCTAATGCCGCCTGGATGATGTCTGAAAAGATCATCTCCGTATTTGGCGTCATTTTTGTGACGTCTTACGTGGCAAAATCCTTTGGCCCAACGGTGTTTGGCCAGATGGCGTTTTCAACCTCACTATTTGCAATGGTGCAAACCGTTGCCATCTTTGGCACCGAAACCATTCTGTTTAAGCGTGTCAGCAAAAATGCCTCAAAAGGCCTGCGTCTGATGAGCATCGCCCGGACGCTGCGGATGGTGTTGTTACTGGTGACTTCGGTGCCAGTCTTAATCTGGGTCTGGTACAACATGCAGGAAAATTTTCTGGCATTTGCACTGGCCTCATTTGTGGCGTCCGTTTTTGTCACCCAGGACACGTTCAGCGTCTACAACAATGCGCGGCTGGCCTCGCGCCTGAATACCGTTGCCAATGCGACAGGCATGCTGCTGAGTTTCGGCATCAGCTTTACCATCGCCTGGCTGCGCCTCAATCCGCTCTGGCTGACGCTCTCCATTGTGTCGGTGACCCTGGTGCCTTACCTGATTAAGCGTCACAACTTCTATCAGGATCATCAGGACCAGATGCCGCCGCGCGAAAAGCGTACCACCTATGTGCGTTATCTGATGTATGCCGGTCTGCCACTGGCCATCTCCAGCATCTTCATCTCTGTGCAGGTGAAAGCGGCGCAGATGTTTCTGGCAGGCACCGCGCCGGCGCGCGACCTCGGCCTGTTTGCGGCGGCGAATACCATTTCCGCCTCCTGGATTTTTATCCCGGTGGCGCTCATCACCTCCTGCTTCACTGAAATTTTCAGGGAGCGCGGCGAGGTCGCCATTAAGCTTGCCGCCCGGCTCAATGGCTATGTTATGGCGGTTTCACTGCTGATGCTGCTGATCATCTCGCTCTTCGGCGAGCGCATCATCATCGCGTTGTACGGGCCGGAATACACACAGTCAGGAAGTCTCATTACGTTGCTGTCGATAGCCACCAGCTTTTCGGCAATGGGGACCGTAGCCTATCGCTACATGGTTAAAGAGGGAGGATTCAATTACCTGCTGAGGAAAATCGTCTGTCTGATGGTCATCAGTTTGCCGCTCTCCTGGTGGTTGATCCAGGGGCACGGCATCATGGGGGCCGCGTGGAGCGTTTTCCTTTCAGAACTTTTGTCCCTGACCGTAATGAATTACTTCTTTAAAAACGGCGTCATTCAAAAGATTCAGGTTTCCTCACTCAACTACAAAACCTACAAATGAGGTCAGATATGCTCAAGTTGAAAGAAGAACTCAGAAGAAGTGTGCAGTATTTTATCAAGAAGATGCCCTGGGCTTATCAGGATCGCATCTACTACTTCCACAAGTTCAGAAAACTGCCCAATCTGCGTCAGCCAAAAGTGTTCAACGAGAAGGTGCTGTACCGTAAGTTTATCTTCGGTGATTACCAGAACTACGGTCGCCTGTCAGATAAGTACTCGGTGCGCGAATTCATTGCTGAGAAAATCGGTGATGAGTACCTGATCCCGCTGGTACACGAAACCACTGACCCGACCACGCTGAACAGCTTACCCTGCTGGAAGGGGACGGTGATCAAACCGAACCACGCCTCCAACATGGTAGAGATTCTGCTGGAAGAGCCGGATGCCCTGCGCAAGCAGCAGATCATTCATGACTGCTATCGCTGGCTGAAGACCGACTTCGCCAACGAAGCGCGTGAGATTCACTATCGCTACATCAAGCCACGTATTCTGGTGGAGAAGTACATTGGTGATGGCAAAAGCGCGCCGATCGATTACAAGTTCCATATGTTCAACAAGCGTGATGGCCGGTTTGAATATGTGCTGCAGGTGATCTACAACCGCTGCCAGCCGCTGCTGTCGATGAATTTCTACGTGAACAACCTCCAGGAGGCGTATCACAAGATTCGTGACACCGGGCTGGATGTCTCACCGATCATGCCGTCACTGGAACATGCGCTCGAACTGAGCAAGAAGCTGGCCAGTGATTTCGACTATGTGCGCGTGGACTGGTATATCCATGACGAGCGGATCTACTTTGGCGAACTGACCTTCACCCCAGGTGCAGGACTGGTCACCGGACTGGATCGCGGTTTAAATCAGATGATGGGAGATATGTGGATTCAGGACCGCCGCGGAACGCAGAGCCCGGGCGTTACAGTGCAGGATGTGAATATCCCTGCCATGTTGAAGAAAATTTAAACACACAGCAATATAAAAAACCCCGCGCAGCGGGGTTTTTTATGCCTGTCGATTGGGGATTCTCGCGATCGATCAGGGCATCGGCCAGTCAGCAGGTGCCTGGCTCATCACATCAATAAACGCATGCTTTGAGATTTCCAGGAAGTTATGCACGTTTTCCATGCTCAGGGTAATGCCCATCAGCCCCGTCACAAACCAGCAGGTCACACCTAAACCAATCCCGCCACACATAAATGCCATCACATGACGGCTATCCTGACGCAGTCGGGTTTTCAGGGTACTGGCAAAAAACATCAGAACTGCGCTCAGCAACTCCCAGCGCATAACAAGTAAACTGGCGGTTAACGTGGCCATCGGTGGACCTCAATATCAGTAAGGATTCCTGACAATTCGCGGACATCACCGGCGGCAGAAAAGCGTGTCAGGAGGGGCTTTTTCGCCGTCAAACCAGGTTCAAAGTGTGACTTGGGTCACATTATATCACCCGATTTTAAATTTTGAACAAAATTTGACTCTGGTATGGCAGCTGGAGCGGGGGAAAAATGAACGGCAGGGGAGGAAATGCGGGAAATTCAGTCAGATGCGCCTGTTGCAGGCGCATCTGCCGGTCAGCGAACCGGACAGCACTCACCGGTGGTGCGCTGGGTATAGCTGCCAATGCCGTCGTTGCAGCCAAAGCTCAGCAGGCGAGGGCGCTGAATCGCCTGACGTCGCATGGTATGCCGGTAGGCAGTTGGCGTCTGCGAAAACTGACGGCGAAACACGCGGGAGAAGGTCTGCTGCGAGTCGTAGCCATATTGCATTGCGATATCAAAAACCGGGCGCTGTGTCTGCGACAGCGCTTCTGCTGCCAGGGTCAGGCGACGCTCACGAATATAGCCACCCAGCGTCTGTTTCGTCACGGTACGGAACATACGCTGCAGGTGCCATTTTGAATAACCCGATTTAGCGGCAACTTCATCGATCGACAGACTCTTGTCGAGGTTCTGGTCAATCCAGTGCGTCAGGGAATGAATGATCTCTTCTTGCATCATGGCCTCATCCTTCTGGTGCTTAATAAGTGATATAGGGAGTTTCGTCGTTTTGATAGAGAAGGAGTATAATTCCTCAAGTTAACTTGAGGTAAAGGGCCTGATGAAAAAAGAACGCAACTATCCCAAACCGGTGTTAACACCGGGTGAGGTGGCGCGCCGTAGTGGTGTGGCGGTGTCGGCACTGCACTTTTATGAAAGCAAAGGGCTGATTTTCAGCACGCGTAACAGCGGCAATCAGCGGCGATACAGTCGTGACGTGCTGCGACGCGTGGCGATTATCAAGATTGCTCAGCGCATCGGTATTCCGCTGGCGACGGTCAGCGACAGTCTCGATCACATCCCGGCTGACAAACGGATGTCGACACCGGAATGGGATGCGCTGACCCGGCACTGGCGCGAAGAGCTGGATAAGCGCATCGAAACCCTGACCCGCCTGCGCAACGATCTGGATGGATGTATCGGCTGCGGCTGCCTGTCGATGCGCGACTGCCCGCTGCGTAATCCCGGCGACCGGCTGGGCGAGCAGGGGTCGGGTGCGGTGCTGCTGGACCCGGAACAGGATGATAAACATCCGGATGTGGAGTGACGTCTATACTGAGGAGAGGTCAAAACACAGGGAATCATGATGATCACCGTTCACCATCTTGAGCAATCGCGCTCGCAACGCGTATTGTGGCTGCTGGAAGAGCTGGAAGTGCCGTACCAGATTAAACGCTATCAACGCGAACCGACGATGCTGGCCCCGGAGGCGCTGAAAAAGGTGCATCCGCTGGGGAAATCGCCGGTGATTACCGACGGCAACCGGGTTGTGGCCGAATCGGGAGCCATCCTGGAATACCTGGAAGAGAACTACGATCACACCTTCCGGCTGAAAATCAGTGATGAGGCGTCACGTCTGCAGTGCCGCTACTGGCTGCACTACGCCGAGGGATCGCTGATGCCGCTGCTGGTGATGAAGCTGATCTTCGGGCAGATGGGCAAAGCCCCGGTGCCGTGGCTGCTGCGTCCGGTCGGGGCGGCATTCGGAAAAGGGGTGCAGAAGGCGTTTCTGGATAAACAGCTAAAGCCGCACATGAAGATGATTGAACAGCATCTGGCGGCTAATCCCTGGTTTGCCGGTGAGCGCTTCTCCATAGCCGATGTTCAGATGAGCTTTCCGCTGCTGGCACTGGCGCAGCGCGCCGGGCTGGATCAGATGCCCGCCACCCGGAAATGGTTAGAGACCGTACAGCAGCGCGCCGCCTGGCAGCGCGCGATCGCTCAGGGCGGCGAGCTTTCGCTGCCAGGCTGATCCTCTTTTTCGCCCGGCGAGCCGTCTCTCTTCACGGCTATGCCGGTGCCCCGTCCGCCAGAAACCGCTTTAACTTCAATGCGTCAGCGCGTTGCACTCGCCCCGGCTGCACGCTTTTCCGCCGCGAACTGCGGATCTTTATGCTGAACAATCTCCCTCTGACAGTTGAAACTGTGCCGCCAAACGCCGGATAATCGCCTGCCTTTTTATCCGGCCGCCTTTAGCGACCCACACTCTGCGGCAAGGTAAACGTTTGCCTGCCCGGTTCGCCCGGTCAGGGTTACCGTCTACCCGCTTATTCCAGGGACAGCGATGGCCGCAGAGCGATCCACACAACAAAAATTTTTGAGGCTCAATTATGTCAACTGAATCACGCCCGGCCAGTGGAAAACTGGACGCCTGGTTCTCGATCTCGGCGCGAGGCAGCAGCGTGCGTCAGGAAATTCTGGCCGGACTCACTACCTTTCTGGCGATGGTTTACTCCGTAATCGTCGTGCCGGGGATGCTGGGCAAAGCCGGTTTCTCCCCGACGGCCGTCTTTGTCGCCACCTGTCTGGTCGCCAGCTTTGGTTCTATCCTGATGGGCTTATGGGCCAATCTGCCGATGGCGATTGGCTGCGCGATCTCGTTAACCGCCTTTACCGCATTCAGCCTGGTGCTGGGTCAGCACATCAGCGTGCCGGTCGCGCTGGGTGCGGTGTTCCTGATGGGCCTGCTCTTTACGCTGATCTCCGTCACCGGTATCCGTGCGTGGATCCTGCGCAACCTGCCGATGGGGGTGGCGCACGGCACCGGCGTCGGAATTGGTCTGTTTCTGCTGCTGATTGCGGCGGATGGCGTGGGCCTGGTCGTTAAAAATCCGGCTCCCGGCCTGCCGGTCGCCCTGGGCCACTTCACCACCTTTCCGGTGATGATGACGCTGCTGGGTCTGGCGGCGATTATCGGGCTGGAGAAGCGCCGGGTGCCGGGCGGCATCCTGCTGACGATTATCGCTATTTCACTGCTGGGACTGATCTTTGACCCGGCGGTGACGTATCACGGGCTGTTTGCGCTGCCTGACCTGCGTGATGCGCAGGGACAGTCGCTGCTGTTCAGCCTCGATATCATGGGTGCCCTGCAGCCGGTGGTACTACCGAGCGTGCTGGCACTGGTCATGACGGCGGTCTTTGATGCCACCGGCACCATTCGCGCCGTGGCGGGGCAAGCCAATCTGCTGGATAAGCAGGGGCAGATCATCAATGGCGGCCGTGCCCTGACCTCGGACTCTGTCAGCAGCCTGTTCGCCGGTCTGGTCGGCGCGTCGCCGGCGGCGGTCTATATTGAGTCGGCGGCGGGAACGGCGGCGGGTGGCAAAACGGGTCTGACCGCCATTGTGGTCGGCCTGCTGTTCCTGGCCATTCTGTTTATGTCGCCGCTGGCTTACCTGGTACCGGCATACGCCACGGCACCTGCCCTGATGTATGTGGGTCTGCTGATGCTGAGCAACGTGGCAAAAATCGACTTCGCTGATTTTGTTGATGCGATGTCGGGTCTGTTAACGGCGGTGATCATCGTGCTCACCTGCAACATCGTGACCGGCATCATGATTGGGTTTGCCAGCCTGGTGGTGGGCCGTCTCTTCGCGGGCGAATGGCGCAGGCTCAACGTCGGCACCGTCGTGATTGCCGTTGCGCTGGTGGCGTTTTATGCCGGAGGCTGGGCGATCTGACTGCTGAACCGGACGTGTAACAACGCGTCCGGAATTTTTCACTTTTTTCCTCCTCGTCGCACGCGTAGCTGACACCCTTCATCGCCGTTTGTTTTACACTTTATCGCTTAACCAATGACTGAAAGAAACGACGCCTAAGGAAAGCATGGAAATCTTTTTTACTATTCTCATCATGACGCTGGTCGTGTCGCTCTCCGGCGTCGCGGCCCGCATTCTCCCTTTTCAGATCCCGTTACCCCTTGTCCAGATCGCCGCAGGTGCGCTGCTGGCCTGGCCGACGTTTGGTCTGCATGTCGACTTTGACCCGGAGCTGTTTCTGGTGCTGTTCATCCCGCCGCTGCTGTTCGCGGATGGCTGGAAGACGCCGATCAGTGAGTTCCTGCATCACGGTCGTGAAATTATCGGCTTAGCGCTGGCGCTGGTGCTGATTACCGTAATTGGTATCGGCTATCTCATCTACTGGATGGTGCCAGGTATTCCGCTGATCCCCGCTTTTGCACTGGCAGCGGTACTGTCGCCCACCGACGCCGTGGCGCTCTCCGGCATCGTCGGTGAAGGCCGCATTCCCAAAAAGATTATGTCGATCGTGCAGGGTGAAGCACTGATGAACGACGCGTCGGGCCTGGTGTCGCTGAAGTTTGCCGTGGCTGTCGCCATGGGCACCATGGTCTTTACCTGGGGCGGCGCGAGCATCGAATTCCTGAAAGTCGCCGTCGGTGGTCTGGTGGCGGGTGTGGCGGTCTGCTGGCTCTACGGGAAATCGCTGCGCCTGCTCAGTCGCTGGAGCGGTGACGACCCGGCGACCCAGACCGTTCTGCTGCTGCTGCTGCCGTTCGCCTCTTACCTGATTGCCGAACATCTGGGTGTGTCAGGCATCCTGGCAGCCGTGGCGGCCGGTATGACCATCACCCGCTCCGGCATTATCCGTCAGGCTCCGCTGGCGATGCGTCTGCGCGCCAACAGCGTCTGGCAGATGCTGGAGTTTGTCTTTAACGGCATGGTTTTCCTGATGCTTGGCCTGCAGTTACCGGACATTCTGCAGACCTCGGTTGACCAGGCGCAGGCCGATCCCAACGTCGAACTCTGGATGCTGTTCGCTGATATCGCGCTGGTCTATCTGGCGCTGATGCTGGTGCGTTTCGGCTGGCTGTGGATTATGCAGCGCTTCAGCAAACGCCTGCTGAAGAAGAAGCCGCTGGAGTTCTCCAACTACTCGCTGCGCGAACTGCTGATCGCCTCTTTTGCCGGTGTCCGCGGTGCGATTACCCTGGCGGGTGTGCTCTCCATTCCCCTGTTCCTGAGCAATGGCGAGCCCTTCCCGGCGCGCTATGAGCTGGTGTTTATTGCGACCGGGGTGATTCTGTTCTCGCTGCTGGTGGGCGTGGTGATCCTGCCGATTCTGCTGCGCGGCATCGATACCATCGACAAGGGTGCGCATCGCCGCGAACTGCAGAACGCCCGTGCCGTCATGGCCGGAGCCGCGATTGAGAGCCTGCACAAAATGGAAGAGCGGCTGGAGAAGGAGTCGGAAGAGAATATCGATCCGGAGCTGCTGAAAGAGGTGAGCCTGCGGGTGATCGGCAACTTACGGCGTCGCGCCGAAGGCAAGAACGACCTCGAACATGCGCTGTTCGCTGAAAACCTGGAGCGTCGCTTCCGCCTGACCGGGCTGCGCGCCGAACGCGCCGAGGTCTATCATCTGCGCGCCACTCAGCAGATCTCCAATGAGACGATGCAGAAATTACTGCACGACCTGGACCTGCTGGAAGCGCTGCTGATCGAAAAAGAGGAGTAATCCGCAACGGGCGCGTCTGCGATAACGCGGCGCGCCCGCCTGCTACACCGACAGACGCGGCGGCTGATCCGGCCAGTGCTCGCGACAGCACGCTATCCACGCCTGCGCACTGCGCGACAGATAACTGCCTTCCCGCCAGATCAGACCCAGACTCCACTTCAGCTCCGACTCCAGCGGCAGCCACAATAAAGAGTGCTTATCCAGCCGCTGACAGATCGGCTCCGGCAGAATCGCCAGCCCCATTTCCGCCTGCACCATCGCCGCCAGAAAGTCCCACTGGCCGCTGCGCACCGCTATGGTCGGCGTCAGACTGAGCCGCTGAAATGCCTGCATCAGCTGACGGTTCAGCGAAAACTCCTCGTTGAAAATCAGCAGCGGATGCTGCGCCAGTTCAGCCAGGCCAATCTGCTGGCGGCCAAGCCACACCGGATGCCGGGGCAGCAGCACGCAGAGCGGATGGTGCATCAGGGGCAGGGTGTTCAGCGGCAGCCCGGCGTCAACCGGCAGGGCGGTCAGGGCGATGTCCAGAGTGCCCGCCAGCACCGCCTGCTGGACGGTCAGCCCGCCAAACTCCGAAATTTTCAGCGCCACACCCGGATAGCGGCGGCGAAACGCGGAGATCGATCCGGCTATCTGCATCCCGACCATCGGTGGAATGCCGAGCCGCAGCTCACCGGTTTTCAGCTCGTTGATGTCACCGATCTCCGCTTCCAGCTGATGAAACTCCTGCAGGATCGCCAGCCCGCGCTGATAGACCGCCTGTCCGCTGTCGGTAAGATGCAGGCGACGGCCATCGCGCAGAAGCAGCGTACAGCCCAGCTCCTCCTCCAGCTGGCGCAGCATTTTGCTGATGGTCGGCTGCGTCACAAACAGCTTCTGTGCCGCTCGGGTAAAGCTCTGCTGACGAACCACTTCAGTAAAGTAACGCAGGGCGCGGACATCCATAACTATTCCTTTCAGGCATGATTGCGATAATTTTAATTCATTTTTTTCACCTTCTGTCGCCGATTTATACTGGTGCGGTGAATTTAATCGGGAGAGAAGGGTATGGCGTTAGCACTCACACCACGCAGTCACCGCGCAGCGCAATGGCTGAGTCTGCCGCTGCAGCTGGGGTTCTATATCGGTCTGTTTATCGCCTGCGACCGGCTGGTGACGTGGCTGCATCTGCCGTTGCCTGCCAACATCGTCGGCATGCTGCTGCTGCTGGTATTGATCGTGACGCGCGTCGTGCCGCTCAACTGGGTGAAAGCGGGGTCACGCTGGCTGCTGGCCGAGATGCTGCTGTTCTTCATTCCGGCCGTGGTTGCGGTGGTCAACTATGGCGATCTGCTGCGGGTCGACGGCTGGCGCATCTGCGTGGTGATCGGCGTCAGTACCCTGCTGGTGCTGGCTTCTACCGCCTGGGTCGTGGATCGGCTTTATCAGTATGAAGTCGCGCGCGCCGCGCGTAAGCAGGGCCCCCATGCGTGATATTCTGCTCAGCCTGCTCTGTGTGGCGGTGACCCTGCTGGTCTATGCGCTGAATAAACGGCTCTACCGGCGCTGGCGGACGCTGCTGCTGATGCCACTGGTCATGACGCCGCTGGTGCTGGTGGCGCTGCTGCTGCTGACGCACATCAGCTGGCAGGATTACATCGCTGAAAACCACTGGCTGCTGTGGCTGCTGGGGCCCGCCACGCTGGCCTTCGCCGTGCCGGTGTATGAGAACGTGGCGATTATTAAGCGTCACTGGCTGTCGCTGAGCGCGGGCGTCGTGACCGCCACGCTGGTGGCCGTCTGCAGTTCCGTCTGGCTGGCGCGGCTGCTGACGTTACCGGAGTCTATTCAGCGCAGCCTCGCCGTTCGCTCCATCACCACCCCCTTTGCGCTGGCCGCCGCGGGGCCGATTGGCGGACAGCCCGATCTGGTGGCGCTGTTTGTGGTGATCACCGGCGTGTTTGGCATGGCGGTGGGTGACGTCCTGTTTCTGCGCATTGCCATTAAGCAGGGCGTAGCGAAAGGTGCGGGACTGGGCGCAGCATCGCACGGCGCCGGAACGGCACGTGCTTATCAGCTTGGGCAGCAGGAGGGCGTTGTCGCCAGCCTGGTGATGATGCTTTCTGGCGTGGTGACCGTGGTTCTGGCTCCGCTGATTGGACACCTGATGTGGACGATATAGTCTACACTGCTCTGCGCAGGCGACTCTCCTGACCGCGACACGTATTTTTACGTAAAGTTTTCCGGATAATGTTGTCTCCGTTTTTCAGGCTGTTAACCTTGCGGCCGAATTAATTGTCCTTTCATGGAGTGGAATCATGTTTAAGCAACTTGTTACCGGGAGCGCCCTCGGGCTGGTTTTACTGAGCGGTGCCGCTCAGGCAATCGAAGGCAGTGTTGATGTCAGTGAACACAACACCAACCTGAATCTGGGTCTGGGCACCACCACGCCGGGGCTGTTTCTGAAGGGTAACTGGCTGCGTAGCGACCATGACGGCAGCACCTACGGTGCCGGTCTGGGTTACAACGTCGATTTCGGGCCGCTGCGTCTGGCGCCGACCGCAAAAGCGATCTTCACCCATCCTGAAGATGGAAAAGATGGATTTGCGGTGGCGCTGGGTGGTGCCGCACACTACAGCCTGAACAGCATGTGGGGCCTGTATGGCGAATATTACTATGCGCCGGAGTCCTTCACCGATCAGCTGGACAGCTACCAGGAAGCGGCGGGCGGCCTGAGTTTCACGCCGGTCTCACTGCTTAATCTGCGCGTGGGTTATCAGTACATCGAGCTGAACAACAAAGATGGACGCAAAGATAACGTGCTGGTCGATGGTCCTTATGTCGGGGCTTCACTGCGTTTCTGATACGCGACATGAAAGAAAAGGGCGGCTGATTGAGCCGCCCTTTTTTTATGGCCTGTTTCTGCCCGTTTCAGAGGGCGATCAGTGCGCTTTACCCTGTTCAATACCGGTGCCGGTCTGCGAGCGAATGAACTGCGCCCGGAAGCGCGAACGCTCCTCTGCACCCTGCGGCGAATGGTCGGTAATCGAGAAGATCCAGATGCCCACAAAGGCCACGATCATCGAGAACAGCGCCGGATACTCATACGGGAAAATCGGTGTGGCGTTGCCCAGCACCTGCACCCACACCGTCGGGCCGAGGATCATCAGGATCACCGCGGTCAGCAGACCGAGCCAGCCGCCCACCATCGCGCCGCGCGTGGTGAGTTTTGACCAGTACATCGACAGCAGGATGATCGGGAAATTACAGCTGGCCGCAATAGAGAAGGCCAGCCCGACCATAAAGGCGATGTTCTGCTTCTCAAACAGAATACCCAGCGCAATCGCCACCACGCCCAGCGCCAGCACGGTGATCTTAGAGACCCGCAGTTCATCCTTTTCGCTGGCCTGACCTTTACGGTAAACGCTGGCATAGAGATCGTGCGACACCGCCGACGCGCCTGCCAGGGTTAAGCCCGCCACCACCGCCAGAATCGTGGCAAAAGCGACCGCAGAGATAAAGCCGAGGAAGGTGCTGCCGCCCACCGCATTCGCCAGGTGCACCGCCGCCATGTTGTTACCGCCTATCAGCGCACCCGCCGCATCTTTAAACGCCGGATTCGCGCCGACCAGCAGAATGGCCCCAAAGCCAATAATGAAGGTCAGGAAGTAGAAGTAACCCATGAAGCCGGTGGCCCAGAAGACGCTTTTCCGCGCCTCTTTGGCATCGGCCACGGTGAAGAAGCGCATCAGAATGTGTGGCAGGCCAGCCGTACCAAACATCAGTCCTAAGCCCAGTGACAGCGCCGAAATGGGATCTTTGACCAGTCCGCCAGGCTGCATAATCGCGGCGCCTTTAGGATGGACCGCCATCGCTTCGGTGAAGAGCGTATTAAAGCTGAAACCGGTCGCCTTCATGACCATTACCGCCATAAAGGTGGCGCCAAACAGCAGCAGCACCGCTTTGATGATCTGCACCCAGGTGGTGGCGAGCATGCCGCCAAACAGCACATACATCACCATCAGAATGCCGACCAGAATCACCGCCACATGGTAGTTAAGACCAAACAGCAGCTGGATCAGCTTCCCGGCCCCCACCATCTGCGCAATCAGGTAGAGCGCCACCACCACCAGCGAACCGCAGGCGGAGAGGATGCGGATCGGCATCTGCTTAAGACGATAGGAGGCGACATCCGCAAAGGTATAGCGACCCAGGTTACGCAGCCGTTCGGCGATCAAAAACAGAATCATCGGCCAGCCGACCAGGAAGCCGAGCGAGTAGATCAGCCCGTCATAACCGGAGGTGTAAACCAGCGCCGAAATGCCCAGGAACGACGCCGCGGACATAAAGTCTCCCGCCATCGCCAGACCGTTCTGGAAGCCGGTGATATTGCCACCCGCGGTGTAGTAGTCATTGCGTGAACGGGTTCGTCTGGAGGCCCAGTAAGTAATCCCCAGCGTGGCCCCGACGAAAATCATAAACATGATGATCGCCTGATAGTTGGTTGCCTGACGCTGCACGGCACCGGTTATCGCATCGGCGGCCAGCGCGGAGAAGGGCAGCATCAGGGCCAGCAGCCATAAGGTGAGTCGGGTCATAATTTCACCTCGCTGAGGATCGCTTTGGTTAAACGGTCAAACTCCCCGTTGGCGCGCCAGACATAGACGCCGGTCAGCAGAAAGGAGACCACAATCAGTCCGACACCAATCGGGATACCGCGGGTCACGTTGGTGCCGGCGTGCAGCGGTGTACCGAGCCAGCCGGGCGCGAACGCAATCAGCAGAATAAAACCGACATAGAGCACCAGCATAATCAGCGACAGCAGCGTCGCGAACGCCTGGCGCTTACGGACTAGCTCATGAAAACGGGGATTACGTTCAATCTGTTGATTGATTGCATCCTGACTCGAAAGGGCGTCATTCATCACATTTTCTCCAGAGGTCTTGCAGGGGAGAACCTCGCGTCAGGACGCGGATTCAGCTGGTTATAATATTTGTGACTACCGAAACAGACTGCGTGGGGCGGGGGTGGCGGGAAGCGATCTTCCCGCCGGACAGCGTGCGCTTAAGGCATGTTGATGGACTGTTTCTCCTCAAGCAGTTTTTCTACGACGCCAGGATCGGCGAGCGTGGAGGTGTCACCCAGATTGCTGGTGTCGCCGGTGGCAATTTTGCGCAGAATACGGCGCATGATTTTGCCGGAGCGGGTTTTCGGCAGAGAGTCCGTCCAGTGCAGCACATCCGGCGTGGCTATCGGGCCGATCTCTTTGCGTACCCACTGGCGGACTTCGGTGTAAAGCTCCGGTGACGGCTCCTCGCCGTGATTCAGCGTGATATAGGCATAAATCGCCTGGCCTTTGATGCTGTGCGGAATGCCCACCACCGCGGCTTCGGCAATTTTCGGGTGCGACACCAGCGCGGACTCAATTTCGGCGGTGCCGAGCCGGTGACCGGAGACATTGAGTACGTCATCAACGCGGCCGGTGATCCAGTAGTAGCCATCCTCATCGCGACGGGCACCGTCACCACTGAAGTAGGCATTTTTAAAGGTGGAAAAATAGGTCTGCTCGAAACGGTCGTGATCGCCAAAGAGCGTTCGCGCCTGTCCGGGCCAGGATTCCGTGATCACCAGGTTGCCTTCACAGGCACCTTCCTGAGGCTGACCTTCGTTGTCTACCAGTGCGGGCTGCACCCCGAAGAACGGCCGGGTGGCGGAACCGGCTTTCAGCTCGGTTGCACCCGGCAGCGGGGTGATCATGAAGCCGCCGGTTTCGGTCTGCCACCAGGTGTCCACAATCGGGCAGCGGCTGTTGCCGATTTTCTGATAGTACCACTCCCAGGCTTCCGGGTTGATCGGCTCGCCAACCGAACCCATGATGCGCAGCGTGCTGCGGTCAGTGTTCGCTATCGCCTTATCACCTTCCGCCATCAGCGCACGGATAGCCGTGGGCGCGGTGTAGAGCAGGGTCACTTTATGTTTATCGACCACTTCCGCCATGCGGCTCGGTGTGGGCCAGTTCGGCACCCCTTCAAACATCAGCGTGGTTGCGCCACAGGCCAGCGGGCCATAGACCAGATAGCTGTGACCGGTGACCCAGCCGACATCGGCGGTGCACCAGTAGATATCATCCTGATGGTAATCAAAGACAAACTTAAAGGTGGTCGCCGCATAGACCAGATAGCCGCCCGTGGTGTGCAGTACCCCTTTAGGTTTACCGGTGGAGCCGGAGGTATAGAGGATAAACAGCGGATCTTCTGCACCCACTTCGGCTGGGGAGTGATTGGTGCTGGCGTTCTGCATCAGGTCATGCCACCACCGATCGCGGCCTTCCACCCAGCCCACCTCTCTACCGGTGCGCCGGAAGACCACCACGTTCTTCACGCTGGTGACGGCAGGATTTTTTAATGCGTCATCGACATTTTTCTTCAGCGGGATGCTGCGGCCGGCGCGGATCCCTTCATCCGCGGTGATCACCAGCGAGGCACTGGAGTCGACGATACGGCCCGCCACCGCCTCCGGTGAGAAGCCGCCAAAGATCACCGAGTGAACGGCCCCGATACGCGCACAGGCCAGCATCGCCACAGCCGCTTCCGGCACCATCGGCATATAGATCGCCACCACATCGCCTTTTTTCACCTCCAGCAGCTCCAGCACGTTGGCGAAGCGACAGACTTCAGCATGCAGCTGGCGGAAGGTCAGGGTTTTGCTCTCGCTGGCGTCGTCGCCTTCCCAGATAATGGCCGGGTGGTCGCCGCGCGTGGCGAGATGACGGTCAAGGCAGTTTGCCGCCAGGTTCAGCGTGCCATCTTCGTACCAGCGAATGCTGATGTTACCCGGTGCAAACGAGCAGTTTTTCACGGTGCTGTAGGGCTTAATCCAGTCAAGGATTTTGCCCTGTTCGCCCCAGAAACTGTCCGGGTCGTCGACAGAGTGCTGATACATCGCCTGATACTGTTCTGCTGTGATCAGGGCATTCGCTGCAATGTTCTCTGGAACAGGATGTTTGTGGTTTTGGCTCATGGCGGATCTCCTTGAAGATGTTAATGATATGTCAATCAATAGTTAATTGAAGCCTGCCCTGAGCCTTTGTTTCTTTTTTGCGCCACAGATCACGGGATATTTCTTCGCCGCCTGAGCGGGAGGCTATCCCGATATTTCTGCTGGATAAGCCGACGGGGATAAGGGCGACAGGCATGACCTTTTGACACTCACCCTGAATAAAAAGCAAGCAAACGCGCCGGGAGCCTTTTTAACCGCTCCTGCATAGCTATGCGTAAATTCATCGAAGTAATACTTTTCATAACAGCAGGTTAGGGTTTTTCAGCGTCAGCAGCACTTTATGCTACTCAGGTGGTGAACTTTTAATCGGATCCGCCAGGGGTTGCATTTACCACAGTGAAAATGGTACTTATCTCGCCCCTGTTCTGCAGGTATCAACTCAGACCGCGTCTGAAAATGGGTATGGGAATCGTCAGATTTTCATACGAGGCGCTGTTTCAAGACACCCTCTAATTTACCGGGCTTTTTGCTCACTCCCTGTGTGTATCGTCTTCTGCACCTTCGCAGCAGAGAAAAAACGGGTTTTGACTGAGGAAATGACACGTTATGAAAGGTTTTAAAATCAGCCTGGCCTGGCAGATTCTGACAGCCCTTGTGCTTGGTATCATCGTGGGCGCTGTGTTGCATAATCAGCCAGACAATCGTGAATGGTTAGTCACCAACATTCTCAGTCCGGCAGGCGATATCTTCATTCATCTCATCAAGATGATTGTGGTACCGATTGTGATTTCATCCCTGGTGGTCGGCATTGCCGGCGTCGGTGATGCAAAGAAGCTGGGACGCATCGGCGTCAAAACGATTCTCTACTTTGAAGTGATCACCACCCTTGCCATTGTGGTCGGTATTACGCTGGCCAACGTATTTCAACCCGGCACCGGCATCGATATGTCAACGCTGGCAACGGTGGACATCTCTAAATATGAAGCGACAACGGCAGAGGTGCAGGGCGGTCCGCACAGCCTGGTTGCCACCATTCTGTCGCTGATCCCGCAGAACATCTTCGCCTCAATGGTGAAGGGCGACATGCTGCCGATTATCTTTTTCTCGGTACTGTTTGGCTTAGGCCTCTCGTCTCTGCCGTCAGAACAGCGCGATCCGCTGGTGAACCTGTTCCGTGGCATCTCTGAAACGATGTTTAAAGTCACGAACATGATCATGCGCTATGCGCCGGTAGGGGTGTTTGCGCTGATTGCGGTGACGATTGCCAACTTCGGCTTTGCCTCGCTCTGGCCGCTGGCCAAGCTGGTGCTGCTGGTTTACGTGGCGATTCTCTTCTTCGCCTTCGTGGTACTGGGCGGCGTGGCGCGTCTCTGCAAGCTGCGGATCACCACCCTGATGCATATCCTGAAAGATGAGCTGATCCTCTCTTACTCCACCTCCAGTTCGGAAACCGTGCTGCCACGCATCATGGAGAAGATGGAAGCCTACGGCGCGCCGAAAGCGATCACCAGCTTTGTGGTGCCGACCGGCTATTCATTTAATCTGGATGGTTCAACGCTTTATCAGAGCATCGCGGCCATCTTTATCGCGCAGCTCTATGGCATTGACCTGTCACTGACCGACGAGATTGTGCTGGTGCTGACGCTGATGGTGACCTCGAAAGGGATCGCCGGCGTGCCGGGCGTGTCGTTCGTGGTGCTGCTGGCCACCCTGGGCAGCGTCGGCATTCCGCTGGAAGGCCTGGCATTTATCGCTGGTGTTGACCGCATCATGGACATGGCGCGTACCGCGCTGAACGTGGTCGGTAACGCGCTGGCGGTGCTGGTGATTTCCCGCTGGGAAAACCAGTTCGATGCAGAACAGGCGAAGGCGTACGAACTGCAGCTGCGGACGCAGACCGCAGGCTGATCGTTCTCGTTCACGCAGAAAGGGCTCAACGAAAGTTGGGCCCTTTTTTTTGTGTGGCGCTTTCTGGCGCGCTTTAACAGGAGGAGTCAGTCTCCAGACCGTTATATAAATATAACTAAATCGTGCTTTATAAAACCATTTAGTTGCTCTGCAAACTGGATTTGGTTATGTTCTGAGATGCGTTGAGTGCGTGCTTTGACAACATGGAGTGTTGACGGATGCCAGAAATTAACTGGACGAAAAAGGCGTTGAAACAGCTGTATGGGCTGCCTCAGAAAGAGGGTAACGCCATCGAAGATGCTGTAGAGGCGCTTACTAAGTGGCCCGATATCCCCCATCTGAAAGTCGAAAAGCTGACGGATGATAAAGAGAAGCGAATGAAGCTGGTGGTGGGTCACTACCGCGTGTTGTGGAAAATAGAGAAAGGTCAGCCAGTGGTGATAGCTATTCTGGAAGTCGTAAGAAGAACATCGACCACGTACAAAAAGCGTTAGCAAGCGGTTGGGTCAGCCTGCGTCAACCCTGAGTCAAAAACAGATATGAATTTAGCTGAGTCGCGTCAGCAGATGACCACAGGTCTGGTCTGCCGCGGCAGTAAGGAGTGATGATCTATGAATGCGATACAGTTTCTGACAGACGAGCGCGGGAATCGCACCGGTGCCGTCATCCCCATAGAGTTGTTTAACAGGCTTATGGCCAATCATCACTTAGACGACGTGTTTGAGCCTCTCCCCTATAAATCGGCTCCGGATGACGATGAAACCATCCCTCATGACGTAATGAAAATCAGCCGGAGACAATCCGTTCCTTTGCATGTTGCCTGGCGTTTACATCGGCAAATGTCACAGGAAGAGGTCGCGAATAAATTAGGCATCACGCAGGCTGGCGTTTCAAAGCTGGAGTCGAGAAAGAAACCTCAAAAACAGACGCTTGAGAAGCTGGCTGCTTTATATGACTGCAGAACGTCACAACTTTATATTGATTAAATAAACGTGCTTTTAAACGGCGATGCGTGAACTTTATGCCTTCTGAATAATTAACGCAGGACGGGCCTGGTCTTTGAAGAGAAAACAGTGCTCTGTTCAGGCAGATATCCGCAGTGACTGCGTAAAGACGGCGTAGAGCCATCCCCGGGGCCTCGGCCGCCGGTTACTCGCCTCATCCATGAAGTACGTAATCGCGTGGGTCGGGCGTCAGGGCTGACCAGCCCACTCCCCGCAATATGACTCACCCCACATCCAGTGAAAAAAGATCTCCCCCAGAGAATTAATCATTCTTTATAATGTTTTCCAGTTTGAATAATTTATTCCTTTTGCGGAGCCCGCCATGAAACTCGACCTCAGCCAGATGATTACCGAAGGCCGCAACCCGGCCAGCCAGAACATCGACGAACTCTCCACCGAAGCGATGCTGCGCGTCATTAATGATGAAGATAAAAAGGTCGCGCTGGCGGTTGAGGCTATCCTGCCGCAGATCGCTGCCGCCGTTGACGCCATCTGCGCCGCCTTCCGGGCCGGTGGACGACTGATCTACTGCGGCGCAGGCACCTCCGGACGGCTCGGTATTCTGGATGCCAGCGAATGCCCGCCCACCTTTGGCACCCCCCGCGAACAGGTTATCGGCCTGATCGCCGGTGGCCATACCGCTATCCTGCAGGCGGTTGAAAACGCCGAAGATAACCGGGAGCAGGGCGCGCAGGATCTGAAAGATATCCACTTCAGCCGCCACGATGTGCTGGTCGGTATCGCCGCCAGCGGTCGTACACCCTATGTGCTGGGTGCGCTGGCTTACGCGAACGAACTTGGCGCGACCACCGTGGCGCTCACCTGTAATCCGGACAGCGCTATGGCACAGGTTGCCGCGATTGCGCTCACCCCGGTGGTCGGCCCGGAGATTGTCACCGGCTCTTCCCGCATGAAAGCGGGCACGGCGCAGAAACTGGTGCTCAACATGCTTACCACCGGCGCGATGATCCGCAGCGGAAAGGTCTACGGCAATCTCATGGTGGATGTGGAAGCCACGAATCAGAAGCTGGTGCAGCGCCAGGTCAACATCGTCATGCAGGCCACGGATTGCGATGACGCCACGGCCCGCGCCGCGCTCACCGCCTGCGGCGGACACTGCAAAACGGCCATCCTCATGGTGCTGGCCGGACTGGACGCCGATGAGGCAAAAGCGCTGCTCAGCCAGCATCAGGGCTTTATCCGTCAGGCTCTGCAGGCAGCGGGAGCACGCTGATGGCCAGCATCACCGTAGCACTGCTGCGCGATATCCTGCAGGCGGTCGGCGGGGCGCGCAATATCGCAGCCTGCGGCCACTGCATGACGCGGCTGCGGCTGACGCTCAATCAGGCCGGGCAGGCCGATCTGGCACGCCTGAAAAGCCTGCCGGGCGTGCTGGGCGTCATCAACAGCGAGGCGCAGCTTCAGATTGTCCTCGGTCCGGGGAAAGCGCAGACCGCCGCAGAAGGGATGCAGCGCCTGCTGTCACAGGAGGATATCTCGCCACCTCCCCACCAGCAGACGGCGGATCTGGCGCAGCGGGCGGCGGAGCAGAAGCAGCAGCTCAGGGCGAAACAGACCCACGGCGTTCACCAGTTTCTGTCGCGTTTTGCCACCATTTTTACCCCGCTGATTCCGGGCTTTATCGGCGCGGGCCTGCTGCTCGGTTTTGCCACGCTGATTGAGCAAAGCCTCCACCTTAATGCGCCCGGCGACCATGCGCCCTGGCTGCTGCACGCCGTGGCGTACATGAAAGTGTTCGGCAAAGGGCTGTTTACCTTTCTCAGCATCCTGATTGGCTACAACGCGCAGAAAGCCTTTGGCGGCAGCGGCGTCAACGGTGCCATCATCGCCTCGCTGTTTGTGCTGGGCTATGTGCCCAGCGCCACCACGGGTTACTACAGCGGCATGGAGAGCTTCTTTGGCCTCAGCATCGATCCGCGCGGCAACATTATCGGGGTGCTGATGGCGACGATTATCGGGGCATGGATTGAGAAACAGCTGCGCCGCATCATTCCCGATAACCTCGATATGATCCTCACTTCGCTGTTTACGCTGGTGATCACCGGCGCCATCACCTATCTGCTCATCATGCCGCTGGGCGGTGAACTGTTCAGAGGGATGTCATGGCTGTTCATCCATCTCAACAATAATCCCTTTGGCTGTGCTCTGCTGGCCGGGCTGTTCCTGATTGCGGTGATGTTCGGCATCCATCAGGGCTTTATTCCGGTCTACTTTGCGCTGATGGAAAGCCAGGGCTTTAACTCCCTGTTTCCGATTCTGGCAATGGCGGGGGCCGGGCAGGTCGGTGCAGCACTGGCGCTGTGGTGTAGAGCGGAGAAGGGGGCGCTGCTGCGGGCGCAGATCAAAGGTGCCATTGTGCCGGGCCTGCTGGGTGTCGGTGAACCTCTGATCTACGGCGTCACCCTGCCGCGCCTTAAGCCCTTCATCACCGCCTGTGGGGGCGGAGCGCTGGGCGGTTTCTTTATCGGACTGGTGGCGTGGCTGGGATTACCGGTGGGGATGAATACGGTATTCGGGCCATCCGGTCTGGTCACGCTGCCGCTGATGACGTCCGGACAGGGGATCTTCGCCGGGATGGCGGTCTATCTGGCCGGGCTGATGGTCGCCTGGACCGGCGGGTTTCTGCTGACCTGGTGGTTCGGCACCCGAAATGTTGACCTCAGCTGACGGACTGCCGGAATTCTGAAATCCGGCTAACGGATGAATAATCGCCCAAAAATGTGAAAGCCGCTGCAAAGTGGCTTTTTTCGCGGCAGAAATTTAATGGAATCGCTAAAGAGAGTACAGACGCATGCCGAAAACATAAAAAAAGGTAATCGTTATCTCTCAGCCTGCCGTTTTCCCGCTGACAGTTAAGCTGTCACGGGCAGAAGGTCGGGTCTTCAAGGATTTTTGATGCGTAACAACCAGCCTGTCTCTCAGCGTGAATATCTGTTCGACGATCATGCGACACTGATGTCCACCACCGATCTCAACAGCCACATCACCTACGCCAACGACGCCTTCATCGAAGCGAGCGGATTCACCGCCGACGAGATCAACGGCCAGCCGCACAATATGGTGCGCCATCCCGACATGCCGCCGGAAGCCTTTGCTGACATGTGGGCGACGCTGAAGCAGGGCGAGCCCTGGACCGCGCTGGTCAAGAACCGACGTAAAAATGGCGATCACTACTGGGTGCGGGCCAATGCCATTCCGGTGGTGCGTGACGGCAAAGTGCAGGGCTATATGTCGGTGCGCACCAAACCCACCCCGGAAGAGGTGCGTCAGAGCGAAGCGCTCTATCAGGATTTTCGTGAAGGCCGCGCCAGAGGGCGACGTTTTCACAAAGGCCTGCTGGTGCGCAGCGGCTGGGGGCGACCCGCCTCATTGCTGAAGACGCTGCCACTGCGCTGGCGGATCCGCAGCACCCTGCTGGCACTGCTGCCCCTGTCGGTGGCGGGTACCTGGGCGCTGGGTATGACACCGGCGGCCCTGGCCGGTTTTGCTGCCGGTATGGCCGCTCTGCTGACACTCAGCAGCCTCTGGCTGGAGCAGCAAATCTCCCGCCCGATCGAACGGATGTGTCAGCAGGCCCTGCGCGTGGCGACCGGAGCCAGCCATCAGGTTGAGCAGATGGATCGCGTGGATGAGGTGGGCGTGACGCTGCGTGCCATCGGCCAGCTCGGCCTGATGTTCCGCTGGCTGGTGGATGATGTCAGCGGCCAGGCGATCAACGTTTTAAGCGCCAGCGACGCTATCGCCCGCAGCAATAACGAACTGAGTCGTCGCACCGAGCAGGCGGCCGCCAACGTGCAGCAGACGGCGGCCACCATGAACGAAATGACCGCGACGGTGAAGAGCAATACGGAAACCGCGCATGAGGTGAATACCCTCTCTGCCGACACCAGCAGTGCGGCGAGCAAAGGCGGTGAGGTGATGAGCGAGATGATGGAGATGATGGGTGAAATCGCCGACAGCTCGAAGCGAATCGCCAATATTACCAGCGTGATCGACGGTATTGCCTTCCAGACCAACATTCTGGCGCTGAACGCGGCCGTGGAAGCGGCACGGGCCGGTGAACAGGGCAAAGGCTTTGCGGTGGTAGCGGGTGAGGTGCGCAGTCTGGCGCAGCGCAGCGCCAAAGCGGCCAGTGAGATAAAAATGCTGGTCGAAACCAGCGCTGGCCGGGTCAAATCGGGCAATGAACATGCCAGCGCGGCAGGCCGGACCATGCAGGATATTGTGTCGCAGGTACAGAATGTCACGGCACTGATTGCCCAGATCAGTGCCGCCACCGCCGAGCAGGCCACCGCACTCAGTGAGGTGAGTTCAGCGGTGGAAGATCTTGATGACATTACCCATCAGAACGCCGCGCGCGTATCGGAAAGCGCCGAGGCGTCGGGCCGGATGACCCATCAGGCAAACCGTCTGGTGGAGGCGATCAGCGTATTCCGCTAAGCGGCAGATGAGGCGGTCAGCGCCTGCGTGCCTTCGCGTCCGGCTCGCAGCGCGCCTGGCGACTGACCGACGATGCGTTTAAAGGCGCGGCTGAACGCTGCAATCGAGCCGTAGCCGAGATGGTAAGCCACGGCTTCCACCGCCTCGCCATTGTTCACAATCCGCTGCACCGCCAGCCGCATCCGCAGTTCGGTCAGATAACGTAACGGCGTCATGCCGGTGGCGTTGAGAAAACGGCCGGCAAACACCGAACGCGAACAGCCCGCCACGCTGGCCAGCCGCGCGACCGTCCAGTTTTCGCCTGGCTCCCGGTGCATGGCGGCAATCGCCTGACTCAGCCGCGGATCGCGCATCGCCTGCACCAGCCCGCTCTGCTGGCCGCAGCCGTTCTCCACCCAGCCGCGCACAATCAGCGCGGCAACCACATCGGCCAGACGCGACAGAATACCGGCAAATCCCGCCTGCCGGGTGCGCGACTCCCGTTCCATCGCCGCCAGGATCGGCTGAATCTCCGGATACTGCGACAGCAGGGTACTCACCAGCATCACATCCGGCATAGTATTGATCAGCGGCTGCATGCCGCCCAGTTCAAATGCCATACAGGCGCTGAACAGCAGCACGCTATGCTCATCCTCTCCGGCATCCTCCGGAGCGGCGATGGCGCAGACGCTGTCGCAGATCGGCTTGCTCGTCATATTTTTCACACACAGGCAGGCCACCTCCTCGCCGGAGATCAGGCTGTGCGGTTTACCGTGCGGCACCAGTAGCGCATCGCCGCTGTGAAGCGGAAACACCTCACCGGAGGCGCTGCGCACCAGCAGTGAGCCGCGGCCGACAAAGTGAAACTGCGCCCGGCCCGGTGCGTGATCGAAGCGCAGCCCGAACGGTGCGCTTACGGCGATACGCTGATAGTTGACGCCATAAAGGCGCATCCCCATCAACAGCTCGCTGGTCAGGTCTCCATAGTGGCTCATGCGATTCCAGACGAATTATCAAAAATGAAGGTGTAAGCATCATAGATCGTCCTGACGCCTCCCTCTATGCTCTCTCACACTTTTTTATCTTCCGGAGAAGCAGCATGAGTCTGACAACCGAAGTGGCTGATGAGGTTTCCTCGCCGACCCACCCCGCGTGGGGCGCAGTTTTTGCTATGGCGTTTGGGGTGTTCAGCCTGATTACCGCCGAATTTTTACCCGTGAGTCTGCTGACGCCCATGGCGCACAGTCTCGGCGTTTCAGAAGGGCAGGCGGGACAGACCGTCACCATTACCGCCCTGGTGGCGCTGTTTACCAGCCTGGTGACCGGCAGCGTCACGCGGCGTATTGATCGCCGCATCGTGATGCTGGTGTTCTCACTGCTGCTGATCGCCTCGGCGCTGATGGTGGCGTTTGCCGGCGATCTGACGGTGATATTGCTGGCGCGCGTGTTGCTGGGGATGGCGATAGGTGGCTTCTGGACGCTCTCAACCGCCATCACCATGCGTCTGGTTCCCGTCGATCAGGTACCGCGGGCGCTCTCCATCGTCTTCAGCGGGATCTCGCTGGCGACGATTATCGCCACGCCGCTTGGCAGCTACCTCGGTGGCCTGGTGGGCTGGCGCAACATCTTTATGCTGACCGCCGGGCTGGGCGCGGTGGCGCTGCTGTGGCAGTTCTTTACCCTGCCCGCCATGCCGGCAGAGAACAAAGCCCGCAGCGGCGGCGTACTGACCCTGCTGCGGATCGGCGTGATGCGCTGGGGCATGCTGGCCGTGATCATGATGTTCACCGGCCACTTCGCCTTCTTTACCTATCTGCGCCCTTTCCTGGAAGGTGTGGCGCAGTTTAACCTTAATCAGCTGTCGCTGGCGCTGCTGGCCTTTGGTGTGGCGAACTTCTTTGGCACCTCGCTGGCCGGTTTTCTGGTGACCCGCAGCGTGTCGCTGACGCTGAGCGGGATGGCGCTGCTAATGAGCCTGACCGCGCTGCTGCTGGTGACTTTTGGCGGGGTCAGCTGGATAGTGGGAGCGGGCGTGGCGATCTGGGGCATGGCGTTTGGTTCGATGCCAACCGGCTGGTCAACCTGGATTTCGCGTGCGGTGCCGGATGATGCAGAATCGGGCGGTGGTCTGCTGGTCGCCACGATTCAGCTGGCGATAACTGTCGGCGCGGCGGCGGGCGGCTGGATGTTCGATCTGCGCGGCGCTGGCGGCGTATTTGTTGCCAGCGGGGTACTGATGCTGCTGGCTGCACTGACCATCTTCAGCCGGGTCCGGCACCACGGTTAATCTTTTTCAGGCAGCGGATTATGCTGCCTTTTCTTTCATGATCGGGTGATTAACCTTTTGAGCGATAACTGTACGATGCGTGCTTTTTATGTTCAGTTTTTCTGAAAGAGATAAGCAAAACCCTCCGCTTTTTCCTGATCAACTTCCGGACTATTATTTCTATCAGCAAGGCAGCACGCCTTACCTGATAAAAATCAACCGAGGAATTGACCATGAAATCTATCAAAAATTTTGCAGCTGTTATCGCGCTTTCTGTTCTGCCATTCGCCAGCTTCGCGCAATCTGTGACCGCCATCGACTCTACACTGGACGGTGCTGAAGCGAAAATTGCTGCGCAGGCTCAGGAAGCTGGTGCTTCATATAAAATCACTGAAGCTTACACCAACAACGGCGTGCATATGACCGCTGAACTGCTGAAATAATCTTTCTGCCCTCCCATGCTGACAGGACGCCTCCGGGCGTCCTGGCGGCGTTTCTGCGCGAATAATCCTGTCCCTTTCCTTCCGAAATAATTATTATTCTCAAAAACAAGATTCTTTCAGGCTGCTGGTCAGCTGTTTCTGGTTGCAATGTCGGGCTTTCATTTCACTGCGTCTGCGGTGAATTCACTCTGGAGAAGTTATGAAAGCGAATACCAATACGCGCCGGACGCTGCGTCCGCTGTTACTGGCTACGGCCCTGTTTTCTGCGTCAGGATGGCTGGCTGTGCAGGCAGAAGATCTGAATCAGGCGGTGGGCAAAGGGGTCTATGAACTGGCCGTCAGCCCGAAGGAGAAGGCGCTGTTCGTGGCGACAGCACAAAACAGCAGCGGCGAGGGCGGCACCGTGTTTCGTCTCGATCCCGCGACGCTGGCGGTGCAGAAGTCGATCGCCACGCCGCTGAAATCGTTTGGCGCGGCGCTCAACCCGCAAACCAACGTGCTCTATATCGGTAATACGCTTGACGGTTCAGTGACCGCGATTGATGCCAGCAGTGGCAACCTCCTCAACACGCGCGTGCTGGATGGCCGCAAGCGCAGCGAAACCGTGCGTCCGTTGCAGCCGCGTCAGGTGGCCGTGGATGTGAAAACTGACCGCGTCTATATCACCGGGCTGGGGCCGCAAAGCGTGGTCTGGGTCGTGGATGGCAGTTCGCTGAAACTGATCAGCACGATCCCGAACACCGGCAAAATGGGCACAGGCCTGGCAGTGGATTCAGCCGCGCAGAAGGTGTACGTCACCAATGCGGATGGCGAGCTGGTGACCATTAACGCGCGCACCAATGCCGTTGAGAAAAAACAGAAGATTGATGGCGATAAAGCGCACTTCTTCCTGAACATTGCGCTGGATACGCGCGGTCAGCGTGCCTTCCTGAGTGATTCAAAGCAGGCTCAGGTGCTGGTGGTTGATCTGCGTAGTCAGCAGGTCATACAGCGGATTGCCGTTCCGGAATCGCTGGCGGTGCTGTTCAATCCGGATCGCGATGAACTCTATGTCACCCATCGCAAAGCGGGCGAGGTCAGCATCATCGACGCCCGCACCTATCAGGTTAAACGTACCGTAAAAACGCCGGCCCTGCCGAACAGTCTGGCGCTCTCAGCGGATGGCAACGTGCTTTATGTCAGCGTGAAGCAGCCAGGCTCGCGCAAGGCGCCGCCAGCGAATCCTGATAGCGTGATGCGCATAACTCTGTAAGGAATGCTCTCTGCGCGGGGAGGTAAAGAGTTTTACCGCCGCGCTGTGTCACCGGAAAAGCCACTCTCACGGGTGGCTTTTTGTATTGAAAAGCACGCTTTTGGCCAGGATATGTCGCGGTTATAGGGCAACACTTGCCCTTATAGCGAATAAGCTATAGTATGATTTATAGCTTATTCGCTATAAGGATGTTGCGATGTGGGATATCGATACAACCCATCTCTTTGACGAGTGGTTTGAGACCCAGACTGAGACCCAGACTGAGGCGCTGAAGGAGGATATGCTCGCCGCGATGATTATCCTTTCCGAGTATGGTCCTCAGTTAGGAAGGCCGTATGCTGATACGATAGACGACTCTGACTTTCCAAATATGAAAGAATTAAGAGTGCAGCATCAGGGCAATCCGATTCGGGCCTTCTTCGCGTTTGATCCTGCTCGCCGTGGCATTGTGTTATGTGCTGGCGATAAAACCGGGGTTAAAGAAAAAAGATTCTATAAAGAGATGATCAAACTGGCAGATGCTGAATTCCGCAAACACCTGAAAAGAGGGGAAAATGGCTAATTTAAAAGAGCTGATGGCAAAGCAAAGCCCGGAAAGTCGTGAGCGTATTGCCGAAAAAGTGGACGAAATGCGGCAGGTTATTGCCCTGAACATGTTGCGGGAAGAACTTAACCTATCCCAGACAGAGATGGCGCGAGCCATGGGGGTGAAGCAGCCAACCATTGCCAGAATGGAGCAGGCTGACAACGATCCACGCCTTTCTACGCTGAAGCGTTACGTTACAGCTCTGGGAGGCGAGATAAGTATTGATGTCAGACTGCCGACAGGAAAAAGAATTGCTTTTGATCTTTGAATAAAAAAAGCCACTTGTCAGAGTGGCTTTTTCACGTCAATAAAGCACCTGTGCGCTACACATCCTCTGACGCTTCGCGCATCATCTCGTCGTGCGGCACATCATCCAGAATCTGCTCGAAGCTGCGCAGACGTTTGTAGATGGACATCAGTTCAATCAGCGTCGACCAGGAGGCGATCAGATACTGGAACGAGCCGCGCACCTGATCAAACACGTTGGTGATCTGATTGAGTAAGCCCAGCGTGATGGTGCCCGCCACAATCGAGGGAAACAGCAGGAACAGACCAAACACGTTATCGACCTGCAGATAGAGAATGCGGGTGATGTTGAAGTAGAGATAGTGAAAGTAGAGACGGAAGTAGTTAACCCGCACCCGACTGAACAGCTCCTGCACCGTCTGTGGCCCGGCGCGATCGGCATTGTCTTCGCCGTAGACCAGCTCTTTACGGTAGGCAGCTTCGACCCGCTGGTTGCGGAACTCCAGCCCAGGCAGTTTAATCCCGACCAGCGCCAGCAAACCTGTACCAAACACCGACCAGAGCACCGCGGCAATCACCAGCGCGTAAGGGATATTACCGAGGAACGGGATATCTTTAACGTGATGGGAGAGCGCCACCAGTACCGGCAAAAATGCCACCAGCGTCATGATCGCCTGAATAAAACTGACGCCCCAGTTTTCAAGCGTGGTCGCAAAGCGCATGGTGTCTTCCTGCACACGCTGTGCGGCACCTTCAACATGACGCAGCCGCTGCCAGTTGTGCATGTAGTAGTTATTCATGGCGGTACGCCAGCGGAAAACCCAGTGGCTGATAAAGAACGAATTAAGTACGCCAATCACCACCGCGATTAATGCGATGCCGAGAAAAGCCACAACCTGGTGGTAAAACTCAGCAATCTGCACCGATCCCGCTTTTGTCAGCGCTTTCTGGATCAGATCGTAAAACGGGCCATACCAGGCGTTGATGGCGACCCCGACCTGGACACCAAACCAGGTGACAAAGATGATCAGTGCCGATCCCCAGACTGACCAGCGTTGCCACGGATGCGAGTCGATCACCCGCCACGCCACGGCAAAAATGGCGACCATTATCCAGTAGTAGAGATAGAACCAGATCTGACTCGCCGCGATAAAACGCGCTGCGGTCGTCGGCAGGGGCGCTTTGATAGCGGTTTCGAACATGGGCCACATGCCGGGCAACTGCTCAGCAAAACCAAACCAGGCAAAAATAGCGACTAAACTCCAGACGGCCGCTGAGCTGAAAAACAGCGCTGGCCGCGGAAAAAAAGACTTAAACATAGGCACTCCGCTGTTGTGTATGGTCTTTTATAACGTTTTGGTTGCTTGCTGTCTGTAGTCTGTTGTTTCTGCTCATGACAGGGCAGGGATGAATGTTAATGAAATTGTGCGGTTTTGTTTCGCGGAACTAAATCTTTGTGAATAGCAGTGTTACAATATGGCGGCTTGTTACCGGTAACAAACCGGCGTCAGGGCCGGTATCTGCTGATAAAAACCACTACAACGCAACCACCTATTTTTTCATACCGCCATCCAGCGCGGGAATGAGGCAATGTCATGTCAGAACAAAAAAAGGGTCATTCACGCAGGGATTTTTTGCTGAAGACAATCACCCTGGCGCCTGCAATGGCGGTAGGGTCCACAGCGATGGGTGCTCTCTCCCTGCCGCTGACCGCACAGGCGGCGGAAACGCCGGCTGCACCGCAGAAGGCGCGTGATTATCAGCCCTCCTGGTTTACCGCCGAAGAGTATGCCTTTATCACCGCCGCCGTGGCGCGCCTGATCCCCAGCGATGAACGCGGGCCTGGCGCAGTGGAAGCGGGCGTGCCGGAGTTCATCGACCGCCAGATGAATACACCCTATGCCACCGGATCGAACTGGTATATGCAGGGGCCGTTTAATCCCGATCTGCCGAAAGAGCTGGGCTATCAGCTGCCGCTGGTGCCGCAGCAGATCTATCGTCTCGGTCTGGCCGATGCCGACCACTACAGCAAACAGCAGCACGGTAAGGTGTTCGCTCAGCTCAGCGTGGAGCAGCAGGATGCGCTATTGCAGGCGATGGAGAGTGGCAGCGCCGAATTCAGCCAGCTGCCCGCTAAAACCTTCTTTGCCTTTCTGCTGCAGAACACCCGCGAAGGCTTCTTCAGCGATCCTGTCCACGGCGGAAATCAGGGAATGGTCGGCTGGAAGCTGATCAACTTCCCTGGCGCACGCGCCGACTTTATGGACTGGGTAGAGCGCGGTGAACGTTATCCGTTCCCGTCAGTATCGATTCGCGGGGAGAGAAGTTAAGCATGGCAAACGAAA
The DNA here is from genome assembly GCF_026541045.1 of Pantoea sp. GM_Pan_3. Lineage (NCBI taxonomy): Bacteria > Pseudomonadati > Pseudomonadota > Gammaproteobacteria > Enterobacterales > Erwiniaceae > Pantoea > Pantoea sp. GM_Pan_3. The sequence goes on along the minus strand of NZ_JALNVA010000002.1, from coordinate 495,085 downwards.
TGAAAAAAGTGGATGCGGTGATTGTTGGCTTCGGCTGGGCCGGTGCCATCATGGCGAAAGAGCTGACCGAAGCGGGCCTGAATGTGCTGGCGCTGGAGCGTGGGCCGCATCGCGACACCTATCCCGACGGCTCTTATCCGCAGTCCATTGATGAGCTGACCTACAACATCCGCAAAAAGCTGTTCCAGGATCTCTCTAAAAGCACCGTGACCATCCGTCATGATGCTTCGCAGACGGCGGTGCCTTATCGTCAGCTGGCGGCATTCCTGCCCGGCACCGGCACCGGCGGCGCGGGCCTGCACTGGTCAGGCGTCCACTTCCGCGTGGATCCGATTGAACTGCGGATGCGCAGCCATTACGAAGAGCGTTACGGCAAGAATTTCATCCCGGAAGGCATGACGATTCAGGATTTTGGCGTCAGCTACGATGAGCTGGAGCCGTTCTTCGACAAGGCGGAAAAAGTCTTTGGTACCTCAGGCAGCGCCTGGAGTATCAAGGGCAAGGTGGTCGGCAAAGATAAAGGCGGTAACCCGTTTGCGCCCGATCGCTCAGATAACTTTCCGCTGCCCGCCCAGAAGCGTACCTACTCGGCGCAGCTGTTTGCGCAGGCGGCGGAGTCGGTCGGCTATCATCCTTACGATCTGCCTTCCGCCAACACCTCCGGGCCCTATACCAACACCTATGGCGCGCAGATGGGGCCGTGTAACTTCTGCGGATACTGCAGCGGCTACGCCTGCTACATGTATTCCAAAGCGTCACCTAACGTGAACATCCTGCCTGCCCTGCGCCAGGAGCCAAAGTTTGAACTGCGTAACAACTCGTATGTCCTGCGGGTCAATCTCAGCGATGACAAAACGCGCGCAACCGGCGTGACCTATGTGGACGGGCAGGGGCGCGAGCAGGTGCAGCCCGCTGACCTGGTGATCCTCTCCGCTTTCCAGTTCCACAATGTGCATCTGATGCTGCTGTCAGGCATCGGCAAGCCTTACAACCCGATTACCAACGAAGGCACCGTCGGCCGTAACTTCGCCTATCAGAACCTCTCTACCCTGAAGGCGCTGTTTGATAAAAACACCACCACTAACCCGTTTATCGGCGCAGGTGGCGCGGGCGTTGCGGTTGATGATTTCAACGCCGATAACTTCGACCACGGACCGCTGGGCTTTGTGGGCGGGTCGCCATTCTGGGTCAACCAGGCGGGGACCAAGCCGATCTCCGGCATGCCAGTGCCTGCCGGTACGCCAAACTGGGGCAGCAAATGGAAAGCGGCGGTGGCGGATACTTATACCCATCACCTGTCGATGGATGCGCACGGCGCGCATCAGTCCTACCGCGCTAACTATCTCGATCTCGATCCCAACTACAAAGATGCTTATGGGCAGCCACTGCTGCGCATGACCTTTGACTGGCAGGAGAACGACATCAAAATGGCGCAGTTTATGGTCGGAAAAATGCGCAACATCGCTGAAGCGATGAATCCGAAGATGATTCTGGGTGGCGCGAAAAAGCCGGGTACCCATTTTGACTCCACGGTGTATCAGACTACCCACATCAGTGGCGGTGCGATCATGGGCGACGATCCGAAAACCAGTGCGGTTAACCGCTATCTGCAAAGCTGGGACGTGCCGAATGTGTTTGTGCCAGGTGCCTCTGCCTTCCCGCAGGGACTGGGCTACAACCCGACCGGCATGGTGGCGGCGCTGACCTACTGGTCAGCTAAAGCGATTCGCGAAAACTACCTGAAGAACCCCGGTCCACTGGTGCAGGCATAAGGAATATGGCGATGAAAAATGGCATTCTGGCCCTGATTCTGGGCACCCTGACCTTTGCCGCGCTGGCGGATGAGAGCCAGGACAATCTGGTTAAGCGGGGAGAGTATCTGGCGCGCGCCGGTGACTGTGTGGCCTGCCACACCAGCAAAGGGGGCGCGACCTTTGCCGGTGGTCTGCCGATGGCCACCCCGATTGGCACCATCTACTCCACCAACATCACCCCCGATCGCACGACCGGTATTGGTGAGTACAGCTACGACGACTTCCAGAAAGCGGTGCGTCATGGTGTGGCGAAAAATGGCGATACCCTCTATCCCGCCATGCCTTATCCCTCTTACGCGGTCGTCAGCGATGAGGATATGAAGGCGCTTTACGCCTACTTCATGCATGGCGTGACGGCGGTGAAGCAGCCAAATCGCGACAGCGACATTCCGTGGCCGCTGTCGATGCGCTGGCCGCTGGCGATCTGGCGCGGAATTTTTGCGCCCGATGTGAAAGCGTTCCAGCCTGCCGCTCAGGAAGATCCGGTGCTGGCGCGCGGTCGCTATCTGGTTGAGGGGCTGGGCCACTGCGGTGCCTGTCACACGCCGCGCAGTTTCACCATGCAGGAGAAGGTGCTGAGCAACGCCGAAGGCAACGACTATCTGGCGGGCAGCAGCGCGCCGATTGACGGCTGGACGGCCAGCAACCTGCGTGGCGATAACCGCGATGGGCTGGGGCGCTGGAGCGAAGATGACCTGCGTCAGTTCCTGCGTTATGGCCGTAACGATCAGACTGCCGCGTTTGGTGGGATGACCGATGTGGTGGAACACAGCCTGCAGCACCTGAGCGAAGCCGATATCACCGCGATTGCGCGCTATCTGAAGTCACTGGGCGCGAAAGACCCGCATCAGGCGGCCTTCAGCGTGGATGATGCCACCGCCAAAGCTCTCTGGCGCGGCGATGACAGCCAGACCGGCGCGGCGGCCTATGTCGACAGCTGTGCGGCATGCCATAAAACTGATGGCAGCGGCTATAAGCGTTTTTATCCGGCGCTGCGCGGCAACCCGGTGGTACTGGCGGACGATCCGACCTCGCTGATTCACATCGTGCTGGTGGGCGGGCAACTGCCTGGCGTGAACGGTGCGCCATCGACCATTACCATGCCGGCATTTGGCTGGCGGCTGAACGACCAGCAGGTTGCCGATGTGGTGAACTTCGTGCGTAACAGCTGGGGCAATAAGGCGTCAGAACCGGTGACCGCGAAACAGGTCGCGTCGCTGCGTAAAGATGAGAAGGATCGTCTGGGCAGTGCAGACATCCGGGTGCTGGAAGGCAAATAACCCGTAAAAAAGGCCGTCATCATCAGGATGGCGGCCTTTTCTTTTAAATATTCTCCAGATCGATTCCGCGGGTTTTCGGCCCGTAAATCCCTACCGACAGCATCACCATCAGCATGCTCAGCACGATGAACGTAATCACGCCCGGTGTGCCGGCGTATTGCAGGATCACCCCGATTAAAATACTGCTGAATACCGTAGAGAGGCGGCTGAAGGAGTAGCAGAAGCCGACTGCCCGCGCCCGGATGTGGGTCGGGAAAATCTCGGTCTGATAGGCGTGGAAGCTGAAAGTCAGCCAGGCGTTGGACCAGGTAATCAGGAAGCCGCAGAGGATCAGCAGCACCGGCTGCGTCTGAAAGGCGAACAGCGTGCCGAATACCACCGTCATCAGCGATGACAGAACAATCTGCCACTTATTCTCCAGCTTGTCGGCATAGCGGCTGCAGATCAGCGATCCCAGCGGATAGGCCAGCGTGATAAAGAAGGCATAGAGCAGGCTGTGCGTCACCGTGGCACCGCGGCCTGACAGCAGCGCAGGCAGCCAGTTACCAAAGCCAAAAAAGCCGATCGCCTGGAAAAAGTTCATCACCACCAGCATCAGGGTGCGCTGGCGATAAGCGGGAGCCCAGATCTCACGAAAGCGCCCGCGTTTGGGCAGCTGTGCAGCCGCGTCATCGGGCAGGATAGCAGGCCCGGCCGGAATGCCGCAGCGCTGCTCCATCGCCGATAACACCTCATGCGCCGCCTGATAGCGCCCCTGCTGCGCCAGCCAGCGTGCCGATTCCGGCAGATTTCTGCGCACCAGCCAGATCACCAGTGAACAGAGCGCGCCTGCGATCACGACCCAGCGCCAGCCTTCCAGACCGAACACGGTCTGCGGCACCAGCCACCACGACATCAGCGCGACGGCAGGCACCGATAAAAACTGCACGAAAAAGGCATAAGCAAAGGCGCGGCTGCGCAGGTGGCTCGGCACCCATTCCGACAGATAGGTATCAATGGTCACCAGCTCGACGCCCAGCCCGATTCCCACCAGAAAGCGGAACAGAATGATCATCTCCGCGCTCTGCTGAAAGGCCATCAGCAGGGAAAAGAGCCCATACCAGAGCAGCGCACACATAAAGGTCAGGCGGCGGCCAAATCGGTCAGCGTAGGGGGCCAGCAGGCTGGCGCCGAAAAAGAGGCCGAGAAAGGTGGCTGAGGCAAACGCAGCCTGATCGGAGAAGCCGAGCACGCCCGCCTCACCGGTGTGGAAGACGCCTGCCGCCAGCAGGCCGGTGCTGATATAGCCGGTTTCAAACAGGTCGTAAAGTTCAAAAAAGCCGCCCAGCGCCAGCAGGGTGATAAAGCGCCATAAGCCAGCGGACGCGGGCAGCGCATCAATGCGCCCGGCTACGCTGTTGCGGGCCGCCGATGACGCGTGCGTCGGCGGCAGGCGGGTGGAGTGAGTGGTCATATCAGCGTCAACCTCAGGCAGTGTGGGAAACACCCGCAGGCGGTTATTCAGAACATCAACCGTTAGCAGGCGAAGAAATAGCAGAATAATCAATTCATCTGCCGTTGCCGAGAGGGGCGTTGCTGACGATTTAGCAACATACGTTGCAGGTTTTGCCATCCGTGGGCTTTTTCATGAAGCAGGCTGGGTGTACTATGTACTCCTCATGGAAGAGGCAGGAGTGAGCGATGAGTCAGGCAATTGAGTTTATCGAAACCCCGATGTTTACCCGACAGATAAAGCAAATCGCCACGGATGAAGAGCTTCGGGAGCTTCAGAGGGAGCTTATCGAGTCACCGGAGAAAGGCGATCTTATTCAGAAAACCGGCGGACTGCGAAAAATCAGGATGGCGACGGGCAATCAGGGTAAAAGCAGCAGCGCAAGGGTAATTTACTTTCTGGCTACCGCTGAGGTGATTTACCTGATCATGGCTTATCCAAAGAATCTCAAAGAGAACCTCACGGATGCGGAAAAAGCCGTGCTGAAAAAGCTGACACAAAGACTGAAAGAGGAGATATGACATGAGTTTTTTTGATGAACTGAAAGCATCGCTGGAAGAGGCGGTGGAGATAAAAAACGGTGTCAGAGAACCCGCCCGTGTTACCCATTACGCGCTGGCTGATGTGAAGGCTATCCGGGCGCAGCTTAACGTCTCCCAGAGTGAAATGGCGGCTGCACTGGGAACCAGCCTTGATACGATAAAGAGCTGGGAAAGCGGACGCCGCAATCCGACCGGACTGGCAGCTAAAGTACTGGCGACTATCCAGAAGAATCCCGCCTTCTTTCAGGAACTGGCTGCGCACTGACATAACTGCAGTGCCGCAGAAAACGTGCCAGCGTTTATGCTGTATCGCTGGCACGGTGCCTTAAGGCAGTTGCGGCCAGACGCCCGGCCCAATCGGCAGTCCCAGCCAGTACCAGGCGACCAGCAGCGCGATCCAGCTGATAAAGAACACCAGCGGATAGGGGAAGATCAGCACATAGTAGGTGCCGAGCTGCGCATCCTTCTGGTATCGCTGCAAAAAGGCGAGGAACAGCGGCAGAAAGGGCGACATCGGTGCCAGCGGCAGCACCGCCGAGTCAGCGATGCGAAAAATCATCTGGGCAAAGGCGGGATGGAAGCCGAGCAGCATAAACATCGGCACGAACACCGGCGCCAGAATCGACCAGATGGCTGAGCCGCTGGCGATAAACATGCAGAGAAATGCCGACAGAAACATCAGGCCGAGAAATGCGGGCGCGCCGCTGACGCCTGCGCTCTCCAGCACGTCGGTCAGTCCTATCGCCATGAATTTGCCCATGTTGCTCCAGTTAAAGAACGCCACGAACTGCGACAGCGGAAAGACCATCACGATAAAACCCGCCATGCCTTTCATCGGATCGACCAGCAGCTGCGGGATATCATCCGGACGGCGGATCTGCCGGGTGGCGACACCATAGGCAATCGCCACCACAAAGAAGAACAGAATGATGATCGGCACAATGCCCTGAATAAATGGCGAGGGGATAATGGCACCGCTGGCGGGATTGCGCAGCGGCGCATGTTCCGGCACAACCAGCAGCGCCATGACGGCGATAAACAGCAGCGCGGCGATCCCGGCGGCCCGCAGGCCGCGGTTCTCCAGCGGCGTCAGCCCCGCCAGCTTTTCGCCGTTGCCCTGCCACTGCGGCAGGCGCGGCTCAACAAATTTGTCGGTCAGTAACGCACCCACAATCGTCAGCACAATCACCGAGGTGGCCATAAAGAACCAGTTATCGATGACGCTGACATGCACCGTATCGCTGACCGCTTTAGCGGCTTCGGTGCTGATACCTGAAAGCAGCACATCGGTGGTGACGATCAGCAGGTTAGCGGTAAAACCCGAGGCGACACCGGCGATGGCGGCCAGCAGGCCCGCGACCGGATGACGGCCCACCGCCAGAAAGATCAGCGCACCCAGCGGCGGCATCACCACCAGCGCCGCGTCCGAGGAGATATGGCTGAAAAAGGCGATAAACAGCACCATGTAGCTGGCGTAACGGCGGCTGACGCGTGACGCCATCTTAACCATCAGCGACTGCAGCAGGCCGACCTTTTCCGCCAGCCCGGCACCAATGACCAGCGCCAGAATCGACCCCAGCGGGGTAAAGCTGCTGAAGTTTTTGATGATGTTGGGCAGGATCCACTGCAGACCCGCGACGCTCAGCAGGTTGTTGACCCGGACGATTTCGCCATTACCGGGGTTCTTCACCGCCAGATCCAGCGCACTGATAATGGCGGTTGCGACCATCAGTACCACAATCAGATAGACAAACAGTAAAAACGGGTTAGGCACTTTATTGCCTGCGCGCTCGATCCAGCTGAAGAGCCGGCCAGGACTACGGTTCTCGGAGGTTGCTTCCATGGTATGGGTTCTCTTCTTGTCGTCTTGTGACCCCCTTATCGATGGCGGCGCGGGCTGACGCCGGTCGCGACAGGCAACAGGCGGTGAGTTCAGTTCCGGCCCCGCAGAATCAGGGAAGTGTTTGCACTCTTTTTATTCTGGTCCGCGTCAGCGACGCGGCCGCTGGCTCATCCGGCCAGTTTTGTGGGTGTGATCCCCGCAGGGATCGGGCAGTGATAGGGCTGCCCGGCGCGTGCCTTCTGAAATTCGGCCTGGCATTCCGCCAGCGCCTGCTCATCCTGCAGGAGCGTGGTCACCGTCGCCGCCATCACTTTGCCCGCCAGCAACATGCCCTTATGCGCGATCGTGGTGCGGCCCTGCGCCACCAGTTGCCAGGTGTGCAGCGGCGTGCCGAAGGTAAAGCAGGGCGCAAAACACTGTGCCGTCGGCGTGACCCAGCTGACATCGCCGACATCGGTGGAGCCATAGAGCAGGTCGCGGGTGACGGCATAGGGCGCGACCTGATCCATAAACAGCCTCTCCCCCAGCTGCTCCGCCCAGGCGTGACCGGCTTCGCCACCGATACGGGCGGCGTTCAGGCGGGCATTACGCAGATCATCATCGGTCAGAGTGGCACGCAGTTCAGCCGCGAACGCGCGCTCTTCGTCGCTGTAGTCGGGCAAACCAAAGTGATGCAAATAGCGCTCCATGACCGCTTCCAGCGCGCGATTAGGCACATAGTCAGAGCAGGCTTTGTCAAAACGCACGGTCAGGGTCGTGTCCGTCATCAGGGCGGCACCCCGGGCAATATTGATCACCCGCTGATAGATCGCCTGCGCCTGTGGCAGCGATGGCGCGCGGATCAGGTAGAGCACCTCCGCATCGGCCTGCACCACATTTGGCGAGACACCGCCGCTGTTGGTGATGGCGTAGTGCAGACGTGCCTCCTGTTCGATGTGCTCGCGCAGAAAGTTGGCCCCGGTATTCATCAGCGTGACGGCATCCAGTGCGCTGCGGCCCAGATGGGGAGAATTAGCGGCATGAGCCGCGATCCCTTTGAAGCTGAACGCGGCCTGAATATTGGCGAGCGTGCGCAGATTGAACATGCCGCTGAAACCTTCCGGATGCCAGGTCACGGCGGCATCCACATCGTCAAACAGGCCTTCACGTACCATAAAGGTCTTGCCCGATCCCCCTTCTTCGCCGGGGCAGCCATAAAAACGCACGGTTCCGCCAGCGTGATGCTGCTCCATCCAGGCTTTAACCGCACAGGCCGCCGCCACGCCGGCGGTGCCGAGCAGGTTGTGACCGCAGCCGTGTCCGTTGCCGTTCACCTCCAGCGGTTCTGGCCGGGCGCATCCGGCCTGCTGGCTGAGACCGGCCAGCGCATCAAACTCCCCGAGGATGGCAATCACCGGTTTGCCGCTGCCGGCGCTGGCGATAAAGGCGGTGTCAATGCCGCCCACGCCGCGCTCCACGATGAACCCGGTTTCGGCCAGCGCATCGGCCAGCAGGGCCGAGGAGCGGGTTTCGGCAAAGCGGGTTTCTGGCGTATCCCAGATGGCGTCGCTGAGCGTGCTGAAACGGTGCTGATGGCGGTCGATATAGTCGGCAATAAAGGCTTCCATCATCGTGTTTCACCATACTGCGCCTGATTGAGCGCCAGCGTCGCCAGCAGCGTGATGGCGTCCGGCATGACCCGCTCATCAAAGTCGAATCGGGCATTATGGTGGCCCGCCGCCAGGTCACAGCCGAAAATGACGTATGAGGCCTGACCGCCACGCTGCCTGACGCGCTCCATCATATAGGTCGCATCTTCTGATCCTGCCGCCTGCGCTTTGCGATCGACCACGGAATCAAAGATACCGAGCGCGTCTGCCTGCTGGTGGATGAAGTCGACCCACGGCTGCGTCGGGGTGCAGCTGCGCGCCGCACCCATCAGCGTCACCTGCTGCTCAACACCATACATCGCCGCCGCACCGGCAATTACCCGCAGCGCCTGCTGATAAATATCGTCGTTAACCTGATTGGTGATGCCGCGGGTTTCGACCTTCAGCAGGGCGCAGTCGGCGACCACGTTGCGGCCGGTTCCGGCCTGCAGCACGCCGACATTCACACGCGCCACGCCGCCGCTGTGCTGGGCCAGGCCATGCAGGGCCAGCGTTGCCTGAGCCGCCGCCAGCAGGGCATTGCGTCCCTCTTCCGGGCGGCCACCCGCATGGGCACCGACGCCGGTGAAGTGGACATCCAGCTTGGTGGTGGCGAGAAAGCTGTCGCTGCCGCACACCACTTCGCCCGCCGGCACGCCGGTGCCAATGTGAATCGCCGTGAAGCGATCCACATCATCGACCACGCCCGCCGCTACCATCGCTTTCGCGCCGCGTACACCCTCTTCAGCAGGCTGAAAAATCAGTTTGATGGTGCCGCTGAGCCGCTCTTTCATCGCCATCAGCACTGAGGCAAGCCCCAGCCCGATGGTGGTGTGGCCATCATGACCGCAGGCGTGCATCATGCCCGCATTGCAGGAGGCGAACCCTTCCCGCTGCGGCAGATGATCGCTGGCCTGGCTCTCATTGAGATCCAGTGCGTCCATATCCACGCGGAAGCCCATCACCGGGCCGGGACGGCCGGTTTCCAGCGTCGCCACGATGCCGCAGAATCCGCCGGAAAAGTGGCTGATCCACTGCGGCAGCGCGCCCTGTTGTAACGCCCGCGCCTCCTGCTGTTTCAGCACGGCGGCGTCGGGCAGGCCCATCCGCGCCTCTGCGTCGATCACCTCACGCCCCAGCTTTAGCTGATAACCGAGCTGATGCAGCTCTTCAGCGACCAGCGTGGCGGTGCGAAACTCCAGCCAGCCCGATTCGGCGTAGTGATGGAAGTCACGACGCCACTGCTGAAGCTGCGGCAGCCTTGCACTGACGTGGTCGGAAAGGGTTTTCATCGGCTCTGTCCTCGTTGTTGGTTTTTTATGCACTGCTTCGAATCTACACAATGGAATTGCCGGGCATAAGATGCGAATATCTTGTGACTGATAAACAACGGTTATCACAAAAGTTATGTCCGCTAATCTCAAACTTCATCAACTGCGTGCGTTTGTTGACGTGGCGCGGCAGGGCAGTATCCGTGCGGCAAGCCGTGTTTCGGGGCTGTCGCAACCGGCGCTGACCAAAGCGATTCAGGAACTGGAGCGTGAGCTGGGGGCAAAGCTGTTTATCCGCCGCCAGCAGGGCGTCGTGTTAACCGATATCGGTGATAACTTTTTCCGTCATGCCAGCCTGGTGCTGGCGGAGCTGCGGGTCGCTGAAGAGGATATCCAGCAGCGGCTGGGGCGGGGCGGGGGGCAGGTGAATATCGGCATCGGCAGCAGCGTGGCGCGTACCGTTATGCCACAGGTGATCAACCAGTTTCATCGGGAATATCCGCTGGTCAAGGTGCGCATCGTCGAAGGCCAGCTGGTGTCGATGGTGCATGAGCTGCGTCAGGGAACGCTCGATTTCACTATCAATACCTATGACCAGAGTCATCTCGATCAGGAGCTGATGTATGAGCGGGTGATGGAGCGGGAATATAAGGTGGTGGTTCGCAAAGGCCATCCGCTGGAAAAAGCCCGTTCACTGGCGGCGTTGCAGCAGGCGGACTGGACCATGCCGACGCCGAAAGGCAGCTATTACCGCCTGCTGCACGACCTCTTTGGCGAGCGCGGCATGGCACCCAAAATCGTGGTGACCTGTGAAACCTTTATGGCCTGCACCAGCCTGGTGGCGCAAAGCGATTTCATCAGCATTCTGTCAGCCGATGTGATTGACGATCCGGTTCTGGGACGGTCGCTGGTCGCGCTGACGCTTGACGAACCCCTGCCGAAAGCGATTTTTTATCTGATTCAGCGTAAGGAGACCGCGCTGACGCCCATGAGCAGCTATATGGCGCAGCTGTTTCGCCGTTATTGCCAGTAAAATCAGCGAGTAAAGTCGATCGTCTACACTCTTAAGGTACTGTAAAAATCCAACCGACAATATAGAGGTGAAGATGCAAGTCAGTCCTTATCTGTTTCTCTATGGCCGTTGTGAAGAGGCTATCGACTTTTACCTGCAGGCGACCGGGGGCGAGTTGCTCGCGAAAATGAAGTTTGGTGATATGCCGGATCAGGGAGAGCAGGTTGGCGATCAGTCCGCAGCGCCGCAGCCACCCGAGAAGATCATGCATGCGCAACTGCGTATTGGCGACGGCGAGCTGATGCTCAGCGACGGTAACACCGATCAGCCACCGGCGTCGGAACATGCCGGTTATGCGGTCAGCCTTTCCACCACCGATGTCGAAGAGGGTAAAGCGTGGTTTGAAAAACTGTCGGCAGGCGGCAAGGTGACAACGGAGTGGCAGGAGACTTTCTGGTCGAACGGCTTCGCCATGTTTATCGATAAGTTCAACATTCCGTGGCGCATCAATGTGGAGAAGTCGCAGGATTAATCGGCTGACGGACGTCACAGGACGTGACGCCATACCAGCAGAAACACAAGGCGGCGACGCGATAAAGCGCCGCCGCTTCACATCAGAAGTTGTAACCCGCCACCAGGTAGTAACCCCAGCCGGTCGATTTGACTTCAAACGGACCGTTGCCGAAGTTCAGCTCCTGACCATCTGCCCACTGGCCGCCGTTGTGGAAGTAACGCGCCACCGCAGAGATGTGCCAGTGATCGTAGCCCAGTGACAGAATGTGGCTGGAGGCGATGGAGTTGCTGGTACGTGATGCGCCGCCTTTATCGCGCAGATCGGAACCCCAGTCGAAGTTAGTGAAGCTGACATAGCCCAGATTACCGCCCCACAGCGTCGTGATCGGGACGAAGTATTTCACCTTGAAGCGATAGCCATCCCAGCTGTTCTCGTTCGCCGCACCGTAGTTTTCCCACTGATATTTGGCATAGACGTTCAGCGACAGGCCGACATCGCTGTGCGTATCGATATCGGTGCCGAGACCCATATACCAGGTGTTCTGGCGGTTATCGCTGTTACGGCCCATATCGTAGATGTAGTTGTTAGCAAAATACCACTCTTTGAACGGACCAAATGCCAGACTGGTGCCGGTCAGCTTGTCGATCGAGAAGCGCGGCTCAATTTCCATGAACATCGGTGAACCGTGGTCGAATACGCCGTTGGCGTTGCTGTTGCCGACGCCGAAGAAATTAGGTACGTCGAGATAGCCGTAAAAGTCGAACCACTCTTTTTTCGCAAACGCTTCATATTCCAGATAGACGTCGTTATTGAACTGCGGTCCGAAACGGGTGTGGTAGCTGCCTACCACGTTAACGCTCTGATGCCACCAGTCAGAGAGATACTGCGGATCGCTTTCTGCGGCCTGCGCAGCACCACTCAGTGAACATGCCAGCACGGCACCTGCTATCAACGTTTTATATTTCATTATCATCAGCCACATGCTTTTGACCGCCGCACAGCAGACGCAGTCAGAGAGAAATCGGTCCCTGGAGGGAATGAGGATGTCAGCAAAAAACAGCCGGTTATTCAGCCCGCGTAGGGTGCCTGTAACAGATCGATAGAAAATAGATTTTGCTCACGTTTGTCAAAAAGTGTTGCATTACAATTCAGCTAAAATGTGATGCACTTCACAATTAAGACCATGATCGAACGGAACCAGGCAACCGTTTACGTTGTCTGGTTCGTGATCAAAAAGGCGGGATCAGGGAAAAGTGACGCGAACCTGCAAACCACAGATGGCACCCTGTGGGGTCAGACAGTTGGAAAGGGCGACGTGAATCTGATGTTTCTGAGCGACGTTACGCACGATGGATAATCCCAGCCCGCTGCCCTGGGCTTTCACGTCAGGCGAGCGGGTAAAACGATCAAACGCGCGCTCGATAAAGGATTCCGGCATGCCTGGCCCGTTATCGACAATATCGACCACCGTTTTGCCCGCGACCCGATGCAGCAGCACATCGACCAGACTCCCTTCCGGCGTGTGCAACATGGCGTTACCAATCAGGTTGTCAAACAGGCTGCGCAGCTCAGAACGACTGGCCTGCAGACGATACTGGGCAGAGCCGTTAAAGCCGATATCGATGCCGCGCTTGTCTGCCACCACCATCAGCTGCTCAATGCTCTCCTTGAGCAGATCTTCCAGGTCAATATGCTCGACGCTGGCGACCACACTCTGGTCATCCTGGCGCGACACATTGAGTAGCTGTGTGACCAGATGACGGGTGCGCGTGACGCCCGCTTCCAGCTGGCTGAACTGCCGGCTCGCTTCGCCCGGCTGGATATACTGCCGCAGATTCTCCAGCTGTAAGGTCACCGCCGTTACCGGGGTGCGCAGTTCATGGGCGGCGTCCTCCAGGAACTGACGCTGAGAGGACCAGGCCTCGCGCAGTTTACTCAGCAATGAATTATAGGCAGCCACCAGCGGCAGAATCTCATCCGGCAGCCCCTCCGGCGAGACGTTGTGCGGATGATGGGTCTCCTGCGCCGCGATCTGACGCGAAGCCACCTGCAGATCGCGGGTGATCTTGCGAACCACCAGCCAGATCACCAGCAGCGACAGCGGCATCATCAGGATCATCGGGATAATCGCCGCCAGCGCCCGCTTGACCATCGTGGACTTCATGTAGCTGAGGTTGTGCATGACCTGAATGGTTTTGATCGCGCTGCCGGGCAAACCGGGCCGGGTGTAGATCCGCCATTCACAGTCGCCGCACTGGCCGACATGCACGTCGCGGTAACCCCGCTGGTTCTGTAACGGGGCCGCCAGCTCCGGCCAGGAGCTGGCACGCAGCTGTCCGCGATCGTCCCACAGCTGAACCACAAACGCGCTTTTCGCTTTATCCGGCGCAATCAGCATCGGCATCAGGGCGGGCATCTGCTTATTAGTGGACCAGGCGTCCGCGATTTTTGCCAGCTGATCGTCCTTCATCGTGCCGACCATATCGCCGTAGCAGCTGAAGAAATACCAGGTGACGCCGCCAATCATCAGCAGATGAATAATCAGCAGCGTAGAGAGCAGTTTATTACGCAGCGAGCGCATAAAGGTGAAGGGTTTCATATGGCCGGAACCCGCCAGCCCAGGCCACGCACGTTGCGGATCACGTCGTTATCCAGCTTGCGGCGCATGCCGTGAATCAGGACATCCACCGCATTGCTGCTGACTTCATCGCCCCAGCCATAGATGCGGTTTTCCAGCTGCTCGCGCGACAGAATGGCACCGGGCCGCTCCAGCAGAGCGTAGAGCAGGGCATACTCGCGCGCGGTCAGCTGCTCGCGCTGACCCTTATAGAGCACTTCGCGGGTCATCATATCCAGCTGAACATCCCCGCTGCCCAGCACCGAATCTGCCGCGCCGTGGCGGCGTCGGGTAATGGCGCGCATCCGGGCCATCACTTCCTGGAGGTCGAACGGTTTAAGCAGGTAGTCGTCAGCGCCGCTGTCGAGCCCCTGAATGCGCTGCGCCACCGTGTCGCGGGCAGTCAGAATCAGCACGGGCGTGGAGTCGCCGCGCCCGCGCGCCCGGCGCAGCACCTGTAACCCGTCATCGCGGGGTAAGCCGAGATCGAGCAGCACGCAGCTGTAGCCGCCTTCGCTCCAGGCATTGTGGGCAAAGACGCCATCGCGCACCCAGTCCACCGACCAGCCCGCGCCCTCCAGTGCCTGCTGCAGGTTTGCGCCGATCATTTCATCATCTTCAACCAGTAACACGCGCATGGCTGATCTCCTCTGCAAAGATGGGAGAGAGTTTACTCATCAATTGTTAGGCCAGAATTATCCGCCTTCACACTTCCCGCTGTCGCCGCGCTGGCTGCATCTGCAGTGCTTCATCAGAACTCTATCCGCATTTTTCATAGTAAACGAGAGTAAAACTACTGGCCTGAGGACGAAAATTTTGACGCTTTTATCATTAGGTCAATACTACCCTTTTCAGACGTGAATAATGCTATTTAACTGTTGTATGACTAATTCAGGATAGAAATGATTTTTATCAGATACGGGCTCTATGTTAGTAAGGTTATTCCTGAGTAGATAGATGTTAAAATTATGCAATAGAAATTAACTCTGAAAATTAATTGTGCCTTATGTCACATAAAGAGATAAATATTAATATTTTATCAGGATGATCTGGGAAGAAATAACAAGAAATGACATCTTTTTTCACCCATCTCTTTGATAAGGAAATTTATTTTATAAATTTTAATAAGGGTAATAACTCTTTGCACATGGAATATTTAATTGATATAAATTTCTGGCAACAGGGTTTGCCATTAATAAAAAAAAGAAGGAGTTTGTTAAATGAAGATCTTAGAAAATAGTCATTTGCTTTTGGTTACTGGTGCAAGCGGTGCATACGACCCTGCCTATGCTGGGGCATCAGCTTATGCCAGTCAGCATGGTAATAAGTCCAGTCAATCCGGTAATCTGTTTGGTCCAAGTAATGGCGTAATTCAGGTTGTGGCTGCACATCCTGAAATGGTGGGCTGTCTCAATGGCATCCTCGGTGGGATGATTAGTGGTTCAGTAGGTGGTCCGGGCTCAGCTGTGGCAAGTGCGATTGGTGGTGGTATTGGTTCGTGTTTTAATAATTCTGGAAACTACAATGCTGGTAACAGTATTGGTGGTCAATGCACCTGGTGAAATTAGTCTTCATGATAAATGATGGCTGAGGGTTTTATGCAAAAAATAGTACGCTATCTATCTATATTGGTTAGCATATTAGTGGGCGCAATGTTTTTGAGTGGCGCAGGCGTTTCGTATGAAGGCTGGTATGCTATGCCAGAAAATGCATCAAAAATGGTCGTTACAATCGCTACACTGACTACGTTTGTTAAACTGACTATTTTTTTGTGCTCAAGGTTTTTCAGTGCATCTGGCAGCTGTAAAAAAACTTAAGTGTAGAGATTAGATGTGCAGGGGCTTCGGCTCCTGTTTTGATATAAAAAATTAATAAAACAGGAATGTAATAAAAGCTGCTGACTAAATGAGTTTTAAATGCCTCTCTTTTCTAACAGTAATCTCACGACAGATTTTTACTCAAAGCCCCCGCTGGCCGCACCCTCTCACCTCCGTTTCACCCCTTGCTAATTCTGCGCTAATTTTCTGCTAATTAAGGGATAAATTTTAGCGGGTAGAGTGGTTCCACTGCACATCAGCTTGAACAGGAGGAACCATGAATCAGCGCGAGTTTATTCGGAGTCTGCTGGACTGGATAGAGAACAACTTAGGACACGATCTGCATCTGGATGAGGTGGCGCGCCGCTCAGGCTATTCGCGCTGGCATCTGCAACGCCTGTTTCGCCAGCATACCGGCTTTTCCCTGGCAGAATATATCCGTCAGCGTCGCCTGACGGAGTCGGCGCTCACGCTGCTGAGCAGCAACGAAGCGATTCTGCAGGTGGCGATGAACTACGGCTTTGATACCCAGCAGGCCTACACCCGGACCTTCAAAAATTACTTTATGGTGACGCCGGGCCAGTTGCGCCGCCAGCGTCGCGTCGAGCCAGATCGACTGCTGTTCCCGCTGGCGATGGCCAGCTGATGCCTGACAAGGCCTTTCCGTCACGGCAGGCAGACGGAAAGGTCACTCCGCGCATTACCCTCGCTTCGGCTGTTATCGCCCTGTTTTTTTTGCCTCCTCCCCACAGTCATCCCGCCTGAACATGCTAGTTTGTTGCCTGCATCCCCTTACTGTCGGAGTCGGGAAACATGGAAAATGGCGCGAATTTAACCGCCATGCTGGTATTCGCACGGGTGGTGGAGTTACAGAGTTTCAGCGAGGCCGCTCGCGCACTGGGCTGGTCCAAATCGCATGTCAGCCGGGAGATCGCCCGGCTGGAACTCAGGCTCGGTATCCGGCTGCTGCAGCGCACCACCCGGCGGCTGGCGCTGACCGAGCTTGGGCAGGCGTACTACCCCTATTGTGTCCGTATGCTGGCGGAAGCGCAGCGCGCCGAGGCGTTCGTTCAGCAGTTGCATCAGCAGGCCGCCGGTCATGTCAGGCTGCAGGCGCCCGTCACGTTCGGCTGTCAGTGCGTAGTGCCTGTCGTTAATCGCTTTCTGCGCCGCCATCTGCATATCAACGTTGATCTCGATCTCACCGATCGCAGCCAGGATCGGCTGGACGATCAGGATGATCTGGCGATTGTGATCCGATCCCGGGCACCGCGTCAGGGCAACTTCCGGCTGCTGAGTGATATCGACTGGGGGCTCTATGCCGCGCCTGCTTATCTGGCACAGCGACCGGCCATCACTCACCCCGGGATGCTGCCGCGTCACGACCTTCTGCTGTTTCATGGCCCGGCCCACACCGCTGCGCTGCCGTTCCGCCGCGATAAGCAGCGGCTGGCGCTGGATGTACGCAGTCGCTTTCGCGCCAATAACAGCATGGCGCTGCTGAATGCGGCCCTGGCCGGCAGCGGTATCGCCTATCTGCCCGCCTACATGGCGCAGGAGGCGGTCGGGCGGGGTGATATTCAGCAGCTGTTGCCGGAGTGGCAGATGGACCGTCTGCAAAGCTATCTGCTGCTGCACGACACCCCGGAAACGGCGTCGCCCGTCACGCTGCTGAGCGATGCGCTGGTTGCGGCGCTGAGCACAGGCTGATTGTTGCCTGCTGACAACAATCATCGCCACAGAGTAACTATCGCGGCGTGACTGTTGTTAACCCGCCGCCCTGGTTAGCCTGTATCCCTGATCAATCAAGGGATATGGCTATGCAACACTCACCCGAAACGGCAGTGTTTCACCACTGGAAACGTAATTTAGCGGTCTGCGTCGTCGGATCTTTTACCACTATCGTGGCGATGACGCTGCTGCTGCCTTTTCTGCCGCTCTATGTTCAGCAGCTTGGCGTTGAGCAGCCCGCCGCCATTGCGCGCTGGTCCGGCCTGGCCTATGGGGCGACCTTTTTCAGTGCCGCGCTGACGGCACCGCTGTGGGGTCGGCTGGCTGATCGTTACGGTCGCAAGCTGATGCTGATTCGGGCCAGCCTCGGCATGGCGATTGCGATGTCGCTGATTGGTATGGCGACGGCGCCGTGGCAGCTGGTGGCGCTGCGTCTGCTGGCGGGGCTGCTGGGTGGCTACGCGTCGGGGTCGACCATTCTGGTGGCGGCGCAGACGCCCAAAGCGCAGACAGGCTGGGCGCTGGGCGTCCTCTCCTCCGGCATTATGGCCGGCAACGTGGTCGGGCCGCTGCTGGGTGGCCTGCTGCCGCCGCTGATTGGCATCCGGCAGACCTTCTGGCTGACCGGCGCGGTGATTTTTCTCGCCTTCCTCGCCACCACCTTTTTACTCAGAGAGCAGCCGCGAGCCTGCATCACCGCCCGCGATCGTCCTTCACCGATGCCGGCAGAGCCGCCGGTCAATCACCGCCTGGTGCGGCTGATGTGGCTTTCCGGCATGTTGCTGATTTTTGCCAGCATGTCGATTGAACCGATTATTACGCTCTACGTCGGCGAGTTTGTTCAGGGTGAACATCAGATCACCCTGATGGCCGGAATCGTGATGTCCGCCGCCGCGCTGGGCACGGTGCTGGCAGCACCGCGGCTCGGTCGCCTGGCCGATCGCATCGGACACTGGCGGGTTCTGACAGGGGGGTTACTGCTGAGCGGCGTGCTGCTGATCCCGCAGGCGTTTATCACGGCGGCCTGGCAGCTGGTGCTGCTGCGCTTTCTGATGGGGATGGCGCTGGGCGGCCTGATGCCATGCATCACGGCGATTATCCGTCATAACGTACCGGGCTCACAGGTCGGACGGATGCTCGGTTATTCTACTTCGGCACAATACGTGGGTCAGGTCAGCGGCCCGCTGTTCGGTGGAGTGGTCGGCGGGACGTTCGGGATGCGGCCGGTATTTCTGGCGACCTGCGCGGTGATGCTCTTCTGCGCATGGCTCAACTGGCGCGAAATGAAAAAGTAACGCGATCAAAAAAGGCGGACCGGAGTCCGCCTTTTGTTACTGACCGAAGCAGGAATTACTTCTGGTCTGGCAGCGCGTAGGCAATCACATAGTCGCCCAGCTTGGTACCAAACGAACCGTGACCGCCTGCTGCGATGACAACGTACTGCTTGCCATTCACTTCATAGGTCATTGGGGTCGCCTGGCCGCCTGCTGGCAGACGTGCCTGCCACAGCAGTTCGCCGGTGTCGGTGCTGAACGCGCGCAGGTAGTTATCGGCGGTCGCACCAATGAAGAATACCTTACCTGCGGTGGTGATTGGACCACCCAGCATCGGCATACCCATTTTGAACGGCAGCGGAACCGGTGAGCTGTCACGAACGGTACCGATACGCTGTTTCCACACGACGTCGTTGGTCTTCAGATCCACCGCGGAGATGTAACCCCAGGCTGGCTGTTTGCATGGCAGACCAAACGGAGAGAGGAACGGATTCAGTTCGACGCCAAACGGCACGCCATACTGCGGCTGAATACCGGTTTCAGTCCCTGAACCACCCTCTGCACCTTTCGGCGGCTCAATCGGGTTACCCGGACCGCGCGGAACCAGTTTCGAGACAAACGGCAGCGCCATCGGGTTAGCAATCGCAATCTGACGATGTGGATCGACCGCGATACCGCCCCATTCGAACATACCCAGGTTGCCCGGGAACACCAGCGTACCCTGCTCAGATGGCGGCGTGAACGGACCTTCATAGCGCAGACGCTTGAAGATAACGCGACACACCAGCTGGTCAAACATCGTCGCGCCCCACATATCCTTGTCCGTCAGGTTCTGTTTCGGACGGAAGGTCAGCTCAGAGTAGGGCTGCGTGGCGGCAACGTGGTCGCCTTTCGCGGCACCCTGTGGCACTGGCGTTTCTGGCGCCGGAACCACTGGCTTGCCGGTGCGGCGATCCAGAACGAAGATGTTACCGGTTTTAGCCGGCGCGTAGATCACCGGGACGGTGTTGCCATCTTTATCGGTGATGTCAGCCAGGGTCGGCTGCGACGGCAGATCCATATCCCACAGGTCGTGATGCACCGTCTGATAAGACCAGACCAGCTTACCGGTGGTGGCGTTCAGCGCCAGCACGCTGCTCGCGTAGCGCTCCTGCTCTGGTGTGCGGTTACCGCCCCAGATGTCCGGTGTGCTCACGCCCATTGGCAGGTAAACGGTATCCAGTTTCGGATCGTAAACCGCCGGTGCCCATGAGTTCGGTGAATTCAGGGTAAAGGTGTGTTCATCAGCCGGAATGGCATTCGGATCTTTAGCACCCGGATCAAAGACCCACAGCAGTTTACCGGTATTCACATCAAAGCCACGAATCACGCCGGAAGGCTCGCGGGTTGAGTAGTTATCGGTGACTGCACCCGCCATGATGATGGTGGTGTTGGTAATGATCGGCGGTGAGGTCGGCTCATACTGACCCGGCGTGGTGACGGGCTGCTTGTGCTGCAGATCCAGCTCGCCGTTAACGCCAAATGTCGGGCAGCGTTCGCCGGTTTCGGCGTCCAGTGCAAACAGACGACCATCATTAACCGGTAAATAGATACGACGTGAGCAGAGCGCAGGCTGGCTGTTTGCTGCATCAGCGGCTGCCGGCACTTCGTGGTAGGATACGCCGCGGCAGGTCACGTGCTGGAAGGTCGGATTCACCTTCATGGCCGGATCAAACTTCCACTTCTGTTTACCTGTAGCCGCATCCAGCGCAAACAGGATCTGGTGTGGCGAACAGAGGTAAAGGGTGTCGCGGATTTTAATCGGGGTCACTTCGTCGGTGATTTCGCCCGGATCGTTAGGGGTTTTCATGTCGCCGGTCTGGAACTGCCAGGCAACCTG
The DNA here is from genome assembly GCF_026541045.1 of Pantoea sp. GM_Pan_3. Classification (NCBI taxonomy): domain Bacteria; kingdom Pseudomonadati; phylum Pseudomonadota; class Gammaproteobacteria; order Enterobacterales; family Erwiniaceae; genus Pantoea; species Pantoea sp. GM_Pan_3. Next base: position 474,371 of record NZ_JALNVA010000002.1, on the reverse strand, counting down.
CAACTCTTTCACGTTCTCGTGGTTAATCTGCTTCAGCGGCGAGAAACGGGTTCCCTGCTGATCGCGCGCATAAGCGGGCCAGTCAGCATCCGGAATGTTGCTCAGCGGTGCAGCCTGCTGTGCATTGTCAGCGGTTTCCGGCACAGAACCGTTAATGACCTGCGGATCGTTGAATACCGCGTAGGCCAGCACGGCCGCACTGGCAATCAGCGCCACAGCCATGGTACCCAGTGCTGCTTTGCTACCGGCGTTCACACTGCGATAGACAAACGGCAGGATCAGCCAGACACCAAAAATCACCAGCACATCGGTGCGTGGCGCCAGCGCCCAGAAGTCCGTCCCGACTTCCCACACGCCCCAGATCAGGGTGCCGATCAGCAGCAGCGCATAGAGAACCAGCGCGGTGCTTTTACGGCGGGAAAGCAGATAAGCGGTGATGAGCATAACCACACCGCCGAAAACGTAATACCAGGAACCACCAATAGCGGCTAACCAGCCACCGCCAATCAGCATAAACGCGCCCGTCAGTACTGCGAACAGTATCGTCAGGAAACGAATTACGCTAAACGATGAGGAGTTTTTCCCCATGATATCGACCTCGTTTTGTTGCCATAAAACATACGAAAACAACCAGATAGGCTGTTTCCAGTTATCAAGTACAAATGATTAAGGGTGTTCTTGAGAATCTCTTCCGCTAAGACAGACGCTCCCTTTGTGTTAAATGTTATAGCAAAATTAGATCAAGGTTTGATTTTTTTAGCTCAAAGCGCTTAACAAATGAAGTAATGCGACATTTTATGGGGGATTAATGGACGTTAAGCGCACCGCCGTGTGCCCTTAACGCCGGAGGGCAGGATTTGTGGTTCAGCAGCTAATCAGGTCGCCGTCCGAGCGTTGCTGTTGCCAGCCGCTAATATTTATCTCAGCAAACTGTTCAGCGCTTAAAGGCGGCGTATGACTTCGCACGATCACCTCGGCCCCTTTCTCACGGAATGTCGCCATGAAAAAAGGAAAGGTAAACTTTTCATAATTGTCATTAAAGAACGCTTCGGTTAAAACAATCCCGGAAAAAGGAAAGGATTCCAGCAGTCGCCAGTCTGCACCGGGCGGAGCAAAATCATAAAGCCAGAAATCAAATTTCTCTGTTAATTCAAGCAGTGAGGCGTGGTGTGCGGCTAAACTGGTATAATTAATACCAATTCTGATTCGCCCATCCTGTAAATGAGAATAAGCATCCGGAACCGCAATCATTCCCTGCAGCCGAAAGTCTTCTACCGGAACAATCATTAATGCTGCTTCAGTAGCGATTTGGTTGTGTAATGAAATAATGTTGTTTGTATTAAGTATATTGCGGCTGTCCTGATTTTGCTGAAGATATGGCACGCTATAGCAAATGCCCGTGACATTACGCGTAACGTGATGGATAGGTTCAGTAACATAAGGGTTATATAAACTGTTTTTCATTATCTCTTTGGCGTGCAATAAAAAAGGATTTATTGATAATCAATCATATAAACGGTCGCATTTTCCAAACGCGTGAATAAATATAGATCATCTGCTTAATCCAAATCATCCTTTTATTGTCGCGGAGCGTAAATAAACGCTTCGGCACAGAAGCAATAATTCCTTTGGCGTCTGATGATGACGTGGAATATATTCAATAGTCGGGACCAATAGGCTGGTAATAATCAGGAGAGATTTTTCAGGCCCTGCATGGACAGGAAGGCGATTTATCGCCGGGAGCAGCAGAGGGGAAACCATCGCGATTATACTTCATCCGCTCTGTTATCTGACGTTCCTCATCGACCGCACAAATAACACCGCGCAACGACGCGGGACGGCTCATCAAATTTGGGATAAGACATGGGATTTATGGCATCGGCAGCGGAAGAGCCGCTGTGGCGACATCGGGCATTCGTCGCCTTCTGGCTGGCACGAACCTGTTCATCATTTGGTTTTCAGATGTTTTCGGTGGCCATCAGCTGGCAGATCTATGCGCTGACCGACAGCGCGATGGCGTTAGGGATGATCGGCTTAATGCAGTTTCTGCCGTCGGTGTTGCTGGCGCTGCCTGCAGGGCATCTGGCGGATCAGTATGACCGGCGGCGTATCGTGCTGTTCGGTCAGCTGGTGGAATTTGCTGCGCTGCTGGCATTAGTGGTGCTTACCTTATTCTCTACCGCCGATCGGGTTACGCTCTGGGGTCTGGTATTTATGATTGCGGTGGCGAAAGCGCTGGAGTGGCCTTCGATGTCCTCAATGCTGCCGTCGCTGGTGCCGCCCGCGATTCTGGCGCGGGCGATGGCGATGAACTCGGTGGGCGGCGAGGCGGCGGTTATCGTCGGACCGACGCTGGGCGGGCTGCTTTATGTCGCGGGACCGCATGTGGTGTATGGCGTGTCTGCACTGTTCTATCTGATTTCGCTGACGCTGGTGAGTCTGCTGCGCTATGAGCGCCCGTTGCAGCCGCGCCTGCCGATGAACATGAAGAATCTGTTTGCCGGGATTCACTTTATCCGCGCACGCAAAGATGTGCTGGGCGTGATTTCGCTCGATCTCTTTGCCGTCCTGCTGGGTGGCGCGACCGCGCTGCTGCCCATTTTTGCCAAAGATATTCTGCATACCGGGCCGTGGGGATTGGGGATGCTGCGGGGCGCGCCCTCTGTGGGGGCGCTGCTGGTCGGCATCTGGCTGAGCCGGCATAAGCTGGATAAGCATGTCGGGATGATTATGTTTGGTTCGGTGGCGGGCTTTGGTGTTGCCACGCTGGTGTTCGCGCTCTCGACGCAGCTGTGGCTGTCGCTGCTTGCGCTGTGTGCGCTGGGCGGTTTCGATATGGTCAGTATGGTGATTCGCGGTGCGCTGGTGCAGCTGGATACGCCGGATGCGATGCGCGGGCGGGTGAATGCAGTGAACGCCATTTTCATCAATACGTCGAATCAGCTGGGTGAGTTTGAGTCGGGGATGCTGGCAGCATGGATGGGCGCAGCCCCGGCGGCGGCGATTGGTGGGATCGGTACGCTGGTGGTGGTGGCGCTGTGGATGAAGTTGTTTCCGCATCTGCGGCGGCGGCAGAAGCTGGAGAATGAGGGTGATGCGGTCTGACCCAGGGCAGCTGTATGCGCTTGTGATGTCAGGAAGGTTATCGCTGATAAATTGAGCGCAGGCTTCAGGGAGCATATGTCCTCCGCAAAAACGCAAAAACGCAAAAACGCCCTCCCTGGCAGGCTGCTGAGAGAGAAGAGATATTGTTACGGCTATTGAGTCAGCGCTAAGGCAGTTTTACTGAGCGAACGTAACACCTGAGAAGTAACTGGCCCGGAGGCCAGTTCAGCAGAGTACCAGTCAGAGTGCCAGTAACAAGCCGGGGACGGCGGGGGAGGCCGCCCCTGAGGCTGGGGCCGTCAGGCCCCGGATTTTCCCAGGTTGGCGTCAAATGTCAGCCAGCTTTCACGCATGTCCACTACGCTGCGGGTTTTGCGTGCCTCATCGATTTTGATGGCGGTGAGGCCCGCTTCCAGCGCGTCCACCACTGAGACTTTCAGCGGTGTTCCCTGTTTAATATGTTTGACGATCTCTTCAGCCATCAGCGCATCCGCGCCGTAATGGCCATCATAAGCGTTGCCGCTGTAGGCGGTATCGACCTCTTTCTCACCGCTGCGGGCGTTGTGCACCCGGAAGTAGTTACGCACAAAGTCGCCTTCCGCCATGCCGTCAGTGCCCATGACGCAGAAACGGCGGAACTCATCCGGCACGTTCAGGTTGGCGTGGAAGGCGAGGGTGGCTCCCCCCTCATACTCAATCAGCGCGGTCTGGTAGTCGACAATGTCGGCATCGCTGTCGAAGACCGCATCTGTGCTGGACCAGCCGCTGGGTTTGACGTGATAGAGCTCCGACTCAGGGGTGATCGCCCCCTGCGGGGCGTGAGCCGGGGTAAAGGATTTCCGGCCACCAAAGCTGGCGACGTGAGTCGGACGCCGCTGCAGCAGGCCCTGATAGAGATCGATGTCGTGGCAGCACTTCTCCAGAATATAGGGACCGGCATACTTCTCCAGACGTCGCCAGTCGCGCTGGAAGAAAGCACCGTGATAAGGCTTGATGTGTTCGGTTGCCTCAATCGAGGTGATTTCGCCCAGCTGGCCCGCATCGCGCGCAGCCAGCAGATCGTGATAAAGCGGTGAATAGCGCAGCACCAGCCCGACCAGAATGCGCGCCTCGCCATACTGACGCACCAGCTTTGCCATCGCCATGGTCTGCTCTTCATTAATTACCACCGGCTTTTCGGTAAAGACGGTATAGCCTGCCGCCAGCGCCTGACCCACATGCTCCAGATGCAGAAAGTTGGGTGAACCCACCAGCACCACATCCATTCCGCCGTGAGCCAGCAGGGCGTCCACAGACGCAAAAGCCTGGCCGGGCGCAATACCAAAGCTGTGCAGATTCGGCAATCCGGCGGGGGCCGGATCGTAATAGCCCACGACGGAAAAGCTGTCGTCAGCCTTGCTGAACTCTTTCATGACGTGGGACAGACGAAAGCCGAGACCGATAATGCCTACTTTCATGGTAAACCCCTGCTCCTGAGATCGGATGATGCAAAGCCTGCCAGCGGTCGGGCGCGGCTGCTGATAATCTGACCATCAACTTATTACGGCAGAAAAAGTAATGTCAACATCGCACTGCACGTTTTGCGGGGTGGGTTTTTGTTATATTTATGTAAATTAAGGAAAAATACTCAGGAAGTTTTTACCATATTTATTTGTTATTGCGATTTAAGTTTTTTTATCCTATCGTTCGCTCATTATGGCTATAACCCTTAATCAGGGAAGGAAGCGCGTGCAACCACACTATCTTCTTGGCATCGATGGCGGCGGAACGCAGTGTCGCGCGCGCTTAACCGATCGGCAGGGCCGCCTGCTGGCAGAAAGCATCGGGGGACCCGCTAACGTCTGGTCAGATTATGATGCGGCCCTGACCTGCGTCGGGCAGCTGACTGAACAGGTATTTATCCAGGCGGGACTTACCGCAGAGGCGCTGGCACAGACCGCGCTGGTGGCGGGGCTGGCGGGCGCTAACGTCGCCTCAGTGCAGGCGCGCCTCGCCAGCTGGCAGCCCGCCTGCGCGGCGTTGCAGGTGGTCAGCGATGTGGAGATCGCCTGCGCGGGCGCGCACGGTGGCGAGCCTGGGGCGGTCTTTATCATCGGCACCGGCAGTCAGGGCGCCGCCTGGGATGGCGAACGCTTTACGCTGCTTGGCGGCTGGGGCTTTGCCCTCTCCGATCAGGGATCGGGGGCGGAGCTGGGCCGTCGCGCGCTGCGTCTGGCGCTGCTGGCGCATGAGTCGATCATTCCGCACGGCTCCCTGACCCGCCAGCTGATGGCGCAGTTCGGCGACAGCCCGGAAACCATGCTGCTCTGGACGCGCACGGCGGTGCCTGCTGACTGGGCCCGCGTGGTGCCAAAGATTTTTGCAGCCGCCGACGCGGGTGACAGCCACGCTCAGGAGCTGCTGCAACAGACCGCCGCCGATATCGGCCTGATGGTGCGACGCCTGATCGCCCTGAGCAGCGGGCCGGTGGCGCTGATGGGCGGCGTGGCCGCACCGATCCAGCGCTGGCTGGATGAAGATATTCAGGCCCGGCTGGTGGTGCCGCAGGGCGATGCCCTGAGCGGGGCGCTGACCCTGGCGCAGCAGCTGACGCCTGCCGATTACCGATCTCAAGCGGGCTGAGCTGCCTCAGCCCGATAACCCGAGGAATCTATGACCGCTCCCAACGTAACCGCGCGCATTCTGCGGTTGATTGTCGAAAATGCGCCAATCAGCCAGTCAGATCTGAAAGTTCGCAGCGGACTGAGCATGTCGACCGTCTCACAGGCAACCAACCGCCTGCTGACGCAGGAGATTGTGCAGGAGTTGGGACTGCGTCGCGTGTCGATGGGACGGCCAAAAACCCTGCTGGGGCTCAACCCCGACCGCGCCAGCGTGATTGGGATTCAGCTCAATGCGGAACGCAACCTGATCGTCATGACCGATCTCAGCGGCAACCTGCTGGGCGAACAGCAGATGCCGAAAGGCACGCTGACGCCGCGCCAGCTTGGCGATGCGCTGGCGAAGTTTCTGCGCGGCGTGGAGGAGAAGCGGGTGGGGGCCATTGGCCTGGCGCTGTCGGGGCTGGTCGATGCTGAAAACGGCTACTGCATCCGCTCCAAGGTGCTGGGCTGGGATAACGTTCCGATTGCGCGCCTGCTTGAAGAGCGCTTCTCGCTGCCGGTCTTTATCGAAAACGACGCCAACGCCATGGCCATGGCCGCGCTGGTGTTTGGTCAGCTCGGCAATGCGCAGTCGGCGGTAATCGCCACCTACGGCAAAGGGATTGGCGCGGGGATCATCCTTAATCGTCAGCTCTATCGCGGTCGTCACGGCAAGGCGGGCGAGATTGGTAACGGGCTGGTGGGTGACGGTTCGCTGCGCCTGCTGGAAGATGTCGCCTCCTCGCGCGCCATTCTGCAGCGGGTGGCGGAGCAGGATGCGGAGGGCGTGACGCTGCAGGCGCTGGATCAGCGGCCCACGCCAGAGGTGCTGGCGGCGCTGGAAGAGGCGGGACGTGAACTGGGCATTTCGCTGGCGAACCTGTCGGTGGCCTACGATCCGGATGTGGTCTATCTGGCGATGGAGCCGCACATGGCGTCACGCATTCTGCTCGATCACATCACCCAGAGTTTTCAGGCCTACCGGCTGAAACTGACGCCACAGATGACGCCGCTGCAGTTTCTGACGGAATCGAACCGGATGTGGGCGCTGGGCGCGGCGGGATTTGCCGTTAACCGCTTGCTCGATCTGCTGGCAGCCCAGGCTGACGAAGAGCCGGTCACCTGAGTTAACACTCGAATAAAAACGGGCGCTAAGCGCCCGTTTTTGTTTCCGCGCTTCTCCTAGCGCAGGCGCAGACCCTGCTCATCAAACAGCAGGCAGTGCGCGGCAGAGATGCCCAGTTCCACCTGCGCACCGAGATCGCGCGGGGTGGCCTCGCGCTCTTCCACCACCAGCATCTGTTCACGTCCGATATCCAGGTAGAGATAGTTGGTGTGACCCAGCATCTCGCCATAGGCCAGCTCGCCGTGAAAACGCAGGGCGTCCGGCGTCTGCGCGGCAGGCTGGAAATGCTCGGGACGGATGCCCAGCGTGACGGTCTGGCCCTCGCGGCAGGCAGTCGCAAGGGGCATGACCAGCCCCTCAATCTTCAGCTCTGGCACCCGCAGCTGCACTTCACCTTCGCCCGTCGCGCTGATCTCGGCGCGCAGAAAGTTCATCTTCGGCGATCCGATAAACCCGGCGACAAACAGATTATCCGGGTCGTGATAGAGCGTCAGCGGCGCGCCGACCTGCTCAATCCGGCCCTGACGCAGCACCACGATGCGGTCAGCCAGAGTCATCGCCTCCAGCTGATCGTGGGTGACATAAATCATGGTGTTACCGAGTGAAGCGTGCAGGCGGGCGATCTCGATCCGCATCTGCAGACGCAGTTCGGCATCCAGGTTGGAGAGCGGCTCATCGAACAGGAAAATACGCGGATGGCGAATGATGGCGCGGCCAATCGCCACGCGCTGCCGCTGTCCACCAGAAAGCGCACGCGGCAGGCGGTCGAGCAGTTCCGTCAGGTGCAGCCGTGCTGCCGTCTGCGCAATAGCCTGGTTGATCTCCGCTTTCGACTTTTTCATGACCTCCAGCGGATAGGCCAGATTGCCGCGCACCGTCATGTTGGGGTAGAGCGCATAGGACTGAAACACCATCGCGATGCCGCGCTCGGTGGCGGGCTGCTGCGTCATATCCTGCCCCTCAATCAGCAGCTGACCGCTGCTGATCTCCTCCAGCCCGGCGATCATCCGTAACAGCGTCGATTTGCCGCAGCCGGAAGGGCCGACAAACACCACAAATTCGCCGCTGTTGATCGTCAGATCGATGCCATGAATGACATTGACGTGCTCATACGACTTCTTCACATTCTGCAAGCGCAGGCTGGTCATCGGCTACCTCACTCAGAGTAACTGGCCCATGTAGATGGCATTACTGCGCAGGATAGGGGTGAACCCCATACGCGTATAGAAGGCGCACACCTGCTCGTTCTGCAGGCTGACGCCAAGATGGACACCGCTGACCCCGGCGGCCCGCAGCGCCGCCAGCTCATGCTCAATCATCCGGCGGCCCCAGCCCCCTTTCTGGGCGGCTGGCAGCAGGTTGATATGCAGATGCGCGGGCCAGCGGGTCACCAGCGTCTCCGCGGCCTGGTCGGGCTGGCGGATGGCGTCGAGCACTTTACTGTCGAGCGGGGCGCTGGCGCTGCGGTCGCGATATTTCTCCTGCAGTTGCGGCCACCATTCGGCGTCGAGCTGATCCTCAAACGCGCGGGTGTCAGGCACGGCCACAACGTAACCCTGCACCTCACCGTCACGCTCCAGCACAAAGGCGAAGTCAGGCGCAAACCGCGCGTAGGGCACGGCAAAACGCTGGCCGGGATAGTCGGGATCGGAGTAGAGCGCGCGGGCATCGCCACCGGCATCCGCTGTTTCCAGGCAGATACGGTAGAGCGCCGGGAAGTCCGCCGGCGTGGCCGGACGAATGACACCTTGATTCGCCATGGTGAATTCTCATGAGTGAGTGAAACGGTCAGGGAGTAAACAGATCCACAGGATAAAGTTACGTTAATGAAAGTGGACTTAGTTTTCAAGATAGAATAATTCCCTTATCGCACTAACACTGACGGTTAAGCAATCTTTCGTGGCGTCATGATGCACAACTGTGATCGCCAGCACGCCCGCAGGGCGGCGGCTGGCGGCAGATTCAGCGCCGGTAAAAAGAGAAAAGTGTGAGCGTGATAGGATTTTCGTATGGTTTATCAGGGTGTTATTTTGTCATTATAGCCTGGCGATCTCCTGCTGTGAAAAGCGCGCGGGGCACGCTGCCGCCGCGGTTAACAGGCGTCAGACCAGCGTGATGTGCTGATATTCACGCCGGATTGCTGTTTATTTGCGCGCGCTCACAGCGTTGCAATTCCCGCGGCAGGTTGTTTGACTTTATTTTTTTATTAAAGTAAGTATGAATCAGTGTGTTTGTGTGCGGCTTCAGCCTGCAGGATGTCAGGCGGTGAGATGCAGGGATGCCGATTCTGGTCTGAAGAAGGTGAGCATAATGTCTGTTTCCTCCGTTCGTTCGTTCCGAATTCGCAATGTGGGTCGGCTGCTGGCAGCGGGCCTGCTGGCAGGCAGCGTCTCGCAGGCCGCCCACGCCGCCGTGACCCTTAATGAGTGGGATATCTACAACTATCCGCAGCAGACCGCCGCGGTGGATGAGGGGATCAAAGAGTTCTCTCAGCAGAATCCCGGCATTGTTATCAACCGCTCGGTGCACTCCTTTGAAGATACCCGCATCCCGCTTAAGCTGGCGCTGACCGCCGGTGACGGCCCGCAGATTGCGCAGGTCAACCAGGGCGGCGGGGATATGGGCTCGCTGGTTAAAGATAAGCTGCTACTGCCGCTCGACAGCTACGCAGCCAGTTATGGCTGGACGACCCGTTTTCCGGACTCGATTCTGAAACGTAACCGCTGGTCAGACAGCGGTGAATTTGGCAGCGGCAAACTCTACGGCATTGCCAGCCTGGGGGAGATGGTCGGGCTCTATTACAACAAAGCGCTGCTGGATAAAGCGGGCATTCCGGTGCCGAAAACGCTGGCAGAGCTGGAAAGCGCCATGGCGAAGCTCAAAGCGCAGGGCACCGCGCCGATGATGCTGGGGCTGCTGGACGGCAACATGGGCCAGCAGCTGCTCAGCACCCTGTGGCAGGCCCAGATCGAGAGCCGTGACCGCAAGACGCTGGATAACCTGATTTACGATGTGGGCGGCACCTTCAGGGACAGCAAGCTGGTCAACGCCGCCACCATGATGAAGAGCTGGACCGATAAAGGCTACTTCTTCCCCGGCTTCCAGGGCATTGGCCATGACGATGCCGCCACCCTGTTCCAGAACGGTCAGGCGGCGTTTCTGGTCAGTGGTACCTGGTACCTCGGCCAGTTCAAAGACAACAAAGATATCCACTTCGCGGCGATGCCTGCCGGTGAAGGTGTGAAGCAGCCGCTGATGGTGGGTGGCACCGATCTGGCGTTCTCCATCACCAGCACCGCCAAAGGCAAAGATCAGCAGGAGGGGGCGGCGAAGTTCATCAACTATATGGTCTCTGATGCCATGGCGAACCGCTGGCTGAAGGTCGGTTTCCTGCCCGCCAGCACCAACAAAGCGGCCACCATACCAGCGGACAATCCGCTGCTGGCCGAGGCGTATCAGGTCTGGCTGACGCTCAATGAGTATGACGGTTTAGGTCATTACGTGGACTGGGCGACCCCGACCATGAATGCCGAGCTGAATCAGAATGTCCAGCTGCTGCTGGCGGGCCGTCAGACCGCCGATCAGATGGTGGTCAACTTTGATAACAACTATCAGCGTTACCTGAAAACCCTGAAACACTAAGCCGGAGGCCCGGCGAAGCGCCGGGCCTGAGCACTGTTCTGAGTCACGAGTAGGGTTATGTTGAATTTAAGCGGCTGGCGTAATTTTCTCTATGTGCTGCCTGCGGTGCTGGTCTATGCGGTATTTCTGCTCTTTCCGCTGCTGGCCTCGCTGGGCATCAGTTTTACCGAATGGGACGGCACCTCACTGCCGGTGTTCAGCGGCATCAGTAACTATATGCGGATGTTCAGCGATCCCGTCTTCTGGATTGCGCTGGGCAATAACGCCATCCTGATGCTGTTCTATACCCTGTTGCCTATCGGCGTTGGCCTGCTGCTGTGCAGTTTTCTCTATGAGACGCGCAACAACAAGGAACGCAGCGTGCTGCGCATTCTCTTTTTCCTGCCCTACATCATGCCGATGGCCGTGCTGGGGGTCGTGTGGCGCTGGCTCTATAACCCGGCGTTTGGCCCGATCGATCAGATACTGCGCGCCGTCGGCCTGCCCCAGCTGGCGCTGTCGTGGCTGGGCGATTTTACCTGGGCGCTGCCCGCGGTCGGTCTGGTCGCCACCTGGTACTTCTTCGGCTTCTGTCTGGTGCTGTTTATGGCGGGCCTGCAGCGTATGGACCCCTCCCTGCTGGAGGCGGCCGACCTGGATGGGTCGTCGCGCCGCCAGAAGTTTATGCGCATCACGCTGCCGGGTCTGCGACCCGAGCTGCGGATTGCCCTGCTGCTGACGGTGATCGCCAGCCTCAAAGCCTTCGACCTGGTCTATGTCATGACCCAGGGCGGGCCGGGCACCTCCACCATGGTCACCAACATCTTTATGTATAAGCAGGGCTTTGATCTGCACTACTTTGGCTATGCCTCGTCAGTGGCGGTGTTCAGCATGATCATCGTTCTGGGGATTAACTACCTGATCCATCTGGCCTTAAGGGAGCGTTACTGATGCGAAGCACGCCGGTCATTTCACGCGCGCTGATCTGGATCGTGGCGCTGATGACGATTCTGCCGTTTCTGATGGCGCTGATGACCTCATTCAAAACCCAGATGGAGCTGTTTCAGGGCGTCTTTACGCTGCCCGCCTCGCTTAATTTTAAAAATTACCTGACCGCGTGGCAGCAGGGACACTTCAACGTCTACTTCCTTAACTCTGTGCTGGTGGTGATCCCGGTGGTGCTGTTCAGCGTGCTGCTGGGCATTCTGGCCGGATTTGGCTTTGCCTGGCTGAAGATCCCCGGCAAAAAGGTGATAGCCGCGATGCTGGCGCTGGGGATGGTGCTGCCGAGTGAGGCTTTTATCATTCCGCTCTATCACGAGCTGCGCTGGATGGGGCTGACCAACACCTACCTGGCGCTGATCCTGCCGCAGATTGCCCTGTCGCTGCCCTTTACCACGCTGATGATCGCCAGCGCCTTTCAGCAGGTGCCGAAAGAGCTGGTGGAGGCGGCGGTGATGGATGGCGCGTCGCGGGTGAAAATCCTGTGGGGCATTCTGGTACCCGCTATCTGGCCAACCCTCTCCACGCTGGGGCTGCTGCTGTTTATCTGGACCTGGAATGAGTTCCTGATCCCGCTGATTCTGGTGAACAAAGATGAGCTGCGGACGCTGCCGATTGGCATGATGTTTTTCCAGAATAAAAATACCATCGACATTCCGGTGCTGATGGCGGGGGCGATGATTGTGATCATGCCGCTGATCCTGGTGTTCCTGATTTTCCAGCGCAAATTTATCAGCGGCGTGACGGAAGGGGCCGTGAAGTAATCTGTGACAGCCCGCACGAAACGGCGAACTGGCGACCAGACAAAGGTTTGCTGCGCCGTTTCGTGCTGCAATTTTTCCTCCTCAAACCTGCGGGAGACGCACCATGCACCTTTCCCTGGCTGATTTTCATCCTGCCGCCGACGGCGAAACCCCGGACACCGCCGTGCTGCAGCGCGCCCTTGACCAGATTGCGGCGGCGGGCGGCGGCCGTCTGACCCTGCCTGCCGGACGCTATCGCAGCGGCTGCCTGAATCTGCCCTCAGACATTGAGCTGCATCTCGACGCGGGTGCGGTGCTGATCGCCAGCCAGCAGCTGGCTGACTATCAGGCGGTGCAGGCGCTGAGCTGCGCGGAGAAATCCCACAACGTGCTGCTCTACGCGCTGGGCCAGCGCAATATCACCCTCAGCGGCACCGGCTGCATTGATGGTGAGGGTGACGCCTGGTTTGCCGCTGAGCGTGATGCACAGGGCTATCGCCTGCCGCACGCTGACCGGCCACGCCTGATTGTGTTTGAAGATTGTGAGCAGGTGACGCTGACCGGCTTTACGCTGGTGCAGGCACCGATGTGGACGGTCCATCTGGTGAGCTGCCGCCATGTGCATATCGATCACCTCACCATCGACAACGCTATGACGATGCCCAACACCGATGCGCTGGATATCGACAGCTGCGAAGCGGTGTTTGTCAGCAACAGCTATTTCAGCGCCGCCGACGATGCCATCTGTATCAAAACCACCCATAAACCCGCCGCGCTGCGGCGGCCGGCGCGGCAGATTATGATCACCAACTGCCTGCTGCGCAGCTACAGCTGCGCCCTGAAGATTGGCACCGAAACCTGGGACGATGTGGAAGATGTCACGGTAACCGGCTGCACTATTTTTGATTCGAACCGGGGGATTGGCATTCTGTCGCGCGACGGCGGCGCCATGCGGCGTCTGCTGTTCAGCAATCTGACGTTTGCCTGTCACCACGCGCCGCCCTGTCACTGGGGCAAAGCCGATCCGCTGCATATTTCGGTACGCCGCCGCGATCCCGCCATCACACCCGGCGTCGTGGAGCAGGTGCAGTTCAGTACCATAACCGGCGTGGCCGAGGGGGCGATTAACCTGCATGCGGCAGAACCGGGCTGGATACGCGATGTGGTTATCAGCCAGCTTCAGATGCAGCAGGCGGTGGCGTCATTGCCCCAGGGGCACTACGACATACGGCCGCCCTGCAACCCGGACGCCCCGACCGGCATGGGCCTGGATAACGCCTACCGGGTTGACCCGGCATCCGGAGAAGCATTTGGGGTTGAGCCCTATCCCGGCGGGCTGCCAGGGCTGTTTGCGCGCGGCGTAGAGAACCTGCACCTGCATAACCTGAACATCGTGCGGCCGGATCCCTTACCCGCAGGGTGGCATCCGGCGATGGTCGTCCGGTTACCGGAATAAGTGGCGCGGTGGTGAGAGGGCTGCCGCCGGGGGCGGGCGGCAGCGTGATTCACTTACAGTGCGGCGGCGATGGCCGCCCCCAGCTCTTCTGTACTGGCGCAGCCACCGAGGTCACGCGTCAGGTGCTCACCCGCCGCCAGCGTGCGTTCAATGGCGTCCAGAACCGCTTCGCCTGCCGCCTTGTAGCCGAGATGCTCCAGCATCATCGCACCGCACCAGATCTGGCCGATGGGATTGGCAATGCCTTTACCGGCGATGTCGGGCGCGGAGCCGTGAACCGGCTCAAACAGGCTGGGAAAGAGACCCTCCGGGTTGATGTTGGCGGAGGGGGCAATGCCGATGGTACCGGTACAGGCCGGGCCAAGGTCAGAGAGGATATCGCCAAACAGGTTGCTGGCGACGACCACATCGAACCAGTCCGGGTGCAGCACGAAGTTGGCGGTGAGAATATCAATGTGATACTTATCGACGCGAACCTCCGGAAACTGGCCGGACATCGCGTCGACACGGCTGTCCCAGTAAGGCATGGTGATGGCGATGCCGTTGGATTTGGTGGCCGAGGTCAGATGTTTCTTCGGCCGGCTCTGCGCCAGCTGATAGGCAAACTTCAGAATGCGATCGACGCCGGTGCGCGTCATCACCGTCTCCTGAATCACCACTTCCCGATCGGTGCCGGGGAACATGGTGCCCCCCACGCTGGAGTACTCGCCCTCGGTGTTTTCACGCACCACATAGAAGTCGATATCGCCCGGCTGGCGATTGGCCAGCGGCGCTTTGACGCCGGGCATCAGGCGCACCGGACGCAGGTTGACGTACTGGTCGAACTCGCGGCGGAACTGTAACAGCGACCCCCACAGGGAGACGTGGTCAGGCACCACCTCCGGCCAGCCTACGGCGCCAAAGTAGATGGCATCGAAGGTTTTCAGCTGCGGGAACCAGTCGTCAGGCAGCATTTTGCCGTGCTGCTGCCAGTACTCAGCGCTGGCGTAATCAAACCACTCCCAGCGCAGCGGAATGTTAAATTTTTCGGCGGCGGCATTCATCACGCGGACGCCTTCCGGCATCACTTCTTTACCGATACCGTCGCCGGGGATCACGGCAATACGATGGATTTTCTCAGTCACAGGGCACCTTTCCGGTTGATGTTCGAATTGTGACCGCAGTATAACTGTCGCTTCCGGGGAAATAATGAGTCTGAAACGCAAACCAGTGTTGAATAAAAGTAGAGAATCCCGCACCTCCACCGATGACCTGGCCTTCTTTGTTCGCCTGGCCGGGCTGGAGAGCCTGACCGCAGCGGCACGTGAGCTGGGTCTGTCGCTGGCGGCCGTCAGCAAACGTCTGAGCCAGCTGGAGCAGCGTCTGGGCGTGCAGCTGCTGCGCCGCACCACGCGACGGCTGGAGCTGACGCCGGAAGGCCACCGTTATCTGGCAGGTGCCCGCCCGCTGCTCGATCAGCTGGTGGCGCTGGAAGAAGCGGTCAGCGGTGAAACCGCTCAGCTGCGCGGCTCGCTGAATATCAACGCTTCATTCGGGTTTGGCCGTCGCCATATCGCGCCGTGCGTCTCCGCCTTTGCCGCGCTGCATCCGCAGCTTGCGCTGTCTCTGCACCTCAGCAGCCAGCCGCTGAATTTTCTCGATGCGCACATTGATATCGATATTCGCGTCGGTGAGCCGCCTGACTCGCGGCTGGTGGCGCGTAAGCTGCGAACCAATCCGCGTATTCTCTGCTGTTCGCCCGCTTATGCTGCCCGGCACGGCCTGCCTGCGACGGTCAGCGAGCTGGCGGAACACAACTGCATTTTACTGCGTCAGCACGACAGCGATTTTACCCTGTGGCGACTGACCCGCGGTGAGCAGAGCATCAGCCAGAAGGTGCGCGGCAGCCTGATGACCAACGATGGCGAAGTGGCGATGCGGCTGGCGATGGATGGGCATGGCATTCTGCTGCGTTCCTGGTGGGATGCGCAGCACAGCCTCGCGGCGGGGGATCTGCTGCCGGTGTTGCCTGAATGGCAGGCACCCGATGGCGACATTTTTGCGGTCTGGCAGGCGCAGCGTCAGCTTCCGGCACGCGTGACGGCGTTCGTGGCGTTTCTGCAGCAGACGCTGCAGAAGGTGGAGGCGTAAAAAAGGCGGCATCGCTGCCGCCCTGCGTGTTATTTGTCGATGCCCTGCACCAGCACCACGCGATAGTTCGCCCCTTTCAGACGGTGCGCTTTGGCAGCCTGATATTCCGGGCTGTCATACCAGGCGTGCGCCGCTTCGCGGGTCGGGAATTCCAGAATCACCACGCCTTCCGCTTCCGGACCTTCCAGCGTTTCCAGCGCGCCATAAAAGGCGAGCGGATTGATCGGATGATCGCCGCGTGCCTGGCCCGCTTTCTCAGAATAGGTGTTCATTTCGTCCTGGTTCAGGGTGTTATCACGAATAAATACGACGTATGCACTCACAGGTTAGCTCCTTACGCTTTTTTATCCTGGGTCTGGGTATCGAAGTCAGCGGCATCATGACGCTCATGCAGCTGATCGGCCGGGTCGCCCATGACACGATTGACCTTGCGGCCACGAATAACGGCGGGACGCTGCGCGATCTCTTTCGCCCAGCGCACCACATTTTTATAGGACTGCACATCCAGGAATTCCGCCGCGCCATACTGATCATTCAGCACCATGTTGCCGTACCACGGCCAGGTGGCGATGTCAGCGATGGTGTAATCCTCACCGGCCAGATAGCGATGATCTGCCAGCTGGCGGTCCAGCACGTCGAGCTGACGCTTCGCTTCCAGCGTGAAGCGGTTGATGGCGTACTCAATTTTTTCCGGCGCATAGTGATAGAAATGACCAAAACCGCCACCGAGGTAAGGCGCAGAGCCCTGCAGCCAGAAGAGCCAGTTGAGGGTTTCAGTGCGGCCGGCGATATCTTTTGGCAGGAAGTAGCCATACTTTTCCGCCAGATAAAGCAGGATATTGCCCGACTCGAACACCCGCAGCGGCGGGGTGACGGAGTGATCGCTCAGCGCCGGGATTTTTGAGTTCGGATTCACGTCCACAAACCCGCTGGAGAACTGATCCCCGTCGCCAATACGGATCAGCCAGGCATCATATTCTGCGTCGTTAACGTTCAGCGCCAGCAGCTCTTCCAGCAGGATCGTCACTTTCTGACCGTTCGGCGTGCCGAGTGAGTAGAGCTGTAAAGGGTGTTTACCGACCGGCAGCGCTTTTTCATGGGTAGGACCCGCGAACGGACGATTGGTTTTCGCGCCGTTGCCTTTGGCTTCAGGATCCCAGTTCCAGACTGTTGCAGGCTGATATGCATTTTCCGACATAATAAACGTTCGCCTCGTGGTGTGATGTTTGTCTGGAGTGTAGCAGGTGCTGAAAAGGCGGTTTAACTCTGCTGGCTGCGTGAGGACGCGCGGCAATCCGCTGATGTCCGGGCGATCGGGAAGATGAAAAAAGGAAAAGCGGGGCGGGCATCGCCCCGGAGGATCACTGCCGGGCTGCATGGCTGCGGGGATCAGAGCAGTTCGCGCTCAATCCGTTCGCGGGTTTCAATGGCCTGAACCGACATCTTTTCCGGGTAGCCAAACAGCGAGGCCGCGATGATTGGCTCTCCGCCAACTTTGTAACGGCGTGTGGCAAAGCCGGTGTCGCGCAGGGTCTGGAAGAGAGTGTCGAAATCGACCTCACCTTCACCAACGCCGACGTGCTGATGAATAGTGGCGTCGACGCCTGGCGGATTGACGATGTAGCGGCAGTGGCGGGTGTGGTTCATGGTGTCGGCAATCAGCATATGGGAGAGATCGTCTCCGGCGTACTCCAGCATCGGTTTCACATCGCCTTTGCCTTTGTCATAGAAGAAGGTGTGCGGCGCACTGTAGATATACTTCACGTTATCGCTGCGGAACGACTTCACGATATCCACGGTTTCGTTGTTCTCTTCGCAGAAATCCCACGGATGTGCCTGAATTTCGACGCGTATTCCTTCACGTTCGAGGATCGGCAGCAGCTCCTCCATTGAGCGATAGAACATCTCTTCGCAGATTTCCGGCTCGTTTGGCGTGCCGGAGAGTTCGGTATTGATCACCGGTACCCCCATCTCAACCGCGATCTCAATCATCCGCTTCCAGTTCTTCACCGCCGCCTGACGACGCAGCTCATCCGGGCCGGACCAGCGATAGACGACGATAAACGAGGAGATCGCCAGGCCGGTCGCACGCAGCGCATTTTTATATTCGGTGATGATTTCGCGGCTGGCTTTGGGATGTTTATAAAACGGGTTGATCTGCGGATGCGGCGACTGTTCGATATATTGATATCCCCAGTCGGCGACCTGATGAACCATACGGGTGATGCCCAGCTCTTTAATCACATCCACATCAAAAGCGATTTTCATCTCTCTGCTCCGGCAAGGTTGAAGGAACGGTTCCTGAGTGAAGAGGACGCCTGTCTGCGCGCCGCTTTCGCACAAGCCTTTCAACGGTTTTAGCAAATGACTGTTTTAAAGAGAACGCAGAAAGAAACGGATGTTTCATTTTTGCGAAAGCGATCAACTTTGCGTGAGATTTTCTATCAAATAAATGAGAGAAAAAGGGCGTGCCGGGATAGAGTGTTACCGTCAATAACCACAACAGAGCGTGAAGAGGGAGAAACAGGATGCCAAAAGTGACGATGACCGCCGTTGCCCAGGCGGCGGGAGTGGGGGTAGCCACGGTGGATCGGGTGCTGAACCGTCGCGCACCAGTGCGCAGCGCCACAGAGCAGAAGGTGATGGCGGCCGCCAGATCGCTGGGCTATCAGCTGACACAGGCCCACAGCCAGCATATCGCGTCGCCCGCCGCGCAGGTCTTACGCTTTGGCTTTATCCTGCTGCCCGCGCGCTATTCGCTCTATCAGCAGCTGGGCGAGGCGCTGAAACAGCAGGCGAAACAGCAGCAGCCTGCGGGCAGTGAACCGGTCTTCTGCTGGCATGATATTCATGACGTGGAGGCGGTTGCCCGTTCAGTGCGGCAGCTGGCGCAGTGCTGCGACGTGATCGCGCTGGTGGCGCTGGATCATCCGCTGATTCGTCACGCGATTCAGGATGTTTCGCGGCTCGGCGTGCGGGTTTACGCCCTGTTCTCCGACTTCTCCGTCTGTGAACATGCAGGCTTTATCGGCATCGACAGCCAGAAGGCGGGACGCACTGCCGCCTGGATGGCCCGCCACCTGTTGCGCCGGGCAGGGTGCGTCGGCGTGCTGATCGGCGACCATCGCTTTACCTGTCAGGAGAGCAGCGAAATCAGTTTTCGCTCCTCCCTGCGGGAGTCGGGCATCAGCCAGCGCGTGCTGGAGCCGCTGAAAACGCACGAGACGGCAGAGGGGGGCTACCAGGCCACCCGGGCGCTGCTAAAGAGTCATGATGACCTGGTCATGATTTATGCCCCCTGCGGCGGCATTGAGGGCGTGGTGCAGGCGTTGCGGGAGAGCGGACGCACGCAGATCGACCTGGTGTGCCACGGCCCGCTGCCTGGCGACGAGCTGGCGCTGATTGACGGCACCATCACGCTGATGCTGCGCCATCGTATTGAGGCGATGGCCGAAGCGGTGGTCTCGGCCTGTCTGAACGGGCGGATGGAGCCGCGGGCTCATTTTGCGCAGATTACCGTGCCCTTTGAGATCGTGACGCGGGAAAACCTGTAGAAAGAAGGTGTTAGCTTTTTAATGATAGAAAGCTATCATTTAATGCAATTTTTAAAAGCGATCTCTATCAAAAAATGAAACTTTCATCGTTGTCTGAGATGAAACGTTTGTTTGATACTGCCGGCAGTTCTTACTGCAGAGGCAGACACGATGACCTTTCACATTGCTAATGCGCCCTGTAGCTGGGGCGTGGACGATCCCGCCAATCCCTGGCTGCCACCCTGGCAGAAAGTCCTGACCGAGGCCGTGCAGGCGGGCTATCCGGCCATCGAACTGGGGCCGTGGGGCTACCTGCCCACCGATCCGGCTGAGCTGACCCGGCAGCTCGATGCGCATCAGCTTTCGCTGGTGGCGGGCACGATCTTTGACGATCTGGTCAGTGAGGCTCATTTCCCCACGCTGGTGACGCTGACCCACAACCTCTGCCGCACGCTCGCCCGTGTCCCGACAGCAGCGAAAACCCCGGGAGCCAGTGCGCCCTATCTGGTGATTATCGACTTCGGCAATCCGGAACGGGCGAAATATGCCGGTCAGTCAGCGAAGGCCCCCCGGCTCTCCGCGGATGCGTGGCAGCGCATGATGCAGCACATCACCATTCTGAGCGACATTGCCTGGCGGGAGTATGGCGTGCGGCCGGTGATCCATCCGCATGCGGGTGGCTGCATCGAATTCGCCGACGAGCTGGCGCAGCTGGTCAGGGATATTCCGCATCAGGTCGCGGGGCTGTGCCTGGATACCGGCCACCTCTGTTACGCCGGGATGGACCCGGTGGCGGCGCTGCAAAAGTACTGGACGCGCATCGACTATCTCCATTTTAAAGATGTGAATCTGCGGGTCTGGCAGGACGCCGTCACGCGCGGAGTCGACTTCTTCACCGCCTGCGCGGAGGGCGTCATGTGCCCGCTGGGCCAGGGCGCAATCGACTATCCGGCCGTGCATGCGCTGCTGACGGAACGCCATTACCGCGGCTGGATCACCATTGAACAGGAGCGTGACCCACGCCATGCCGACACCAGCCTGCGCGATGTGAAAGCCAGCCTGGACTATCTCCGATCAACAGGATTCTGAGGGCAACAGCATGATTAACGGAAAAAAAGCGGCTGATCGCTCACTGCGCTGGGGGATGATCGGCGGCGGCGGCACCAGCCAGATCGGCTACATCCACCGTTCGGCGGCGCAGCGTGACGGTAACTTCACGCTGCTGGCGGGCGCCTTTGATATTGATGCCGGGCGCGGACGCGAGTTTGGTCAGGCGCTGGGTGTGGCGCCCGATCGCTGCTATCCCGATTACGCCAGCCTCTTCGCCGGCGAGGCTGCGCGGGAAGAGGGGATTGAAGCGGTGTCCATCGCCACGCCAAACAACACCCACTTTGCCATCTGTCGGGCAGCGCTGAATGCCGGACTGCATGTGGTGTGTGAGAAGCCGCTCTGTTTTACGGTCGACGAGGCCGATGAGCTGGAGCAGCTCAGCCGGGAGAAGCAGAAGATTATTGGCGTCACCTACGGCTACGCCGGACATCAGCTGATCCATCAGGCCAGAGAGATGATTGCGGCAGGGGCGCTGGGCGAGATTCGCATTGTGAACATGCAGTTTGCTCACGGTTTCCATAATGAGGCGGTGGAGCTGCAGAGTGAAAGTACCCGCTGGCGGGTAGACCCGCGTTTTGTCGGGCCGAGCTATGTATTAGGCGATCTGGCCACGCATCCGCTGTTTATCGCCGAAACCATGCTGCCGCAGCTGAAGATGACGCGGCTGCTCTGTGCGCGCCAGAGCTTTGTTGCCTCGCGCGCGCCGCTGGAGGATAACGCTTTTGTGATGATGGAGTATGACAACGGCGCGGTCGGCACGCTCTGGGCCTCGGCGGTCAATGCCGGTTCCATGCACGGGCAGAAGATTCGTGTAGTCGGATCGAAAGCCAGTCTGGAGTGGTGGGATGAGCAGCCAAATCAGCTGCGCTACGAAGTGCAGGGCGAGCCGGTTCGCATTCTGGAGCGCGGCATGGGCTATCTCAGCCCGCGCGCGCTGGAAGAGGATCGCATTGGTGGAGGCCATACCGAGGGATTATTCGAAGCCTGGTCAAATCTCTACCGCCGCTTCGCGCTGGCGATGGATGCCACCGATCGTCGTGACACCGCTTTCCTGCAGGATTTCTGGTATCCCGATGTGCATGCCGGATTAGCGGGCGTACGCTGGGTAGCCCAGTGCGTGAAATCAGCAGAGGCGGGCGCGGTGTGGGTGGAAGGGTAAGGGCGTGATAAACAAAACCTCAACCCGCCAGAGACGGGTTGAGGAAAGCGGCGTCATCTGTGAGTACACCGCACTGCCGCTGACATTTTAATTATCACCCGTTGAAAAGGGCCGTAACAGGCAGGACAAAAAACATCCTGACCAGATAATTGCATCCACACGACATTATCAACTTTTTATCCCGGATGTATCAGCCTGTAAAGCGGGACGCCAGGCAGACCTGCTCCTGATTACGTCAGGCAATACTGTGCGGGACTAAGCTATGCGTAGCGTTGAAGCGATAAAGCTAAGCGAGCTATGCTGAACAGACTGCAACACATTCTCAATGCTGCTGATCGTTCCGCCGGCAATCATATTTCGTGAGTCTTTTCCGTCTACCGTAATGATGTTGTCACGGTAAACTGTGACGTTATTGCCTTCGTCGCGAATAACAGAACTGATTTCATCTGCATATTTCCCGCCCAGTTGCAGAGCGGCTCCCTGACGACTTTGATAAGGAAGCGGTGCCTGCCATTGACCCGAAGAAATAAGGTACGTTGACTCAAATGAATTGATGCCGCTTGCTGCTGAGCTCAGGCAACTGATTCCGCTAATACGTGGGTTAATTTCCAGAAGATAAAGGCTGTTTTCCGTAACAATAAAATCGACGCAGCAGACACCATTGAACCCCAGGTGATTTAATAGGAGAATCAGTTTTGTCTGGACCTCACCGGTTAACTGTTTGCTGAAAAGACCAGGATGACAGACGCGTATCGTATCAAAATCAGAGCGAACTCCCAGTGAACTCTGGCCGGTATAACAGGGAGGCTGGAAAAAGTAATTCCCCGGCGTACCAGCAATTTCTATGCAACCAAGCGCACCATCAATAAAGGACTCAATTAAAATATTCTTGCGCTGATTCTGACTCAGCGTCTTGATCAGCTGGTCTTTGTTACTGATTATCTCAATACCATGCCCCATACAATCCCACAGAGGTTTCAGAATGACGGGAAAAGCAATATGGCTGACCAGTTCCTGCTCAAGTTTGTCTCTGCAGCCCGGTTTTAAAAGCTCGCCATGTGTAAATTCTCGGTCCAGAAGTTCCCAGCGCGGCGTAGGAAGGGCGAATTGCTCAAAAAGCATTTTGGTTGCTCTTTTATCGGCGAGCTTATATACAGCATTAATTGGGCCAGGGACCGCGCTGACGCCTTCTGACAAAGTGATGTCTTCAATGGTCCTTTCATTGGGAATAGACCAGGAAATAACATGGCTGACGTAAGCCGGTTGACGCTCACTTTGGGCATCGTCAATTGCGGCATCAGGCCCCATCGGAGACGAAAAGTGAGGCTGATCTTTGAGCAGCAGTCTTGAATCACTGTGCCTGCTTTTGATCGTTTCCCATGCCATTTCGAGAAAAGGTGATGCCTGGCTTATATCCAGCGAGCGGATGCAGAGTACGGGAAAATCACTCATACGATAGAGACCCTGGTGCTTTGTGAAAATTCATCCATAGCCAAAAGTATTGACTGCTCAGAATCAGCGGTAAAAATGGCCCATCCCAGACGTTCAATATTTGTTGAGCCCGGTTTTACCGGTGAATTTTCACTAACGGTAGAGCGGGTTTCAATGACGGAGGCATTTTCCAGCCTGGAAGGAATTTCAAGCTGCTTTAAAACGCCTTCGGCGTCAGGCCGGACAAACTGAATGGCACAATAGCGTTTAGGCACGGCAGGTTTAAAGTCACTATCCAGCATACCGACGGCCTGGCGGGCATAGATTTCAAGC
The DNA here is from genome assembly GCF_026541045.1 of Pantoea sp. GM_Pan_3. Lineage (NCBI taxonomy): Bacteria > Pseudomonadati > Pseudomonadota > Gammaproteobacteria > Enterobacterales > Erwiniaceae > Pantoea > Pantoea sp. GM_Pan_3. Next base: position 450,980 of record NZ_JALNVA010000002.1, on the reverse strand, counting down.
GGGTCCTGATCGGTGGAAAGGGCGACAAGGCGAGGAATATAGTCACCTGCTGGCCGTGAACAGCTCTCAATAACGCGTGGCTTTCCTTCTTTGTCTAATTTGATTTCGGTATGGCTTATGCCATTCGTGATGCCCAGGGCAATAACCGCCTGAGTGGCAACGTTCAGAATCTCATCGCGTAAGGCGTCAGGAACAGGCGCCGGGAAAATGTGTCCGGTTTCTGCACGAGCTTTGCCGGGCGTGGTGAACTTCATTGTCACACCCCAGGGCGCATATCGACCTGAGACGGAAAGGCCTTCAACACTAAACTCCTGTCCAGGAATATATTCCTGAACCAGAATTTCTTTGCTGAAAGGAATACCGTGTGGATATTCATGTGTCCATTGTGATGCGTCTTTACATGCCTGAGGAAACTCGTTGCACTCCATCAGCACTGAAACGCCAAAGGAGGCTGCATTTTCAGCCGGTTTGACCACCAGAGGAAACGCCAGCTCTTCCAGAGGAAGTTGATGCACATCATCCTTGTCGGTTAATACCGCCAGCAGTGCCGGTAACGGACACTCTGCCTTCGACAGCGTGCGGTACATGTCATATTTGTTTCTTCTGGCTCTGGAAAGCGAGGCATCCGGACCGCAAAGATCGAGCCTTTGTGCGACTTCTGCTGCGATATCTGTCAGGAACTCCCAGGCGACAACTACCCCGGAAACGCCTTTCTTCTTCGCTTCGCTGACCAGCGTCTCAATGGCCAGCTGGCGCACTGAAAAGTCCAGAAAAATGAGGTCATCAATCATGCCTGAGACTTCTTGCAGCATGGAGTCATAGACTTCTTCTGTTGTGGCGACGACTGAATGATAACCCAGTGCGCGTATTGCCTTAAGAAGCAGCTCTCCTCCCATACCGATCGGCTCAATAACCAGTATGCTTTTATTTCCATTAATAGTTGTATTCATTAACTCCTCCTTTTAAATTTTTGAATCCCAGACTAAAAGTGACTGCGGTCAGTAAGAGCAGGACTATCCAGGTGGAATGCGTATTCATATCCAGCAGCCAGCCAAAAATTGCCGGAGACAACGTCATTCCTGCCGACCAGGTCATCTGAAAGGCAGCCATGTAATTTCCATTATTTACTTCCGGGGCTAGTTTTATACTTAGCATATTAACCGACGGCGTAGATAACATTTCTGCAAGGCTGTAAATAAGCATCGCAACAATTAACAGCCCACCAGTAACTATCTGGTTATTTAAAGTTATGCTGGCACACCAGAAAATAATGAATGAAAGAATATTCAGGTAATAAGCGTGTTTTATGTTCTGGACGGGATCGTTCTCTTTTGTCCATGATGCAATATGGGTGCTGATTAGCGCCACGATGGCCGTGTTTAAAATGACCAGTCCGCCTGAGAAAAAAGCAGGAAGGCCAAGTTGTTTGGTTGCATAAATAACAATTACGAGCGGAATAACCATTGCAGCAATGACTAAGCCAAAGTTGACAATCAGAAGCTGGCGATAGCTGGGATCGCTCAACACTTTTCTAATATTATGACTTTCTGCTTTTTTGTGGCTATTCTTTACCGTCTGCACGGCTACAGGATGCCACATCAAAAGTGCCAGGCAGGATAGAAAGTAAAGTGATGCCGACGCAATAACAATAAAATGCAGACTGCTGTCAGAATCAACAGAAAAAGCCAGTGAAGTAAAGATGGTGCCCAGTCCCAGACCAATATTCCTGATAGACGCAATAAGTCCGAACCAGGTTTGAGTCCCTTTCCCACCTGAAGCCAGTGAAACCAGCCCTCGGTTGCTCGTCCAGAAAATATGAGATCCTGCCTGGGTAAAAAACTGCGTCAGCATTATGGTAAAAGGGTCTCTGGCAAAAAGACACATGACAAAACCCGCGCCGCTGATAAAATCGCCCCATATCGACAGTTTTTTAGGACCGAGTCTGTCCAGTAACCTTCCTATCAGGACAGGTACTAAAGAGGAAAGGGCACGGCCTGTGGCAATAGCTACGCCTATTATTGAGAGCGTAAGCGTTGTCGTTCTGTCAAAGTAGATCATCATAAACGCCATGATCAATCCACCACCCGTTGCATTTAATATTGTCGATGCAACAAATAGTCTGGAACGTTTTAGGTTTGGCACTGAAATTTTTAATGTAGTTTTCACGCAGAGACCTTTAAAACTAAGTGATTAGACTGCTATTTACCGGGTTCTTCATTGAGGTAAATGCCTGATAAAATTCATCTGAAATTGTGCTGACTGCTGCCAATGTTTCCTGGGATTTCCATTTCCTGCTCAGATATTCAAGTGCGGCAATGTGGAAATCACTATTGCCCAGCTCTTTGAGGTAATTATTGATAATGTCCCGATCGACATTTAGCTGCAGCGCATTATAAATTTTCAACAAGGTCGCGGCCTTTCTGAAAAAAGGATCGGCTATATTCTTCTCGATCTCAGACGAATTTTTAAAGTTGCCGTTTCGTGAAGCCTCTTCAGCCTGAAAAACCATTGCCAACACTTCATCAATATTTTCTGCACACGTGGTTATTTTGGTCGGGTTAATCTGGCATTCGTACATGCTTACCGGGTTCTTCATGCTGCTGATTTTCTCTGCAGTCGAGTAATGACGGTTATAGATATGGAATGTGCCTACATACCAGGATAACTTTCCGACTTTCCACCCAAGCGTATTAGCAATAATTTCGTGTAAAACGCTCCACTCAAAAAAATTAATGCCGCTGAATCCCCAGATGGCATCATTCGCGCGGACGGTAACATGTAAATCAAGATAACCGCCTCGCTGGATGAAGTGCAGCCAGTTATTACAGGGAACATCTTTTGTTTCCTGATAATCCGTTTCAGGATCAAAGATATTCATTACTGCACGTTTTGTCAGCGGATCTTCTCTAAGGCGATTCACTACTCCCTGCAACTGGTCTACTTTCCCTTTCCATTTGCGTAACCGGGGTCCGTAGGCTGCTCGCCAGGTCAGTGAGTCATCGGAATAGTCTTCTGCGCGAGGAAGATAATGTTTAAGGAAGTGCAGATCATCCCGTCCAGCGAGTACCCACATCGTTTCTGCAACCTGCGCAAAGACGTTATTATTTCTGTGGGGTAATACCAGGAATCGCTCTGTGGGATGGCTGATTTTGGTTAATGTAGAGAGAACTTCCCGTTGCTCCTGATCGCGTGAGCCAACATCGTTACCATTCATCATGATGTTATTTACGGTATTAACCAGCGCATGCGTAATATTACGATTCATGGGCGACCTCATAACCTAACTTCGCCATTTCACTTTCGATAATCTGAAAGGCATCTTCAACCTGCTGATAATCATAATGGCGACATCCATCACTGCCAGATATCATGGCTGAAACGTTTTTTTCATTTTTTCTGTAGAGCGTGATAACAGGAATACGCCAGCTGATTGCCGTCGCAATTTCATAACCTACTCCCAGACTTGGAGTTGTGACTTCAGCGACAACTACCTGGGAATGGCGCAGCCAGTGCAAATCACGGTCATGAATAAATTTGTCACCCAGGAAAGACTGACCACCATCAGATAAACTGTAATCACCCACGTGTTCGGTAATAACTTTACCGTAGCCCTTGAGCTTATTAATCAGTTTCGCGTAAACAGGAACATCATCCCGTCCGGCTCTGATTGAACCAGCAAAATAGATAACCAATCCATTGTCAATAACAGTTTCAGGCGAAAGGGTATGTACTAATTCACTCACGATGCTTCTCCATATAAGGGTTTCCTTTGACCAAAAAATAACAGTCAAGCTTTCAGTTTTTTGAAGGCTATAAAAAGAGTTTCATCCGGTTTATTAACGGAATTAATAAAGCCGGGGAGGTACTCTTACTATTTTGAAAATTTGACAAGCGACAGTGCCTTTCAGGTAATTTAACAATTCATTTTCATCAAGACTAAAATGCAGTGACATCATTGTAAATATAAGTAAAGGTACTTACACTAAGGAAAAAAATTCCACAATTGGAGGGGGGGATGGAAAGTCTGCGAGGTCTCAGGGCGTTTGTTTATACAGCTGAACTGGGCAGCTATGTTGCAGCGGCAAGGGTGTCAGGCATCTCTTCTTCAGCGATTGCAAAGAGCGTGGCGAAACTTGAAGACGAACTCGGGGTAAGGCTTTTTCATCGGACAACGCGCAGCATCGGTCTGACTGAAGAAGGGAATGTCTTCTATGAACGGTGTAAGTTCATCCTGAATGAGATTCGCGATGCCAGAGCTCTGATTGCCGAAACGCGCATCACGCCCTGCGGCAGATTACATATCAGCGTGCCGCAAATTTTCGGGCATTCCCTTTTGATGCCCATACTTCCACGTTTTATTGAAAAGTACCCTGATATACAGCTTGATATCGATTTTGAAGATCGCGTGGTGGATCTGATTGCGGAAGGAATAGATGTCGCGGTGAGAAGTGGTGAGTTGGCAGATAACCGCCTTGTGAGCAGAAAGCTGGGAGAGCAGTATTTTGTCGTCTGTGCCAGCAGAGAGTATCTAAAAACGCATGGCATCCCTTTGAACCCTGCTGATCTGGTCCACCATCGCTGCATACATTTCAAATATCCCTCAAGTGGTCGAATCGCCAGTTGGGCTTTCTCTGCCGATTTTGAAAACCTGGACCTTCCCAGGGATCTTATATTCAACAATACTCACGCTGGGTTGCGGGCAGCCATTGATGGATCAGGCGTAGCTCATCTGCCGGTCTATGTTGCTGAAGAAGCATTTGAAAAAGAATTACTCGTCCCTTTACTGACTGAATACATGCTGCCATTAGGATCGATGTCGCTAATCTGGCCTTCTAACCGCCATTTATCCTCGAAGGTCAGAGCATTTGTGGATTTTGTCAGCAGCGAACTGGTTCAGGGGAACTATTTTACGAACATCGGCAGTCAGACGCTGAGTGGGCCTGACGAAGCGTGAATTGAAGGGGATGGGCGAGCCACAGGAAGTGGCGAGTCTATTGAACCTTCGATAACGGGTTCGCTCTGAAAAGCAAAAACCCAGCCATAGGCTGGGTTCTTTAATTTTGGTGCCCGAACCCGGAATCGAACCAGGGACACGGGGATTTTCAATCCCCTGCTCTACCGACTGAGCTATTCGGGCAACGGGGCGCATTAAACCGTAAAGGCCGCAGGCCGTCAACGGCTTTCACTAAAAAACCCCGGGAAACGTGACTGATTGCCTGCTTTTCAGTCAAAAGGGGTAAAACCTCAGGCCAGCGCCCCGTTTTTGCGGCACAGCGCGATGTTGTAAACATCTTCCGCCAGGCGCTGAGCGGTGGCGACATCCTGCACGTTACGCTTCACCAGCAGCTTGCTCAGGCAGCCCTCAAGAATCAGCTCCATCTGGTCGGCGACCATGCTGGGGTTATCCAGACCCTGTTCCACCAGAATCTCATGGGTAAACTGCCAGGAGCCGCGTTTCTGCTGCTCGGCCAGCTGGTGAATGGGCTGATCGGGCTGCGGGTAGAAGCTGCAGGCGGCGATAAACAGGCAGCCCGGAAAACGCCCTTTGCTGACCTGTTCACTCAGGACTTCGTAGCGTGCCATCAGCTTCTGATCTGCCGACAGCGACGCATCCAGCAGGATCTGGCGACGCCAGGTTTCAATCTGCTGCCCGTGATAGCGCAGCGCATCGTAGAGCAGGGCGTCGCGGTCGGGCCAGAACAGCCGGAGCTGCTCTGAAGGTAATCCGGAACCCGCCAGGTTTTCCAATGAGAGGGTGGCGGCGAGGCCGTTCTGTTCAAGCACATTCAATGCATGCTCGAGTATCTGTTCACGCTGCAAGTGACTCTCCTCTGGTATGCAGGCCCGGCTGTTTTACCGGGCAAAGACCTGACTCCAGTGTTGTTTACGGGGTAAGTTTCTGCAAATGCGCGCGGAAGTCAGCGGCATCCAGAAACCCGGTGATACGCGAACCGGGGATTTCCCGGCCCTGCGCATCAAAGAACAGAATTGTGGGTAAGCCCAGCACCTGAAGATGCTGTAACAGTGCGTTGTCGCGAGCGTTGTTGTCGGTGACGTTGGCCTGCATTAGCTGCACCTGACGCAGGCTATCGCGCACGGCGCGGTCACTGAAGGTATATTTTTCAAACTCTTTACAGGCGACGCACCAGTCAGCATAGAGATCGACCATCGTGATGCGTCCGCGGGCCTGCTGCAGCGCACTGTCGAGCTGCTGCGGCGTCTGAAGGGTCTGGAACGGCAGAGGGGTTACCGCCTGCTGCGTGGCCGGTTCGCCAAAGGCCCAGTCCTGCAATGGTCGCGCACTGATCAGCGCAGCGGCCAGCATGACAATCTGCACCACGCGCCACTTACCGCTGCTGGCGCGCAGGCTGAGGCTGAACGCCCAGCCGAAGAACGCCACGCCGAGCAGGCTCCAGAGCCGCCATCCCCAGGCCTCGCCCACGATGCGCTCCAGCAGGAACACCGGCAGCGCCAGGATGACAAACCCGAAGCCCTCCTTGACGGTCTGCATCCACGGGCCGCTTTTCGGCAGCAGGCGGTTACCAAACAGGGTCACGGCGATCAGTGGCAGCCCCATCCCGACGGCATAGAGCCACAGCGTACCGGCGCCGGCCCACAGATTTCCGCTCTGCGCGATGTAGAGCAGAATGGCGCTGAGCGGAGCCGTAGTGCAGGGCGAGCAGATCAATCCCGCCAGCGCTCCCATCAGAAAGACGCCGGGCAGCGATCCGCCCCGCTGGCGATTGCTCCACAGGGTCAGGCGGGTTTGCAGACTGGCGGGCAGTTGCAGGGTAAACAGGCCAAACATGGAGAGAGCCAGCACGATAAACAGCAGCGAGAGCGTGATGAGCACCCAGGGATGCTGCAGGGCGGCCTGAAAACGCAGACCGGCTGCGGCGACCACCACGCCCAGCAGCGTGTAGGTCAGCGCCATCCCCTGCACGTAGACCATCGCCAGGGCAAACAGGCGTCCCAGCGAATAATGGCGCTGGCCGCCCAGGATAATGCCGGCGATCAGCGGGTACATCGGCAGCACGCAGGGCGTAAAGGCGACGCCGATGCCGATCAGCAACGCCCACAGTGGCGAAAAGGGCAGCGGACTGGCGGAGGCGGGCTGAACCTCAGCCGTAGGGCTGGCGGACGCTGGCGGGCTGTCTGCGGCTACCGCATTCAGCGGCACGGATCGCGTCTCCGGCGGATAGCAGAAGCCGGCAGCAGCACAGCCCTGATAAGTCACGCTGAGCGTGGCACCCGGGCCTGCCTGTTGCAGCGTCACCGGCAGCGTCAGATCCTGCGGATAGATCTCACTCTTGCCGAAAAATTCATCTTCATGCGGCTCGCCGGCAGGCAGCGTCAGCGGCGCGAGGGTCGCATTCTGTGGCGTGATGTGAATCTGCTGGCGATAGAGGTAATAGCCTGACTTCACTTTCCAGTGCAGGTTGAGCTGCGCGCCCTGCTGGTCGAAATCAAACGTAAAGGCCTGGTCGACGGGCACAAAGCGGCCGGTCACCGGACTGGAAAAGAGGGAAGCGTGCGCCTGCAGACAGACAAACAGCGTCAGCAGAAGCGTTATTAAGCGAGAGATGCGTGCAGCCATGACAAGTATTCACTGTCTCCATGTTGAACCGGCAGTGCCAGCAGTTCGGGCACGTCGTAAGGGTGCGCGGCTTTAAGCAGATCGCACAGCGCCTGCTGGTGATCGCTGTCGCACTTCAGCAGCATCTGCACTTCACTGCTCTGCTCAATCCGGCCCTGCCAGAGATAGCAGGAGGTCGCGCCGGGCAGCAGGGTAACGCAGGCCGCCAGCCTGGCTTCCAGCGCCAGGGTCGCAAGCTGTTGCGCCGTGGCCTGATCGGGGGCAGTACAGAGGATAACGACGGCATTCATCCTGTGACTCCTGTGTGATGAAAAGAGCGCCGATGATAGCACGCTCCCTTCATAACACGATGGCGGTGCTACAAGAGCAGTCCGCCAAAGATGAAGCCGGAAAGCACCGACAGCGCGATAGCGATAACGCCGGGAATGATAAAGGCGTGGTTGAATACAAACTTACCAATCCGGGTGGAGCCGGTATCGTCCATCTCAACGGCGGCCAGCAGTGTGGGGTAGGTGGGCAGCACAAACAGTGCCGATACCGCCGCAAAGGAAGCAATCGCGGTGAGCGGGGTGACGCCCAGCAGCAGGGCGGCCGGCATCAGTGCCTTGGTGGTCGCCGCCTGTGAGTAGAGCAGCATGGAGGCAAAGAAGAGCACCAGCGCCAGCATCCACGGATAGGTTTTCAGCGTGTCGCCCGCCAGTGTCTGAATCTCTGCCAGATGCGCTTTGACAAAGGTGTCGCCCAGCCAGGCGACACCCATCACACAGATACAGGCACTCATGCCGGACTTAAAGGTGCTGGCGCTGAGGATTTCGCTGGTGTCGAGTTTGCAGGTCAGGCTGATCAGCGTCGCGATGGTCAGCATAAACACCACAATCGCTTCGTTACGTGGCAGCGGCGGATCGGCGATCAGCCCGACGCTGGCGCTGGTGGCGGTGGCATAGAGCACCACAGCAATAATACCCGTCAGAAACAGCAGCACCGAGCGTTTCGCCCCCGGCTTCGGCTGGTAGACGCTGGCACCCCGCAGGGTAACTTCCCCTTTGGCGAGACGCGCCTGATAAACCTCATCATCTTTAAGCTCTTTGCCGAGGAAGTTAGTGACCAGCGCGGCCAGGAAGAGGCCCACCATCGTGGCGGGGATCGCAATCGCCAGCAGCGTGATGTAGCTGACGCCGCGCGGTTCCAGCAGCGTGGCAAAAAAGACCACGGCGGCGGAGATGGGAGAGGCGGTAATCGCGATCTGCGACGCCACCACCGCAATCGACAGCGGACGGGAAGGGCGCACGCCCTGCTCTTTGGCCACTTCCGCGATCACCGGCAGCGTCGAGAAAGCGGTGTGACCGGTACCTGCCAGCAGCGTCATCAGGTAGGTTACCAGCGGGGCCAGCAGCGTGACGTGGCGCGGATGTCGGCGCAGCAGGCGTTCCGCCAGGCTCACCAGATAGTCCATGCCGCCCGCCACCTGCATCGCCGCGATGGCGGCGATCACCGCCATGATGATCTCTATCACGTCGAACGGGATAGCGCCGGGTGCCATGCCAAAGCCCAGCGTCAGGATCAGTACCCCCATCCCGCCGGCGAATCCGATACCAATGCCGCCAAGACGTGCGCCCAGCCAGATCGCCATCAGGACGACAAGCAGCTCAACCACAAACATGAATCACTCCTGCAAAGTTAACCGGTGAACTCCGGGAATGCTGTGTACCAAAAAAAAAGGCACACCATGTTGATCGCGGTGTGCCTTTGGTTAACCCGCGTGGGTTAAACCCTATTGCTCGTTTTCATCGGTGTAGCGTTTTGCTTTATAAACCGGATACATCAGGTTCTGCACCGAGAAGATATCGTCCAGCTCACTCTCCGTCAGCAGGCCGCGCTCCAGCACCACCTCACGCACACTTTTCCCGGTTTCGGCACAGATTTTGCCGACGATGTCGCCGTTGTGGTGGCCGATGTAGGGGTTGAGGTAGGTCACGATGCCAATTGAGTTGAAGACGTAGGCTTCGCACACCGCGCGGTTAGCGGTGATGCCGTTGACGCACTTCTCCAGCAGGTTGTAGCAGGCGTTGGTCAGGATGCTGATCGACTCAAACAGCGCCTGGCCAATCACCGGCTCCATGACGTTAAGCTGCAGCTGACCCGCTTCGGAAGCCATGGTCACGGTGGTGTCGTTGCCAATCACCTTGAAGCAGACCTGGTTAACCACTTCCGGCACCACCGGGTTCACTTTGGCTGGCATGATGGAGGAGCCCGCCTGCAGCTCAGGCAGGTTGATTTCATTCAGGCCGGCGCGCGGACCCGAGGAGAGCAGGCGCAGGTCGTTACAGATTTTAGAGAGCTTCACCGCCAGGCGTTTCAGCGACGAGTGAACCATCACATAGGCACCGCAGTCGGAGGTCGCTTCAATCAGATCTTCCGCCGGAATGACCGGCAGGTTGCTGACTTCCGCCAGACGCTGCACGGCCAGATGCTGATAGCCATCCGGCGTGTTAAGACGGGTACCGATGGCGGTCGCGCCAAGGTTAACCTCCAGCAGCAGTTCGGCGGTGCGCAGAATGCTTTTGGTCTCTTCGTTCAGCAGCACGCTGAAGGCGTGAAACTCCTGCCCCAGAGTCATCGGCACCGCATCCTGCAGCTGGGTTCGGCCCATTTTCAGGATGGTCTGGAATTCATCGGCTTTGCGCTGGAAGCCTTCAGACAACTGGCTGATGCCATCAAGCAGTTTCAGCAGCGAACTGTAAACCGCGATGCGGAAACCGGTCGGGTAGGCGTCGTTGGTGGACTGGCACTTGTTTACATGGTCGTTGGGGTTGAGATACTGGTATTCCCCTTTCTGGTGGCCCATCAGCTCAAGACCGATGTTTGCCAGCACCTCATTGGTGTTCATGTTGACCGAGGTCCCGGCGCCGCCCTGATAGACATCCACGGGGAACTGATCCATACAGCGGCCCTTGTTCAGCACTTCGTCGCAGGCCTGAATGATGGTATCGGCAATGTTACGCGGGATGGTCTGCAGCTCTTTGTTAGCCATCGCTGCTGCTTTTTTTACCATCACCATACCGCGGACAAATTCAGGTATGTCACTGATTTTGCTGTTGCTGATATAAAAATTTTCAATCGCACGCAGAGTATGAACGCCATAATAGGCATCCGCCGGAACTTCGCGCATACCTAACAGGTCTTCTTCGATACGAATGTTGTTCGCCATGATAACCTTCTTGTTGTTGCCGCTAACCATCACAAAGGATGTGTTTATTTTGTCGTGGTGTGCCCGTGCCGACATATTATCCGTCTTCATAGAGGCGTGTGCGATCATATTCTGATGCCCGGGAAAAGCACGCATGCAGATCGCTAATGCTGCTGCCGGGTTAACGATATGTGAAGTTGGTTACAAAATTAACCCCGCAGGATAAATTTGACAGGATCGGTTGAAAAGGGCGGCGCGGGTGCCCATCTCTTTTCTTATCCTCCTCAGGATGAACGCTTTCTGCTGACCGGCACGCTGCCGTTCAGCCTCTACTTACAGGAGAGTACGGTGCGCTGGATACCGTTATTAGTCTTTTTTGTTCTGGCCTGGATTGAGATTTCACTGTTCATCCAGGTCGCGCACGTCATGGGCGTGCTGCTGACCATGCTGCTGGTGGTGTTCACCTCCTGCATCGGGGTCTCGCTGGTAAAAAATCAGGGCATGAAAAACTTCATGCTGATGCAGGAGAAGCTGGCGCGTAACGAAAGCCCGGCCACGGAGATGATCAAAAGCGTCTCGCTGATCATCGCCGGTTTCCTGCTGCTGCTGCCGGGCTTCTTTACCGATCTGCTGGGCCTGCTGCTGCTGCTGCCCCCGGTTCAGAAGCATCTCACGCTGAAGCTGATGCCCCATCTGCGCGTCTGGCGCGGGCCGGGAGCCGGACCGGACAGCGGCTACACGATGGACGGCGAGTTTGAGCGTAAAAACAGCGATCGCCTTGAGCATCACGACGATCACCAGGATCGTTAACCGCCATTGTCACCACTGAAAGCGCAACCTCCGGGTTGCGTTTTTTATTTGTGCCGTCGTCTGTTTAAAAAAGCATCACTTATGGCTTCCATAGAAAAAATTTGTTGTTAGCCCCCTTGAAAGCGGGTGGGGATGGCCCTATCTCACAGGTCACGAGGCCGGAAGCCATGCAGCCCGGTGTTCAACCCCAAAACTGAATGATTGGACTTCTCAAAGGAGAGCTATCACATGAAAATTCGTCCATTGCACGATCGCGTCATCGTCAAGCGTAAAGAAGTTGAAGCTAAATCAGCTGGCGGCATCGTGCTGACCGGTTCTGCAGCCGGTAAATCTACCCGTGGTGAAGTTCTGGCTGTCGGCAATGGCCGCATCCTTGAGAGTGGCGACGTTAAGCCGCTGGACGTGAAGGTTGGCGACGTGGTGATCTTCAACGAAGGTTACGGCGCTAAAACCGAAAAGATCGACAACGAAGAAGTGCTGATCATCTCTGAAAGCGACATTCTGGCGATTGTCGAAGCGTAATTTTTTCGCGTAACTCACTGAACGAAACGAATTTAAGGGACAATTGAAATGGCAGCTAAAGACGTAAAATTCGGTAATGACGCTCGCGTAAAAATGCTGCGTGGCGTGAACGTACTGGCAGATGCAGTAAAAGTTACCCTGGGCCCTAAAGGCCGTAACGTGGTTCTGGATAAATCTTTTGGTGCACCGACCATCACTAAAGATGGCGTGTCCGTTGCGCGTGAAATCGAACTGGAAGACAAGTTCGAGAACATGGGCGCGCAGATGGTGAAAGAAGTGGCCTCTAAAGCGAACGACGCTGCAGGCGACGGCACCACCACCGCGACCGTACTGGCGCAGGCTATCATCACCGAAGGTCTGAAAGCCGTTGCCGCGGGTATGAACCCGATGGACCTGAAGCGCGGTATCGACCAGGCCGTTGTGTCTGCCGTTGAGAAACTGAAAGCGCTGTCTGTACCTTGCTCAGACTCTAAAGCGATTGCGCAGGTAGGTACTATCTCTGCTAACTCCGATGAAACCGTGGGCCAGCTGATTGCTCAGGCGATGGAGAAAGTGGGTAAAGAAGGCGTGATCACCGTTGAAGAAGGCACCGGCCTGCAGGACGAGCTGGATGTGGTTGAAGGTATGCAGTTTGATCGTGGCTACCTGTCACCGTACTTCATCAACAAGCCAGAAACTGGTGCGGTTGAACTGGAATCGCCGTTCATCCTGCTGGCTGACAAGAAAATCTCTAACATCCGTGAAATGCTGCCCGTGCTGGAAGCCGTTGCGAAAGCCGGTAAACCTCTGCTGATCATCGCGGAAGATGTTGAAGGCGAAGCTCTGGCAACGCTGGTGGTCAACACCATGCGCGGCATCGTTAAAGTGGCTGCGGTTAAAGCACCAGGCTTCGGCGACCGTCGTAAAGCCATGCTGCAGGATATCGCTATCCTGACCGGCGGTACCGTCATCTCTGAAGAGATCGGTATGGAGCTGGAAAAAGCTGCGCTGGAAGATCTGGGTCAGGCAAAACGTGTTGTGATCAACAAAGACACCACCACCATCATCGACGGTGTGGGTGAAGAGACCACCATTCAGGGCCGTGTTACCCAGATTCGTCAGCAGATCGAAGAAGCGACCTCTGACTACGACAAAGAAAAACTGCAGGAGCGCGTCGCGAAACTGGCAGGCGGCGTAGCCGTTCTGAAAGTGGGCGCAGCCACTGAAGTTGAAATGAAAGAGAAGAAAGCGCGCGTTGAAGATGCACTGCACGCAACCCGTGCTGCTGTCGAAGAAGGCGTGGTTGCAGGTGGTGGTGTGGCGCTGGTTCGCGTTGCAGCACAGCTGTCAGAGCTGCGTGGTCAGAACGAAGACCAGAACGTCGGTATTAAAGTTGCGCTGCGCGCGATGGAAGCACCACTGCGTCAGATCGTCTCTAACGCCGGTGAAGAGCCTTCTGTTGTGGCGAACAACGTGAAAGCGGGCGACGGTAACTACGGTTACAACGCGCAGACTGAAGAGTACGGCAACATGATCGACTTCGGTATCCTGGACCCAACCAAAGTGACCCGTTCTGCGCTGCAGTACGCGGCCTCTGTTGCGGGTCTGATGATCACTACCGAGTGCATGGTTACTGACCTGCCAAAAGGCGACGCACCTGATTTAGGCGCTGGCGCTGGCGGTATGGGTGGCATGGGCGGTATGGGCGGCATGATGTAATTGCCGTTGACTGCCTGAGTCACAAAAGAACCCCCGACCGGAAACGGCCGGGGGTTTTTCTTTTGGGCAGGAAAATAGTATAAGTAGTGGCGCAATCGTACGTCTTTCCTCCTGATATTTCCCGTTGTCTGCACGCTGTCTGCAGTTGTCCGGCTGAATTCACTGATGTTCAGTTCATTCTTCAGGCAGGCAGAGTCGCCGAGACGTAACATGAAATATTGAGGGGATATAACGGGATTAAGGCAATGAATGTGCAGAAAAAAGTGCTTTTTTTCTGCTACGCTGCCACCCGACTCTGATGATAATAAATGGGGATTACAATGCGGATTAACCTCTTGCCCGGACTGACGGCTGGCGTGTTATTGCTGGCGGGCTGCAGCAGCTCTACGCAACTCTCTTCAGCAGGCGAGCGCGTGACGTTTACCGATCAGCAGCCTGCCAGTTCCTGCCAGCTTCTGGGCAACCTTACCGGCTCACAGAGCAACTGGCTGAGCGGTGCAGGCGGCGAAACCAGCGCACTGCGCGGTGCAGCCAATGACCTGCGCAATCGCGCCGCGGAGATGGGCGGCAACGTGATTTATGGTGCCACCAGCCCGACACAGAATCTGCTGTCTGCGTTCGCGCCTCTGGACAGCAAAATGACCGGTCAGGTCTACAAGTGCCCATAATGTGGCATAGGTAGTACAGCGAATCTCAGCGGCCAGCCTTGTGCTGGCCGTTTTTATTCCTGTCGCAGCTGTAAATCCAGCGGCGTTTTACTCGGCTCTCCGCCAATTTCCCGCGCCAGTTTCGGCACCAGATAGCCGGAAACCTGTGACAGTAATGCCCGCACCAGCTGGCGCGCCTCATCGTCAGACACAAAGAAATGTGCGGCACCCTGCACCTTATCCAGCACATGCAGATAGTAGGGCAGAATGCCCGCATCAAACAGGGCATTGCTCAGGGTGGCCAGCGTCTGCGCATTATCGTTCACGCCCCGCAGCAACACGCTCTGATTCAGCAGGGTGACACCGGCCCGCTTCAGGCTGCTCATCGCCTCACGCAGCGCATCATCAATCTCCTGCGCATGGTTGATGTGCGTCACCATTACCACCTGCAGGCGGGTCGCGCGAAGCATCTCACAGAGCTGATCGGTAATGCGTGCCGGAATCACCACCGGTAAACGACTGTGGATGCGCAACCGCTTCAGGTGCGGGATCTTTTCCAGCGCGGCAATCAGCCACGCGAGTTCATGATCTTTCGCCATTAATGGATCGCCGCCGGAGAAGATAATCTCATCCAGTTCCGGATGATCGGCGATATAGTCCAGCGCCGCCTGCCAGCTTCGCTTATTACCGGGATTATCCTGATAGGGGAAGTGACGGCGGAAGCAGTAGCGGCAGTTGACGGCACAGCCGCCTTTGACCAGCAATAACGCCCGGTTGCGGTATTTATGCAGCAGTCCGGGCACCGCGTTACTTTGTTCATCGAGCGGATCGGTGCTATAACCAGGCGTATCGATGAATTCCTGACGCTGCGTCAGAACCTGAAGCAGCAACGGGTCGTGCGCATCGCCTTTTTTCATCCGGCTGATGAAGGCATGCGGAACGCGCAGGGCGAAAAGCCGCCGCGCATCCGCGCCAGCGGCCAGCTCAGGATGCTGTTCCAGGGCTAAAATACGCAGTAATTCATCAGGTTCAGTGACAACATCAGCAAGTTGCTGCAACCAATCTTCTCTGGAAGGTATTTTTAGGGTTACAATGTGTGCCATTTTTTTGGCTTAGTACCAGTATCAATTTTCGTAGAGGGCCTTCATGGCGACTTATTCTAGCAACGATTTCCGTCCCGGTCTTAAAATCATGTTCGAAGGCGAGCCGTATGCCATCGAATCCAGTGAGTTCGTTAAACCGGGTAAAGGTCAGGCATTCGCACGCGTTAAAATGCGTCGCCTGCTGACGGGTTCTCGCGTTGAGAAAACTTTCAAATCCACCGACTCCGCCGAAGGCGCAGACGTAATGGATACCAACCTGAGCTACCTGTACAACGACGGTGAGTTCTACCACTTCATGCACCAGGAAAGCTTTGAGCAGTTCCCGGTTGAAGAGAAGACTGTGGGCGAAGCAGCGAAATGGCTGCAGGACAACGCAGAATGTATCGTTACGCTGTGGAACGGTCGTCCTATCGCCGTTCAGCCGCCGAACTTTATCGAAGCTGAAATCGTGGAAACCGATCCAGGCCTGAAAGGTGACACTGCCGGTACCGGCGGTAAACCTGCCAAGCTCTCTACCGGCGCGGTTGTAAAAGTGCCACTGTTCGTTCAGGAAGGCGAAGTGGTGAAAGTTGACACCCGCTCTGGCGAATACGTGTCACGCGTGAAGTAAGATTCGCAGGCGCATCTCCGGATGCGCCTTTTTCTTGTCTGAGAGAAAAAATGAAAAAGCTGGCAAAATTAATCGCATTCGCGTTGCTGGTCTCCTCTGCATTAAGTGCCTGCAACACATTCCACGGTTTTGGCGAAGATGTCTCCCACTTAGGTGGTGCCATTTCGCGTGCGGCAAAATGACCTTAACGGCTTCTCCTTTTTAAAGTTCCGCGGCAGCATCCGCCGGAAATCCGGCTATGCTTAAAGCGCTGTACTTTACATCCATCAAAAAGGACATTGTCATGTTAAAGAAAAGTATTGCCGCGATCTTCTCTGTACTGGTGCTCTCTTCACTGCTGACGGCTTGCAACACCACGCGTGGCGTGGGTGAAGACGTCGAAGCGGGTGGCCAGGCGATTCAGAACAGCACGAAGTAACCTGTTATTACAGCCGGTACGAAAACGGTTTTGTACCGGCTTATTCCCTCTGCACTATTTCTGTTTCACCCAGATTAACTCATCAACCGGGAAGCCATCCCGGCGCGCCTGATCAACCAGCTTCTCTTTGACGCCCGGCTCCAGCTGCGGTGTGCGCGACAGTATCCACAGGTAGTGGCGATTCGGGCCACACACCAGGGCATAGCGGTAGTCGGGATCCAGGGCGATAACGTTGTAGCCGCCATAGAAGGGGCCAAAGAACGAGACTTTCAGAGCGGCGCGCTGCGGTTCACCGGTGAAGTAGGCCTTGCCGACGCTCTCCTGCCAGCGCTGTTTTTTCACGTTATAGCCACGATTGATCACTTTCAGGCCGCCATCTTCACGCGGGCTGTAGTTAGCCGTGACCTGCTCCAGACCGCGTTCAAACGGATGATTGAGGCGGGCAATCTCATACCACTGGCCGAGATAGCGCTGGCTGTCAAAGTTCTCAACAACCGTGACGTTTTTGGGTGGCGTGGTGCTACAGGCAACGGAGAGAAAAGCGCTGAGGCTGGCGACAAGGGTTTTCCATAGAGACATAGCGGGATTCCTTTGTGATTTAACTGCTTAAGTATAGAAGCCGAAGCGCTGTTTTTGGCATCGCCGGCATGAGATTGTTTGCCGCAGGCATTGCAGGTAGACTTCCACCCCTTATTTGTATCAGGAGTCATCACCATGAGCGAAACGGCAAGCTGGCAACCAAGCGCATCCATCGCCAATTTGTTAAAACGCGCCGCGATTTTAGCGGAAGTGCGTCGTTTCTTTGCCGATCGCGGCGTACTGGAAGTGGATACGCCGGCGATGAGCCAGGCCACTATTACCGATATCCATCTGGTGCCTTTCCAGACGCGTTTTGTCGGGCCTGGTGCGTCGCAGGGGCGCGATCTCTGGCTGATGACCAGCCCGGAATATCATATGAAACGCCTGCTGGCAGCGGGCAGTGGTCCGATCTATCAGATGGGGCGCAGTTTCCGCAATGAAGAGGCGGGACGTCATCATAATCCGGAATTCACCATGCTGGAGTGGTACCGGCCGCACTACGACATGTACCGCCTGATGAATGAGGTGGACGATCTGCTGCAGCAGGTGCTGGAGTGTGACAGCGCAGAGTCGCTCTCCTATCAGCAGGCCTTTATCCGTCACCTGGATCTGGACCCGCTGTCGGCAGATAAAGCGCAGCTGCGTGAAGCGGCAGAGAAGCTGGGCGAAGGCGAGCTGGCGCGTGCAGAAGAGGATCGCGATACGCTGCTGATGCTGCTGTTTATGCTGGGCGTGGAGCCGAAGATCGGCCAGGACAAACCCTGCTTCGTTTATCATTTCCCGGCCAGTCAGGCGGCACTGGCGGAGATCAGCACCGAAGATCACCGCGTAGCTGAACGTTTTGAGGTCTATTACAAAGGCATTGAGCTGGCGAACGGTTTCCGTGAGCTGACCGACAGCCGCGAGCAGCGTCAGCGGTTTGAGCAGGATAACCGTCGCCGTGCGGCGCGCGGTCTGCCGGTCCATCCAATTGACACTTATCTGCTGGATGCGCTGGCGCACGGTATGCCCGCCTGTTCCGGGGTTGCGCTGGGTATTGATCGGCTGATTATGCTGGCGTTAAAAGCAGAGTCACTGAGTGAGGTGATCGCCTTTCCGGTTGATCGCTGCTAAGAGCCCGGGCGAAAAGGGCAGGGATGGCCCATCTGATCGCAAAGGAAACCTACATCCCTGTAGGTCTGCCTCGCCATCCTGGCTCGGACGCTTTGCTCTTCAGATGGGCCATCCCCGCCCCTCCGGCTATGTCATTGCTGTTGGTACAGGACCGCTGATTAGTTGCTGTTATCAGGAAATTCCTGAATGGTGACCGGCAGCGTCAGTTTCTGATCGTTGCGCAGCACCTGCACATCAATCACGGAACCGGGACGAATCTCTGCCACCTGATCCATGGTCTCCTGCGCCGAGATGGCTGGCTTACCGTTTACGCTGAGCAGTACATCGTTGGCCTGAATCCCGGCCTTGTCTGCCGGTCCATCCGGCGTCACCACGCTGACGATAATGCCCTGAACCCGATCCAGATTGCTGCCCTGTCCATGCAGCGGCGGCAGCTCACGACCGGTAATACCGATATAGCCGCGGATCACCCGACCATCACGAATCAGCTTATCCATGATCTTCGAGGCTAAAACGGTGGGGATGGCGAAACCAATGCCTTCCGGCGTTTCGCCATCGTTACTTTTATCAAAGGTCAGGGTGTTGATACCCATCAGCTCGCCAAGCGAGTTAATCAGCGCGCCACCGGAGTTACCCTGATTAATTGACGCATCGGTCTGCAGGAAGTTCTGGCGGCCTGATGAACTCAGTCCAACCCGGCCCGTGGCGCTGATAATGCCCTGCGTCACCGTCTGCCCCAGGTTATAGGGGTTGCCTATCGCCATCACGACATCACCGATATGCGCCTGGCGATTGGGATTGATCGGGATGACAGGCAGGCCGGAGGCGGTGATCTTCAGCACGGCAAGATCGGTCATGCCGTCGGAACCGACCAGCGTGGCCTCAAAGAAGCGGCCATCCTGCAATGCCACGATAATCTGATCGGCATTATTGATGACGTGCTTGTTGGTCAGGATGTAGCCTTTGGCATTCATAATCACCCCCGAGCCCAGGGTGGTGATGCCACGGTTGTTGTTGCCGTGGGCGCTCCGGTTATAAACGTTTACAACGGCAGGCACGGCGCGGCGCACCCCCTGATTGAAGCTGAAGGGCGTTTCGTCGTTGATATCGTCGTGGTTATAGAGGGCGTCGCTGCCCATACGCAGTGCAGGCAGTGCTGCGAGTAGAATACCCGCCACAATCAGGCCCAGCACTACGGCACGCAAAAGTTTAAGAAACATGGTGTTAAATCACGCCAGGGGAGATCGCTGGGCAGAATAACATGAGAGCGGCGGACACACACGCGCTTGTGTCCGCCATAATGCGAGGTTTATCTCAACAACAGATAGATACTTTCATCGCCGCGCACCACGTTCAGTGCCAGAACCGGCGGTTTGCCTTCCAGTATCTTGCGCATCTCAGCCAGGGTCTGAACCCGGTTGCGGTTTACGCCGATGATCACATCATCTTTCTGCAGGCCAACCTGTTCAGCCGGTGTCCCTTTTTCGATGGTGTCGACCTTCACGCCTTTGTCGCCGGTTTTGGTCTGTCCATCACTCAGGGTGGCACCCTGCAGGGCCGGAGACATCAGCTGGGCGCTGGCGGTGGTCTGAGCGCTCTGCTCCAGCGTAACGGTGACCGTCACCGGTTTGCCTTCGCGCAGCAGGCCAAGCTTAACCTGTTCGCCTGGTGGGGTCGTGCCTACCTTTACCCGCAACTCAGCGAAGCTGGTAATCGGCTTGTCGTTGATTGAGGTAATGATGTCGCCGGACTTGATGCCCGCCTTCTGCGCGGCAGACTGCGGCAACACTTCCGAAACGAAGGCGCCGCGCTGCGCGTCGACATTGAACGCCTTCGCCATATCGGCCGTCATT
Organism: Pantoea sp. GM_Pan_3; assembly: GCF_026541045.1. Classification (NCBI taxonomy): domain Bacteria; kingdom Pseudomonadati; phylum Pseudomonadota; class Gammaproteobacteria; order Enterobacterales; family Erwiniaceae; genus Pantoea; species Pantoea sp. GM_Pan_3. The sequence continues at coordinate 430,843 of NZ_JALNVA010000002.1, read as the reverse complement.
TCGGTGCCTTTAATACCCAGCTGACCGCGCTTCACTTCGCCAAATTTGATCAGCTGCTGCGCGAGGTTCATCGCCATATCACTCGGGATAGCAAAGCCGATGCCGATATTGCCGCCGCTGGAGGCCAGAATGGCGGTATTGATCCCAATCAGCTCGCCGTTCAGGTTGACCAGCGCACCGCCGGAGTTGCCGCGGTTAATCGCGGCATCGGTCTGAATAAAGTTTTCCAGCCCCTCCAGGTTAAGGCCGCTGCGGCCCAGCGCAGAGATGATACCGGAGGTGGCGGTCTGGCCCAGACCAAACGGGTTCCCGATTGCGACCGCAAAATCACCCACTTTCAGCTGGTCGGAGTCCGCCACTTTAATCTGCGTGAGGTTTTTCGCGCCCTGGATCTGAATCAGGGCGATATCCGTCTGCTCATCATGACCGATCAGTTTGGCTTCATACTCACTGCCGTCGCCAAGCTGCACGTTGATTTTGTCGGCACCGTTCACCACATGATTGTTGGTCAGCACGTAGCCTTTCGCGGCATCAATGATCACGCCCGAGCCCAACCCTTCAAACGGCTGTGGCTGATTATTCCCGCCAGGCATCTGACCGAAAAAACGTTTCAGAGGCTCAGGGATATCCTGAGCCTGTTCGCCGGAGTCGGTGCCTTCCACGTGAACGCTGACCACGGCAGGCAACACTTTTTCCAGCATCGGTGCCAGGCTCGGCAGCGGCTGGCCCGCAATTTGTGCTGGCAGCGTTGCCATCGCGTCTGGCGCGGCGGCAAGGCTCATCCCGATACTCAAGGCTAATGCGCTAAACAGGCGTGCTTGTTTTTTCATTGCTACAACGCTCTCGCTGCAAAGTGGGAGGATTTAATGAGTGTGACAGTCGTTTGTGGTCAGGGTTCGCAAAAACAGTGGGCGCAGACAGGCTGCGCCCCAAAAAGATTAGTCGCGGGCAGGGCGCTCGCCACGCAGTAAACCGGATGCGCCTTCAGAGTAGTCGCGCGGCATCTGCACCGGCACCTGATCGTTGTCAGCTTCCGCTTCAGTCAGCTGATAGGCAAAAGGATTCTGCTGACCCGGCAGATTCGGCAGCAGATCGTTAGAGCCTTTCGCCATGTGCTGATAAAGCTGACGATAGTCACGCGCCATGTTGTCCAGCAGCTCGGCGCTCTGGGCGAAGTGGTTAGTCAGCTCTTCGCGGTAATCGGCCAGCTCGGCCTTCGATTTTTCCAGTTCATACTGCATGCTGCGCTGCTCACGCAGCTTTTTATTGCCGAAACGCATGGCGACTGCGCCGACAATAATACCTACCACTAAACCAATTAGCCCGTATTCCCAGGTCATAATGACTCCCGTGTTTTTTCCATTGTTCCGTAGGGCGTTGCACCATTTCAATAATAGTCACTATACCCGTTAATCTTATGGATGTGGAACTCCGGAGCAGCATGGCTTAGTGTAGAACGGCCTTTTTTTCAGCAACCGTGGTATGAATCAGACACTATTCAGGGACTTTGAAACAACAATGCAAACCTCATCTCCGCTTGCACGTTATGAGCAGGCGCTGTCGCAGGGCGAATTCAGGCCCGATGACGTACAACGTGAAGCGATTACCCGTTTAGACGCCCTGCAGCAGGCGCTGGTTGCCCGGCAACAGGCTGCCGCGCCCGCCTCATCCGGCCTGCTGGGTCGCCTGTCGAAATTGATCGGTAAAGAGAAAAATGCGGCGCCCCAGCCTGTTCGCGGACTCTACATGTGGGGCGGCGTCGGGCGCGGCAAAACCTGGGTCATGGATCTCTTTTTTCAGTCTATTCCTGGCGAACGCAAACTGCGCCTGCACTTCCACCGTTTCATGCTGCGGGTGCATGAAGAACTGACGCAACTGCAGGGGCAGAGCGACCCGCTGCTGATTATCGCGGACAAATTCAAAGCTGAAACTGACATCCTCTGTTTCGATGAATTTTTTGTCTCCGATATCACCGACGCGATGCTGCTGGGCACGCTGATGGAAGCGCTGTTTGAGCGCGGCATCGCCCTGGTGGCAACCTCGAACATTCCGCCGGATGACCTCTACCGCAATGGCCTGCAGCGCGCGCGTTTTCTGCCGGCTATTGAGCAGATAAAACGGCACTGTGATGTGATGAATGTGGATGCCGGCATCGACTACCGGCTGCGGACACTGACCTCGGCGCATCTGTGGAACTATCCACTCAACGAGGCCACCCACACGGAGATGGCGCGCATGTTTAAGGCGCTGTCGGGCAGCCAGCCGGAGGAGGCGCCGGTGCTGGAAATCAACCATCGCAAGATGCCGACGCTGGGCGTCAGCGACGGCGTGCTGGCCATCAACTTCACGACGCTGTGCGGGGAAGGGCGCAGCCAGCATGACTACATCGCGCTTTCCCGCCGTTTTCACAGCGTGCTGCTCTATGACGTGCCGGTAATGATCTATAAAACTGAAGATCAGGCGCGCCGTTTCCTGGCCCTGGTTGACGAATTTTATGAGCGTCACGTGAAGCTGGTCGTGGCCGCAGAAACCTCGCTGACCGAGATCTATCAGGGGACGCGGCTGAAGTTTGAATACCAGCGCTGTTTATCGCGGCTTCAGGAGATGCAGAGCGAAGAGTATCTGCGCCTGCCGCATCTGCCGTGAGAATAATCAGGATAAATACCGAAATAGGGTTCGATTTTTGCAATCGACTTCTCTATAATCTTGCGACCCCACGTTACAGCAAAGGATTTTTTTCCCAAATCCTCTGTGTTCCAGTAACTCTATCCGAAGGGGTGGCTTGCTGGTCAAAATGGTCGTGTGAGCCTCATTCGTTTACTTAAGCGTTTGGGATTTCACCAACGTGTAACTTAATTTGGGTAAGCTTTTCGATGAAAACTTTTACAGCTAAACCAGAAACCGTCCAACGTGACTGGTTTGTAGTTGACGCAACGGGCAAAACTTTGGGTCGCCTGGCGACTGAACTGGCGCGCCGTCTGCGTGGTAAGCATAAAGCGGAATACACTCCGCACGTTGATACGGGTGATTACATCATCGTTCTGAACGCAGAAAAAATTGCTGTTACCGGCAACAAGCGTACTGACAAGATCTACTATCACCACACCGGCCACATCGGTGGTATCAAACAGGCGACCTTTGAAGAGATGATTGCTCGCCGTCCTGAGCGTGTGATTGAGATCGCGGTTAAAGGCATGCTGCCGAAGGGCCCGCTGGGTCGTGCTATGTACCGTAAGCTGAAAGTTTACGCAGGCAACGAGCACACCCATGCGGCACAGCAACCGCAAGTTCTTGACATTTAATCGGGATTAAAGGCAATGGCTGAAACTCAAAACTACGGCACTGGTCGCCGCAAAAGCTCTACCGCTCGCGTATTCATTAAGCCGGGTAGCGGTAACATCGTAATTAACCAACGTTCTCTGGAACAGTACTTCGGTCGCGAAACTGCCCGCATGGTCGTTCGTCAGCCGCTGGAACTGCTGGATCTGGTTGGTAAATTCGATCTGTACGTCACTGTTAAAGGTGGCGGTATTTCTGGTCAGGCTGGTGCGATCCGTCACGGTATCACCCGCGCTCTGATGGAATACGACGAATCACTGCGTGGCGAGCTGCGTAAAGCTGGCTTCGTAACGCGTGACGCGCGTCAGGTTGAACGTAAGAAAGTCGGCCTGCGTAAAGCACGTCGTCGTCCTCAGTTCTCCAAGCGTTAATTGTTTGCAGCTCCGGCTGCGGCAATTGGCTCAAAAAACCCGCTTCGGCGGGTTTTTTATTTTCTGCCTTCCCGTCTGATAACGGTGAAAACCGTAAGCCCGCGCTCAATTTACCTGCAAAGATTCATTCCACGCCCACAAGCAGCCTAAAATCTGGTAAACTCTGTGTCACTTTGCGCCCGCAGGCCGGTGCGTTATGCGCCTTCCCGCTGTCGGGGCGTCAGTTTTACGGCGCAGCTGACCAGGTTGCGTGCGAGTTCGACAAGCAAGTGAGTCGCCGTGTGGTTGGCTATTCGCAGTATCTTTTTGTGAACAAACTTGGAGGTTTTCATGGCTGTCGCTGCCAACAAACGTTCGGTAATGACGCTGTTTTCTGGTCCTACTGACATTTTCAGCCATCAGGTACGCATCGTTCTGGCGGAGAAGGGTGTCAGCGTAGAGATCGAGCAGGTCGAAATGGATAACCTGCCGCAGGATCTGATTGACCTCAATCCGTATCGCACGGTACCGACACTGGTAGATCGTGAGCTGACGCTGTATGAATCCCGCATCATCATGGAATATTTAGATGAGCGCTTCCCGCATCCGCCACTGATGCCGGTTTATCCGGTTGCCCGTGGTGACAGCCGCCTGATGATGCACCGCATCGAGCAGGACTGGTACAGCCTGATGAGGAAGGTTGAGAACAGCAGTGGTCAGGAAGCCGAAGCCGCACGCAAACAGCTGCGTGAAGAGCTGCTGGCGATCGCGCCACTGTTTGGCCGCACGCCTTACTTCATGAGCGAAGAGTTCAGCCTGGTGGATTGCTACCTGGCACCGCTGTTATGGCGTCTGCCTTCAATGGGCATCGATTTGATCGGCTCTGGTTCAAAAGAGCTGAAAGGTTACATGAACCGCGTATTTGAGCGTGACTCTTTCCTCGCTTCATTAACTGAAGCTGAACGTGAAATGCGCCTGCAAGCACGGGCTTAACGTATGGAAATGTCGCAACTTACTGCACGTCGTCCCTATCTGCTGCGCGCCTTCTATGACTGGTTGCTCGACAACCAGCTGACGCCGCATCTGGTGGTCGACATCAATCAGCCAGGTGTACAGGTGCCGCTGGAGTACGCGCGTGATGGTCAGATTGTCCTGAACATCGCGCCCCGTGCTGTCGGTAACCTCGATCTGGCGAATGACCAGGTGTCGTTTAACGCCCGCTTTGGGGGTGTTCCTCGTCAGGTTAACGTGCCGATGGCGGCAATTCTGGCAATCTATGCCCGGGAAAACGGTGCCGGAACGATGTTTGAACCGGAACCGGCTTACGAGCTGGATATTCAGGAGGCGTCAGAAGGTCAGGAAGAGACCATGATGTCCGTGATTGATGGCGATCGTCCCGACGATGCCAGCGATGATGAGACACCGCCTGATGACGATCCACCGCCGCGGGGCGGACGACCTTCACTGCGCGTCGTGAAATAACCGCAGCATTCTTAAAACAGATACCCGCCTCTCCGGCGGGTATTTTTTTGCCTGTCAGCCATAAAAAAATCCGGCTGCCTGCGCAAACCGGATTTTTTATCACACCTTCGCTATCAATAGACGTCGCGCAGGTAACGCTTCTCTTTCTTCAGCTGGTCGACATAGTCCGCTGCGCGCTCGCTGGAGAGGCCACCGAACTGGCGAACCACTTCATACAGCGCATTATCCACATCCTTCGCCATGCGTGATGCATCGCCACAGACATAGAAGTAAGCGCCTTCCTGCAGCCAGGCATAGAGTTCTGCACCCTGCTCAAGCATCCGGCTCTGCACGTAGATCTTCTTCTCCTGATCGCGGGAGAACGCCAGGTCAAGCCGCGTCAGCAAGCCATTATCCCGCCAGGCGAGCAGTTCATCCTGATAGATGAAGTCATGTTCCTGATGCTGATCGCCGAAGAACAGCCAGTTTTTGCCCTGCGCGCCGGTTGCCTGACGCTCCTGCAGGAAAGCCCGGAAGGGCGCGATGCCGGTGCCAGGCCCCACCATGATCAGCGGAGCGCTGTTATTGGCTGGGACGCGGAACGCTTTGTTCGGCGAAATAAAGATGGCTGGCTTTTCGCCACGACGTACGCGCTCAGCTAGGTAGGTTGAGCAGACGCCACCACGATTACGGCCGCCGCTGTGATAACGCACTGAGGCAACGGTCAGGTGCACCTGATTCGGATGGGCTTTAGAGCTGGATGAAATTGAGTAAGCGCGATGCTGCAGCGGACGCAGCAGGGCAACAAACTCAGGCACCGCCAGCGTGCGCGTCAGGTCAAGCTGCAGCAGGTCAAGGCTATCTTTGCCCCACAGCCAGACACCCAGCGCATCTTTGTCATCGTGCTGTAACACATGACGCAGTTCCTGGTTGGTGGTGTTCTGCCCGACCCATTCGATGAGCTTGCGCGACGGTTCAGAGATCTCAAACTGGTAGGTCAGCAGGTCGCCGAGGCTGCGGTCAAAGCCGGGCACCGGCGTCTCGTAGTCGGCATTAAGCTGGGTCAGCAGCAGGCTGACCAGCGATGGCTCGTTGACCGGAATGACGCCGAGCGCATCACCCGCTTCATACTTCAGGCCGCTGTCGGTCAGGTCAAACTCAAAATGTCGGATATCTTTGGCAGACTGCTCGCCAGAGAGGCGCTTGTTGGTGATTAGCGCCGCGGCGTAAGGGTTCGATTTGTTGCTGCCCGGGATGACCGGTGCTTCAGGCGCGCTCTCCAGCACGGTGCCGCTGCTGCCTGCGCTGGCCGCAAACTGAGGCATGGAGCTGTTCAGCCACTCGCTGGATGGCTCTTCATAGTCGATATCGCAGTCGATGCGATCCACCACGCGTTTTGCTCCCAGCTGCTCAAGGCGCATATCGATGAACTTGCCTGCCTGACAGAAGCCGTCATAGCCGGTATCACCGATTGCCAGCACGGCAAAATGCATCTGCTCCAGGCGCGGTGCGGTACTGGCAGAGATCGCATCCCAGAAGAGCTGCGCGTTATCCGGCATCTCGCCTTCGCCGTAGGTTGAGGTGACGATCAGCACATGGCGCATGGTGGCAAAGACGTCGAGGTCGACATCGCCCAGCGCCTGAACCACCGGCACCAGCCCTTTAGCACGCGCCGATTTCGCGGCGGTCTGCGCCAGCGCTTCGGCATTGCCGGTCTGTGAGCCGTAGAGAATGTGCAGTTGCGTGGTCGCGGCTGCGCCTGTGCCCGCAGCGGGTTGCTGCTTGTCTTCTAATACCAGCAGACGGGAGTGAAGACCCGCGAGAAAGCCAGCCAGCCAGTATTTCTGATCGCCATTAAAAGGTGCATCTTCTGGAATATAAGGAATTTTCATGGGTACTTTTACTCAATCCCGTTCTTCCCCGTCATCAGTAACGCTGGCCGGTTTAAGCGGTTCCGCTTTCCCGCACCGCGGTGTGCGGCTGGGGAGAGCGGTTCTGCATCTGTCCGGTACAACGACGACTCCGGGCAATGATCAATGAATAACATTCAGTTCAGCCTGAACAGTGTGACTGTCAGGAGAGTTTGCCCACCGCCGCGGCGATTTCAGGCAAGGCCGCACGTGCAAACAGCTCTTCAAAATCAGGCAGATGGCCCAGCACTTCCCGGTTACAGGCATCCTGATACATGATCCAGCCATAGGTGGCCAGGCTGTCCATGGAGCGGATGTTACGCTGCGTCAGCGCCGCTTTGTAATCTGACATGCGTTTGGAACCAATCAGACTGGCCAGTTCGTCATCGTTATACGCTTCGATGGCGGAACGGGCATGGCGCTGCAGTTTGCTGATCAGCGAAAAGTCTTCCGTCATCAGCAGATTGCGTACGGCTTTTTCTACCGCCGGATCTTCAACCGCTGTCCCTTTCGGTAATTTACTCAGGGCCAGCTGCTGAGCAAAGCTCAGAACGGTGTAGTTGTTAAGCAGAACAAACATCTCCAGCGTATCGGTCGCGCCGTAGGCGGGTACCGCACCGTCAGCAATGGTCTTGCCCTGACGCCAGGCCGCTTTGAACTTCGCAACCTGATGGCCGGCCAGCGCGGTCGACAGCTCTTCGAGCAGATCTTTACGGCTTCTGGCTTTCAGGATCTCACCGCCATCCTGATAGAGCAGCAGCGAGCGCGGCATCACATAGACAAAGTGGTGACACTCCGTTTCCCAGTTCTCCAGCAGCCAGGCGGCACGCGGTGAGTTTGTGGCCTCCAGATGCCAGTTCAGCATGGTCAGCACGGCCTGCTTATGCACCTGCGCCATCTCATCCTGATCGGCAATCGAACCGAAGCGCACTGAATCACCGGCTGCATGGCTGGCGAGTGTTCCATACGGGTCATACTGATAGGCGAAGCCGCCGCTCATGCCGTTACCAAAGCCTTTACCGAAGGTGCCCAGGTTGAGGATGGCACCATTGGTCATATATTCGCAGCAAAAATCCCCTACGCCTTCGACCACGGCTGTGGCACCGGAGTTACGCACCGCGAAGCGGTCACCGGCCTGGCCCTGCACGAACAGGCGTCCACCGGTCGCGCCAAACAGCGCAAAGTTACCGATCAGCACGTTACCATCGCCATCCTGCGCGCCGCCGCCCGGCGACATGATAAACAGCTCACCGCCACACTGTCCCTTGCCGACGCCGTCGTTACAGGTGCCGTAGTGGGTCAGCTGCATGCCATCGTTGCAGAAGGCGCCAAATGACTGACCGGCTGAACCGGTAGTTGAAATTTTTACGGTTGCAGGGGCCAGATAATGGCGACCGCGGTCATCGCTCAGAACCGCAGGCATCGCCTGCAACTGCGCCGCACTCAGCTGATGGTTCAGCATGCGTTCAATGTCGATCGCCAGCTGGCCCCCCACACTTTTGTTGCGGTTGTTCAGCACGATGCTGTTGCCCAGTGCGACGTCGGTATTGCCCTGATCGACCAGCGCTGATTTCAGCTGCTCAACCCAGCCATCATCCAGCTCAAAATCTTTCTCCAGATAGACCGGCTTCTCGATCTTCAGCTCCGGCACCACGGTGAGCATGGCGCGTAAGTCGAGCTTGCCCACTTCCAGTGGGTGATCCATCAGGTGCAGCAGGTCGGCCCGGCCGCGCGCTTCACGCAGGGAACGCAGGCCCATACGCGCCAGGATCTCACGCACTTCATGGGCGACGTTGAGGAAATACTGCGCCAGCTGACGCGGATCGCCATCAAAGGCTTCGGCGTTGGTCGTCAGGCCCGCCGGGCATTTGACGTTACAGTTTTTCGCCATCACGCACTTGAGCATCATCAGCGCAGTGGTACCGAATTCGAAGCTGTCGCCGCCCAGCAGCGCGGATTTCACCACGTCGCTGCCGGTCTGCTGCGCGCCCGAGCAGCGCAGCTGCACTTTCTCACGCAGGCCGTTGGCGCAGAGCGCCTGATGAACTTCAGCGATGCCGATTTCCGCCACGCGTCCGGTGTATTTCAGGCTGGTCACCGACGCAGCGCCGGTACCACCGGTGTTACCCGCCACGTTAATGACGTCTGCGCCCGCTTTGGCCACGCCGACCGCGATGGTGCCGATCCCTTCTGAGGAGACCAGTTTGACAATCACGCGCACCCGCGCGGCTTTACAGTCATGGATCAGCTGCGCCAGATCTTCGATGGAGTAGGTGTCGTGATGCGGCGGCGGCGAGACCAGCTCGACGCCTGGCGTACCGCCACGTGCTGCCGCAATCTCAACCGTGACTTTCGCCGCCGGTAGCTGGCCGCCTTCGCCAGGCTTCGCACCCTGACCAATCTTGATTTCCAGCTCTTCCAGCATTGGATCCGCCAGATAGGCGGCCCAGACGCCAAAACGGCCGGACGCCAGCTGCTTGATGCGTGAGGCACGGATGGTGCCGTGACGGGAGTAGTGCTCGCCGCCTTCACCGCAGTTACTCATGCCGCCGACCATGTTGGTGCCGTGCGCCACCGCTTCATGCGCGGGGGCGACCAGCGCACCGTGGCTCATCGCACCGGAGGCAAAGGTGCGGGTGATTTCGCACGCCGGCTGCACGTCGCTCAGTGGCAGGGAGGGCAGAGTGGTGAAAATACGTGACAGGTAATCTGCCGCTTTACCGTAAGCGGTTATTTTCAGACCGCCGGTCACCACTTCGCTGCTCTCGATATCATCGCCGAAGCGGAACTTCAGGGCGTTAGAGAGATTCTGCAGACGCTCGTTCTCTGGCTTCAGGCCTTCGATCGCATCGGTCAGACGCAGCATAAAGTGATTCAGGCTGCCATCCACCGCTTCACACACCAGACCACGAATGGCAAAGCCGTTGTTGGTCAGTGAGTAGCGTCCCAGTTTGCGGCGGAACTCCGCTTCGCTGTCGATATGGGTCAGATCGGCCGGGAATGTCAGGATGTCACGCAGGGCCGCCGGGCGACGCTTACGCTCCTCATACATCAGGCTGGAGAACTGACGATAGTCGGCCGTGATTGCGAAGTTGTTGATCACCTCATCCGGAATACGCTCGAAGCTGCTGTCTTTAAAGGTTTCTGGCTTGATGCCAAAAGCGTTATCCAGTTTTGCCAGCGTCATCAGACGGATAAAGTTATCCTCTTCGCGCGCTTTATCAGCAAAGCGAATCGGCTCTTCGGTCATATCGATAAAGGTGCGTACGGCAATCGTGCCGTAGGAGTGACCGGCACCCTCTGCGCGCTCTTTAAACAGACCCAGCAACGGTACGTCCGATTCACCCTGAATCTTCAGGGCACTCTGATGCCAGTCAACGGCCATCTGCGCGATAGCCGCGAAGCCTGCGCCACCCACCGGCGTTTTGATATTCGGGAAGTACTTTTTCAGCACCGGGTCATCGGTGTTGAGGAAGTTAGGCTCAAAGAACTCGCCGCTGCTGTAGCTTTCAACGGTACAGAGGCCCACTTTGCCCATGGTTTTCATCAGGGCTTTTTCCGCAGCTTTGGCATAGCGCTTAAAGGCTTTATTGCCTTCTTCACCCTCACCAAATTTCTCCTCTGCGCGCATCTGTACGCCCAGCGGATAGATTGCTGATGCGCCGAAGCCCAGCGTCGCGGCAATGTGGTGCGAGGAGATGCTCTGGCCGCTTTCCACCACCAGTGACACATCAAGGCGCAGACCTTCCTGCACCAGACGCTGGTTGATGGCGGAAACCACCAGCAGCATCGGGATCGCGGCGTGCTTCGAGGAGATGTGGCGGTCGGTCAGAACGGCGATGCCGCCCTGCGTCCGGGCAAAATCCACTACCTGCTGCGCCAGGTCATCAATCGCTTTTTCCAGAGCGTTCGCGTTGGCGGTCGTGCTCAGCAGATCTTTGCCGATGACCGGCTCATAGAGCATCTCGAAGCGGGCGTAAGGGGCAACGGTCTGCTCACGCAAACGCAGCATATCGAGATGGCTGAGAATTGGTGTCGGCACCACAATCTGACGGCCTTTGCTGCGGCCCAGGTGCGGTTTCGCCCCCAGCGCCACACGCAGCGTCATGCCATCCACTTCGCGGATAGAGTCCAGCGGCGGGTTGGTAACCTGCGCAAAGCGCTGAGAGAAGTAGTGCGCCATGCCGCCTTCATGATCGGATAAGCCGTTGATGGCGTTGCCGTAACCCATTGCGGAGATCTTCTCTGCGCCGGTGTTAAGCATCGGGTCCATCATGAACTTGAAGCTTTCCTGGTTGTAGTAGTAGGCGACAAAGCGCTGATAGGTTTTCAGATCGCCGCGATAGCGCAGCGGTGAACCCTGTTGCTCAGCCGGGATCTCCGGCAGATCGTCCAGACCGACGCGCGCTTCACGCAGCAGGGCGGAGTAATCTTTCTCTGCGGCCAGTTTTTCCAGCGCCTGCAGCGTGGTGTAGCTGCGTTTTTCACGGTGATCGAAGTAGAGCATGCCGCCCGCTTCGATACGGCCACGACGCAGGACGCTTTCAGGAGGAAAGGCGATCTGACCCGCTTCGGACATCGCACCGATATAGTCTGCGGTTTCGACCGAGCGCAGCGGGCGCAGGCCCAGACGGTCAAGGCGTGCGCCAATGACTTCGCCATTGCCAAAGATTAAGGCGGCAGGGCCGTCGTTCTTCTCTTCATACAGAGAGAAATACTCCAGCATGTCGCGTACCTCGGTTGACAGCGAGCTGTCGTTTTCCCAGGCGGGCGGCATCATGGAAACCACGGCGGTGATCAGATCGAGATTATCTTCCATCAGACGGCTGTGGATACTCTGATCCAGACGCGAACTGTCGGACTGCCCTTTAGGCCGCACGATCTTCTTGCCGCGCGCCAGTGCCAGGGCCGATTCGGCGATGCGGTTTTTCCGATCCGTGTTCAGCTCGCCGTTGTGCGCCATCAGGCGGAATGGCTGCGCCATAGTGGTATGCGGATCGGTGTTGGTCGAGAAACGGGTGTGGAAAAAGAGCCCGCGCACCTGATGATCGGGATCGGTCAGATCTTTGAAGTAAGGAATCACTTCATTGGAGTTCAGGCGCGCTTTAAATACCTGCGTGCGCGACGACAGCGACAGCGGATAGAGCCCGCCAAATTCGCTTTCGGTAAAGGCGCGTGCTTCGATAGTTAACAGGGCGCGGTAGATACGTTGTTCGAAGTCGTTCTGATCGGCCACGTCCTGAGGCGCAGTGAAGATCCACTGCAGAATCGGTAACTGAAACTGAATGGCAGCCGGACGCGTCACGCTGCTGTCGAGCGGCATGTCGCGCTTCATGATCACCGGCAGGCCGAAACTGCTGAGGGTCTCATCCACCAGACGTTCGGCATTCGCGCGCAGCTCAGCATCTTTCGGCACAAAGAAGTTGCCGACGCCAAAGCGACCCGCTTCCAGTGGCTGGCCGGTAATCTTGCGGAAGAAATGCAGTGAAAGGTCAACGTTGACGCCTGCGCCATCGCCGACACCTTCTGCTGACATACCTCCGCGATGCGGCACTGTGCACAGGGCGCTGTGCGCCATCTGCAGAATCTCATGGGTCTGCTCGCCGTCCTTACGCGTAATGAAACCTACACCACAGCTGTCACTGCCTGCTGTCGGATCATACAAGCCATAGGATTGAGGTTTTTTAGTGGACATTGAGGGTCTCCTTAAACTGCTTTGACATTACCTGCACTGTTTCAGGGTCTGGGCGCAACTGAGGCGCAGCTTCATTTTCATCGCCATGCTCTGTCGAGCGCGCGTCATAGCCCTGAGCATTTCTCTCCAGACATCCGTAAAACGTCCTTTATTGAGCTGCTCTTCGATTTCCGGTCTCGTAAAGGAGATGACTTAAACCACGCGGGAGTCTTCTTGTTGCATAGATATGCCGAGACAATGGCCCGTCAGGAAAGCTTTCAGCGGATTTCCAACTTATCGGGAAAGCGTAATCAGGTCAAATAGGGCGGCCAGGCGGGCTTATCAGGCGCTTTTCTTGTATAAATATATGAAAGTATTGATTTTTATGGTTTAAAATGTCTCACTCTGCCACCTGGTGATCGGCCGATAAATGTGAACTGACTCACTGTAGTGCAGGCGTCATATCTCTGCACCATGCTGGTGACAGGGTGTCTGGCAGCATTAAATGCTGTCCGGCACCCCTGATACATAGCATGTATCTGTTTTTCTTATGTCGGCCTATTTGAATGAAACAGCGGTTGGTTATAAGAAAAATTAATCAGGCAGGGAATGCTTAAAACAGCACTAAAGTTGAATGAGTATTCATATAAAGGAGAGAGCCTGCGCAACAGGACGCTGCCAGGATATTGAAAAAAGGCCGTCGGGTGAAATCTGCGATTCACAGGCGGCCTTACAGATTATTCATTTGGCACAATCAGTCAAGGGATTTAACCGGTTTGTGCCAAACGTCGCCGAACGGCAGGCCGGATGCACCATAAAAGCGCATTCAATCCCTCATCTTCGCGTGACGTGCTGCGACGTCCGCAGGCTAACTGCGCTATCATGGGGCTGTTTCTTTTCCAGGGAGTCGTTATGAAACAGATTCGTCTGCTGGCGCAGTACTATGTCGATTTAATGGTCAAACTTGGCCTGGTCAGGTTCTCGCTGCTGCTGGCCTCTGCGCTGGTGGTGCTGGCGATGATTGTCCAGATGGCGGTCACGATGGTATTGCGGGGGCACGTCGAGAGTATCGATGTGGTGCGCTCGGTTTTCTTTGGGCTGCTGATTACGCCCTGGGCCGTCTATTTTCTGTCGGTGGTGGTCGATCAGCTTGAGGAGTCGCGGCAGCGGCTGGCAAGGCTGGTGGATAAGCTGGAAGAGATGCGCACCCGCGACCTGGAACTCAATCAGCAGATGAAGGAAACCATCACCCAGCTGAATCAGGAGATCAGCGATCGTAAAAAAGCGGAGCTGGCGCGCGAACAGGTGATGGACAAGCTGCGCGAAGAGGTCACCCGCCGCGAACAGGCTCAGATTGAGCTGGAGCAGCAATCATCCTTCCTGCGCTCCTTCCTGGATGCGTCACCTGACCTGGTGTTCTATCGCAATATCGACAAGCAGTTCTCCGGCTGCAATCGCGCCATGGAGCTGCTGACCGGCAAAAGCGAAAAGCAGCTGATTGGCCTGACGCCGCGCGATATCTACGATGATGAAGCCGCGACCAAGGTGCTGGAAACGGACGAAAAAGTGTTCCGCCATAACGTCTCCCTGACCTATGAGCAGTGGCTGCAATATCCTGACGGGCGCAAAGCCTGTTTTGAGATCCGCAAGGTGCCCTATTACGATCGTGTCGGCAAACGCAGCGGGCTGATGGGCTTTGGCCGCGATATCACCGAGCGTAAGCGCTATCAGGACGCGTTAGAGAACGCCAGCCGGGAAAAGACCACCTTTATCTCCACCATCAGCCACGAGCTGCGTACGCCGCTTAATGGCATTGTCGGCCTGAGCCGCATCCTGCTGGATACCGATCTGAATCAGGAACAGCTGAAATACCTGAAAACCATCCACGTCTCGGCCATTACGCTGGGCAACATCTTCAACGATGTGATTGAGGTGGACAAAATCGAGCGTCGTAAAGTTCAGCTGGATAATCAGCCGCTCGACTTCACCGGTTTCCTTGCCGATTTAGAGAATCTCTCCGGCCTGCTGGCGCAGCCAAAAGGGCTGAAGTTTGTGCTCGCGCCGCAACTGCCGCTGCCTCACATGATCTCCACCGACGGAACGCGTCTGCGTCAGATTCTCTGGAACCTGATTGGTAACGCCGTGAAGTTCACCCAACAGGGCGAGATCGTGGTGCGCGTCGCGTATGAGCAGGATGAAACACTGCGCTTTGAGGTGCAGGACTCCGGCATGGGTATCCGCCAGGAGGAGCAGGACAAGATTTTTGCGATGTACTATCAGGTTAAAGATCAGCATGGCGGGAAACCGGCGACCGGAACCGGCATCGGGCTGGCGGTTTCACGTCGACTGGCCCAGGCGATGGGGGGAGATATCCGCGTACAGAGTGCGCCCGGCCAGGGCTCATGCTTCACCGTCGAAATTAAAGCACCACGCATCGCAGAAGAAGTGATTGACGAAGGCGTCGACGACAGCCTGCCTCTGCCTGCGCTGCATGTGCTGCTGGTTGAGGATATTGAACTGAATGTGATTGTGGCGCGCTCCGTTCTGGAGAAGCTGGGATGCAGCGTGGAGGTCGCCATGACCGGCAGCGAGGCTCTGGCGATGTTTGACCCGCTTGAGTTCGATCTGGTGCTGCTGGATATTCAGCTGCCCGATATGACCGGGCTGGATGTCTCCCGTGCGATTCGCCAGCAGTATCAGGGCGCGCATCTGCCTCCGCTGGTGGCGCTCACGGCCAACGTGCTGAAAGATAAAAAAGAGTATTTCGACGCCGGGATGGATGATGTGCTCAGTAAACCGCTGGCCGTGCCTGCCCTGACCGCAATGATCAAAAAGTACTGGGACTATCAGGCAGAAACGGAGGATGAAACGCCCGCCGTCAGCGATGACAAAACCCGGATGTTGCTGGATGTCGCCATGCTCGAACAGTATATCGAGCTGGTGGGCCCGGGGCTGATTACGCAGAGCCTGACGATGTTTGAGAAGATGATGCCGGACTATCTTGCGGTACTGGAATCGAATCTGATGGCGCGCGACCAGAAAGGAATTGCGGAAGAGGGGCACAAAATCAAAGGCGCGGCCGGGTCCGTCGGGCTGCAGCGTTTACAGATGCTGGCGAAACAGATCCAGAGTCCGGAGCTGCCGGCGTGGTGGGACAACGTGGTTGAATGGATTGAAGAGCTGAAACATGAATGGCGACACGATGTGCAGGTTCTGCGCGACTGGGTTGCCGGACAGGAGAAGTGAAACGGCAGAAAAAAATGACCCCAGCCGAGGCCGGGGTGCGCGAATACTGCGCCAACACCAGGGAAAATGTTGCGGCCGCTATGATTTGAATAATTAATGCAGCCGCAGGGTATTGGTTAACACTGTCATCACCTTAGCAAATTCATCTTCTCATGTGACAAGATTCATTAAAATGTGTGATGTTGAGCAGCGTTTAAACACAGAAAACATTAATTTGGCAACACAGTCAAGCAAGGAATCAATTTCCGCGTTGCGTTGCTGCTATTTTAACCAGATTTGCCGGTTTTCGTGTACTTTTAACGCGGCTGCGCCGTGTCGCGGAGACCGTACAGCGTAAAAGCGAACCGGCAGGTTCATTTGCCCTGACAGTCAGTGTAACGCGCTGATATTGCAAGCCAGCAGCCTGAAATGAACCGAATCATCCAAAACGATTCGGAATGGCAGAAATGAATCTCAACCTTTGTACTTTTCTGCGTCTGCCAGGCAGCGGGACAGGGGTCGAAATCAGGGCCACTTCTGACAGGATTTACGCTGGCCGCTGCTGTTTATTTAGACGTTATAAGAATAGTTCTGGTTAAGAGTTGAACCATTGCGACAACAGAAAAAAATAACAGTTAAGGGTGGCGAATGATTTAAACCGGCGGTTATTACCCATTATTAAGTGTTTATCTGGAAAGATGCTAAGCAGTGGCAATGAATGGAACCGATTCCTTTTTTCGGAAGTCCTTGAACTATTTCGATCTGTTGCCGCATGTTGATGCAAAATAGGTGCATGAAGTCTGGAAACGCACCGTTCATTTTCACCGAAAATCGCAAAAAGGCGATTTTTCTGGCAGTGATTACATGAGTAATTGATTAACGTCTGAAACAGGTATGGGAAGATTGCATGAACAAGCATAAAGGAAGCGCCGGACAGCGTATCAGACGGATTGCCGGCCGTCTCCTGCTGGTCTGGCTGGGCGTGTGGCTGGCCGGTATTTTACTCTTTTCGTTTTTACCGGTGCCCTTCTCCGCAGTGATGGTGGAGCGACAGGTGGGGGCGTGGTTGCGCGGTGATTTCAGTTATGTGGCGCACTCAGACTGGGTCGGACATGATGAGATCTCGCCGTGGATGGGGCTGGCCGTTATCGCTTCTGAAGATCAAAAGTTTCCCACGCACTGGGGCTTTGATGTGGCGGCGATTGAATCGGTGCTGGATAACAGCGACAGCCGGATGCGCGGAGCGTCCACGCTGTCACAACAGACCGCGAAGAATCTCTTTCTCTGGGATGGTCGCAGCTGGATCCGTAAGGGGCTGGAAGCGGGTCTGACGGTGGGGATTGAGACGGTCTGGACGAAGCGGCGTATTCTGACCGTCTATCTCAATATCGCGGAGTTCGGGCCGGGCATCTTTGGTGTGGAGGCCGCGTCACAGCACTACTTCCACAAACCTGCCAGCCGGCTCACTGCGGCCGATGCTGCTTTGCTGGCGGCGGTGCTGCCGAATCCGATTCGTTACCGTGCCGCCGCGCCTTCAGGCTATGTCAGGTCGCGGCAGCAGTGGATACTGCGCCAGATGCGTCAGCTGGGCGGAGAGGGCTTTTTACAGCGTAATCAGCTTAACTGACCTTACTCTTCATCAAAGCCCGCTTCAAATAACTCAATGACCGCAGCCAGCGCCGGGACCTCTTCCGGCCCGCTGGCTTCAATCTCAATGTGTCCCCCTTTTGCCGAGTCGAGCATCAGCAGGGCGATCACGCTGCTGGCCTCGGCTTCGGTGCCTGCCTCGTTGCGCAGTAACACTTCGGCATCGAAGCTCTGCACCAGCTCAAACAACTTCATCGCCGGACGGGCATGCATGCCCAGCTTATTTTTGATTTCTACAGTTTGTCTGACGGTCATGATTTGCGCTTTTCCAGCGTGCGATGGCGTGACTGTACATTCTTACCGCGCGAGCGGAAATAGTCCGCCAGCTGCTCGGCGATATAGACTGAGCGGTGTTTACCGCCGGTACAGCCAATCGCCACGGTAAGATAGCTACGGTTGTTGGTCTCCAGCATCGGCAGCCAGAGTTCAAGATAGCTGCGTGTCTGGTAGATAAAATTATGCACTTCCGTGTGGCGGTCGAGGAAGGCGGCGACCGGGCGATCGAGGCCGGTCATCGGGCGCAGTTTCGGATCCCAGTGGGGATTGGGCAGAAAGCGCACGTCAAACACGTAGTCCGCGTCGATAGGGATGCCATGTTTGAAACCAAAGGATTCAAATACCATGGTCAGCTCGCGTTCACGCTTGCCCAGCAGGCGGGTGCGCAGCATCTCGGCCAGTTCATGCACCGACATCTCTGACGTATCAATGATCAGATCGGCGCGCGAACGCAGCGGCTCCAGCAGATCGCTCTCTTCATCAATGGCGCTCTCCAGCGACAGATTTTTGCTGGAGAGGGGGTGCAGACGACGCGTATCGCTGTAGCGGCGAATCAGCGTGTTGCGGTCGGCGTCGAGAAACAGCAGCTGAGGTGAAAAGGAGTCGGGCAGATTATTCAGTGCGGTTTCAAAAATTTCGGGGGATTCAGGCATATTGCGCACGTCGATGCTGACCGCCGCCGAAATATTCCGCTCTGCCAGTGAGTTCGCTAACTCCGGCAGCAGCACCACCGGCAGGTTATCAACACAGTAGAACCCCATATCCTCCAGCGCACGGAGTGCCACTGACTTCCCCGAGCCTGAACGACCGCTAACGATCATCAGCACCATGACCTTCTCTCCCGTTTTAAAACCGGCACCCGGCCGGTAAAGACGCGTTACAGCTCTGTCTGGTTTTCCGTAATAATGGCATAAAGCTCTTCATCACTCTGCGCAGCGCGCAGCCGGCGGCAGACCGTTTTATCGGCCAGACGCTTTGCCACCAGTGAAAGGGTGTGCAGGTGTGTTTTGCACTGGTCAGCCGGAACCAGTAAGGCAAACAGCAGATCGACCGGCTGGTTATCGACGGCATCAAACGCAATCGGCTGTTCGAGGCTGATAAAGACCCCGACCGCGCGCAGCGTATCCTCTTCCAGCTTGCCGTGCGGGATTGCTATCCCGTTGCCGATACCGGTACTGCCCATACGCTCACGCGTCAGGATCGCTTCGAAAAGCGTCTGGTGCGGCAGGTTGAGCTGCTTAGCGGCCAGTTCGCTGATGATTTCCAGCGCACGTTTTTTGCTCTGGCAGTGTACGCCACTGCGTGTGCAGTCAGGCGAAAGCACCGTGCTCAATTCCAGTGTAAGATCGTTGTTCATTATCGTTTCACTTGCGGGTTCACCAGGCCATTCACCGCCGGCGTCTTCTGACGTGACGGAAATGACGCCTGCCAGATGACAAAACGGGGCGGATTATCCGCCCCATCCTGTCGGCTCAGTGCGCCAGGCGCGCGTAGCCAGCATGAAGGTTAGTGTTTTTTCAGTTTATCTTTATGTTTAGTCAGCTGACGGGCGAGCTTGTCGATCAGCCCGTCAATCGCCGCGTACATATCTTCCGCTTCCGACGTGGCGTGCAGCTCGCCACCGTTAACGTGGAGTGTTGCGTCAGCCACCTGCATGACTTTCTCAACTTTCAGGACAATATAGACCTGATTGATGTGCTCAAAATAGTGTTCCAGTTTGGCAAATTTAGCACTGACGAATTCACGCAGTGGTGGCGTAATTTCAACGTGTTGCCCGGTCAGGTTCAGCTGCATAGGTCTTCCTTCTCATTTCTGTCAAACCAGCTGTTTACGCTGGTTCGATGGCGGGATGGATAAAGACTCACGATATTTTGCGACGGTACGCCGTGCCACCATGATCCCCTGATCGGACAACATGGAGGTCAGTTTACTGTCGCTCAAGGGTTTGGCTGGATTTTCCGCCGAAATTAATTTTTTCACCAGCGCACGAATCGCGGTAGAGGAGGCTTCGCCGCCCCCTTCCGTGTTGACGTGGCTGGAGAAAAAGTACTTCAGTTCAAAAATACCGCGCGGACTGTGCAGATACTTCTGCGTGGTCACGCGGGAGATAGTTGATTCGTGCATCTCAACGGCCTGAGCGATATCAGCCAGGACCATCGGGCGCATAAACTCTTCCCCCTGCTCGAAAAACGCCTGCTGCTGCTCAACGATACAGCGCGTCACTTTCAGCAGTGTATCATTGCGGCTTTCCAGACTCTTAATCAGCCAGCGTGCTTCCTGCAGGTTGCTGCGGATAAACTGCGTGTCGCTGTCGTTACGCGTGGTGCCGCCCATCGCCGCATAGTGCTGATTGATCTTCAGGCGGGGCAGGCTGTCGGCGTTGAGTTCAACCGTCCAGCGGCTGCCAACCTTGCGCACCAGCACATCGGGAATCACATATTCCGGTTCGCCGGTGTTGATCGACTGGCCGGGACGCGGGTCCAGCGACTGAATCAGCAGCATCGCCTCTTTCAGCACCTCTTCTTTGAGGCGCGTTACCCGCATCAGGCTACGGAAGTCGTGGTTGGCCAGCAGGTCGAGATGCTCACTGACAATCAGACGTGCTTCGGTCAGCATGGGCGTGTCGGGTGCATATTGTGACAGCTGAACCAGCAGGCAGTCGCGCAGATCGCGCGCACCCACGCCAATCGGGTCAAAGCGCTGGATGCGTTTCAGCACCGCTTCAACCTCATCCACCTCCAGCTCGTCATTGCCGATACTGTCGAGGATCTCCTCAAGCGAAACGGTGAGATATCCGGTGTCATCGATAGCATCGACGATAGAGGTAGCAATCGCGCGATCGGTATCACTGAACGGCGTCAGGCCGACCTGCCACATCAGATAATCCTGCAGGGACTGCGTCGTTTCACCCTGGTAGACCGGTAGCTCATCATCCTGATAGTCCGTTCCGGTGCCGGAAGGTGTGCCAGCGGTGTAGATCTCATCCCAGGTGGCATCCAGCGGCAGTTCATCGGGCATCTCTTTTTGCTCAAGCGCTTCGCGGGTATCCAGCGCCTCCGCTTCTGCAGCGTCCCGGGAGTCGATCTCGTCGTGCGGGTCCGTCTGCTCAAGCAGGGGATTACTTTCCAGCGCCAGCTGTAGCTCCTGCTGGAGTTCAAGCGTAGAGAGCTGCAGCAGACGAATCGCCTGCTGCAGTTGGGGAGTCATTGCCAGCTGTTGGCTGAACCTGAGTTGTAAGCCTTGCTTCATAGACAGGATGATAGTTCCCAGGTAAATAGCGGTCTTAACGACACCTTATCAGAGTCTGAACTCTTCACCCAAATAAACCCGCTTAACCTGCTCATCCGCAAGAATTTCATTGGGTGTGCCGTGCGCGATCAGGTGGCCCTGGCTGACGATATAGGCCCGCTCACAGACCGCTAACGTTTCACGCACGTTGTGGTCGGTAATCAGCACGCCGAGGCCGCTGTCACGCAGATGCTCAATGATCTTCTTAATGTCGATAACGGAGATAGGGTCAACACCGGCAAAAGGCTCATCCAGCAGAATGAACTTCGGATTGGCGGCCAGCGCACGCGCGATCTCAACACGGCGGCGTTCGCCGCCGGAGAGGGCCTGGCCCATGCTGTCGCGCAGGTGCTCAATGTGGAACTCTTCCATCAGCTCGCGGGCGCGATCCTGGCGTTGCTCTTCGGTCAGGTCGTCACGGATCTGCAGCACCGCCATCAGGTTGTCGTAAACGCTGAGGCGACGGAAAATGGAAGCCTCCTGCGGCAGATAGCCGATACCCCGACGCGCACGCGCATGCAGCGGCAGGATGCTGATATCTTCATCGTCAATCACGATACGGCCCGCGTCACGCGGCACGATGCCGACCACCATGTAGAACGTGGTGGTTTTACCGGCACCGTTCGGGCCCAGCAGGCCGACAATCTCGCCGGATTTCACCTGCAGACTGACATCTTCTACCACGCGACGGCCTTTATAGGCCTTCGCCAGGTTTTCTGCGATTAATGTGGCCATAGCTATCAGTTACTC
The DNA here is from genome assembly GCF_026541045.1 of Pantoea sp. GM_Pan_3. Classification (NCBI taxonomy): domain Bacteria; kingdom Pseudomonadati; phylum Pseudomonadota; class Gammaproteobacteria; order Enterobacterales; family Erwiniaceae; genus Pantoea; species Pantoea sp. GM_Pan_3. The sequence continues at coordinate 408,923 of NZ_JALNVA010000002.1, read as the reverse complement.
TTCTTCTCGCTGTTGGACGACGCTTTATCCTGAAGTTGCGACGGCACCAGTACGGTGGTGACGCGCTTGTTCTGGCCCTGGCTGAAAGCCTGCATCTTCTGCTCTTTCACCAGGTAGGTGATGCGATCGCCTTTGATGTTGCTGTCCTGCTGCTCAATAAACGCATTGCCGGTCAGTTCAACGAAATCGTTGGCCAGTTCGTAATGCAGTTTTGCGGCATGGCCCTGAACCGGTTTGCCGCTGTCCTGCATCTGATAGAAGGTGGCAGGATTACCGTAGGCGTCGACGATGGTTTTCTTACTGTCGCCGCCCGGACGGGTGACCACGACTTTATCTGCCGTAATTTTGATGGTGCCCTGCGTCACAATGACGTTACCGGTAAAGGTCGCGACATTGCCCTGTAAATCCAGCGCCTGATTCTGCGAGTCAATATTAACGGGTTTGTCCGAGTCACCGGTCAGGGCCAGCGCCGGAACGCTGGTCGCCAGCAGCACGCTGGCCAGTAAAAGCTTCAGGCTATTTTTGTTCATTTTGAATTTCATAAGAGGTTTTGACCTTCTCGATTAACTCGGCGTTTTTTGTCCGTAAATTGCCGCGCATTTTCATGCCGGTGGAGTTAAAGCTGCGGCCATACAATGTCACCTGGTCATCCGAGGTAACATCCTGGGTCACCAGATTGATCTGCGCGTTATCTGTTTTGATCCGCTCCAGTTGAGAATCCTGCGTCAGCGTGTTGAGCTCAACATGGCCATAAAGATAAAGCATACGATCTTTGGTGAGCTTTGCCTTATCCGCGCGTAACGTCCAGGTCGGGATTTTGTTCTCATCATAGGTGGTCATCACCGGATGCTCGAACCAGCTCAGTTCGTCATCCGAGAAATAGGTCACTTTGTCTGAGACCAGTTTATAGGACAGCGCGCCCTGCGGGTTATAAACCACCGTGTGCGAATCCGCACTGGTGTAGGTCGGAGACTGACTGTCTGTCCCGACGGGCATCCCATCGTCATCCTTATTGGTAAGATTCCAGCCGATCAAAACCAGTGCAATCAAGGTCAGAATCAGCGTTATCCAACGCCTGCTTTTACTCATACTGATTGCCCTTTGGCATCCTCAAATTTGTTCTGCGCCATTAAGATCAGATCGCAGACTTCACGAACCGCACCGCGTCCACCGGCGATACGGGTAACATAGTCTGCGCGCGGCAACAGGATGGGATGTGCATCCGCCACCGCCACGCTGAATCCCACCTTCGCCATGACCGGCCAGTCGATCAGGTCATCGCCGATATAGGCGACCTGGTCGTCGGAAAGGGACAGTTTATCCAGAAGTTCGCGATAGGCCAAAAGCTTATCCGATTGTCCCTGATAAAGATGACGGATGCCGAGCGTTTTACAGCGATCCTCCATCAGACGGGCATTGCGGCCGGTAATAATAGCCACTTCCACATCTGAGGTCAGCAGGCAACGCACGCCATAGCCATCCCGCACGTTGAACGCCTTAAGCTCTTCGCCGTTATTTCCCATGTAGATCACCCCGTCGGACATCACGCCGTCCACGTCGCAGATCAGCAGACGAATGCGACTGGCGCGCGCCATAACCTCAGCACTGACCGGGCCGTAGCAGGTGTCAATCGGGGGAGTTGCCTGTTGCATTTTCTCTTCCTGTTCAGACTACGCCAGCGCGCAGCATGTCATGCATATGTACCACACCGAGCAGATGGTCGTCATCGGCCACCAGAATCGACGTAATGTTTTTGGTCTGCATCAGGTTCAGGGCATCCACCGCCAGCATGTTTGGCCGGACGCGGATGCCTCCTGGCGTCATCACTTCCCCGATGGTGGCTCGCTGAAAATCGATGCCCATATCAAAGATGCGGCGCAGGTCACCATCAGTAAAAATCCCTTCGATTTTCATCAGGTCGTCGACGATCACCGTCAGACCGAGGTTTTTGCGGGTAATCTCCAGCAGCGCATCGCGCAGTGAGGCGTCACGGGTAACGTGCGGCAGCGCATCGCCACTGTGCATGATATCGGCCACATGCAGCAGCAGTTTCCGGCCCAGCGCACCGCCGGGGTGGGAGAGGGCGAAATCCTCGGCTGTAAATCCCCGCGCTTCCAGCAGCGAAACCGCCAGAGCATCACCCATCACCAGCGTGGCGGTGGTACTGCTGGTCGGGGCCAGGCCCAGCGGACAGGCTTCCTGAGGAACGTGGACGCAGAGATGCACGTCGGCGGCCCGTCCCATCGCGCTGTCAGGCCGTCCGGTCATGCAGATCAGCGTAATGTGCTGGCGCTTCAGCACCGGAATCAGGGCGAGAATCTCGTTCGACTCCCCGCTGTTAGAGATGGCGATGACCACATCATTTTTGCTCACCATGCCCAGATCGCCGTGGCTGGCTTCGCCCGGATGCACAAAGAAGGCGGGCGTGCCGGTGCTGGCAAAGGTCGCCGCCATTTTCTTGCCGACGTGACCTGACTTCCCCATGCCCATTACCACCACCTTACCCTGGCAGGCATAGATCAGGGCGCAGGCGCGGGCAAAGTCCTCATTGATATATTGATCGAGCTGTTCCAGCCCTTCACGCTCAATGCGCAGGACGGTTTTTCCCACCTGCTGGAAGTCGAATGCTGTTGGTTGCTGATGTGACATAGTGAGTCTGTCCTTGTTAGCCGTCCATGAACGCCGGCTGCATCCACAGCAGCGTCACCCAGACGAAGAAACCACAGAGTAAAATCAGGCCTGCCGTCCTGCCAACACGGCGACGCCGTAGCAGGCAGAGCAGGGCAAAGAGCGCACTCACGCCGAGCATCACCCAGTAGTCTCGGGCGAAAGCGTGATAGTCAATGCTGCCGGGATGGATCAGCGCCGGCAGGCCAAGCACGATGGCAATATTATAAATGTTGGCGCCGACCAGATTACCGATCGCGATATCATCTTCGCCTTTCAGTGCACCGGCGATGACCGTTGCCAGCTCAGGCAGGCTGGTGCCCACGGCAATCAGCGTCAGGCCCATCACCAGCTCACTGACGCCAAAGTAGTCGGCAAAGGCCGTGGCGTTGTCGATCACCATACGGGTCGACATCGGCAGGATGATCAGCGCAACGGCGAGCCAGAGAAAGGCCACCGTGTTGCCGCTCTCTTCACGGGGCAGCTCGGCCAGCTGCTCGCGGGTCAGGGTGTCGTTATTGTCCCGTTCGGCCTTGCGTGCGATGCGAATCACCACCAGAAGATAAATCGCGGCAATCGCGATCAGGCCAATTCCATCCAGTCGACTAAGCTGATTGTCAAACAGCATAAAACCGCTGAGCAGGGTGACCAGCAACATCAGCGGCAGTTCGCGGCGAATCAGATTAGAATGCACACTCAGCGGGTGCATAAGCGCAGCGGCACCCAGAATCAGTAAAATGTTCGTAATATTCGAGCCGAGGGCGGTGCCCACAGCGAGATCCATCTGGCCATGCTGCGCTGCCGAAAAGGAGAGGATCATCTCCGGCAGCGAGGTGCCGATGCTGACCACGGTCATGCCGATAATCAGCGGCGGAATGCCCAGAGAGCGGCATAATATTGAGGCGCTAAACACCAGTCGATCGGCACCATAAGCCAGTAAAAGCAAACCGATAATCAACAGTGCAGAAGCTACGAACATGAAAAATCCTTGCGTAAAAACTCAGGCCGGCAATGCGTTCCCGGCCGGTTTAAAATTCTGTTTGGCGAGACAGGCGCTGATTTTGACCGCCTCAGGGGCAAAAGTAAATTTAATGACCATTTTCGCCAAATCTTAGCGGTAAGTTTCTGTAAAGCTATCGTGAATCAGGACCGAACAGGCTACCATCGTACCCCATGTTTACGCCCGATCCTTACAAGAGGTAATAATGACCCAGCAGCAAACGAATCTGGTTGAGGTTCGTGGCGTGAGTTTTTCGCGTGGAGATCGCACCATCTTTGATGACATCTCGCTGACCGTGCCGAAAGGCAAAGTGACCGCGATTATGGGGCCATCGGGGATCGGAAAAACCACTCTGCTACGCTTGATTGGGGGGCAACTTCAGCCGACCCGCGGCGAGATTTTTTTCCGTGGCGAAAACATTCCGTCATTATCGCGCGCCAGACTGTATGAAGCGCGTAAAAAGATGAGCATGCTGTTCCAGTCGGGTGCGCTGTTTACAGACTTAACGGTTTATGAAAACGTTGCGTGGCCGCTGCGTGAACATACGCGACTGCCTGAGCCGCTGCTACACAGCACGGTGCTGATGAAGCTGGAGGCGGTGGGCCTGCGGGGCGCGGCCCAGCTGAAGCCCGCAGAGCTCTCAGGCGGGATGGCGCGACGTGTGGCCCTGGCGCGCGCTATTGCGCTGGAGCCGGAACTCATCATGTTTGATGAGCCCTTCGTCGGTCAGGATCCGATTACCATGGGCGTGCTGGTCAAACTCATTGATGAACTGAACCATGCGCTGGGCCTGACCTGCATCGTGGTCTCGCATGACGTACCGGAAGTACTGAGCATTGCGGACTATGCCTATATTGTGGCCGGACAAAAAATTATCGCACACGGCACCACGCCGGAACTGCGAGAGAATAACGACCCGCGCGTGCGCCAGTTTATTGATGGCGATGCGGATGGTCCGGTTCCATTCCGTTTTCCTGCCGGCGATTATCTCGCTGATTTAACCGGCTCACGGAGTAACTAAACAGATGGTCTTGAAGGCGCTGGCGTCGTTTGGTCGTCAGGGAATTGAAACGTGCGCCAGTTTTGGACGCGCAGGATTAATGCTGTTTCACGCGCTGGTAGGAAAACCGGCGTTTCGCAGACACACGCCACTACTGATCAAACAGCTCTACAGCGTTGGCGTGCTGTCGCTCCTGATTATTGTGGTATCGGGTCTCTTCATTGGCATGGTTCTCGGGCTGCAGGGCTATCTGGTGCTGACCACCTATGGCGCCGAAACCAGTCTGGGTATGCTGGTGGCCCTGTCGTTGTTGCGAGAGCTGGGACCGGTGGTAACCGCACTGCTGTTTGCCGGCCGGGCGGGCTCGGCGCTGACGGCGGAAATCGGCCTGATGAAAGCTACCGAGCAGCTCTCCAGTATGGAGATGATGGCGGTCGATCCGTTACGCCGGGTGGTGTCGCCCCGTTTCTGGGCGGGCTTCATCAGCATGCCGCTGCTGGCACTCATCTTCACGGCGGTCGGGATCGCGGGAGGTGCGCTGGTGGGTGTGAGCTGGAAGGGGATCGATCCCGGCTTCTTCTGGTCGGCGATGCAGAACGCGGTCGATTTCCGCACCGACGTGGTGAACTGCCTGATCAAAAGTGCCGTCTTTGCCGTGACGGTGACCTGGATTGCTCTTTTTAATGGCTATGACGCGATTCCCACTTCCGAAGGGATCAGTCGCGCGACAACGCGTACCGTCGTACACGCCTCTCTGGCGGTACTCGGGTTGGATTTTGTGCTGACAGCACTGATGTTTGGGAATTGATGCAATGCAAAGCAAAAAAAGCGAAATCTGGGTTGGCATTTTTATGATTATGGCGCTGATCGCCGCGCTGTTCCTCTGTCTGCGCGTCGCCGACCTGAAGTCGATGGGCACGGAGCCGACGTGGAAACTCTACGCGACCTTTGACAATATTGGCGGCCTCAAAGCCAGTTCACCGGTCAAAATCGGCGGCGTAGTGATTGGCCGGGTGACGGATATCGAGCTTGAACCGAAGACCCTGCTGCCGCGCGTCACGATGGAGATTAGCGATCAGTACGCGAATAAAATTTCAGATACCAGTTCGCTGGCGATTCGCACCCAGGGTCTGCTGGGTGAGCAGTTCCTGGCGCTTAATTTAGGCTTTGACGACCCTGAGCTCGGTTCGGCGATGCTGAAAGATGGCGATACGCTGCGCGACACCAAATCGGCGATGGTGCTTGAAGATCTGATCGGTCAGTTCCTTTACAAGAGCGGCGACAACAAACAAAAAAATGAGGGCAAGGATGCGCAGGATGGCAGCAGTGCCGCGCCTGCGGAACCGGCTCAACCTTAAAAAAGAGGGCATACCATGTTTAAACGTTTACTGATGATTGCCATGCTGGTGGTTGCGGTCCCGCTGACGGCAACGGCAGCCGACCAGAGCAATCCCTACAAGCTGATGAACGAAGCGGCGCAAAAGACCTTCAGCCGTCTGAAAAATGAGCAGCCAAAAATCAAGCAGGACCCCAACTACCTGCGTCAGATTGTGCGTCAGGAACTGCTGCCTTACGTGCAGATCAAATATGCGGGCGCATTAGTGCTGGGTCGCTACTATCGTGACTCAACACCGGCTCAGCGCGAAGCTTACTTCAGCGCTTTTGGCGACTATCTGGCCCAGGCTTATGGCCAGGCACTGGCCCTCTATAACGGCCAGAGCTATCAGATCCAGCCTGAGCAGCCGCTGGGCGACGCCAAAATTGTGGCGATTCGCGTCACTATCATCGATCCCAATGGCCGTCCGCCGGTTCGCCTCGACTTTCAGTGGCGTAAAAACAGCCAGACTGGCAACTGGCAGGCTTATGACATGATTGCCGAAGGCGTCAGCATGATCACCACCAAGCAGAATGAGTGGAGCGATCTGTTACGGACCAAAGGTATCGATGGTCTGACGGCGCAGCTCAAATCGTCTGCGTCACAGCCAATCACGCTGGATAAACAACAATAATGCACGAATCGTTACGCTGGGAGCGCGAAGCCAGCACGCTATTACTGAAAGGCGAGCTGGATCGCGACACCCTGATGGGCCTCTGGCAGCAGCGTGAAACGCTGATTCGCGGCGTCGAGACGATCGACGTCGCGGCGCTGAACCGGGTTGACTCTTCCGGCCTCGCTCTGCTGGTGCACCTGCGGGAAATCGCACGGGCGCAGGGGAGCACCCCGCGCTTTGCCGGTATCAGCGACAAACTGCAGTCGCTGATTACGCTTTACAATCTGCAACAGATTATTGTTTCTGCGGATAAAAGCGCCTGATTTCCGCTTGTTATGCTAAGCCCCTGTTTTCAACAGGGGCTTTTGCGTATTTAAGAGTCAGCCGCTTTCCTCTACTATGTCAGCCTTATTATTATTAAGTGAAGTTAAGCACAATGGAAAACAGTGAAATTCAGGCCGTGCTGATGGCAGCGCTGCCTTTAGATGAAGTGCATGTGATGAGCAACGATGGCAGCCATTTTCAGGTGATCGCCGTAGGCGAACTGTTTGGCGAGCTGAGCCGCGTGAAAAAACAGCAGGCTGTCTACGCGCCGCTGATGGAATACATCGCGGACAACCGCATTCATGCTGTCTCTATCAAAACCTATACTCCCGCTGAATGGGCGCGCGACCGTAAACTCAACGGTTTCTGATCCCTCAGCGTGGTGCACTCGTGGTAAGCGAGTCCCATCTTTAGCTAGTTAATTGAGAGCCGTGTTAATGGACAAATTTCGTGTGCAAGGCCCCACCCGCTTAAGTGGTGAAGTAACCATTTCCGGGGCGAAGAACGCCGCGCTACCTATTCTGTTTGCTGCCCTGCTGGCTGAAGAGCCGGTAGAGATCCAGAATGTGCCAAAGCTGCGCGACATTGATACCACCATGAAGCTGCTGAGCCAGCTGGGTGCGAAGGTGGAGCGCAACGGTTCTGTGCATGTCGATGCCAGCGCGGTCGATGTATTTTGTGCGCCTTACGATCTGGTGAAAACCATGCGCGCCTCCATCTGGGCGCTGGGCCCGCTGGTGGCGCGTTTTGGTCAGGGTCAGGTTTCGCTGCCGGGCGGCTGCGCGATTGGTGCGCGTCCGGTTGACCTGCATATCACCGGCCTGGAACAGCTGGGTGCCGAGATTAAGCTGGAAGAGGGCTACGTCAAGGCGTCCGTCAACGGCCGCCTGAAGGGCGCGCTGATTGTCATGGACAAGATCAGCGTCGGCGCAACCGTCACTATTATGAGTGCGGCAACCCTGGCGACCGGCACCACCGTGATTGAGAATGCGGCGCGGGAGCCGGAAATTGTCGATACCGCCAACTTCCTTAACACGCTGGGTGCCCGCATTAGCGGCGCAGGCACTGACAAGATCACCATCGAAGGCGTCGAGCGTCTGGGCGGCGGTGTTTACCGCGTTCTGCCGGACCGCATCGAAGCCGGCACCTTCCTGGTGGCAGCCGCCATTTCAGGCGGCAAAGTGATGTGCCACAAGGCTCAGCCCGATACGATGGATGCGGTTCTCTCTAAGCTGCGTGACGCCGGTGCCGATATCGAAACCGGCGAAGACTGGATCAGTCTCGATATGCACGGCAAACGCCCTAAAGCGGTCAATGTGCGCACCGCGCCACACCCGGGTTTCCCGACCGATATGCAGGCGCAGTTCACCCTGCTGAATATGGTGGCGGAAGGCACCGGCGTGATTACCGAAACCATTTTCGAAAACCGTTTCATGCACATCCCGGAGCTGATTCGTATGGGCGGCCATGCGGAGATCGAGAGCAACACCGCGATCTGTCACGGGGTGGAAACCCTGTCCGGTGCGCAGGTGATGGCGACCGATTTGCGTGCTTCTGCCAGCCTGGTTCTGGCTGGCTGTATCGCGGAAGGCACGACATTCGTCGATCGCATTTATCACATCGATCGTGGCTATGAGCATATCGAAGATAAGCTGAAAGCGATGGGTGCGAATATCGAGCGCGTCAGCGAAGAGTAATCTCAGGTATGCGCTGAAAGAACCAGCCCTTTGCGGGGCTGGTTTTTTTTCGCCTGTCGATCTCAGGGCGTGCCGGAAAGATCGGCGGGGATCCGGATACGTTTTTTGCGATCCAGCAGGCGGTGCGTGTCAGGATCGTAGTAGCGGCTGGGCCAGATCTCGCTGGGATGCACCTCGATCGCCTCGGCGATCAGCCATTCGCCTTTTGGCCACGGGCGCGTCAGCGCATTCGCGAGTGTTGATGAGCTGAGGCCGGCCGAGCGTGACAGTGCGGCCAGCGTCGTACCGCGTTTGTGCAGGGCTGCGATAATGTCAGCCGGGTGCCAGTCTTCCATCCTTTTTTGCATAACCCGTTCTCCTTGTCTTTGTGTCGTCCACCGGGACGTTGGCTTACCTTTTTACTGTTATCTGGAAAGTAAGCGTTTTTTATAGCAAATAGTTTCCATTAATTTCCAGTAATATTTGGCGTCAGTGTCGGGTCTGTGTGACAGCCCGCAAAAGGCATGCAACAGCAATGAGCGAACATAAAGAAGTGAGAGCGGGGAGGAGAAACGGAGCCAGGGAGGCTCCGTAGGGAATCAGAAATCGCGCTGAACTGACATATGCGCCAGCGACTCCAGCGCACTGCGCCAGGGTGATTCAGGCAGAATGCGCAGAGCGGCAATCGCCTTGTCCGCTTCCTGTTCGGCGCGGGTGCGGGTCCACTCCAGCGAGCCGCACTGGTGCATCGCTTCCAGTACCGGTTCCAGCAGATGGCGGCCATTACCCTGCTCAATGGCTTCGCGGATCATCTTCGCCTGCTCAGGTGAGCCGTTCTGCATTGCATGCAGCAGCGGCAGCGTCGGTTTCCCTTCGCTCAGGTCGTCGCCGGTGTTTTTACCCAGCGTCTCTCCGTCCGCACTGTAATCCAGCAAATCGTCGATTAACTGGAAAGCCGTGCCCAGATAGCGTCCATAATCCTGCAGCGCTTTCTCCTCTTCCGGCGTGGCGTCAGCCAGGATCGCAGAAGCCTGCGACGCGGCTTCAAACAGGCGCGCGGTCTTGCTGTAAATCACGCGCATGTAGCTCTCTTCGGTGATGTCAGGATCGTTCACGTTCATCAGCTGCAGGACTTCGCCCTCAGCGATCACGTTGACCGCTTCTGACATCAGCGCCAGGATACGCAGCGACCCCATGCTGGTCATCATCTGGAAGGCGCGGGTGTAAATAAAATCCCCGACCAGCACGCTTGCCGCATTGCCAAACGCCGCGTTCGCGGTCGCTTTGCCACGACGCATATCGGATTCATCCACGACATCGTCATGCAGCAGCGTGGCGGTGTGGATAAATTCGATCAGCGCCGCATTGGTCACGTGCAGGTCGCCCTTGTAGCCCATGGCGCGTGCGGAGAGCACGGCAATCATGGGACGGATACGCTTACCCCCACCACTGATGATGTAGTAGCCCAACTGGTTGATGAGCGAGACATCTGAATTCAGCTGGTCGAGGATGGTCTGGTTAACGGCAGCCATATCCTGTGCGGTTAATTCGTTGATCTGTTCTAAGTTCATTCGTCTTTTCAGCTATGACTCGTTATCTCTGCCATGGTAAGTGCTTTTACCCAGCCAGCGTTCAGGTAATCTGTTACTGATTGTACTTGAATTTTCAGCCTGAGAAACGGTTGCGTTCAGCCTGTGTTTTTTTTCTGCAAGAGTGTGCAAAGTGCTCTTGTCTTCTTCTGGAGTTTTGCGTAGAATTCGCGCCCTATTGTGAATATTTAGCGCGCCGCCTGATGAACTAAAAGGCAAGCGCAGAAGCGGAGTTTTATATGTACGCGGTTTTCCAAAGTGGTGGTAAACAACACCGAGTAAGCGAAGGTCAGACCGTTCGCCTGGAAAAGCTGGACATCGCAACCGGTGAAACCATCGAGTTTGACCAGGTTCTGATGATTGCTAATGGCGAAGACGTGAAAATCGGCGCGCCACTGGTTTCAGGCGGTATGATCAAGGCAGAAGTTGTTGCTCACGGTCGTGGCGAGAAAATTAAGATCGTTAAGTTTCGTCGTCGTAAGCACTACCGTAAGCAGGCTGGCCATCGCCAGTGGTTCACTGATGTGAAAATCACTGGTATCACGGCGTAAGAGGAGATCTGACAAATGGCACATAAAAAGGCTGGTGGTTCGACTCGAAATGGTCGTGACTCCAATGCAAAACGTCTGGGTGTTAAGCGTTTTGGTGGTGAATCTGTTCTGGCAGGTAGCATCATCGTTCGTCAGCGTGGCACCAAATTCCACGCAGGCAGCAACGTAGGTTGTGGTCGTGACCACACCCTGTTCGCTACCGCAGACGGCAAAGTAAAATTCGAAGTTAAAGGTCCGAACAACCGTAAATACATCAGCATCGTTGCTGAGTAAGGTTGTCGTGACGCAGACGGTTAACGTCTGAACGCACGAATTAAAGGCCCCGCAGCTCCTGCGGGGCTTTTTACATTCTGCGCTCTGTCGCGGTAAAAGCGACGCCTCACTGAAGTTTGCTGTACACTTTATGTACACACTGGCGACAGCCAGTCCTGATTTATCCGCCGCTGGTCAGCGCAGAAGACCCTGGCGGACCCGTCTGCAGAGTGCTGCAGGCGATTGTGTGACGGAGATTGAAAATGAAGTTTGTTGATGAAGCGACAATTCTGGTCGTCGCGGGTGATGGCGGTAATGGATGCGTCAGCTTCCGCCGCGAAAAATATATCCCGAAAGGCGGCCCTGACGGGGGTGATGGCGGTGACGGCGGCGACGTTTATCTGATCGCCGATGAAAACCTCAATACCCTTATCGATTATCGTTTCGAGAAATCGTTCCGCGCTGAACGCGGGCAGAATGGCCAGAGCCGCGACTGTACCGGTAAACGCGGTAAAGATATCGAAATCAAAGTTCCGGTCGGCACCCGGGTTATCGACCAGGGAACCGGCGAGACCTTAGGCGACATGACGCGTCACGGCCAGAAACTGATGGTCGGTAAAGGCGGCTGGCATGGCCTGGGCAACACCCGTTTTAAATCGTCAGTGAACCGCAGCCCGCGCCAGAAAACCATGGGAACCCCGGGTGAGAAGCGCGACCTGCAGCTTGAGCTGATGCTGCTGGCGGACGTCGGCATGCTGGGCTTACCGAATGCCGGTAAATCCACCTTTATTCGCGCCGTGTCGGCCGCCAAGCCAAAAGTGGCGGACTATCCGTTTACCACCCTGGTGCCAAGCCTGGGCGTGGTACGTATGGACAGCGAGCAGAGCTTTGTCGTGGCCGATATTCCGGGCCTGATTGAAGGCGCCGCTGAGGGTGCCGGTCTCGGGATCCGCTTCCTGAAGCACCTGGAGCGCTGCCGCGTGTTGCTGCACCTGATCGACATCGATCCGATCGATGAAAGCGATCCGGTTGAAAACGCCCGCATCATTCTTGGCGAACTGGAAAAGTACAGCGAGAAGCTGTTCAACAAACCGCGCTGGCTGGTCTTCAACAAAGTGGACCTGATTGGTGAAGAAGAAGCGCAGGCACGTGCTAAAGCGGTCGCTGAGGCGCTGGGCTGGGAAGATAAGTATTACCTGATCTCTGCCGCCAGCCGTACCGGCGTCAACGAACTCTGCTGGGATGTGATGAGCTTCATCAACGCCAACCCGAAAGAAGCCGAGCTTGAAGAGAAGCAGCCGGAGAAAGTGGAGTTCATGTGGGACGATTACCACAAAGAAACCCTTGAAAATGCGACAGAAGTGGAAGATGAAGAGTGGGATGACGACTGGGATGATGAAGACGACGAAGGCGTCGAAATTATCTATCAGCGCTAACCACGACGCGGCCACAGGCTGACCGGCAAAGCCCCTCTTTCCGACCGAAAGGGGGGCTTTATTTTTTCAGCTTCTCATCACCGCTACGCTGAGTCGCGCACTGCAGCACAACTGATCCCGGCCGTTACGGATCTCGATCTGCCAGCTCTGACTGCGTCTGCCCAGATGCAGGGGGCGACAGATCCCCCGCACTGTCCCGGCTGACACCGCACGCAGATGGCTGGCATTGACTTCGACACCCACCACGCTGCTGCCTTCTTCCACCGCCATATACCCGGCCATAGAGCCCATCGACTCCGCCAGTACCACGGAGGCCCCGCCATGCAGCAGGCCAAATGGCTGGTGCGTGCGCGCATCCACCGGCATCGTCGCTTCCAGGTAATCCTCGCCTATCACGGTAAAGACGATCCCGAGATGGGCGACCAGCGACTGCTCGCCCAGTGCATTCAGGGCGGGAAGGTCGAAGGATCGTTTCCAGATCGCAGACATTTTCAGGCTCCCAGAGTTGCGCCGCCGTCGACCACGATATCCTGCAGGGTCACATGGCTGGCCAGGTCTGATGCGAGAAACAGCACGGTGGCCGCAATTTCCTGCGGCTGCGCGATCTTGCCCAGCGGGATCCCCAGCTTAAACTGATCCGGAAAACCGGCGATCATTTCCTGCTCGCCGCCGGGGGTCTGCCACAGGCTGCGCTGCATCGCGGTGTCGGTGGAGCCGGGTGAAACGATGTTACAGCGAACGCCAAAAGGGGCCATTTCCAGCCCCACGGTCAGACAGAGGCTGCGCAGTGCCGCTTTCGATGCGCCGTAGGCCGACATGCCGATTCGCGGCGCGTGCGCCGCATTAGACGCCACGGTGACGATGGCCCCGGCGCGCTGCTGGCGAAAGCGCGGCAGCGTCTGCTGAAACAGGTTAAAGGCGCCGCCCGCATTGACGTTCAGGCACGCCTGCCAGTCAGCGAAGGAGAGCGCATCGGTGGCGCCGACGCGCAAAATGCCCGCCGCGTTGACCAGCACATCAATGCGCGGTTGCGTTGCCAGCACGTGCTGACAGATCGTTTCTACCTGATCCGGATCGGCCACATCCAGGCGATGACAGCGAAACGGATAATCCTGCCGCGCAAACTGCAGGTCAAAGGCTTCCACCCGCGCGCCTGCCCGATGAAAGGCCAGCGCACTCTGATAACCAATGCCCTGACCAGCTCCGGTTACCCAGACAACGCGACCGCTGAAGTCGAAGGTGTGGCTCATTGAGTGAGCTCCCGCGACAGCAGTGCCCACCAGCCATCGATGCTCGGATTTTTCGCCAGCGTAACAAAGTCGATATCCCGGTGAACCTGACGCCAGCGTGCCGCCAGCGCCATGACGCGCACCGAATCCAGACCATAATCGATCAGGTTTTCATCATCCTCCGGCACCTCATCGTCCTCCAGCAGCGGCAGGACGAGCGCGCGCAGATCCGCTTTGCTGAGAGGGATCGGCATCATATCAGCCGTCATTACCACTTTTCCGCTGCGGCCGGCGGTGTAAGTCAGCGCCATCATATGCTCCTCGCGGCTGAAATCAGCCAGCGCATCGGCCACCATAAACGGCTGGATATCACGCATAAAGGCATCCGTGGCGGTGGTCAGGCAGCCGATATGGGCATAGACGCCCGTGATAATCAGCTGATCGCGGCCCGTCTCCTTCAGGATCGCCTCCAGCGGGGAGCGATGAAAGGCGCTGTAGCGCCACTTAGTCAGCACCTGGTCGTCCTCGTCGGGGGCCAGCGCCGCCACGATCCTCTGCTGGTCGGGATGCTTATTCAGGCCCGGTCCCCACATATCGTTGAGCAGGGCGCGATCCGCATCGCTCTGTGCCGTCGGCTGGGCGGTGTAAAACACCGGAATGCCCTGCGCTTTGCAGTAGCGACGCAGGCGGGCAATATTGCCGACGACCTGCTCAATCAGCGGGCTGTTCTCCCCCCAGAAGCTGAGAAAATAGCGCTGCATATCGTGGATGAGCAGGGCGGCCCGGCCCGGCTCCAGCACCCATTTCACGCGGTTATTCGGCAACTCGGTGGCTGCGGGCAGTGGATAGGAGGTCAGTTGTGGAATAGTCATAAAAATTCTCCGGACAGATCGGGCTTACGCGTGTTGATCGGCAAGATGCTGGCGCAGACGTTTTTTATCGACCTTGCCGACCGGGGTCAGTGGCAGGGCATCTACGCAGGTAATGCGGTCAGGAAGCTTAAATTCTGCGACGCCCAGTTCACGCAGGTGGCGCCGCAGCGCCACCGGTTTTACCGGCTGACGGGTGACGATAAACGCGCAGCTTTTTTCACCCAGCAGCGGATCGCTCATGGAGACCAGTGCCGCGTGGATCACGTCGGCGTGTTGCTGCAGCAGGTTTTCAATCTCTTCCGCGGCGATCTTCTCGCCACCCCGGTTAATCTGATCTTTCTCCCGACCCTGCACGATAAGGTTGCCGTCAGGGGTGATCTCAACCAGGTCACCGGAACAGTAAAAGCCCCGTTCGTCGAAACTGGCGGCGTTGTGTTCCGGACTGTTGTAGTAGCCGCGAAAGGTGTAGGGGCCGCGTGTCATCAGACGACCGGTGGCCCCCACGGGCAGAGGATGACCCTGCTCGTCGGCAACCCAGACCTCATCATCCGGGGAGATCGGGCGTCCCTGTGTGGTGAGGATGGTCTGCGGATCATCATCCAGCCGGGTGTAGTTCACCAGTCCTTCGGCCATGCCAAAGACCTGCTGCAGGGTGCAGCCGATCTCATGCTGTATGCGTGCAGCCAGCGTTTCGCCCAGCTTAGCGCCCCCCACCTGCATGCGCTGCAGGGAGGCCAGTACCGCCTTGCTGTCCGATTCCTGAAGTGCCAGCAGCCAGAGGCTGGCGGCAGGCGGAACCAGGCCGGTATCGGTCACCTGATGTTTCTCAATCAGGGGAAAGCAGGCTGTCGCGCTGGGATCGGCGGCCAAAATAACCTGTCCCCCTGCGTAAAAGACGCCCAGCGCGCCCGGCGAACTCAGCGGGAAGTTGTGGGCGGCGGGCAGGGCGATGAGATAGCGGGTATCGGCAGTGACGCCACAGATCGCGTCACTTTCACGGATGCTGTAGTAGTAGTCGTTATGGGTGCGCGGAATCAGTTTTGGCGTGCCGGTACTGCCGCCAGAGAGCTGGAAAAAGGCTACCTCGTCGCCCGCGGTCGGCGTGGCCATAAACGCACCGGCCGGTTCGGCCAGCAGCGCTTCAAGGCTCTGTTCCGGCGGTGAGGCATGGCGCAGGATCACCTGCTGCAGTGAGGGGTGATCGTGGCGGAGCTGCGCAATAAAAGCGTCATCGGCAAACAGCGGATGCGTGCGGTCAGCAATCACCAGGCGGGGCGAAATCTGGCTGGCGTAGGCGGTCAGTTCGGTGCGCTGATGGCTGAACAGGGCATTCACCGGCGCCACACCGAGTTTAAACAGGGCAAACAGCGTCAGGTAAAATTCGGCCACGTTGCCCAGTTGCACCAGCGCCGTATCACCCCGTTTCAGGCCACGCCGCTGTAACGCCGCCGCCAGGTTGTCACTCAGTGCCGCCAGCTGGCGGTAGGTCAACCGCCTGTCATCCTCAATCACCGCCACGCTATCGTTGTCGCGGTGGCGATCCAGTATGTCGGTCATCGGCAGGTCGAGCCAGTAGCCTTTTTCACGGTAACGGGCGGCCAGGTCGTCCGGCCAGCGGCTGTAGGAGATCGTCATGCAGGTTCCTTTATTGCAATCCAAAAGCGCGAAGCAGGGTGTCGAGTTTGACGCCGGTTTCACGCCACTCTGCTTCAGGTTGTGAATCCGTCACGATGCCCGCACCGGCAAACAGCCGTACCCGCGACCCCTTCACCGTGCCGCAGCGAATGGTGACGACCCATTCGCCATTGCCCCGGTCGTCACACCAGCCGACGATGCCGCCAAACAGCTGACGCTCAAACGGTTCAAGGCGCTGGATCAGGGCCTGCGCACGCTGATGAGGAAAGCCGCTGAGCGCCGGCGTCGGATGCAGCAGGCAGGCGAGGGAGAGTGCATTTTCGCGCTCGTCCAGCACTTCGCCTCGGATCTGCGTGGCGAGATGCCAGAGGGTGGCCGTGGTCAGCAGAGAGGGTGTTTCAGGCACCGACAGCAAACGGCTGCGCGGCTGCAGGGTGGCGCGCATCGCATCTGTCACCAGCTGATGTTCATGACGATCCTTCGCCGACTGCATCAGGCTGTCGCCGGAGGCCCGATCGCGTTGCGGATCGCGGCTGCGTGCGGCCGAGCCGGCCAGGGGACAGGAGCTGAACAGGCGACCCTGTTTTCGAATCAGTAGTTCCGGGCTGGCTCCCACCAGCGCGCCGCCGCCGGGCAGGGGCAGATGAAAGTGATAGCTGCCGGGGTTCTGCACCACGATGCGCTGCATCAGAGCAGCCGTATCAACCGGCTGTTCAGCCACGATCTCCATCAGCCGCGACAGCACCACTTTCTTCAGGTCGCCCCGGCGCGTGGCGGCAACTGCCTGCGCCACCATGTCGGTAAAGCGCGCCTGATCCGGCAACGCCGTGCGGCGACGAATCACGGGCAGATCGGCGTCTGCCAGTGAGGCCCGGGCGATCAGATCGTCACGGTTAAAGCGCTGCCAGGACTCCGGGATAAACAGTGCGGCGGGCTGCGTCACGTCAAAGGGGATGGCGCCTGCCACGATGGGGTGCGCAATGCCCTGCTTTCTGGCCGAGGTAAAGTGGTGCTGAAGCTGCTGCTGAAAATCCCCTGTCAGCTGTTCACCCTGTCTGACTGGCGTGGTCAGCGTCGTAAAGCAGCCCTGTGTGGTGAGGCTTTGCCAGGGCGAGGTAAACAGGAAACCCTGGCAGAGTGCCGCAAAATCGTGCAACAGGGGATGTTCAAATGCGCGTGATTCGGCCATACTTTTCACCCGGAAATGATAAGATAACTAATAATGATTATCATTTGTATTATTAGGCGTTAAGCTACGTGGATTGGCCGGATCTGTCAATCCATATGCGGCGCTTCGGCTGCTGCTCCGGGTCAGATCAGCATAAACAGCCGCCGACCTTATCTGAACGAGTGTGGAAAAGAACGTATGAATAAACAGAGGGTTAGCAGGGCGATCGTGCTGTTTTTTCTGAGCAGCCTGCTCAGTGTCAGCGCGGTGGCCGGGACGGGCTGGCCGCGCACCATTACCGGGGCCAGTGGCGATCTTACCCTGACGCAGGCACCGACCCGAATCGTCTCAACCAGCGTGACCCTGACCGGATCGCTGCTGGCCATTAATGCGCCAGTGGTCGCCAGCGGGGCCACCGCCCCCGGCAGTCGCCTGGCGGATGAGCAGGGCTATTTCCGGCAGTGGGGCGCGGTGGCGAAACAGCGCGGCGTGAAGCGTCTCTACATTGGCGAACCCCGTGCAGAAGCGATTGCTGCCGAAGCGCCGGATCTGATTGTGGTCAGCGCCACCGGCAACGATTCAGCCATCAGACTGGTCGATCAGCTTGCGGCAATTGCGCCGGTGCTGGTGGTCAATTATGACGATAAAAGCTGGCAGCAGCTGGTGACGCTGCTGGGCAAGGCGACGGGGCATGAGGCGGAAGCGGCCGCACGGATAAACGCTTTTGAGGCACGCGAAAAGGCGCTGAAGGCGAAGCTGACGCTGCCGCCGCAGCCGGTTTCCGCGATGGTCTGGAACGGCGACGGGCGGGCCGTGAACCTGTGGACGGCAGCGTCAGCGCAGGCCAGGTTACTGCAGCAGCTGGGCTTCACGCTGGCGACGCCGCCCGCCAGCCTTCACGCCGGGCACAGTATGGGAACGCGCAAAGATATTCTTCAGCTGTCAGGTGAAAATCTGGCGGCGGGCCTGAATGGTCAGACTTACCTGCTGTTTGCCGCCGACGATAACACCACTGCACAGGTGATGAGCAACCCTTTCCTGGCGCAGACCCCGGCAGTAAAAAGCAGGGCGGTCTATGCACTGGGGCTGGATAGCTTCCGCCTTGACTACTACAGCGCCAGCAATCTGCTGACGCGGCTGGAGACGCTGTTTGTTAACGGTCGTGGCGTCTGAGAGACGGGATAACCTGCAGAAATGATGAGGCTTATCGGTCGCTTAATCGCATGGGTTTCTCTGTGACTCTTCTGATGAAGGCTTAAACGTTATGCGTCAATGTCGCGCAATAGCAGGTTCAGGGATGCTGCTGTTGCTACTTTTCGCGCTCAGTCTGATGCTGGGCGCCAAATCCATTCCCCTCCATGAGGTCACTCAGGCCCTGTTCACCGACTGCACCCGCGTCGATTGTGTCATCGTGCGTGACGCCCGGCTGCCGCGCACCCTGGCGGGGGTGCTGGCCGGATGCAGCCTGGGGCTGGCGGGTGCGCTGATGCAGAGCCTGACGCGAAATCCTCTGGCCGATCCCGGCATTCTTGGGGTTAACGCCGGTGCGGGTTTTGCGGTCGTACTGGGGATCGCCCTGACCGGTGCAGACTCCCCGGCTGACTGGCTGGGCTTCGCCTTTGCCGGTGCACTTCTGGCCTCTCTGCTGGTGGCGCTGACCGGCGCCGTAGGCGGCGGTCGGGTCAGTCCGGTGCGCCTGACCCTGGCGGGGGTAGCGCTGGGTGCGGTGCTGGAGGGATTAACGTCCGGGCTGTCGCTGCTCAATCCTGATATTTACGATCACCTGCGTTTCTGGCATAGCGGCTCGCTGGATATCCGCAGTTTCGCGATTCTGCGCGCCACCTTGCCGGCCGTCGCTGTCGGCAGCGTGCTGGCACTGTTGCTGGCACGTTCACTGAACAGCCTGAGCATGGGCGGTGATATGGCGACCGCACTGGGCACCCGCGTGGTGCGAACGCAGCTGACGGGCCTGCTGGCGATTGCGCTGCTGAGCGGCGCGGCGACGGCCGCCGTCGGCCCCATCGCCTTTGTTGGCTTAATGACGCCACACCTGGCACGCTGGCTGCTGGGCAACGACCATCGCTGGCTGCTGCCGGGAACCCTTGTGATGACCCCCTGCCTGCTGCTGGCCGCCGACATCCTGGGACGGCTGCTGGTGCCGGGCGAGCTGCGCGTGTCGATTGTGACCGCCATTCTCGGTGCGCCGATGCTGATTGTGCTGGTTCGCCGCCGGCCGGGAAGAGGGCTGTGATGAAACGCATCATAATCAATGCGCTTTTGCTGCTGGTGGCCTGCGGCATCCTGGCGTTTATGGGGCTGACACACGGCACCCCCTCCCTCTCTGTGCAGCAGTTGTGGACGCTCTTCAGCGGGGAGGCGGCGCGCAATGTTCAGCTGATTGTGCTGGAGTGGCGTTTGCCGCGCGTCACGATGGCGCTGCTGCTGGGGGCCGCGCTGGGCGTCAGTGGCGCGATTTTTCAGTCACTGCTGCGTAACCCGCTGGGCAGCCCCGATATTCTCGGTTTCAACACCGGGGCATACAGCGGGGTGCTGGTCGCGCTGGTGCTGTTTCAGCAAAACATGGCGGGCCTGACCCTCGCGGCACTGGCGGGCGGGCTGCTTACGGCAGCGGTGGTCTGGCTGTTCAGCTGGCGCAACGGCGTAGAGACCTTTCGTCTGATTATCGTCGGCATCAGCGTGCGGGCGCTGCTGATGGCGCTCAACAGCTGGCTGATTATCAGCGCCTCCCTGGAGGCGGCACTGAGCGCCGGGCTCTGGAGCGCCGGTTCACTTAACGGCATCACCTGGGCGAAGACGTTTCCCGTGACGGTTGTGCTGCTGCTGGCGCTGCTGGCAACGGGAATGCTGGCCCGGCGCATGCGTCTGCTGGAGATGGGCGATGACACCGCCTGCGCCTTAGGGGTTCCGGTGGAACGCAGCCGCGTCATGCTGATGCTGACAGGCGTGATCCTGACTGCGGCCTCAACCGCGCTGGCCGGGCCTCTCTCTTTTATTGCGCTGCTGGCGCCGCAGATTGCACGGCGTCTCTGCGGGGGGGGCAAAGGCGCACTGCCGCTGGCTGCGCTGTGCGGAGCGCTGCTGTTAATCGCCGCAGACTACGCCGCACAGCACCTTTTCCTGCCTTATCAGCTGCCGGTCGGTGTCATTACCGTCAGCCTGGGCGGACTCTATCTGATTGCTCTGCTGATACGGGAGGCGCGACGCCAGTGAGAGAGAAAACACGTTTGCAGGGTAAGGCGCTGACGCTGGGTTACGACAAAAAGATCGTGGCGGAGCATCTCTCGGTCGCGATCCCCGACGGTGAACTGACCGTCATCATCGGGCCTAACGCCTGCGGGAAATCGACACTGCTGCGCACCCTGAGCCGGCTGGTGAAGCCGCTGCAGGGCGAGGTGCTGCTGGATGGTCAGACGATCGCCCGGTATGCCACCAAAGAGGTGGCGCGGCGGCTGGGGCTGCTGCCGCAAAGTTCCAGTGCGCCCGCAGGGATCAGCGTCAGTGAACTGGTGGCACGCGGACGTTATCCGCACCAGACGCTGTTCGGACGCTGGCGACAGGAAGATGAGGCGGCGGTGCAGCAGGCGATGCAGGCCACCGGGGTGGCCGATCTGGCCGCCCAGCCGGTAGATACGCTCTCCGGCGGTCAGCGGCAGCGGGTCTGGATCGCGATGGTGCTGGCGCAGGAAACTCCGTTACTGCTGCTCGACGAACCCACCACCTGGCTGGATATTACACATCAGATTGAGCTGCTGGAGCTGATGCAGGATCTCAATCAGCAGCATGGCCGCACGCTGGTGGTGGTGCTGCACGATCTTAATCAGGCGTGCCGTTACGCCAGCCACCTGATTGCGATGCGTGACGGAAAAATCATCGCTGAAGGGAAACCGGCGGAGATTGTGACGCCAGCGCTGATTGAAGCGATCTACGGCCTGCGCTGCGTCATCATCCGCGATCCGGTAGCCGGCACCCCGATGATTGTGCCGTGCGGAAGAGGCTGACCGGCACCCTCTCCGCAGGAGAAGGCGGTTACGGATTCAGCGACGCCAGTATCTGCTGCAGGCGGGGACCGATCTGTTCAAACAGGCGGGGTGAGACGATCTCTACATGGGCACAGTCCAGCGGCCAGATCGTCAGACCGCCGAGGTAAGGTGCCCAGGCGCGACGTGCATCCTGACCGGGCTGCTGCGTCTGTTGCGCCAGAAACAGCGTCGCCTGTCCGCTGAAACGGGCACTGCGCGCCGTGGCCAGCAGCCGCACGGAACGGGCGTAATTGCGCTCAATGGTGGTGAACAGCGCCTCCATACCTTCACCCGCCTGCTGACGCTGCGTCGCGATAAACTGCTCGCGCTCGCGGTTAACCTCCTCCAGCACCGCCGGATCCAGCACGTTCTCGCCGCGCCGTGCATCCCAGTTTTGCGTTTCCGGCGGCCAGGTGTCGAGCAGCCCGAGGAAGGCAACGGTTTCGCCTTCCGCTTCCAGCCGCGCGGCAATCCCCTGTGCCAGCGTGCCGCCCAGCGAGTAGCCCAGGAAATAGTAAGGCCCCTGAGGCTGCTGCTGTCGCACCGTCGCCAGATGAGCATCACACACCGCATCAAGATGCAGCGCCTGGCTGAGCGGGCTGGTGAGGTCGGGTGACTGAATGCCCAGCAGCGACCAGCGCGGGTCCAGATAACGCGTTAATGCGCTGAACTGCCAGGCAAAACCGGAAGCGGGATGGAAACAGAACAGCGTCGGGCCCGTGCTGCGCCGCAGCGGCAATACCGTCTCAAACCCGGCGCGGGCCGCCCCGGCAGAGGGGCCGCTGAGCAGGGCCGCCAGCTGTTCCACCGTAGGGGCCACCATAATCTGCCCCACCGACACCGGCTGATCCAGCGTCCGGCGCAGCCGCGCCGCCAGCCGCATCGCCAGCAGCGAATGCCCTCCCAGCAAGAAAAAGTCATCCTGTGCGCTGACCGACTCGCGCTCCAGCAGCGAAGCAAACGCCTGAGCCAGCGTGCTTTCCAGTCCGGGGCAGGGCGCGCGCCCGGCGATTCTGGCCTGGGTCTGTGGCAGCGGCAGGGCTTTACGATCGAGCTTGCCGTTGCTGCTGAGCGGCAGGCTCGCCAGCTGAACAATCGCCACCGGCACCATGTGTGCGGGCAGCCGGGTGGCCAGCCGCTGGCGCAGGGCGTCCGCGTCAATCGTCTCATTGGCGACGACATAACCGACCAGCTGTCGGGCATCACCCTGCAGATCGCCGCCGCCGGCCAGCACGGCCGCGTGCGTCACCGCCTGCTCAATGCCCGGCAGGGCGGCCATCGCCAGATCGATCTCATTCAGCTCAATGCGCTGTCCGCGAATTTTAAGCTGATCGTCACTGCGGCCCAGATACTCCACTGCGCCATCCGGCAGCCAGCGTGCCACGTCGCCGGTGCGGTACATCCGGGTGCCGTCACCCCAGGGATCGGCCACAAAGCGGCTGGCCGTGAGGTCGGGACGATCCAGATAGCCGTGCGCCAGCTGGACGCCGGTCAGCCAGAGATCGCCGGCAATGCCCGGCGGCACCGGCTGCAGACGGGCATCCAGGATCCGCAGGCCGGTGTTCCAGACCGGGAAGCCAATCGGTACGCTGGCGCCTTCAACGGCGGCCAGCTCTGCGCCGGAGGCCGGATAGTAGCTGACATCCACCGCCGCTTCGGTCGGGCCATAGAGGTTATGCAGCGGCACCCCGGTCAGCGTCTGCCACTGACGCGACAGCGCGGCGGGCAGTGCTTCACCGCTGCAGAAGACCCGACGCAGGGTGGCACAGCAGGCTGCCGCCGTCTCCTCCTGCAGCGCAGCGAAAAAGGCGGCCAGCATCGACGGAACAAAGTGGGTGGTGGTCACGCGGTAGCGGGCAAACAGCTGCCTCAGCGCCTCCGGGTCGCGGTGCGCATCGGGCGGCGCCATCACCAGCTGTGCACCGGCGATCAGGGGCCAGAAGAACTCCCAGACGGAGACATCAAAGCTGCCCGGCGTCTTCTGTAACACCACATCATCCTGACCCAGCGGATAGCGATCCTGCATCCATAGCAGGCGGTTGACGATCGCGGCGTGACTGACCAGCACGCCCTTTGGCCGCCCGGTTGAGCCGGAGGTGTAGATGAGGTACGCGCCATCCTGCGGGGAGGGCGCCTGCGACGGCATCGCCTCAGCGGGGGTTAACAGCGTGTCGTAAAACAGCGGTGTGACCGGCGAGAGCGCCGCCAGCCGGTCAGCCAGTTCACGGCGGGTGATCAGCGCTTTTGGCGTGGCGTCTGCCAGCATCATCTTTAATCGGTCGTCGGGATACCCGGTGTCGAGCGGCAGCCAGGTGGCCCCCACGCTGACGATCGCCTGCAGCGCCAGCGATAAAAACACGGAGCGCGGCAGCGCCACGGCGACAATATCTCCCCGCGCCACACCCCGGGCGATCAGCTGCTGTCCCAGCGCGGCGACCTGCTGCTGCATCTGCTGATAGCTGAGCTGATGCGACGCATCGGTCAGCGCCGGTGCCTGCGGCGTTCGTTCAGCCTGCAGCAGCAGCAGGCTGCTCAGCGTGGCCGGGGGAAGCGTCACGGCGGTCTGATTGATCGCCGCCAGCTGCCGGTGCTCGTCCGGCATCAGCATATCCAGCTCGCCACAGGCACGCGCAGGCTGGCTGGCGAGCTGGAAGAGCAGCCGATCAAAACGGCGGGCATGCTGCTGCACCAGGGCGTCACTGTAACGCTGCGCGTTAGCCAGCAGCGTCAGCGTCAGGTCGCCCTGATCGTTCAGATAGATAGCCATCTCCAGATCGCGAACCGGGCCGGACGCCAGCTGATGGGTGATGCCCGCTGTGCCGGCGAAATCGAGCTGGTAGTCGAACATCTTCAGGTTAATCACCGGCCCGTAAAGCGGATCGTTGTCGCCGTGACGACCCAGATCGCGCTGCACCTGCTCTGCGTCATAGCGCTGATGACGACGCATTTTTCTGACTTCACCCGCCAGCCGGGCCGCCAGAGCTGCCAGCGGCTGGGCCGGATCGTAATGCACTGCCAGAGGCAGCACGTTGATCACCGGACCGGTGGCGCAGAGCGCCGCCGAGCCGATGCGGCGCATAAAGATGAAACCGGCGGCAAAATCGTTCTGACCGGTCAGACGCGCCAGCCACAGCGCCACCAGCGCCACGGCCGTATCTGCCGCGCTGAGGTTCTGCTGCCCGGTGTGCTCAAGCAGCTTCTGAAAGGCGCTTCGATCCACCGTGATGCTGTGACGCCGCAGATCTGTGCTGGCGCGCTGACCGGCCAGCGGCAGCGGGGAGAGGGAGGCGGGGGCAGGTAACGCTGCGCCTTTCTCCAGCCAGAACTGGCGGTCGCGCTGCCAGGCTGCCGATTGCTGATAGCGCTGATACTCCTCAACCACCTCGCTGAACGGCACAAACGGCGTCGGCGGCGGCGTGTCGCCGCGCTGCCAGGCGCTGTAGAGATCGGCGATACGGCGGGTCAGGGCGGTAAAGCTGAAACCATCCACGACCAGATGATGGTAGCGCTGATACCAGTACCACTGCTCCTCACCCAGTCGCAGCAGGCTGTGATGGCAGAGCGGCGCACCGCTCAGCACCCGCAGATCGCCCGACAAATCCTCCTGCATCCGCGCCCGCGCGGCGGCGTGCGGATCGGCGGCGGCGCGCAGATCGATCACCTCGGGTAAGCGGAAATGCTGCGCGACAGGCCACTGCAGCGGCTCGCCGTCCCGCTCGCCAAAAGCCATGTTCAGGGTGTCCGCCTCCTGCATGCCCGCCACGATAGCGCGGGAGAGCAGCGCGCTGTCCAGTGCGCCCCGCAGCTCCACAAAATGTGCCACGGCGTAGGCATTGCTATAGGGCGAGAGCTGGTCAGCGATCCAGATACCGGGCTGGGCAGCCACCAGCGGCAGCGCTTTCTGTGGTGTCAGGGGGAGTTCAGACATGATCGCTCCGGCTGGCTTCTGCGGTGACGGGACGGATATCGTGCCAGTGTTCATTCAGCCACGTCAGGCAGTGTGCCTGTGGCGCGGGGCCCCATACCGGCTGCCACCCGGCCGGGATCGCACAAAAGGTGGGCCATAAGCTGTATTGCTGACGAGCGTTCTTCAGTACCAGACACGCCTGCTGCGGGTCGTCAAAAGGGTGTGGTTGTTGCATATCAGTCTCCTGACCACCATCGCGGAGCGCGCTGACGCCCCGATTCTGCCCGTGGCACCCTGCAGTGGCGGGCAGGCGGCGGACGTTAAGCGAATGAGGATGATGGCCACAGGGTTTTCAGGCCGGTCAGCAGCCCGCCGCGCCAGCAGAGTGCATCGTGACCGCCTTCCACCGGGTGATAGCTGACCTGATGTCCGGCATCGGTCAGATCGCGCTGGAACTGCTGATTTGCGGCCAGAATCAGCCGCTCGCGCCGACCCGCTTCCAGATAAAAGCGCCGTGGCGGTGCCTGCAGCAGGCCCTGCTGTAACTGCTGCGGCAGCCAGCCGCTGGGATCGTCGCGCCCGGGCCACCAGAAAGAGCCGGAAAGGCTGACGGCACCGGCAAAGGTGTCGGGCCAGGTCAGCGTGGCGTAAGCGGCAGCGAGGCCGCCAAAACTCTGGCCGATCACCAGCGTGCGGTCGCTGTCGATACGGCAGGGAGACTGGTGCGCAACCTGCGGCAGCAGCTCATGCTGAACGGCCAGCCAGAAGTCAGGGTTGCAGGTCAGCTCGCGCGTGCGATGTTCGCGATCGATGATGTCGATCATGACATAGACCGCCGGGGGCAGTTCGCCTGCCGCGGTGAGCTGCTGAAGCGGACCGGCAACCGGCATGCTGTGCGCCCAGAACTGTCCATCCAGCAGCAGTGCCAGCGGACGCGCGCCAGCATCGGCCTCGCCGGTCACACAGATCCAGATCTGACGCTGGTTTCCCAGCCGTTTGCTGCGCCACAGAAAGTGTTGCAGCGGTATTGCGGCGGCGCGGCCTTCATCGACCGCCCGCCAGACCTGCTGGTCAGGCGCATGAGGCAGGTGCAGCGGCGAGTGTGACATGCCGCGCCCGCCCGCCCAGCCACGCAGCGGATTGAGCGGGTCGTTTTGCGCCTGCGGAAATTTCTGCTTCCACCACTGCCGTAACGCCTGCGCATCGCTCTGGCCGGTAAACGGCTCAGCCTGCGTATCCGGGATCAGAAAGTAGCTGCCACGCCAGTCAGCGGGCAGGGTGGTTTGCCACCACCAGACATCGGTGTGGGGCAACGGAGAGAGTGAAACAGGGGCGGCGGCGTGATGATGATCGGTCACGCCGGTAATGTTGATCCAGACGCGGCGGGTGTCCGATCTCTGTGTGTCGCCCTGCGGATCGCGCCAGAAAAAGGTGACCTGACAGGTGCCCGCGTCACCCGGTTCAATCAGCGGAATCCCCCGCTGCTGCTGCTGTTGCCACCAGCGTTCACTGCCGGTTTCTTCGTTTAACCAGGTCATACGCGCCATCGTTCGAACAGACGAAATCTGTGCCATAAATGATATAAATAATAGTATTGATAATTATTTGCATTTGCAATAGGGTGTTTCCGCTCGTCAGGGCGTGTGTGCATTTTCTCTGCCGCACCGGCTTTCAGCGGGGTGTCTCGCGGTGCTGAAATCAGCCGGGCAGGAAGGGGATCAGGGACATTACCTTTTTACCGGCGCGCTGGCAGTGGCATCCCTGCTGGTCGTCCAGGAACAGAAAAATGAAAAAGTTATCGCGGCTTTCACTGGCCATTATGATTGAACTGGGTTTCACCGCCTCTCTCATCTCTGCCGGTGCCGTGGCGGCCAGCAGCAGCGATCCGGCGCTTAACAACACCGCGTCAGACAGCCTTAACGACAGCACCATGATGGTGACCGCCGCCGAGCAGACGCTGCAGGCGCCGGGTGTCTCGACCATTACCGCCGACGAAATCAAAAAGCACCCGCCGGCGCGCGATGTCGCCGAAATCATCCGTACCATGCCGGGCGTCAATCTGACCGGTAACTCCACCAGCGGTCAGCGCGGCAACAATCGTCAGATCGATATCCGCGGCATGGGCCCGGAAAATACCCTGATCCTGATTGATGGTCTGCCGGTGACCAGCCGTAATGCCGTCCGGCTGGGCTGGCGTGGCGAGCGTGACACGCGCGGCGACAGCAACTGGGTGCCGCCAGAGATCATCGATCACATCGAGGTGATCCGCGGCCCGGCAGCGGCCCGTTACGGTAACGGGGCGGCGGGCGGCGTGGTCAACATCATTACCCGAAAAGAGATGGATCATCAGTGGCACGGCTCGTGGAGCGCCTACTACAACGTGCCGGAGCATAAGGATGAGGGGGCCTCCCGACGCACTAACTTCAGCCTTGAGGGGCCGCTGGGGGATGATGTCAGCTTCCGCCTTTATGGCGGGCTGGCAAAAACGCAGGCAGATGCGTATGACATCAATGAAGGGCACGCCGCCGCCCGTACCGGAAGCTATGCCGGATCGTATCCGGCGGGCCGGGAAGGCGCAGTCAACAAAGACATTCATGGTCTGCTGCGCTGGGCCTTTGCGCCGATGCAGGCGCTGGAAGTGGGAGCCGGTTTCAGCCGTCAGGGCAACCTCTACGCCGGGGATACGCAGAACACCAACACCAGTGATCTGGTGAAAAGTAAATATGGTGATGAGACTAACCGGCTCTATCGGCAGAATGTCTCTGTCAGGTGGACCGGTACCTGGGACAATGGCGTCAGTACCAATACGTATGCGCAGTATGAGAATACCCGTAACTCCCGGCTGAACGAGGGGCTGGCGGGCGGGACGGAGGGCATCTTCTCCGACAGCCATTTCAACACCATCCAGCTGGATGATCTGCTGCTGCACAGTGAGATCAGCGTGCCGTTTGAGTGGCTGGTGAATCAGACGGCGACCTTTGGCACCGAGTGGAATCAGCAGCGGATGAAAGATCCGTCGTCAACCACGCAGGCTGCCAGTTACGGTTCCATTCCGGGGATCGCCACCACCGGCCGCTCTCCCTATTCTCAGGCGGAGATTTTCTCGCTGTTTGCCGAAGACAACATTGAGCTGACTGACAGCACCATGCTGACGCCGGGAGTGCGTTTTGATCATCACTCGATCGTGGGCGATAACTGGAGTCCGTCGCTCAACCTGTCTCAGGGGCTGGGCGATGAGCTGACCCTGAAAATGGGTATCGCCCGTGCTTATAAAGCGCCGAGCCTCTATCAGACCAACCCCAACTATCTGCTCTACAGCAACGGCCAGGGCTGCGCCGCCAGTACCGGAGCCTGCTACCTGATGGGGAATGATGATCTGAAAGCAGAAAACAGCATCAACAAGGAGATTGGGCTGGAGTGGAAGCGTGACGGCTATCAGGCCGGACTGACCTGGTTCCGTAACGACTACCGCAACAAGATCGACGCGGGCAGGGTGCCAACCGGCACCACCTCTAACGGTAAAACGGACATCTACAAATGGGAAAACGTGCCGAAAGCCCTGGTCGAAGGCGTGGAAGGCACGATCAACGTTCCCTTCTCCGACAGCGTGACGTGGAACAACAACTTCACTTACATGCTGCAGAGTAAGAACAAAGAGACCGGGGACCGTCTGTCAGTGATTCCGGAATATACGCTCAACTCTACGCTGAGCTGGCAGGCGATGGCGGATCTCTCCCTGCAGACCACCCTGACCTGGTATGGCAAGCAGGTCCCGAAGAAGTATGACTATAAAGGTAACGCCGTCACCGGCAGTGCAACCGATCAGGTCAGCCCCTATTCGGTGCTCGGCATGAGTGGCACCTATGACATTAACGCCTCTGTCAGCGTTACCGCAGGCGTCGATAACCTGTTCGACAAGCGTCACTTCCGTCAGGGCAATGCACAGACTACGGGTAATACGCGAACCGGCGCTTACCTCTACGGGGCAGGGGCCAACACCTTCAATGAGTCGGGCCGCACCTGGTACATGAGTGTGAACACCCGCTTCTGATTGATGCAGTGATAACCGGGTCGGGAGATGGCTGGCCGCCGTGACTGAACGGGGGAGAGGCTGTCGCAACGCCGTCCGGAGAAGACGATTAAAACGCAGCAGGTCGATGACCCGCTGCGTTTTTTGTTACGCGCGCATCAGTTGTTCTGATTGATATCGCGGTAGAGCCGGCTCTCAAAACGCACCAGCGGAATACGGCGGGTACGCTGATCCTCTGGCGGAACCGCATAGCCGGAGAGGAACTGGACAAAGGCAACCCGCGCACCGCTGGAGGTGGTGATAAAGCCCGCCAGGTTATAGACCCCCTGCAGGGAACCGGTTTTCGCCGAGACTTTGCCATCCAGTCCCGCTTCATGCAGCCCGCCGCGATACTGCAGCGTGCCGTCATAACCCGCCAGCGGCAGCATCGAAATGTAATCCAGCGTATTGTCATTCTTCGCAATGAATTGCAAAACCTGCATCATGGTCTGCGGCGAGATCAGGTCATGGCGTGACAGACCGGAACCATCCACCTGAATGCTGTTGCCCATATCGATGTTGGCTTTGGCTTTCAGGATGCGGCGTACGGCGTCCTGACCGGCGCGGAACGTGCCAGGCACATTGAAGTAGTGGTGGCCGATGGTGCGGAACACCGTATCAGCAATCATGTTGTCTGACTTCTTCAGCATGGTGTGCAGCAGCGTATGCAGCGGCGCAGACTGGGTGGAGGCGAGCACGGTGCCCGGTTCGGTGACCTGTGTCTGACGAACCAGATGGCCACTGTAGTCGATCTCTGACGCGCGCAGTTCCGCCTTGAGGATCTCGCCCGCCCAGGCCGCGCCATCCTGCACGGCAAAGGCCAGCGGCAGCGGCTCTGCACGCTGACGCATACAGCCGGTCAGGGTATAACGGTTCAGTTCACCCGGAACCACATCCAGTTCGCAATATTGCCCTTCGCCGCTGTTGCGGCCCAGGGTGCGAACCTGACTGTACATGTGTGCCGGATAGTAGGAGGCGATGCGGACAAACGCGTTTTCGCCCGGCGAACTGGCGCTGTAGAGCGACACCGAGAAGCAGTTCTTATCCACAATGGCGGCCCCTGGCGGGGCGCTGAAGCACTGGGTCATATCGTTCCATGGCCAGCCCGGAGCCATGTCGTGACTGGCAAACACGGAGGTATCAATCACCAGGTTGCCTTTGATATGGTTAATGCCCTGCTTCTTTATCGCCGCCACCATATTGCGCAGATCCTGGCGGCTTAAGGTGGGATCGCCGGCGAAACGGGCGACTAAATCGCCGTTCAGCGTGCCATCCACGATAGAGCCACGGGTCTCAAAGGTGGTCTGAAAACGGTAATCGCCGCCCAGTTCCAGCAACGCCGCGAGCGCCGTCACCACTTTCATGGTACTGGCGGGCAGGGCCATCTGTTTGCCGTGGTAATCGATGATCGGGGTTGATGCGCCCACTTTCTGCACCATCAGCGCCAGATTGGCGCCGTCTGGCAGGTACTGCATGTATTCATCAACTGGCGCTGCTTGTGCCTGCAGCATAAATGCGCAGCTTAATCCGGTAACAAGTCGTGAAAATCGCATAATCTCGCGGTAACTGGCAGGTGAGGGCGTCAATACTACGTCGCTGGGCGGTGCAAAGTAAACGATGACCCGCAGGGAACTCTGGGGTAAAATACGTATCAAATTGCAAAACTCTTTTCTGGCCTGGAAGCATCTCCGGGTCAGGATTCTTTTATTTGCAAAAAACGGGCTAATGCGCCGCAGAACGCTTTTTTCTGCAGTCACCAGTCAGGATGACACCGTTAAACAGGAAAGATGGCGAGGAGCTTAAATGAATCAGATTCCGATGACGTTGAGAGGCGCTGAAAGATTGCGCGAAGAGCTGAACGAGCTGAAAACCGTGAAGCGCCCGCGCATTATCGCCTCTATCGCTGAAGCACGCGAACATGGCGATTTAAAAGAGAATGCGGAATATCACGCTGCGCGTGAAGAGCAGGGGTTCTGCGAAGGCCGCATCCAGGAGATTGAAGCCAAACTCTCTAATGCGCAGGTTATCGACGTAACGCAGATGCCTAAAACCGGACGCGTGATTTTTGGCGCAACGGTAACCGTACTGAATATCGAAACCGACGAAGAGGCGACTTATCGCATCGTCGGCGATGACGAGGCGGACTTTAAGCAAAATCTGATTTCTGTCAATTCGCCAATGGCGCGTGGCCTGGTGGGTAAAGAGGCGGATGATGTCGCCATCATTAAAACCCCAGGCGGCGACGTTGAGTATGAGATCCTGAAGGTGGAATACCTTTAAAGTGTTGCTACGCTTTGAAAAGCGCTAAAGCACAATGTAAAGAAAGGAAAAAGGCCGCAATGCGGCCTTTTATCTGAGGTGGGAGCATGGCACTTTCTTTGCCCACTTAGCGTGGCAGAGAAATTTTGCTCTCCTTAGAGGGGCGATACAGCACCAGCGTTTTGCCGATCACCTGTACGTTGCTGGCACCGGTCTCACGCACGATAGCGTCAACGATCAGCTGTTTCGTTTCACGATCTTCCGAGGCGATTTTCACCTTGATCAGTTCGTGATGCGACAGAGCCTGCTCGATTTCGGCCAGCACGCCTTCAGTCAGGCCATTGCCACCCAGCATAACGACCGGCTTGAGCGGATGGGCGAGGCCCTTGAGGTGCTGTTTTTGTTTGGTACTTAGATTCATCGTAGTTTTTTACTTACTCAGGGATTGAAAACGGTTCATTCTACCGCCATCTCGGGTATATCACCAAATCGGCGCAACCCACTGCGTGCAGGTTTATCGCTACGATGACGATTTAACTGGAAATATTATGACGGGTAAAAAGCGTTCGGCCAGCTCGAGCCGCTGGCTTCAGGAACACTTTAGCGATAAATATGTACTTCAGGCGCAGAAAAAAGGGTTGCGTTCGCGTGCCTGGTTTAAACTTGATGAAATACAACAGGGTGACAAGCTTTTCAAACCCGGTATGACCGTGGTAGATCTGGGTGCTGCACCCGGTGGCTGGTCGCAGTATGTTGTACAGCAAATCGGGAACAAAGGGCGCATCATTGCCTGTGATATCCTGCCAATGGATCCGATAGTCGGTGTCGATTTCCTTCAGGGCGATTTTCGTGAAGAATCGGTGATCAATGCGCTGCTTGAGCGCGTTGGCGAAGAGAAAGTTCAGGTTGTCATGTCCGATATGGCGCCGAATATGAGTGGTACACCTGCCGTAGATATTCCCCGGTCGATGTATTTGGTCGAGCTGGCGCTGGAGATGTGTCGGGATATCCTGGCACCCGGCGGAAGTTTTGTAGTGAAAGTGTTTCAGGGAGATGGCTTCGATGAATACCTGCGGGAAATTCGCTCCCTGTTTACGAAAGTGAAAATTCGTAAGCCGGACGCTTCACGGTCACGTTCACGTGAAGTGTACATTGTGGCGACTGGGCGCAAACTATAACCAAATTGCTGGAGTTGTCCGCAGCTGAGCTGCGATTCCATGTATGCAGGATCTATAGTACCCTACGCTATCTGTTAACACCGTTGTAATATGAGGTTAATCCCTTGAGTGACATGGCGAAAAACCTGATTCTCTGGTTAGTCATCGCGGTCGTGCTGATGTCAGTATTCCAGAGCTTTGGGCCCAGCGAGTCGAATGGCCGTCGGGTTGATTATTCAACCTTCCTGTCGGAAGTGAACCAGGATCAGGTCCGCGAGGCACGTATTAACGGGCGTGAAATTAACGTTATTAAAAAAGACAGCAATAAATACACCACCTACATTCCTGTCAACGATCCTAAGTTGCTCGATAACCTTTTGACCAAAAACGTCAAAGTGGTTGGCGAACCGCCGGAAGAGCCGAGCCTGCTGGCTTCCATCTTCATTTCGTGGTTCCCGATGCTGCTGCTGATCGGTGTGTGGATCTTCTTTATGCGTCAGATGCAGGGCGGCGGCGGTAAGGGCGCGATGTCCTTCGGCAAAAGCAAAGCCCGCATGCTGACGGAAGACCAGATTAAAACCACTTTTGCTGACGTAGCCGGTTGTGACGAAGCGAAAGAAGAAGTGGGTGAGCTGGTTGAGTACCTGCGTGAGCCGAGCCGTTTCCAGAAGCTGGGCGGTAAAATTCCTAAAGGCGTGCTGATGGTGGGGCCACCGGGAACCGGTAAAACCCTGCTGGCAAAAGCGATTGCCGGTGAAGCTAAGGTGCCTTTCTTTACCATCTCCGGTTCTGACTTTGTGGAAATGTTTGTCGGTGTCGGTGCATCCCGTGTGCGCGACATGTTCGAACAGGCCAAAAAAGCCGCGCCCTGCATCATCTTTATCGATGAGATCGACGCCGTCGGTCGTCAGCGTGGTGCCGGTTTAGGCGGAGGTCATGATGAACGTGAACAGACGCTGAACCAGATGCTGGTGGAGATGGATGGTTTTGAAGGTAACGAAGGTATTATCGTTATCGCCGCGACGAACCGTCCTGACGTACTGGACCCGGCGCTGCTGCGTCCAGGTCGTTTTGACCGCCAGGTCGTGGTGGGTCTGCCTGATGTCCGTGGTCGTGAGCAGATTCTGAAAGTGCATATGCGTCGTGTGCCGCTGGCAACCGACATCGATGCCGCCATCATTGCGCGTGGTACGCCTGGCTTCTCCGGTGCTGACCTTGCCAACCTGGTCAACGAAGCCGCACTGTTTGCAGCCCGTTCCAACAAGCGTGTGGTGTCGATGGTTGAGTTCGAAAAAGCCAAAGACAAGATCATGATGGGTGCGGAACGTCGCTCTATGGTCATGACCGAATCGCAGAAAGAGTCGACGGCTTATCATGAAGCGGGCCACGCGATCATCGGTCGCCTGGTACCAGAGCACGATCCGGTGCACAAAGTGACGATTATCCCACGCGGCCGTGCGCTGGGTGTGACCTTCTTCCTGCCTGAAGGCGACGCGATCAGCGCCAGCCGTCAGAAACTGGAAAGCCAGATCTCGACCCTGTACGGCGGTCGTCTGGCAGAAGAGATCATCTACGGCGCAGAACATGTTTCTACCGGTGCGTCGAACGACATTAAAGTCGCGACCAACCTGGCACGCAATATGGTCACGCAGTGGGGCTTCTCGGACAAACTGGGTCCGCTGCTCTATGCAGAAGAAGAGGGTGAAGTGTTCCTTGGCCGTTCTGTTGCCAAAGCGAAACACATGTCTGATGAAACGGCCCGTATCATCGACCAGGAAGTGAAGCACCTGATCGACAGCAACTACCAGCGTGCCCGTCGCATCCTGGGTGAGAACATGGACATCCTTCACGCAATGAAAGATGCGCTGATGAAGTATGAAACCATCGACGCACCGCAGATCGACGACCTGATGGCGCGCCGCGAAGTGCGTCCGCCAGCGGGCTGGGAAGATCCCGGCAGCAACTCAGACAGCAACGGTACGCCGAAGGCGCCGCGTCCGGTCGATGAACCGCGTACGCCAAACCCAGGCAACACCATGTCAGAGCAGTACAATAAATAAGACGTTATCTCGTCAGACAAAACCCCGGCTGGTCCGGGGTTTTTTACATCCGGATAGTGACCCGTAAGGAGTTTCCGCCATGAAGTTGTTCGCCCGTGATTCCCATCTCGATTTATCTTTTCCTCATGTGATGGGCATTCTGAATGTCACGCCGGACTCTTTTTCTGACGGGGGTAAACATAACGCGCTGGTCGATGCACTGACCCATACCAATGAGATGGTCAATGCAGGTGCCACCATTATCGATGTCGGCGGGGAATCCACCCGTCCCGGCGCGGATGAGGTGAGTGTGGAAGAGGAGCTGGAGCGAGTCATTCCCGTCATCGATGCCATTGCCCAGCGGTTCGAAGTCTGGATTTCCGTAGACACCTCTAAAGCAGAGGTTATCCGCGAAGCCGCGCGAGTGGGTGCTCACATCATTAATGACGTGCGTTCGCTCTCTGAACCCGGCGCGCTGAAGGCGGCCGCGGCGACCGATCTGCCCGTCTGTCTGATGCATATGCAGGGCGAGCCCCGCACCATGCAGCAGGCTCCCGCTTACGACAACATTTTAAGCGAAGTGGACACTTACTTCGCTCAGCAGATTGCGCGCTGTGAAGCGGCGGGTATCAAAAAAGAACGGCTGATACTCGACCCGGGCTTCGGTTTCGGTAAGAATCTCAGCCACAATTATGAACTGCTGGCCCATCTGGGCGATTTTCACCACTTCGGTCTGCCGCTGCTGGTGGGAATGTCCCGTAAATCGATGATTGGCCAGCTGTTAAATGTCGGCCCGTCACAGCGTTTAACCGGCAGCCTGAGTTGCGCGGTGATTGCAGCCATGCAGGGCGCGCAGATTATTCGCGTGCATGATGTGAAAGAGACGGCTGAAGCAATGCGCGTGGTCGAAGCGACCCGAAGAGCAAAAGGATAAACATGAGTAATCGCAAATATTTCGGTACAGATGGCATTCGCGGCAAAGTCGGTGAAGCCCCTATTACCCCCGATTTCGTCCTGAAGCTGGGCTGGGCCGCCGGGAAAGTGCTGGCGCGCCACGGTTCAAAGAAGATCATCATCGGAAAAGATACGCGTATCTCAGGCTACATGCTGGAATCAGCGCTGGAAGCGGGGCTCGCCGCGGCGGGCCTGACGGCGGCCTTTACCGGCCCAATGCCGACCCCGGCCATTGCCTACCTGACCCGCACCTTCCGCGCTGAGGCGGGCATTGTGATCTCTGCCTCGCACAACCCGTTTGA
Organism: Pantoea sp. GM_Pan_3; assembly: GCF_026541045.1. Taxonomy (NCBI): domain Bacteria; kingdom Pseudomonadati; phylum Pseudomonadota; class Gammaproteobacteria; order Enterobacterales; family Erwiniaceae; genus Pantoea; species Pantoea sp. GM_Pan_3. The sequence goes on along the minus strand of NZ_JALNVA010000002.1, from coordinate 372,806 downwards.
TGACAACGGCATTAAGTTCTTCTCTTCCGAAGGGACAAAGCTGCCGGATGATGTCGAGGAAGCGATTGAGCTGGAGATGGAGAAGCCGATTACCTGCGTAGAGTCTGCGCAGTTAGGCCGTGCCAGCCGCATCGTCGATGCCGCGGGACGTTACATCGAATTCTGTAAGGGCACTTTCCCCAGCGAACTGAACCTGAATGGCCTGAAAATTGTGGTCGACTGTGCCAACGGGGCCACCTACCACATCGCGCCGAACGTGCTGCGTGAGCTGGGGGCGACCGTGATTGCCATCGGTGTTCAGCCGGACGGCATGAACATCAACAAAGAGTGTGGGGCGACCGACCTCAAACTGCTGCAGCAGCGTGTTCTGGCAGAGAAGGCGGATATCGGCCTGGCCTATGATGGCGACGGCGATCGCATCATGATGATTGACCATCTGGGTGACAAAGTCGACGGTGACCAGATCCTCTATATCATCGCGCGTGAAGCCCTGCGTCAGGGGCAGTTGCGCGGTGGCGTGGTCGGCACCCTGATGAGTAATATGGGCCTGGAGCTGGCGCTGAAGCAGCTCGGCATCCCGTTTACCCGCGCCAAAGTGGGCGACCGCTATGTGCTGGAGAAGATGCAGGAGAAGGGCTGGCGTCTCGGCGCGGAGAACTCCGGTCATGTTATCCTGCTGGATAAAACCACCACCGGCGACGGTATCGTTGCAAGTTTGCAAGTACTTACTGCGATGGTACGTAATCACATGAGCCTGCACGACCTCTGCAGCGGCATGAAGATGCTGCCACAGGTGCTGGTTAACGTCCGCTTTGCCGGTGAGCACGATCCGCTGCAAAGCGAGGCGGTCAAAGCCGCAACGGCAGAGGCGGAAAAAGCCCTGGCGGGGCGCGGACGCGTGTTACTGCGTAAGTCAGGCACTGAGCCGTTGATTCGGGTGATGGTTGAGGGCGAGGATGAGGCGAAGGTAACAGAGCTGGCTAATCTGATCGCCGACCAGGTCAAGGCGGTTTAAAACGCCTGCAGGCAGTTCGCAGCAGGCGGAACTGCCTGTAAAATCACCGGGATGGCGCTTTTTTCTGCAATCAGTTTAGGTGGTGAAAATTGCACTTGCAGAGCTATGCGCCTTTGGTTAGTATTCACACCCGCTTCTGATGGGTGATGACGAGACTCCCCATCAATACTGGCTGAAGCTTTAACTGTACGATTATCGTGCAAGGAACAGGTTGAATATGTACGAAGCTCTTTTAGTTGTTTTCCTTATTGTAGCGATCGCCCTCGTAGGTATGATCATGCTGCAGCAAGGCAAAGGCGCTGATATGGGAGCCTCATTCGGTGCAGGCGCATCCGGTACGGTGTTTGGTTCTTCGGGTTCAGGTAACTTCCTGACGCGCACAACTGGCATCTTAGCGGCTCTGTTCTTCATCATCAGCCTGGTTCTGGGTAATCTGAACAGCAATAAAGCCTCGAAAGGAAGCGAGTGGGAAAATCTTTCTGCGCCGGCGCAGTCTTCTCAACAGACTGAAAAGCCAGCTCAACCGGTTACACCGGGCAGCGATATTCCTAAGTAAGGTCGTCAACACAACGCATCGTTGTGGTCAGTGTAGTGCCGTGGTGGTGGAATTGGTAGACACGCTACCTTGAGGTGGTAGTGCCCGATTGGGCTTACGGGTTCAAGTCCCGTCCTCGGTACCAAATCGTAGTATCACTTGCATTTTATGCAGGTCTGGCGTAATATTCGCCACGTTTTCGGACGCGGGGTGGAGCAGCCTGGTAGCTCGTCGGGCTCATAACCCGAAGGTCGTCGGTTCAAATCCGGCCCCCGCAACCACTTTCCCTTTGAGTTATTTTTCAAATATACTGTGTGCATCGACGGACGCATTCACGGCTGATTTTTGAAAGAAAATTCTTTGGATGGAGTCCGGGCCGCATTGCGGCAGACAGGGTCCAGTGACTAAAAGCCCCGAATATTCGGGGTTTTTTGTTATTAGCGAATCGTAATACTGGGCTATAGGCCCTTTTTTTATGTCTTGGGGGTGGGCTTGTCCACATTAGAGCAAAAATTGACAGAGTTGGTATCGGCTCCGGTAGAAGCGCTGGGTTACGAACTGGTTGGCATTGAATTCGTTCGTAGTCGCACATCTATTCTGCGCATCTATATTGATAGTGAAGATGGCATCAATGTCGATGATTGCGCCGATGTCAGCCACCAGGTAAGCGCCGTAATGGATGTAGAAGATCCCATTACCGTTCCTTACAACCTTGAAGTCTCTTCACCGGGACTCGATCGTCCTCTGTTTACCGCAGAACACTACACCCGCTTTATGGGTGAGGAAGTGACTCTGGTGCTGCGTATGGCCGTTCAGAACCGCCGTAAATGGCAGGGAATCATCAAGTCAGTTGATGGCGAGATGATCACGGTGCATGTTGAGGGTAACGATGTAGTGTTCGCGCTGAGTAATATTCAGAAAGCGAACCTGGTCCCCCACTTTTAAAAGTCCGGATTGAGGCTAACCAGGATGAACAAAGAGATCTTAGCTGTTGTAGAAGCCGTTTCTAACGAAAAAGCCCTGCCGCGTGAGAAAATCTTCGAAGCGCTGGAGAGCGCGCTGGCGACTGCGACCAAGAAAAAGTACGAGCAGGAAATTGAGGTACGCGTCAGCATTGATCGCCGCAGTGGCGACTTCGATACTTTCCGCCGCTGGGAAATCGTAGAAGAGGTGACTCAGCCGACGCGCGAGATCACGCTGGATGCGGCCCGCTTCGAAGATGAAGCATTCAATCTGGGCGATTATGTCGAAGATCAGATTGAATCGGTCACCTTTGACCGTATCACCACCCAGACCGCTAAGCAGGTTATCGTGCAGAAAGTGCGCGAAGCTGAGCGCGCAATGGTGGTTGATCAGTTCCGTGAGCAGGAAGGCGAAATTATCACGGGCGTGGTGAAGAAAGTTAACCGCGACAACATCTCCCTCGACTTAGGCAACAATGCTGAAGCGGTCATTCTGCGCGAAGACATGCTGCCGCGTGAAAACTTCCGTCCAGGCGACCGTATCCGTGGCGTGCTCTACTCCGTTCGCCCGGAAGCGCGTGGCGCGCAGCTGTTCGTAACACGTTCCAAACCGGAAATGCTGATCGAACTGTTCCGCATTGAGGTGCCAGAAATTGGCGAAGAACTGATTGAAATTAAAGCCGCTGCCCGCGATCCGGGTTCGCGTGCGAAAATTGCAGTCAAAACCAACGACAAACGTATCGATCCGGTGGGTGCCTGTGTGGGCATGCGCGGCGCGCGTGTTCAGGCTGTTTCCAGCGAACTGGGCGGCGAGCGTATCGATATCGTGCTCTGGGACGATAACCCGGCGCAGTTTGTTATCAACGCCATGGCCCCGGCCGATGTGGCGTCAATCGTGGTTGATGAAGATAACCACACCATGGATATCGCCGTCGAAGCTGGCAATCTGGCTCAGGCGATCGGCCGTAACGGCCAAAACGTGCGTCTGGCATCACAGCTGAGTGGCTGGGAGCTGAACGTGATGACCGTCGATGATCTGCAGGCTAAGCATCAGGCTGAAGCACATGCAGCGATCGATATGTTCACGAAACATCTCGACATCGACGAAGAGTTCGCCACCGTACTGGTGGAAGAGGGCTTCTCCTCGCTGGAAGAGCTGGCCTATGTGCCTATCAACGAGCTGCTGGAAGTCGACGGCCTCGACGAAGAGACCATTGAAGCCCTGCGTGAACGAGCAAAAAATGCGTTAACCACCCTGGCACTGGCGAAAGAAGAGAGCCTTGGTAATCAGGATCCTGCTGAGGACCTGCTGAACCTTGAAGGTCTCGATCGTGCGCTGGCGTTCCGCCTGGCGTCGAAAGGCGTTTGCACGCTGGAAGATCTCGCTGAGCAAGGTGTTGACGATCTGACGGATATTGAAGGCCTGTCTGATGAACAAGCCGGCGCGCTGATTATGGCCGCACGTAATATCTGCTGGTTCGGCGATGACGCGTAATAACAGGAAGGAACAGCATGACAGATGTAACCGTAAAATCGCTGGCCGCAGAAATTCAGACTCCGGTCGATCGCCTGGTACAGCAATTTGCTGATGCGGGGATCCCTAAGTCTGAAAATGACGCCGTGACCCAGCAAGAGAAAGAAACCTTACTATCTCATCTGAACCGTGAACACGGTCAGGTCGGTTCAGCTAAGCTGACGCTGCAGCGTAAAACGCGCAGCACCTTGAATATTCCAGGCACCGGGGGTAAAAGTAAATCGGTGCAAATTGAAGTCCGCAAAAAGCGTACCTATGTGAAGGGTGATGCAGAGGCTGAGCAAGCTCAGGCAGAAGCTGAAGCCGAGGCGCAGCGTGAAGCGGAAGAGCAGGCGCAACGCGAGGCTGAAGAGAAAGCCCGTCGCGAAGCTGAACAGAAAGCGCAACGTGAAGCCGAAGATAAAGCCAGGCGCGAAGCCGCTGAGAAGGCCAAACGTGCAGCAGCGGAAAATGACAAAGTGACAAATCAACCTACCGACGAAGTGACCAGGGCTGCGCAGTCTGACAAAGCCCGTCGCGAAGCTGAAGCAGCTGAACTGAAGCGTAAAGCGGAAGAAGAAGCTCGCCGTAAGCTCGAAGAGGCGGCCCGCCTCGTAGCCGAAGAAGCCCGCCGTCTGGCTGAAGAGAAATCAGCCGAGTGGGAAAAGCCGGAAGAAGAGGATAAAGGCGACTATCACGTCACCACTTCAACCCATGCCCGTCAGGCGGAAGATGAAAACGACCGTCAGGTAGAAGCTGGCCGTGCGCGTGCGCGTACCACGGCGAAAGCAACGCGTCCGGCGAAAAAAGGCAACAAACATTCCGAAGCGAAAACTGACCGCGAAGAAGCGCGTGCACAGGTTCGCGGCGGTAAAGGTGGCAAACATCGTAAACCAAGCGCACTGCAGCAGGGCTTCAACAAACCCGCTCAGGCCGTAAACCGCGATGTTGTGATTGGCGAAACCATCACCGTAGCCGAACTGGCGAACAAAATGGCGGTGAAAGGTTCTCTGGTCATTAAAGCGATGATGAAGATGGGCGCGATGGCGACCATTAACCAGGTCATCGACCAGGAAACCGCACAGCTCGTCGCAGAAGAGATGGGCCACAAAGTGACCCTGCGTCGTGAAAACGAGCTGGAAGAGGCGGTAATGGACGATCGTGACACCGATGCCGCGCAGGAAGCTCGCGCGCCGGTGGTTACCATCATGGGTCACGTTGACCACGGTAAAACCTCACTGCTGGACTATATCCGCTCGACCAAAATCGCCTCTGGCGAAGCGGGCGGCATTACTCAGCACATCGGTGCTTACCACGTTGAAACCGACAACGGTATGATCACCTTCCTGGACACCCCGGGCCACGCCGCGTTTACCGCGATGCGTGCACGTGGTGCGCAGGCGACCGATATCGTTATCCTGGTCGTTGCCGCAGACGATGGCGTGATGCCTCAGACCATCGAAGCTATTCAGCACGCCAAAGCGGCCAAAGTGCCGGTTGTGGTTGCGGTGAACAAGTGCGATAAGCCAGAAGCGGATCCGGATCGCGTTAAAAACGAACTGACCCAGTACGGAATCATTCCGGAAGAGTGGGGCGGCGAAAACATGTTCGTTAATGTCTCTGCGAAAGCGGGTACCGGCATTGATGACCTGCTTAACGCTATCCTGCTGCAGGCGGAAGTCCTGGAGCTGACGGCTATCCGTGCCGGCATGGCGAGCGGCGTGGTTATCGAATCGTTCCTCGACAAAGGTCGCGGTCCGGTTGCAACCGTGCTGGTTCGTGAAGGTACGCTGAACAAAGGCGACATCGTCCTGTGTGGCTTCGAATATGGCCGTGTTCGTGCAATGCGCGATGAACTGGGTCGTGAAGTCATGGAAGCGGGTCCGTCTATCCCGGTTGAGATTCTGGGCCTCTCCGGCGTGCCGGCTGCGGGTGATGAAGCGACCGTGGTACGTGACGAGAAGAAAGCACGTGAAGTGGCGCTCTATCGTCAGGGCAAATTCCGCGAAGTTAAACTGGCTCGCCAGCAGAAATCTAAGCTTGAGAACATGTTTGCCAACATGACCGAAGGCGAAGTGTCTGAACTGAACATCGTTCTGAAAGCGGACGTTCAGGGTTCTGTGGAAGCGATCTCTGACTCCCTGCAGAAACTCTCTACCGACGAAGTGAAGGTGAAGATTGTCGGTTCAGGCGTGGGCGGGATCACCGAGACCGATGCGACCCTGGCGGCTGCCTCTAACGCCATCATCCTGGGCTTCAACGTACGTGCCGATGCCTCTGCGCGTCGCGTCATTGACGCTGAAAGCCTGGATCTGCGCTACTACTCCGTCATCTATAACCTGATTGACGAAGTAAAAGCGGCGATGAGCGGCATGCTGGCACCAGAGTACAAACAGCAGATCATCGGTCTGGCTGCGGTCCGCGACGTGTTCAAATCACCGAAGTTTGGCGCGATTGCCGGTTGTATGGTGACGGAAGGTAACATCAAGCGTCACAACCCAATCCGTGTCCTGCGTGATAACGTGGTGATTTACGAAGGCGAGCTGGAATCCCTGCGTCGCTTTAAAGATGACGTCAACGAAGTGCGTAACGGCATGGAGTGCGGTATCGGCGTGAAGAACTACAACGACGTTCGCGTTGGCGATATGATCGAAGTGTTTGAAATCATCGAAATTAAACGCACCATCGAGTAATCGACTGCTGATGTGTTGCAATTTGGGAGGCCTCTGGCCTCCCGAATTATTTGGGAGAAATAATGATGGCGAAAGAATTTGGTCGCCCGCAGCGCGTATCACAAGAGCTGCAAAAAGAGATTGCGATGATCCTGCAGCGTGAGATCAAAGATCCGCGTCTGGGCATGATGGTCACCGTATCAGGCGTTGAAGTGTCACGCGATCTCGCCTACGCAAAAGTGTTCGTCACTTTCCTGAATGACCAGGATGAGGACGCGGTAAAACAGGGTCTGAAAGCGCTGAAAGAAGCGTCAGGCTACATCCGCATTCTGCTGGGTAAAGCGATGCGTCTGCGTATCGTGCCGGAGCTGACGTTCTTCTACGACAACTCCCTGGTTGAAGGGATGCGCATGTCCAATCTCGTCACAAGCGTCGTGAAAAACGATGCCGAGCGCCGTGGCTCTGACGCCACCGGCGATGACGAGGAGGCGTAATGAGTCGTCCGCGTCGTCGCGGCCGCGACGTCCATGGCGTGTTGCTGCTGGATAAGCCGCAAGGCGTCTCGTCGAACGATGTCCTGCAGAAGGTGAAGCGTATCTTTAACGCTAACCGCGCAGGCCATACCGGCGCGCTTGACCCGCTGGCAACCGGCATGCTGCCGATCTGCCTGGGTGAAGCGACCAAGTTTTCACAGTATCTGCTGGATTCCGACAAGCGCTACCGCGTGATTGCGCGGCTGGGTGAGCGGACCGACACGTCAGATGCCGATGGCAACCTCGTTCAGACACGTCCGGTCACCTTCAGTCAGGCTGACCTCGACAGCGCGCTGGAGAGCTTCCGCGGTGAGACCCTGCAGGTGCCCTCAATGTTTTCGGCGCTGAAGCATCAGGGACGTCCCCTGTATGAATATGCGCGTCAGGGCATTGAGATTGCGCGTGAACCGCGTCCAATCACGGTTTACGAACTGCAGTTTATTCGCTGGCAGGATAACGAGCTGGAGCTGGAAATTCACTGCTCGAAAGGCACCTATATCCGCAGCATCATCGACGATCTCGGTGAGAAGCTGGGATGCGGAGCGCATGTCATCATGCTGCGTCGCGTTCAGGTTGCTCGTTATCCGTATGAAAGGATGGTGACGCTGGAACAGCTCAACACCCTGCTGGCGGAAGCGACAGAAGCCGGCATTCCTCTGGAAACGCAGCTCGATCCGCTGCTGTTGCCAATGGACAGTCCTGCGTCCGATTTCCCGGAAGTGAACATCCCGCCTGCTGTGGCTGCGTTTTTCCGCCAGGGTCAGCCGGTTCAGGCCAGTCAGGCGCCCGCGCAGGGGCTGGTCAGGGTGTCGGAAGGTGAGGCGCGTAAGTTCATCGGGATGGCTGAAATTGCCGACGATGGCCGCCTGGCACCCCGTCGCTTAGTGGTAGAGTATCAGGATTAAGTTGCGCCCTCACTTTTCGCTGATGGGGCATTTGCGTTGCTATCGGGCGCAGAGTAGAATAGCGCGGCTTTAAAAGCGGGATGCTGAATTAGAGATCGGCACCCATACATTCATTTTATACCGGAGTTTATTATGTCTCTAAGCGTAGAAGCTAAAGCAGAGATCGTTGCTAAATATGGCCGTGGTGCTAACGACAGCGGTTCAACTGAAGTTCAGGTTGCCCTGCTGACCGCGCAGATCACCCATCTGCAGGGTCACTTCTCTGAGCACAAAAAAGACCACCACAGCCGTCGCGGTCTGCTGCGCATGGTATCTCAGCGTCGTAAGCTGCTGGACTACCTGAAGCGTAAAGACGTTGCGCGCTACAGCAGCCTGATCGAAAGCCTCGGTCTGCGTCGCTAAGTCTGAAAAATCGGGTCGTCAGGGCGTCATGCAGCGATTAACGCGGCGTGCAGCAGACGATCAGATTTGTGCGAGTTTCATGAAAAGGGGGCCTTTATGGCCCCTTTTTTTGAGCAATCGGCAGCAATCCGGGCCAAACTGATGTATTGTTGCTTAGTGTGATCTTTAGTTTGCAGAATTTCGCGCGGCTAATGAGAGGCTTTACCGCAGGGGCGGTCGAGGGTTGTCATTAGTCGCGAGGATGCAGCTGGAGATTGGTAATCAATGGCGGGCTACAGATAGCCTTGCCCCGAAGTTAAGGACTTTGATTTTGCTGAATCCGATCGTACGCAAATTCCAATATGGTCAACATACCGTCACGCTGGAAACCGGCATGATGGCGCGCCAGGCGACTGCTGCTGTTATGGTGAGCATGGACGATACTGCGGTGTTCGTCACTGTCGTCGGCCAGAAAAAAACTAAACCCGGTCAGGACTTCTTCCCACTGACCGTGAACTATCAGGAGCGTACCTACGCTGCTGGTCGTATCCCAGGCAGCTTCTTCCGTCGTGAAGGCCGCCCAAGCGAAGGCGAAACGCTGATTGCGCGTCTGATTGACCGCCCGATTCGTCCGCTGTTCCCGGAAGGTTTCGTTAACGAAGTTCAGGTCATTGCGACCGTGGTTTCTGTAAACCCACAGGTTCATCCTGACATCGTTGCGATGATCGGTGCTTCTGCCGCGCTGTCACTCTCGGGTCTGCCGTTTAATGGCCCAATCGGTTCTGCGCGTGTTGGTTACATCAACGATCAATACGTTCTGAACCCGACAGCGGATGAGCTGAAACAGTCTCGTCTGGACCTGGTGGTTGCCGGTACGCAGAATGCCGTTCTGATGGTGGAATCTGAAGCTGAGATCCTGTCAGAAGAGCAGATGCTGGGCGCCGTGGTCTTTGGCCACGATCAGCAGCAGGTGGTTATCGAAAACATCAACGCGCTGGTTGCTGAAGCGGGCAAACCACGCTGGGACTGGCAGCCAGAAGCCGCCAACACCCCACTGATTTCACGCGTTGCTGCACTGGCAGAAGCGCGCATCAGCGATGCTTACCGCATCACCGACAAGCAGGAGCGTTACACGCAGGTTGGCGTCATCAAAGACGAAACCATTGCTGCGCTGCTGGCTGAAGATGAGACGCTGGATAGCGCTGAAATCAGCGACATCGTCCATAGCCTGGAAAAGAACGTTGTTCGTACCCGTATCCTGAACGGCGAGCCGCGTATCGATGGCCGCGAAAAGGATATGATCCGTGGTCTGGACGTGCGTACTGGCGTGCTGCCACGTACTCACGGTTCATCCCTGTTCACCCGTGGTGAAACGCAGGCGCTGGTAACAGCAACGCTGGGTACCACCCGCGATGCGCAGAACCTGGATGAGCTGATGGGCGAGCGCACTGACAGCTTCCTGTTCCACTACAACTTCCCTCCGTACTCTGTCGGTGAAACCGGCATGGTCGGTTCGCCGAAGCGTCGTGAAATTGGTCACGGCCGTCTGGCGAAACGCGGTGTGTTAGCGGTTATGCCGAAAGCGGAAGATTTCCCTTACACCGTGCGTGTGGTGTCTGAAATCACCGAATCTAACGGCTCCTCTTCAATGGCCTCTGTCTGCGGTGCCTCACTGGCGCTGATGGATGCGGGTGTGCCAATCAAAGCCGCTGTTGCAGGTATTGCAATGGGTCTGGTGAAAGAAGATGAGAAGTTTGTTGTTCTGTCTGACATCCTGGGCGACGAAGATCACCTGGGCGACATGGACTTCAAAGTAGCCGGTAGCCGTGAAGGTATCACCGCGCTGCAGATGGACATCAAAATCGAAGGCATCACGCGTGAAATCATGCAGGAAGCGCTGAACCAGGCCAAGGGTGCGCGTCTGCACATCCTGGGCGTTATGGAACAGGCTATCAGCACGCCACGTACTGAGATTTCTGAATTCGCACCGCGCATCTACACCATCAAGATCAGCTCTGACAAGATCAAAGATGTGATTGGTAAAGGCGGCTCAGTGATCCGTGCACTGACCGAAGAGACCGGCACAACGATCGAAATCGAAGATGACGGCACCGTGAAAATCGCTGCGACCGATGGTCTGAAAGCGAAAGAAGCGATCCGTCGTATCGAAGAGATTACCGCAGAGATCGAAGTGGGCCGCATTTACAGTGGTAAAGTGACCCGTATCGTTGACTTCGGTGCCTTCGTCGCCATCGGCGGTGGTAAAGAAGGTCTGGTTCACATTTCACAAATCGCCGATAAGCGCGTTGAGAAAGTGACTGACTATCTGCAGATGGGTCAGGAAGTGCCGGTGAAGGTGATGGAAGTCGATCGCCAGGGCCGCGTACGTCTGAGCATCAAAGAAGCGACAGAATCTAAGCCGCAGGCTGAAGAAGCTGTAGCGGTGACCACACCTGCCGCTGAATAAGTCGTTGCTGATTTGCCCCTCTTTGCCTGGCAGAGAGGGGCGTTTGTGTCATCGCGAGGGCGGGAATCCTTGTGCACAGCAGGCGGATGACAGGATGGTTATCCCAATGTTTGTATTCGGGAGTGGGAAATGAAGCCTTTTCTGCGCTGGTGTTTTGTTGCGACAGCTTTAACGCTGGCAGGATGCAGCAACTCCAATTGGCGTAAGAACGAAGTTCTTGCAGTGCCGTTACAGCCCACACTGCAGCAGGAAGTGATACTGGCGCGCATGGAACAAATACTTGCCAGTCGCGCTCTCACCGATGATGAACGCGCACAGCTGTTATATGAGCGCGGAGTGTTGTATGATAGTTTAGGTCTGCGGGCATTAGCGCGGAACGATTTTTCGCAAGCGCTGTCTATAAGACCAGATATGCCCGAAGTGTTTAACTACTTAGGCATATATTTAACGCAGGCGGGCAACTTTGATGCCGCCTATGAAGCGTTCGATTCTGTACTTGAGCTTGATCCAACTTACAACTATGCGCATTTAAACCGTGGTATCGCCCTCTATTACGGCGGTCGATACAAGTTAGCGCAAGATGATCTGCTGGCGTTTTATCAAGACGATCCTAACGATCCTTTCCGCAGTCTGTGGCTCTATCTGGCTGAACGTGAGATGGATGCCGACAAGGCAAAAGTCGCGCTTCAACAGCGTCATGACAAAGCGGTCAGAGACCAATGGGGATGGAATATTGTCGAGTTCTACCTTGGAGATATCAACGAGAAAACGTTGATGGAAAGTCTCAAGGCGGACGCAACGGATAACACCTCGCTCGCTGAACATCTCAGTGAAACCAACTTCTATTTAGGTAAGTACTACCTAAGTCTGGGGGAGAAGGACGACGCGAAAGCGTTGTTCAAACTGGCGGTGGCCAACAACGTCAATAACTTTGTTGAACACCGATACGCATTGTTGGAACTGGCGCAACTCGGCCAGGCACAAGACGATTTATCAGAATCTGACCAGCAATAGCTGACGAACTAAATTTGCCCGTAACACCTGTAAAGTCATCATCTTCAGGGATGAGGGCTTTTCTGTTCGTCAAAACTTCTAATTTGAGCCGGTTCACACTTTTTGATGAAAATGACTGAAAGTTTTCACGACGAGTTATGTAGACTGGCCGCCGCAATCTAAGAGGCACGTGTACTACATGACTGATATTCAAACCACTTTTGCTGACCTTGGCCTGAACGCCGACATCCTTGAATCACTGAATGGCATGGGCTACGTAAAGCCTTCCCCAATCCAGGCTGAGTGTATTCCTCACCTGCTGGCGGGCCGTGACGTGTTAGGTATGGCGCAGACCGGGAGTGGTAAAACTGCGGCGTTCTCTCTGCCGCTGTTAAACAACATTGACCCTTCTGTCAAAGCACCTCAGATCCTGGTGCTGGCACCGACCCGCGAACTGGCGGTTCAGGTTGCTGAAGCTGTCACCGAATTCTCTAAACACATGCGTGGCCTGAACGTGGTTGCCCTGTACGGCGGCCAGCGTTATGACGTGCAGCTGCGTGCACTGCGTCAGGGACCACAGGTTGTTGTGGGTACGCCTGGCCGTCTGCTGGACCACCTGAAACGCGGCACGTTAGACCTTTCTAACCTGCGCGGCCTGGTGCTGGACGAAGCGGACGAAATGCTGCGTATGGGCTTCATCGAAGACGTTGAAACCATCATGGCGCAGATCCCGGAAGGTCACCAGACCGCTCTGTTCTCTGCCACCATGCCAGAAGCGATTCGTCGCATCACGAAACGCTTCATGAAAGATCCACAGGAAGTGCGTATTCAGTCAAGCCTGACCACGCGTCCTGACATCAGCCAGAGCTACTGGACCGCTTACGGTCGTAAAACTGACGCACTGGTTCGCTTCCTGGAAGCGGAAGATTTTGATGCGGCGATTATCTTCGTACGTACCAAAAACGCGACCCTGGAAGTTGCAGAAGCGCTGGAGCGCAGTGGCTACAACAGCGCCGCGCTGAACGGTGACATGAACCAGGCACTGCGTGAGCAGACGCTGGAGCGCCTGAAAGATGGTCGTCTCGATATCCTGATTGCGACTGACGTTGCGGCCCGTGGCCTGGACGTTGAGCGCATCAGCCTGGTTGTTAACTACGACATCCCGATGGATGCAGAATCATACGTTCACCGTATCGGCCGTACCGGTCGTGCCGGTCGTGCTGGCCGCGCGCTGCTGTTCGTTGAGAACCGCGAGCGTCGTCTGCTGCGCAACATCGAACGTACAATGAAGCTGACTATTCCGGAAGTTGAACTGCCTAACGCAGAACTGCTGGGTCAGCGTCGTCTGGCGAAGTTTGCCGCGAAAGTTCAGCAGCAGCTGGAAAGCAGCGATCTGGATCAGTACCGTGCTCTGCTGACTAAAATGCAGCCAGAAGACGAACTGGATCTGGAAACGCTGGCCGCGGCACTGCTGAAGATGGCACAGGGCGAACGTCCTCTGATTCTGCCACCGGAAGCGCCACGTCCGCCACGTCGTGAATACCGCGATCGTGACGATCGTGATGGCCGTCGTGACGGCCGCGAAGCGCGTGGTCCACGTGACAGCCGTGATGGCGACCGTCCACGTCGCGAACGTCGTGACGTTGGCGAGATGCAGCTCTACCGCATCGAAGTGGGTCGCGATGATGGTGTTGAAGTTCGTCACATCGTTGGCGCGATCGCTAACGAAGGCGACATCAGCAGCCGTTACATCGGTAACATCAAGCTGTTCGGTAACCACTCGACTATCGAGCTGCCGAAAGGCATGCCAGGCGACGTGCTGCAGCACTTCACCCGTACACGTATTCTGAACAAGCCGATGAATATGCAGTTACTGGGTGATGCTCAGCCAAACGAAGGTCGTGGTGACCGTCGTCCGGCCGGTGGCGATCGTCGCAATGGCCCAGGCGCTGGCAACCGTGAAGGTGGTCGTCGTTTCTCTTCTGAGCGCCGTGACGGTGGTCGTGAAGGCGGTCGCAGCTTTAACCGCGAAGGCGGCCGTGGTCCACGTCGTGAAGATGGCGCAGCCGCACCACGTCGTCGTGACGCATAACGACTTCATGTCGTAACAAAAAGGGAAGCCACTGGCTTCCCTTTTTTTATGCCGATCAGGCTCCGCCGCTGATGATGACGCGCTCGCCGCTGACCCAGGCGGACTCCTCCGAGGCCAGAAACAGCGCCACCTGTGCCACATCTTCCGGCAGACCAAAACGCCCCAGCGGCGTGGCGGCCAGCAGTTGCGCTTTAAGCTGCGGGCTCATCCTCTTCGCCGCCAGCAATCCCTCTGTCAGAATCATTCCCGGTGCCAGGGCGTTAACCCGAATGTTTCTGGCACCCAGTTCGCGCGCCAGCCCCTGTGTCAGGGTATCCACCGCGCCCTTGGTCGCCGCCCAGAGCACGGAACCCGGCGTGCTGTTCTGGCTGCTCAGGGCGCTGAGGTTGATAAGGGTACCGCCATGGGCAGGAAAGTGATGAATCGCCTGCTGACAGACCCGCAGCGTGCCAAGCAGGTTAACGTTGATCTGCTGCTGCATCTCCTCCTGGGTCAGCGCCTCAAAAGCGCCGTGATGAAAGCGGCCCGCGTTATTCACCACGATGTCTGGCGCGCCGAAACAGGCGACGGTGGTTGCAAACAGCCGTTCCACGTCCTGCTGCACAGAGATATCCGCCTGCACCGCCACTGCGTCACTGCCCAGGGCAAGAATGTCGCTGACCACGTCAGCCGCCCCCACCTCATCCTGTTGATAATTGACGATCACCCGTGCGCCCGCCGTCGCAAAGGCGATGGCGATAGCAGCACCAATGCCTTTTGATGCTCCCGTTACCAGCGCGATTTTATTCTGTAGTGCCTTCATTATCCTGATCTCCGCCGTAATGATTGCGTTGACAGACTATGCGCGCCGGTGACCCATCCGGGTAGCGCAATCCTGCAAGCTTTTTGCCCGATCCTGCAAAAGTGTCGTTGCGACACAGGCATGGCGCACCGGCTCAGGTAATATCGGCTGAGATGATGAAGGGAGATGACCCGGTGACAGAGAATGATACGTGGCAGGCGCTGGCCCGGTTGATTGCGCGGCATGCGCCGGAGGATGGACGGCACGCGAGTGCCATTGACTACCTGTTCTTTGGGCGCAGCTCCGCACCAACGAAGCCCGTGCACTTTGCCCAATGGGCCAGTTTCGCGCTGGTCGCACAGGGCGGCAAGGCGCTGCACATCGGTGATGAGGTGCTGCATTATGGCCCGGGCGATCTGCTGCTGGTGACGCTGGATATGCCGGTGCGCGCCTGCGTCACGGTCGCCACGCCGGAAAAACCTAACCTGGGGATTGGCATCGCCATCAATGAATCCCGGCTGATGCGCTACCTCGACCAGTTTCCCCCGACGCTGTCACCCGCCACGGCCCGCAACGAACGCGGCATCACCGTGCACAAGATGTCGCCGTGGCTGGTGGAAGCGGTAGCGCGGCTGGTGCGGCTGCTTGACCATCCTGAGGATATCCCGGCGCTCGCCCCGCTGATCGAGCAGGAGATTTTCTATCGGCTCCTGACCGGACCGGAAGGATCGCGCATTCTGAATATGGCGCTGGCTGAGCGGCCGGGTAACCGGGTGGCGCAGGCGGCCCGCTGGCTGCGGGAGAATTTTCATCAGCCGCTGAAGATTGACCAGCTCGCCAGCAGCGTCGGCATGAGCATCTCTTCGCTGCATCATCACTTCAAAGCGGTCACGGCAATGACGCCGATGCAGTATCAGAAACAGCTGCGGCTGAATGAGGCGCGACGGCTGATGATGGTGGAAAAGCTGGATGCCGGGACGGCAGGCTATCGTGTAGGGTATCAGAGTGCGTCACAGTTCAGCCGGGAGTATCGCCGTCTTTATGGGCAATCCCCGGCCAGGGACAGTCGTCAGCTGGCGGTGAGCGCGGAAACTGCACCCCCACCGCAGAACTGACTACAGGCTTTTGGCGGCTTCCATCGCAATGGCGAAGGAGCGCAGGCGCGCCGCGGAGTCAAAAATCTGGCCGTTGACCATGATCTCATCCGCCTGGGTTTCACGCATCAGTGACGCCAGCCCGTGACGCACCTTATCCCCATCGCCGACCAGCGACATGCTGAGCGCCTGCTGAACCCCATACTGCTCTGACGGTGACCAGAGGTTATCCATGTTCTCAACCGGCGCTGGTAACGGGCCCGGTTTGCCGCGGCGCAGGTTAATAAACTGCTGCTGCTGCGAGGTAAACAGGAAGCGTGCCTCACGCTCGCTGTCAGCGGCGATCACGTTGATGCAGACCATGGCATACGGCTTGTCGAGTCGCGCCGAAGGCTGGAAGTTTTCGCGGTAGACGTGCAGCGCCTGGAACAGCTGATCCGGCGCAAAATGTGAGGCAAAGGCAAACGGCAGACCCATCCGGGCTGACAGTTGCGCACTGTAGAGGCTGGAGCCGAGCAGCCAGACCGGGATCTTCAGGCCGAGGCCGGGCACCGGTTGCACCGGCGGCTGTGCATCCGCTTCCGCATCAAACCAGTTAATCAGTTCAGCCACATCTTCAGGAAAGGTGTCGGCGTGCATGCTGGCCTGATGACGACGCAGCGCCATCATCGTACGCTGGTCAGAGCCGGGCGCACGACCCAGGCCGAGATCGATACGGCCGGGATAGAGAGAAGCCAGTGTGCCAAACTGCTCGGCAATGACCAGCGGCGCATGGTTAGGCAGCATAATGCCGCCCGATCCCAGCTGCAGCGTCTCGGTGTTGGCCGCCAGATAGCCGATCAGCACCGACGTCGCAGCACTGGCAATCCCCGTCATGTTGTGATGTTCAGCCAGCCAGTAGCGTTGGTAGCCCAGTTTTTCAGCCTGGCGCGCCAGCGCCAGCGAATTGTGGAACGCATCCCGCGCGGTCGCACCCTGAGGGATCGGCGCGAGATCCAGCACGGACAGGCGAAGAGGTTTTTTATCAGACATGACTACTCCCGTTGTATGGCGCAGGCATTAAAGTCTGCATCATTTAGTATTACGCATCATTCCTTATATTAAAACTGCTAACCTCAGCAGGAATATAGCCGGTATGTGCTTTTACTCAGGATGCCAGCGTCATACCCGCCAGTTTGCGCCAGTAACCATTGCAATCGCAGCCTTTCGCGACCATTAACGGAGCCTGACCATTCTCATTGGCCCGGAAACGGTCTATCTCTGCCAGCGTGGTGCTGTCCTGCGGAGAGAGCCGGACGCAGTCGACCCACTCCCGCATCCCCGCCAGATCGTTCCCCAGGTTGTAACAGTAGCCGCTCATGGTCTGAATGCCGTTGAGCACGAACACCGGCTGCCCCTCCTGCGAGCTGACGCGGCGGCCTGTCGGATAGTTGATGCAGCAGGTTTCGCAATCATCCTTCGCGCGGTTTTCCGAGCGGGCGGTAAAGCAGCGCGCCGAGAGCGCAAGCGGCAGATGACCGTAGCCCATCACCTCCACCTCAAACTGCTGCCGGATACCGCGCGTTTCGCACTGTTCCAGCAGCTGCAGCAGCCAGTCGCGTGACATCTCGACCGGCATACACCAGCGCGTCATCCCCTCCCTGACCAGCAGTTGCAGGGTGTCAGCGTTGTAGACGTTCAGCGTCGGGCCTGCCACAAAGGGCAGGTGGCGCTCAGCGGCCATGTTAACCGTGCCGATATCATTCGCTTCAATCAGGAACTCGCCGTTTTCGACATAACGCTGCAGCTCTTTCAGTTCAGAGGGGGACTGCAGCAGCGCCAGGGTGCTCAGCACGACCTGTTTGCCGCTGGCCGCGACGTCACGGGCCATCTCCATCCAGCGGCCATAAGGCGTCGCGCGGCGTTTACTGCACACCGCTTCGCCGAGGTAAATAATCTCCGCGCTACTGCGGGCAGCCTGCTGGTAAAATTCCTCCAGCGTGGGGGTTGGCCAGTACCAGAGCACCGGCCCGACGGCATATTGCATCATGACTCCTTATTGCCATTCACGGTGATAAGCACCCAGCGTGGTTTGCGTGCCTTCAGAGAGATCGCCCAGCGTCTGCATCCACCGGGGCGCCACCTCAAACTGTTCCGGCTGGGCCTGACAGCGATCGATCGCCTGACGCCAGACGCGCGCGACGTCAGCAACATAGGCGGGGCTGCGCTGGCGACCCTCGATCTTGACCGAGGCGACCCCGGCCCGCAGCAGCTCCGGCAGCAGCTCCAGCGTGTTCAGGCTGGTGGGCTCTTCCAGCACGTGATAACGCTGGCCGCTGACCTCATACCGTCCTTTGCACAGGGTCGGGTAACCCGCGCTTTCATCCGCCGCGTAGCGATCGATCAGCACTTCGTTCAGGCGGGATTCCATACCCTGCGGCGTCTGCTGCCAGCGCACAAATTTCGCCGGAGAACAGGCACCGGCGCTGTTAGGCGACTCACCGGTCAGCCAGGAGGAGAGGTAGCAGCGGCCTTCCGCCATAATGCACAGGCTGCCAAACGCGAACACCTCCAGCGGCACCGGCGTGCTGCGCGCCAGCTGCTTTACCTGATGCAGAGAGAGCACCCGCGGCAGCACCACACGCTGCAGGTTAAAGTGGCGATGATAAAAGCGAATCGCCTCCAGATTGGTGGCTGACGCCTGCACGGAGAGATGGCGCTCCACCTGGGGATAGTGCGTCGCCGCATACTCCAGCGTGGCGATATCGGCGAGGATCAGCGCGTCGGCCCCGTTCTGCGCCGCCACATCAATGGCCCGCTGCCAGCGTCCCATGCCGTCCGGATGGGCGAAGGTATTGATTGCCACATGCAGTTTGCGGCGATGCTGATGCAGATAGCGAGCCGCTTCGGCCAGCTTTTTGTCGGTGAAGTTCAGGCCCGCGAAGTGGCGGGCGTTGGTGTCATCTTTCAGCCCCACATAGACCGCATCCGCGCCATTCTCGACGGCGGTGCGCACTGCGGGCAGGTTGCCTGCCGGGCAGAGCAGTTCCATAGGTGTTCCTCTCAACATGCAGATGGGCGTCGAGTCTAGGCATCTGCGCCGGGAGGCGTATTGATTTGGGGCAGTGAATTTTCCGTTCCTCCCCACCGGTGCGGCTTTTTTTCCTCCCGGGAGCGCGATTTTTATTGATCCCGGATGAGGTGTGTCGAAACGGATATGGCAATATACGTAAAATTTTCTGAAGGGAGGGACAAAAGTGTTAAAGCGGATTCATGCCCATTTTGTAAAAAAGGCTCCGGAAATCTTAGGCTTACCCGCAGCGCTTACCCCATTCCCGGTCAAGAAGCGGCTTCTGCAACAACTCTTAAACTGGCAATTTCGTCATGCTTTAGCTGAAGGTGAGTTAGACTTTCTGGAAGGTCGCCTGCTGGGTATCGGGATTGCCGATCTCAATCTGCAATGGATTACCACGCTGCAGGACGGCCGGCTGGTGGTATTGCAACAGTCCGAAGCGGATGTCTGGTTTCGGGGCAATGCCAATGATTTGTTGCTGGTGGCAGCACGTAAAGCAGATCCCGACATGCTCTTCTTTCAACGCCGTCTGGTGATTGAAGGGGACACTGAGCTGGGACTTGAGGTGAAGAACGTAATGGATGCTATTGAACCCGAGGCTATGCCCACCGCGTTACGCACGGCAATTCAGCAGATGGCGGCCTTTGTCGACGCCGGGATGAAACAGGACGCGAAGGCCGGACAGGCACGCGCAGGTGCCCTATGCTGATCCGTAGCGAAATTGGCGTGGATGCCGCAGGCATCGACACGCTGCTCAGACGCTGTTTCACGTCGCCCGCCGAGGCGGAACTGACGCAGTCGCTGCGCGAAGATGGCCTGTTAACCTTAGGCGTGGTCGCCACTGACGATGAGGGACAGGTGCTGGGTTATGCTGCATTCAGTCCGGTCAGCGTTAAAGGTGAAGATCGTGGCTGGGTGGCGCTGGCCCCGCTGGCGGTGGATGAGACGCTGCGCGGGCAGGGCATTGCCAGCAAACTGATTTATGAAGGACTGGATACCCTCAACGAGTTCGGTTACAGCGCGGTGGTCGTGCTGGGCGATCCGGCATTCTTCAGCCGCTTTGGCTTTGAACCGGCCGCCCGCGTCGGCCTGCAGAGCCGCTGGCCGGACAGCGAGGCGACGTTCCAGGTCTATCGCCTGGCAGAGACGGCGTTTGAGGGCGCAGACGGGGAGATCGACTTCGCTGAGCCCTTTAATCGCCTGCTGTAATACCCAGCCAGCTCTCCAAGCTGACAGGCTGACCCGCCACTAACTGGAGTTTCTGCTGACGGGTCAGCTGCTTGACCTGATACTCCAGTCTGGAGGCGCTGGCACGGTCACCTGCATCACAGTGAAACACCAGCGCCAGCGGACCTTTGCCGCGCAACGCGCGGGCGCCGCGTCCGGTCTGGTGCTGATCAAACCGGCGCATCACATCCGTGGTGATGCCGGTGTACAGGCTCCCTTTCGCCGTACGGACGATGTAGAGTTGCCACTGCTGACTCATTCGCAATCATTTCCCAAAAAAAGGTGCCGGGCAGTGTAGCGCGCTTCACGCTCCGGTGCATCGCCAGGAGTTTACCTTGTCCGATCACGCCCATCTGGTTCGCTATCTCCGAAAGCAACATGTGCTTTCTCTCTGCTCTGCCGCCGACGACCAACTCTGGTGCGCCAACTGCTACTACGTCTTCGATGAAGCGCGCATGGTGTTCTGGATTATGACCGAGCCCGACACCCGTCACGGGGCGTTGATGCTGAAGAATCCGCAGGTCGCGGGCACCGTCAATGGCCAGCCCAGAAGCGTGCTGCTGATAAAAGGGGTGCAGTATCGTGGCCGGATTGTGCGGCTGGAGGAGGAAACGGAGAAGGTCGCCAGAGCCGCCTATCAGAAACGGTTTCCGGTGTCGCGCAAAGTCTCAGCACCGCTGTGGGAGATTCAGCTTGATGAGGTGAAGATGACCGACAATGCGCTGGGATTTGGTAAGAAGATCAGCTGGCGGCGGGAAAGCTGAAACGCCCTTTTCAGCGAAAAGGGCGCAACGGATTTACAGCGCTTCGAGGATACGCAGAGATTCGCGATTGAAGGCGGGTAAATCGGCCGGGGTGCGGCTGGTCACCAGCTTATCGCCGTCAACCACCACTTCCTTATCATGGAAGTCGGCACCGGCGTTGATCAGGTCGATGGCAACGGCTTTTACGGTGGTCATCTTGCGACCACGCACGCCGTTGGCGCTGATCAGCAGCTGGGGGCCGTGGCAGATAGCAAAGATAGGCTTGCCGCTGGCAACGAACTCTTTGGTGAAGGCGACAAAGCGGTCATCGCCACGCAGCGAATCCGGCGAGTGACCGCCTGGCAGCAGCAGCGCATCAAACTCAGCCGGGCTGACGTCGTCAATGCTGCGATCGATGGTCACTTCGGCTTCGCCTTTTTTGCCTTTTACGACATTTCCGGCCTGGTTCTCAATGGTCACTACCTCAAACCCGGCGCGTTTGTAGACCTCAGCAGGTGACGTAAATTCTGAGTCTTCAAATTCATCGGTAATCAAAACCGCAACTTTCTTGCTCATTTTGTTTCCTCCTTAAAGCAGTGGAGCGCGAGGCGCGCTTTCCGGATCAGGGTTTAAGCCTGGTCGCTATGGGCGAGAACGCAAGCCAGACCGTTAAGATCAGCTATCTTTTAAGCTGTCAGCAGTGAAATAAGGATGAATCTGAGATGAATCGCGTATTACTGACCGGAGCCACCGGCTTAGTCGGGTCGCATCTGCTGCGCTTACTGATTGAGGATTCGCGCGTCGATGAGATTATCGCGCCAACCCGTCGTCCGCTGCCTGTCCTGCGTAAGGTGGTCAATCCGGTGGAGGCCGATCTGACCGATGTGCTCGGGCCGTTGGAGTCTTCGCTGGATACGGTGTTCTGCTGTCTGGGCACCACGCGCCGGCAGGCGGGCAGCAAAGCGGCGTTTATTCACGTCGATTACACCCTGGTGGTGGACAGCGGATTGAGCGGACTGCGGCTGGGGGCAAAACAGATGCTGGTGGTGAGCGCCCACGGTGCCAGCCGTCACTCACCTTTCCTGTACAGTCGCGTGAAAGGCGAAATGGAAAACGCATTGCGCCATCAGGGCTGGCCGCACCTGACGCTGGTACGGCCTTCGTTACTGCTGGGCGAGCGGGCGCAGACGCGTCCGGGGGAGCGCCTGATGGCCCCGCTCTTTTCTCTGCTGCCGGGTCACTGGCGGGCGGTGAGCGCACGTGACGTGGCCCGCTGTCTGCATCAGCAGGCGTTCACGCCAGCGGGCGAAAGTGTCACTATCATTGAGTCGGGCGACATCCCGCGTCACTCAGCGTAGCTGCCAGAGGATCTGATTGCGGCTGCCGCGCCAGGGCAGCGAGGCATCCTTCTCCTCTTCGACAAAACGGCCATCAATCAGCACGTCGAGATAGATCAGCACGGCGCGCTGCGCGGCATTCAGCTCCTGCATCCGGTAACCGGTCCAGAGCCAGATATCTTTACCGGGACAGCTCTGGCGCACCCGCTTCACCAGACGGCGAATGTGCGGCACGTTGTGCGGATGCAGCGGATCGCCGCCGCTCAGCGACAATCCCTGACGCGGAATGCGCGTGTCCTGCAAATCCGCCAGCAGCTGCTCCTCCATCGCCAGCGTAAAAGGCACGCCGGAGTCGGTTCGCCAGGTACTCTGGTTGTAGCAGCCACGACACTGATGTTCACAACCGGCGACAAACAGCGTGCAGCGGGTTCCAGGGCCATTCACGATATCCACATCGTAGTAGCGATGGATATGCATCATCCCAGCGGTCCTTCTGCCAGATGTTTCACCCGGCGCTGTACTTCCTGCTGTTTTCCGGCGTTAAAGGGCCGCGCATCCGGGCTGCCGAGATAGCCGCAGACCCGCCGGGTGACGGAGACGCGCGCCGGATCGTGATTGCCGCACTGCGGACAGGTAAAGCCGCGGCTGGTGCAGGTGAACTCGCCGTTGAAGCCGCAGTCGTAGCACTCATCAATCGGGGTATTGGTGCCGTAGTAGGGCACGCGGTCGTAGCTGTAGTCCCAGACATCCTCCAGCGCCCTGAGGTTGTGCTGCACGTTCGGGTATTCGCCGTAACAGATGAATCCGCCATTCGCCAGCGGTGGATAGGGCGCTTCAAAGTCGATTTTATCGTAGGGATTCACCTTCTTCTCAACGTCGAGATGGAAGCTGTTGGTGTAGTAGCCCTTGTCCGTCACGCCCGCCACCAGACCAAACTGTGCCGCGTCCAGACGGCAGAAGCGGTCACAGAGATTCTCACTCGGCGTGCTGTAGAGGCTGAAGCCGTAATGGGTTTCGGCTTTCCAGCGATCGGTGGCAGCGCGCAGATAGGCGATGATCTCCACCCCTTTGGCGCGCAGCGCCGCGTCATCATAGGGGTGCTTCTGGCCGCCGCTGAGGGCATTCAGGGTTTCATGCAGGCCGATGTAGCCCAGCGACAGGGAGGCGCGGCCATTGCGGAAAATCGGCCCCACCTCATCATCGGCGTTGAGCCGGACACCGCAGGCCCCTTCCATGTAGAGGATGGGGGCCACGCGCGCTTTGGTTTTCTCCAGTCGCGCCACCCGCGTCATCAGCGCCCGCTTCGCCAGCAGCAGACGCGCATCCAGCAGTTGCCAGAAGCGCGCTTCATCGCCGCCCGCTTCCAGCGCGATGCGCGGCAGATTGAGGCTGATCACCCCGATATTGTTGCGGCCCTCATGGATCTGTTCGCCGTTCTCTTCGTAGACGCCAAGAAAACTGCGGCAGCCCATCGGGGTTTTAAACGAGCCGGTGACTTTCACCACCTGATCGTAGTTGAGGATGTCGGGATACATCCGTTTGCTGGCACACTCCAGCGCCAGCTGTTTGATGTCATAGTTAACGTCGCCTGCACGCCGGTTAACGCCTTCGCGAATGGTGAACACCAGTTTAGGAAAGACGGCGGTTTTACGGTTTTTACCGAGTCCGGCCAGGCGGTTGCGCAGAATTGACTGCTGGATCAGGCGGGCTGCCCAGTCCGTTCCCAGACCAAAACCAAAGGTAACAAACGGGGTCTGTCCGTTGGCGGTGTGCAGGGTATTCACCTCATACTCCAGCGACTGAAAGGCGTCATAGCACTCTTTGTCGGTGCGCTGGCGCGCATACGCTTCTGCCTGCGGGATCTGCCACTGTTCCGCGATCGCCAGATGCCGGGCATAGCTCTGCTTAACAAACGGCGCCAGCACCTCATCGATGCGATTGATGGTGGTGCCGCCGTAAATGTGGCTGGCGACCTGCGCGATGATCTGGGCCGTCACGGCGGTGGCGGTGGCGATCGATTTGGGCGGCTCGATCTCGGCATTGCCCATTTTGAAACCGTTGGTCAGCATGCCTTTGAGATCGATCAGCATGCAGTTGAACATCGGGAAGAAGGGGGAGTAGTCGAGATCGTGGTAGTGGATCTCGCCGCGCTCGTGCGCCAGCACCACATCGCGCGGCAGGATCTGCTGCTGCGCATAGTGCTTCGCCACGATCCCGGCCAGCAGGTCGCGCTGCGTCGGGATCACTTTGCTGTCTTTGTTGGCATTCTCATTCAGCAGCGCGGCGTTGGTCTGATCGACCAGCCCGCGAATGGCGTGATGCAACTGGCTCTGCCGATCGCGGGCCACATCGCGATCGTGACGGTATTCAATATAGGCGCGAGCCAGTTGCGGCCAGGGGCCCGCCATCAGCGTCTCTTCGACTGCGCACTGAATCTCACCGATATCCACTTCCGGACGATTGGCCAGCTGCGCCGCGACGCGCTCAGCGACCTGCGCGCACCAGGCGCTGTCATCGACCTTTACGGCCCGTGCCGCCGCCAACACCGCATGCTCAATACGCTGCGCATCGAAGCCTGTCCGGCACCCATCACGTTTGATTACCACCGTCGCCATTTTTCTCTCCATGAACCACATATTGGGGTTCTGAGAATTCTATTCCCTACATGTAGTGATTTCCGGAAATTAATGCGCGCGGTTTTGACCTGAAACAAAGAAGGCTCTACATAGTGGATCGTGCTGGCGGATATAAAAAGAGAGGGCAGGTTACCGTCAGGCGCGGGGGAGCGGCGGGAAGCGCGGATGCGCCGGACCCGCCGCCGTGACGTCAGGCGGGGCCGCTTACCGAATGGCGGCGCACCAGCGTCGGGCTGAACATATGGGTGACTTCCGGCAGCGGCTGGTCGTTGGCCAGCGCCAGCGCCAGCTGAGCCGCCTGCTGCGCCATGGTGACAATCGGATAGCGCACGGTGGTGAGGCGCGGACGCACATAGCGCGACACCAGCACATCATCGAAGCCAATCAGCGACATCTCTTCCGGCACGCGCACGCCGTTGTCGCTCAGCACCGCCAGCGCGCCTGCCGCCATGGAGTCGTTGTAGCAGGCGACAGCGGTAAAGTTCCTGCCGCGCCCTAACAATTCTGTCATCGCCTGCTCACCGCCCACCTCATCCGGTTCGCCCCAGGTGACCAGCCGATCGCTGCAGGGCAGGCCATGCTCCTTCAGCGCATCGTAGTAGCCCTGCAGGCGATCTTCGGCATCAGAGATGGTGTGGGTCGAACAGATAAAAGCGATATTCTGGTGGCCAAGCTGGATGAGATGGCGGGTCGCCAGCCAGGCGCCGTAGCGGTCGTCGAGCGCAATACAGCGCTTTTCAAAACCTTTTATCAGCCGGTTCAGCAGCACCATACCGGGCACCTGCTTCATCAGCACTTCCAGCTCCGCATCGGGAATTTTCTTGGCGTGAACCACCAGCGCCGCACAGCGGTGGCGCATCAGCTGTTCAATTGCCTGCCGCTCTTTTTGCTCATTATGGTAACCGTTACCAATCAGCAGGAAGTTACCGGTGTCGCCTGCGACCTCATCCACGGCTTTCACCATGGCGCCAAAAAAGGGGTCGGAGACGTCGCCCACAATCAGACCCAGCGTTTCGGTCGATTGCTGCGCCAGCGCGCGTGCGTTGGCATTCGGGTGATACTGAAGCTGCTCCATCGCCTGGCCTACGGCCTGTCGGGAGCTGTCGCTGGCTTTGGGAGAATTATTGATTACACGGGAGACTGTGGCGACAGAAACGCCAGCCAGTCGCGCAACATCCTTTATGGTAGCCATGCGTTGACCTGTCCGGGGGAAAACGTTTACACATCGCATCAGTGTTACGGAAAAGGGCAGACACATCAACCCGACAGAATGCCAGCGTCGTCGCAAAAAGGGGCAAAATCGGACCCGCAGGCACATCTTCTGCTGAGAGGCCGCCCCATGTTATGCTCCCTGTCCCCCCTGGCTACCGTGAAAAACAACGATGAAAACCAAAGTGCCACACCTGGCGCACTGGGGCGCCTTTACCGCCGTCACTGAAAACGATCGCCTGACGGGCTGCGAACCTTTCTTCGCCGATGCCGATCCGTCACCGATGATCCACACCATTCCTGAACTGGTCTATTCCGACAAACGCATCCGTCAGCCGATGGTGCGGCGCTCGTGGCTGAAGTCACGCGAAAACAGCGACCGCACGCTGCGTGGCCGTGAAGACTTTGTTGCCGTTGACTGGGAGACCGCGCTGGACCTGGTGGCGGAAGAGAATCGCCGCGTCCGTGAGCGCTACGGTGCCTCAGGCATTTTCAACGGTTCCTACGGCTGGTCATCGGCCGGTCGCGTTAACCACGCCCGCACCCTGGTGCGTCGCTTCTATTTTCAGGGCGGCGGCGGTGTCGATCAGCAGGGCAACTACAGCTGGGGAGCCGCGCAGTTCTTCCTGCCCTATGTGATTGGCACCTATATGCCACTGACCGGCCGCGTGACCGAATGGCCGCAGGTGGTCGAACATGCTGAGATTTTTGTCGCGTTCGGGGGACTGGCGCTGAAAAACGCTCAGGTCGCCTCCGGCGGGGCGGGGCAGCACAGCCTGAAACCGGCGCTGCAGCAGCTGGCGGCCAGAGGCACGCCGGTGATTAACATCAGTCCGATGCGCGATGACTGCCCGGAATTTGTAAACGCCGAGTGGATTCCGATTCGCCCTAATACCGACGTGGCACTGATGCTGGCGCTGGGGTATGAGATCAACCAGCGTGGCGCAGTGGATGAGGCGTTTCTCGCCAGTCACTGCTCCGGCTGGCCGCAGCTGCGTGCCTATCTGCTGGGCGAAACGGATGGCGTGGCGAAAACCGCCGGCTGGGCCAGCCGCATTACCGGCATTCCGGCCGATCGTATTGTGCAGCTGGCGCAGCAGCTGATCGGCAAGCGCAGCTTTATGACCTGCTCCTATTCGGTTCAGCGCGCCCATCGCGGCGAGCAGCCTTACTGGATGATGATTGCGCTGTCGTCGATGCTCGGTCAGCCGGGTCTGCCGGGGGCCGGTTTCTCATTTGGTCACGGCTCGATGAACAGCGTCGGTAACCCGCGTCAGGAGGGGCCTGCCCCGATGATGAGCACCGGTCCTAACCCCGCCGGGCTGTCGATTCCGGTGGCCCGGATCAGCGATATGCTGCTCAATCCCGGTCAGCCTTACCGTTTTCAGGGCGAGACGCTGCACTATCCCGACATTCACATGGTGCACTGGGCGGGCGGCAATCCTTTCCATCATCATCAGCAGCTGAACCGGCTGGTGGCGGGCTGGCAGCGGCCCGATACGGTGGTGGTGCAGGATATCGTCTGGACGCCTGCCGCCCGGATGGCGGACATCGTCCTGCCCGCGACCACCACGCTGGAGCGCAACGACATCGGCGGCTCGTCACGCGACCGCTTTGTGCTGGCAATGCATCAGGCGATTAAACCGCAGCATCAGGCGCGCAACGACTTCGATATCTTTGCTGACCTGGCGGAGCGCCTGGGGTACCGCGACACCTTCACCGAAGGGCGCAACGAGATGCAGTGGATTGCGCATCTCTATCAGCAGTGCGCCACGGCACATCAGCGTAAAGGGATCGATTTTCCGGAATTTGATGAGTTCTGGCAGCGCGGATTTGTGGAAATCCCCGAAGGCGGCAAGCCTTATCAGTTTATGGAGGATTTCCGGGCCGATCCGCAGGCGAATCCGATTAAAACGGCCAGCGGCAAAATCGAGCTGTTCAGCCAGACCATTGCGGATTATCAGCTGGACGATTTCGCCGGGCATCCGGAGTGGCGTGAGCCGCAGGAGTGGCTGGGATCGCCGGTCAGCCGCGACTATCCGCTGCACATGATCTCCATTCAGCCTGCCGACCGGCTGCACAGTCAGCTGGACGCCACCGATACGGTGCAGGGGAATAAAACCGCCGGCCACGAAACGCTTTACATGCATCCGCAGGATGCGGCGGCACGCGGGCTGGCAGAGGGCGATGAGATCGAGGTGAGCAACGCTCGCGGGGTGATGCTGGCGGGTGTGCGGATCACCGACGGGGTTACGCCGGGCGTGGTGATCATCGCCACCGGAGCCTGGTTTGATCCTGGCTTTGGCCAGGCGTGGCAGCCTTACGATCGCGCAGGGAACCCTAACGTCCTTACGCTCGACATCAGCACCTCGTCGCTGACCCAGGGGCCAAACGCCATGAGTTGCCTGGTGGAAATCAAAAAACATCAGGATTGCAGAATAGCGTAAAGATCTCATGGCTGGTTACATTTTGCCGGTAACTGTTGCGTTTGAGTGATGGCAGCCGATCAATCGCCCTTGCTACAGTCAGGGTCCCAGAGGTATTGATGGGTGAACATCAATAGATTTTCTTGATTACACCAACCTGCGCAGATGCGCAGGTTTTTTTTTGCCGCCAACCGGTGTCCGATAACGAACTGATACACAGTTTTCCTGTTATCCGGACCGCGCTTTCTTTATAACTGCTGGCTTAGCCCCTTTTCTTTATTTTGCGCAGCGGAACGCCATGCCCCGGATTAAAAAACTACTGGGAAAAGACCAGATAAAAGCCCCCTTTAACCCTTTCCGATTCCGGCTGATCTGCCTGGGTGTGATGACCTGTCTGGTGGTGCTGCTGGCGCGCGTCGCAGACCTGCAGTTCCTGAATCAGCCGATGCTGGAGCACGAAGCGGATCAGCGATCGCTGCGAACCGTCACGCTGCCTACCAGTCGCGGCACCCTGCTGGATCGTAACGGCGAAGCCCTGGCGCTCAGCGTGCCGTCGCGCGATGTGATCGCCGATCCGCAGCGCGTGCTGGAGAGCAACCCCGATTTTACCAGTGCCAAATGGGCCTACCTTGCCGCGGCGCTGAATACCCGTCCCGAAGTGCTGGCCGCGCAGATCACCGCCAACCCGAAACGCCGCTTTCTCTACCTGGGGCGCAAAATCGAACTGGGGATCGCCAAAGATATTAAAGAGCTGAAGCTGAAGGGGATCAGCGAAGTCTATGATGACAGCCGCTTCTATCCGATGAGCGAAGCCTCTGCGCCGCTCATCGGCATCGTTGGCGCCGATAACGTCGGTCTGAACGGGCTGGAAAAAGGCTTTGATAAGGTGCTGCAGGGCGAGCCGGGCAAAGAGGTCTATCGCCAGGATGCGGCGGGCAACATTATCTCGATGATTAACTATCAGCCGCCAACGCAGCCGCCAACGGTGCAGCTCAGCATCGACAAATACGATCAGTACACCCTCTACAGCAAACTGCGCGACGGCGTGCTGCTCAACAAGGCGGATTCCGGCGCCGCCGTGCTGGTGAAGATCGACACCGGCGAGATTCTGGCGATGGCCTCCTATCCGTCGTTCAACCCCAACAACTATGAAGGGGCCACGCCGGCGCAGATGCGTAACTCGGCCATCAACGACAGCTACGAACCGGGGTCGACCGTCAAGCCGTTAGTGGTCATGGAGGCGCTGGAGCGCCATCTGGTTCGGCCCGACTCGGTGATCGACACCACGCCTTATCGGGTTAACGGGCACCTGATCCGCGACGTCGGCCACTGGCCGCGCCTGACCATGACCGGCATCCTGCAGAAGTCGAGTGACATCGGCGTCTCGCATATGGCGCTGGCGATGCCCGCCGAAGCGCTGGTCAACACCTATCATGCGTTCGGACTGGGTAAACCAACCGGCTTAGGCCTGACCGGCGAAAGTGTGGGTTACTTCCCGCTGCATCGCGCCCGCTGGGCCGATATCGAACGCGCCACCTTCTCGTTCGGGTATGGTCTGCGCGTCACGCCGCTGCAGATTGCCCGTGAATACGCCACGCTCGGCTCCTATGGCGTCTACCGTCCGCTGTCGATCACCCGCGTGACGCCGCCGGTTCTGGGCAAGCAGGTTGCGAATCCGGAAACGGTCAAAGAGGTGGTCCATATGCTGGAAAGCGACGTGCTGCCGGGCGGCACCGGGGTGAAGGCGGCGGTGCCGGGCTACCGGCTGGCAACCAAAACCGGTACGGCGGAAAAGATGGGCACCAGCGGCAAATATGATGGCGGCTACGTCAACTACACCGCCGGTCTCGCGCCCGCCAGTCATCCTGAAGTGGCGCTGGTGGTGATGATTAACCATCCGACGGCGGGCGATCACTTCGGTGGCTCGGTGGCTGCACCGGTGTTCGGCAATATCATGGGACCGGTGCTGAAGCACATGAACATCGCGCCGGACGCGATCTACAGCAAGCCGGTCACCGGTTCTTCAGATAAATCCTAGACAAATCAGAGTGTAAGCGCGGGGTGGCTAATTTTCACACCTCGTTGCACTTCCCCGAATTCGGTTGCGTTTTCACGCTGTCACCGCAGGGTAAATCAGTGCGACGATAGCGATCCCAGAGGTATTGATGGGTGTGAAAACAACACCGCTTCGGCGGTGAGACCCTGTTATTACACCAACCCACGCAGAAGCGTGGGTTTTTTTTTGCCTGCATGCGGCCAGGGAGAGCGTAAAAACGCCTGCTAATCCTCATCGTTCTTAACGAAACCCTGACAGTTTGCCAATGGAAAGGCGCGTCACCTTTCACGGATAATAGCTCCCCTGAAATCGGGCAGTTCACGCTTCACTGCCGTTTCTCCATGCCGCATTCCGCACATTCCGGGATTTCTTTTTTGCTTAGCTGAAGAGTTTAACGATGACTCACTTTTCTCGCCCGGCGCGTACTTCCGGGCTTAAGTGGCTGCTTTTGTTGCTGGTGGCCACGATAGTGGCTGGCATTCTCTGGCGTCTGCTCTTATCGGGTTCCGGGAATAAACCGGGTGCGCACGGCACGATGGGGGGAGGTGCAACCCTGGTCCACAGCGGGGTTGCCAGTAAGGCCGATGTGCCCGTGTGGCTGGATGCGCTGGGCACGGTGATCCCCAGCGCCAGCGTGACGGTCACCAGCCGCGTTGATGGCCAGCTTGAGCAGATTTTCTTTACCGAAGGGCAGAAGGTCAGCGCCGGACAGCTGCTGGCCCAGATCGACCCGCGCAGCTTTCAGGCAACGCTTAACCAGTATCAGGGGTGAACTCAGCGAAAACCAGGCGCTGCTGAAAAGCGCCGAGCTGACGCTCGCGCGCTACCGCAAACTGGCGGCACAGGATGCGCTGGCGCGCCAGGATCTCGACAGTCAGATCGCCACCGTCGGACAGTATCGCGGCGCGGTCGCCGCCGATCAGGCACAGATCGCCAGCGCCAGGCTGAGCATTGAATATGCCCGGATTACCGCCCCGATTAGCGGGCGCGTCGGTCTGCGTCAGGTCGATCCCGGCAACATGGTGCAGAGCTCCAGCAGCACCGGTCTGGTGACCATCACTCAGATGCAGCCCGCCGCCGTCACCTTCAGCGTGCCACAAAGCAACCTCCCGGCGCTGGTCAGCGTGCTGCATCAGGGGCAGAGCCTGCCCGCCACGCTGTTCGATCAGGACAACCAGCACCAGCTCGCCAGCGGCGAAGTAAAGTTCATCAGCAATCAGATCGACACGGCTACCGGCACCGTGGCGCTGAAAGCGGTGTTTGCCAACCAGGATGAAGCGCTGTTTGCTAACCAGTTTGTGAATATCAGGCTGCAGACCCGGATGCTCAAAGACGCGACGGTGATCCCGGCGCAGGCGCTGCAGTTGAGCAGCGACGGCAGCTTTGTCTTTGTGATCAATCAGGATCACACCGTCACGCGCAAAGCGGTCACCACCGGCCCCGCGTTCGGCGACGACCAGCAGGCGATCCTCAGCGGCGTCTCGCCGGGGGATCGGCTGGTGACTGAAGGGATCGATCGTCTGACCAGCGGCAGCAAGGTCACGCTGGCCGATGAGACGCCTGCTGCCGGTGCTGTGTCAAAATGAACCCGTCTCGCCTGTTTATTCTGCGTCCGGTCGCCACCATTCTGCTGATGGTCGGCGTGCTGATTGCGGGCATCTTTGCCTATGAATTCCTGTCGACCTCGGCGCTGCCGCAGGTCGACTATCCGACTATTCAGGTCACTACGCTCTATCCGGGTGCCAGCCCGGATGTGATGGCGTCATCGGTCACCTCACCGCTGGAGCGCCAGTTAGGACAGATGGCGGGTCTGAGCCAGATGAGCTCCACCAGCGCCAGCGGCTCGTCGATCATTACCCTGAAGTTCAGCCTCGATCTGTCGCTGGATGTCGCCGAGCAGGAGGTACAGGCGGCCATCAACGCGGCAAATAACCTGCTGCCCGACGATCTGCCTAATCCGCCGACCTACAAAAAGGTTAACCCGGCGGACAGCGCGGTGGTGACGCTGGCAGCCAGCTCCGGCACGCTGCCGCTGACCGAGGTGCAGGACCTGGTGAATACCCGGGTGGCGCTGAAACTGTCGCAGATTTCCGGCGTCGGAATGGTGACGCTGGCGGGCGGTCATCAGCCCGCCATTCGGGTGCAGATGAATCCGCAGGCGCTGGCGGCGCATCATCTGACACTGGAGGCGGTGAATACGTTGATCGGCAACAGCAACGTCAATGGCTCTAAAGGCGGCTTTGATGGCAAATATCATTCGGTCACCATCGACGCTAACGATCAGCTGCGTACCGCCGAAGAGTACGGCAACCTGATCATCACTTATGAGAACGGTGCGGCGCTGCGCCTGAAAGATATCGCCCATATCGAACAGGGGCCAGAGAACAGCTTCCAGTCCGCATGGGCTAACAACCAGCCCGCGATTGTCATCAGCGTGCAGCGCCAGCCGGGTGCGAACGTGATTCAGGTGGTGGACAACATCAAGGCACAGCTCCCCGCACTGCAGGCCGCGCTGCCGGACGGGGTGAAGATGACGATTCTCTCCGACCGCACTCAGACCATTCGCGCCTCAATCAGCGACGTACAGTTTGAGCTGATGCTGTCGATTGCGCTGGTGGTGATGGTGACCTTCCTGTTCCTGCGCAACGTAGCCGCCACGCTGATCCCCAGCGTGGCGGTGCCGCTGTCGCTGGTCGGCACCTTTGGCGTGATGTATCTGGCGGGCTTCAGCCTGAATAATCTGTCGCTGATGGCGCTGACCATTGCTACCGGTTTTGTCATTGATGACGCCATCGTGGTGGTGGAGAACATTTCGCGCAGGCTGGAGCAGGGCGAGTCGCCGATGGAGGCGGCGCTGAAAGGCTCACAGCAGATTGGCTTCACCATCATCTCGCTGACCTTTTCACTGATTGCGGTGCTCATCCCGCTGCTGTTTATGGGCGATGTGGTCGGGCGGCTGTTCCGGGAGTTTGCGATTACGCTGGCGGTGGCGATCCTGGTGTCAATGGGGGTGTCGCTGACGCTGACCCCAATGCTGTGCGCGTATCTGCTGCGCCACATTCCGCCAGAGCAGCAGTCTACCTTTGCCCGCAAGGGCGGCGCGCTGTTCGACCGGCTGGTGCGCGGCTATGACCGGCTGCTGACCGTGGTGCTCAATCATCAGAAACTGACGCTGCTGGTGGCGCTGGCGACCTTCGGGCTGACGGCGCTGCTCTATCTGATGGTGCCGAAGGGTTTCTTCCCGACCCAGGATACCGGGCTGATTCAGGGCGTCACCGTCGCCTCACAGGATGTCTCATTTAACGCGATGGCTGCGCGGCAGCAGGCGCTCTCAGCACTGATCCTGAAAAATCCGGCGGTAGAGAGTGTCTCATCGACCATCGGTATCGACGGTACCAACACCAGCCTCAACAGCGGCCGGTTGCAGATTAACCTTAAGCCATTTGGCTCCCGCGATTTCAGCGCCAGCGAGGTGATCAGCCAGCTGAACCAGGCGACCGCCAGCGTGCCGGGTATCCGGCTCTATCTGCAGCCCGCGCAGGATCTCACCGTCAACGACCAGGTCTCGCCGAGTCAGTATCAGTTCACCCTGGACGACGCTGACAGTGAAAATCTGGTCAGCGCCTCGCCGAAACTGGTGGCGGCATTGCAGCAGCGGCCCGAGTTTAATGGCGTGGTAAGTAACCTGCAGGATCAGGGGCGCGTCTCTTACGTGGAGCTGAACCGGGACAAAGCGGCGCGCTTCGGCATTACCGCATCGGACGTGGACACGGCGCTCTATAACGCCTTTGGTCAGCGTCTGGTTTCGACCATTTTTACCCAGTCGAATCAGTATCGGGTAGTGCTGGAAGTGGCGCCGGCCTTCCAGCAAGGGCCGGCGTCGTTTGATGATGTTTATCTGCAGCCGTCCACCAGCAGCAGTTCCACGTCGTCATCCAGCAGCACGACGTCATCAACCACCTCATCCTCATCCTCAGCCACGGAGAGCACCACGTCCGGCAGCGGCATGGTAAAACTCACCGCTATCGCCACAATTCGTCAGCGAACCGGATCACTGATGCACATGCGGCTGAATCAGTTCCCGGCGGTGATGATCTCCTTCAACCTGAATCCAGGCTACTCGCTGGAGGATGGCCAGCGGGCAATCGCCGACGTGCGGCAGCAGCTGCAGCTGCCAGAGAGCACCACGCTGCGTTACCAGGGCGAAACGTCGGCATTCCAGAGCGCCACCGGCAACACGCTGTGGCTGATTCTGGCGGCGCTGATCACCATGTATGTGGTGCTCGGCATCCTCTACGAAAGCTTTATCCATCCGGTCACGATTCTCTCTACGCTGCCGTCGGCGGCGGTGGGCGCGCTGCTGACACTGTTGCTGGCGGGCACGGAGTTCAGCCTGATTGCGCTGATTGGCGTCATCCTGCTGATCGGCATCGTGAAAAAGAACGCCATTATGATGATCGATTTCGCGCTGGAGGCGGAACATCAGCAGCATCTCAGCGCGCGTGAGGCGATTCATCAGGCCTGCCTGCTGCGCTTCCGCCCGATTCTGATGACAACGATGGCGGCGCTGCTCGGCGCGCTGCCGCTGATGCTCGCCTCCGGCTCGGGTGCCGAGCTGCGACAGCCGCTGGGGCTGGTGATTGTCGGCGGGCTGATTGTCAGTCAGGTGCTGACGCTTTTCTCCACGCCGGTCATCTACCTCTGGTTTGACGGGCTGGCGCAGCGCGGCAACGCCTGGGTGAAACGCCGTCAGCAGCAGGCGCGGAGCGGGCAATGAACCTGACACGGCTATTTATCTTTCGTCCGGTGGCGACGCTGCTGCTGACGCTGGCGATCCTGCTGCTCGGTGCGCTGGGTTACCGGCTGCTGCCGGTGGCACCGCTGCCGCAGGTCGATTTCCCGACTATCATGGTCAGCGCCAGCCTGGCGGGGGCCAGCCCGGAGACCATGGCGGCCACCGTCGCGACCCCGCTGGAGCGTTCACTCGGGCAGATTGCCGGTATCAGCGAGATGACCTCCAGCAGCTCGCAGGGCTCCAGCAGCATCATCCTGCAGTTTGAGCTGGACCGCGATATCAACGGCGCGGCGCGCGACGTGCAGGCGGCGATCAACGCGGCGCGCAGCCTGCTGCCGAGCGCCATGGCCTCGCTGCCGACTTATCGCAAAGCTAACCCCTCAGACGCGCCGATTGTGATGCTGGCGCTGACCTCTGCGACCCGCACGCCCGGCGAGCTTTACGATCTGGCGGAGAGCAAAATCGAACAGGCGATGGGGCAGGTACAGGGCGTCGGCGAAGTGTCGCTGATGGGCAGCGCCTTACCCGCGGTGCGGATTGATCTGCAGCCGCTGAAGCTGACCCACTACGGCATCTCGCTGGAGACGGTGCGCGCCGCCGTCGCCGACAGCACCACCAATCTGCCCAAAGGGATCTTACAGGGCAGTGACCAGTCGTGGCTGGTGGACAGCAACGGCCAGCTGGAGAAGGCCGCCAGCTACCGCGATCTGCTCATCACCTGGCAGCAGGGCAAAGCGGTGCGGCTGCGTGACGTCGCCACGGTCTATGACTCGGTGGAAGATCGCTATCAGGCGGGATTCCTCAATGCTACGCCTGCGGTGATGATCGGCATTAAACGTCAGGCGGGCGCTAACATGCTGGAAACCATCGACGCAATAAAAGCG
Organism: Pantoea sp. GM_Pan_3; assembly: GCF_026541045.1. Lineage (NCBI taxonomy): Bacteria > Pseudomonadati > Pseudomonadota > Gammaproteobacteria > Enterobacterales > Erwiniaceae > Pantoea > Pantoea sp. GM_Pan_3. The sequence continues at coordinate 336,498 of NZ_JALNVA010000002.1, read as the reverse complement.
CAGCTGCCGCGGCTGGAAAAGAGCCTGCCCGCTGACAGCCAGCTGAAGGTGGTGGTTGACCGTTCGCCCGGCGTGCGCGCCTCGCTGTATGACACTGAAGAGACGCTGCTGATCGCGGTATTGCTGGTCATCGCGGTGGTGTTTATTTTTCTGCGCAATCTGCAGGCAGTGATCATTCCGGCACTGGCACTGCCGGTGTCGCTGATCGGCACCTGTGCGGTGATGTACCTGCTGGGATACAGCCTGGATAACCTGTCGCTGATGGCGCTGATTATCGCCACCGGCTTCGTGGTGGATGATGCGATTGTGGTGCTGGAGAACATCACCCGTCACATTGAGCGCGGGCTGAGTCCGCTGCGGGCGGCGCTGCGCGGGGCGCAGGAGGTGAGTTTTACCGTGCTGTCGATGACCGTATCGCTGATCGCGGTGTTTATCCCGATTCTGCTGATGGGCAGCATTGTCGGGCGGCTGTTCCGCGAATTTGCTGTCACACTCACGGTGTCGCTGCTGATCTCGCTGTTTGTCTCGCTCAGTCTGACGCCGATGCTCTGCGCACGCCTGCTGAAACCGAAGCCGCCCGTCAGCCAGCGGCCGCATCCGCTTTATCAGTTTATTGAGAACCAGCTGAACCGCCTGCTGGCCGCCTACGGACGCGGGCTGGCCTGGGTGATGCGCCATCAGAAACTGACCATGCTCAGCCTGCTGCTGACCGTGCTGCTCAATGTTTTCCTGTTCACCGTAGTGCAGAAGGGCTTTTTCCCGAATCAGGACACCGGGCTGCTGATGGGCGCGCTGCGTGCCGATCAGAACATTTCGTTTCAGGCGATGAAGCCAAAAATGCTGATGTTCACCAAAATCATTCAGGAAGATCCGGCGGTTGAGAGCGTAATGTCGTCGATGGGCAGCGGGATGTTTGGCTCCCGTAACAGCGCCAACTTCTTTGTGCGGCTGAAGGACTTTGACCAGCGTGATGCCACGGCCAGCGAAGTGGCCAACCGGCTGACGCGCAAAACCAGTCACATCGCCGGGGCACAGATGTTCCTGATGGCGGCGCAGGATCTGCACATTGGCGGACGCAGCGCTAACGCGACTTATCAGTACAGCCTGCAGGCGGACGATCTTGATCTGCTGCGGGTCTGGACGCCGAAAGTACAGGCGGCGCTGGCGGCGATCCCCCAGCTCAACAGTGTGGACTCGGACTCGCAGACTGGCGGTCAGGAGGTGGAGCTGACCATTGATCGTGACCGCGCCACACGGCTGGGCGTCAATGTGAAAATGCTCGATACGCTGCTGAACAATGCGTTCAGTCAGCGACAGATCGCCACGCTCTACCACACCCTGAATCAGTATCACGTGGTGATGTCGCTGCAGGATAGCGACACCGCCAATCCGGAGACGCTGCAGCAGCTCTATGTGATTAACGACAGTGGTGACCGCGTGCCGCTCTCCGCCTTTGCCCGCTTCAGCGGCGGCAATGCGCCGCTGTCGGTGGCGCATCAGGGCCAGTCCGCCACCAGTACCGTAGCATTCAACCTCAATGAGGGCGTCTCGCTGGAGCAGGCGCAGTTGCTGATTAAACAGGCGATGGCGAAGCTGGGCCTGCCGTCAACCATTCACGCCGGTTTTGCCGGTACCGCCGCTGCCTTTTCCCAGCTGACCGCCACCATGCCGTGGCTGATTCTGGCGGCGCTGGCGGCGGTCTATATCGTGCTCGGCGTGCTCTACGAGAGCTACATCCATCCGCTGACCATTCTTTCAACCCTGCCGTCCGCGGGCGTCGGCGCGCTGTTACTGCTGCTGCTGACCAACACGCAGCTCACGGTGATCGCGCTGATTGGCATCATCCTGCTGATCGGCATTGTGAAAAAGAACGCCATCATGATGATCGATTTTGCCATAGACGCGGAGCGGCGGCAGGGTATGTCGCCGCAGCAGGCGATTACCCAGGCGTGCCTGATGCGCTTCCGTCCGATCATGATGACGACGCTGGCCGCCTTCTTCGGCGCGTTGCCGCTGGCGCTGGGCAGCGGCGGTGATGCCGACCTGCGCAGTCCACTGGGGATCGCCATCGCGGGCGGACTGGCGCTCAGCCAGCTGCTGACGCTGTTTACCACCCCGGTTGTTTATCTGTGGCTCGATCGTCTGGGTCGTGCCACTCAACGTCAATGGCGCCGTCTGCGCCATGCGGAAACCTGACCATGAAACCTTTTATGCCGTTTATTGTGCTGCTGCTGGCTGGCTGTAGCGTGGGTCCCGACTATCAGCGTCCGGCGGTGGCGATGCCGGTTCACTATAAAGAGGCCCGGGGCTGGCAGCAGGCGACGCCGCTGGATGCGAAAAGCAAAGGCAAATGGTGGTCGGTCTACCATGACGCCACGCTAGATGGGCTGCTGAGCCAGGTGAGCGTATCGAATCAGAACGTGGCGACTTATGCCGCGCAGTACCGGCAGGCGCAGGCGCTGGCGGCGGAGTCTCGCGCAGCACTGTTTCCTTCGCTGGGCTATGACGGCAGCGTGACGCGCAGCGGCAGCCATGCCACTGGCAGTAGCGTTCGCACCACCAGCAGCAGCCATCAGGCGGCGCTGAGTGCCAGCTGGGAACTAGATCTGTGGGGCAAACTGCGGCGCACGCTGGAGGAGGATCGCGCCAGCGCCTCGGCCAGCGCAGCAGAGCTGGCCAATATTACCCTGAGCGCCCAGTCTGAGCTGGCACAGGACTATTTCCAGCTGCGCATCATGGATCAGAAAATCGCGTGCTATCAGCAGAGCGTTGATGCCTATCAGCGCTACCTGAACGTCATTAACAGCCAGTATCAGGCGGGCACCGCATCGCGTGCGACTCTGGCTCAGGCGCAGTTGCAACTGGAGAGCGCCAGCGCCTCGGCGCAGGATTATCAGTGGCAGCGCGCGCAGATGGAACACGCCATTGCGCTGCTGGTCGGCAAAGCCCCCGCTGACTTCACGCTGACCGCCGCGCCGCTGACCGCTACGCTGCCCGCGATTCCGGCAGCCCTGCCGGGCGAGCTGTTACAGCGCCGTCCTGACATCGCGTACGCCGAACGCAACATGGCCGCCGCCAATGCCGCCGTGGGGGTAGCGGTGGCCGGTTACTATCCCGACCTGACCCTGAGCGCCAGCGGGGGCGTCAGCGCTTCGGTGCTGCATTCGCTGTTCTCGCTGCCAAACCGCGTCTGGTCACTGGGGCCAGAGCTGAGCGGCACGCTGTTTGACGCGGGCGCGACCTCTGCCAGGGTCGATCAGGCGCGGGCAGCCTGGGATGCCAGCGTCGCGACCTATCGTCAGACAGTGCTGGCCGCGATGCAGGAGGTGGAAGATAAGCTGGTAGAGCTGAACACGCTACAGGGCGAGGTTGCCGCGCAGCAGCGTGCCACCGACGCGGCGCAGACCTCGGCGCGGGTGACGCGTCTGCAGTATGAGGCGGGCATGATTAACTACCTGGATGTGGCGACCACAGAGAACAGCAGCCTGAGTGCCCAGCAGAGTTTGCTGACGCTGCAGAGCACGCAGTGGGTCAGCAGTGTGGCGCTGATTGCCGCCCTTGGCGGCGGCTGGCAGGCACCCTGATACGGTGTCGGTGTGGCGATAATTCTGTTGTCGAACTGCCTCAAATCCTGCATCGTGAGGGCCTATTTTTCCCCGATGCTAAGGAGCCGGCATGGTTTTCACACTCTTGCGCCTCATCTTCCGCCTGTTATGGCGGGTCGAACTGCGTGGCGACGTCGCCGAACTGCATAAACAGAAGGTATTGATCACGCCGAACCATATGTCGTTTCTCGACGGCATATTGCTGGCGCTATTTTTGCCGGTCAGACCGGTCTTCGCCATCTACTCGACCATCGGCGAAAGCTGGTTTATGCGCCTGGTCAGGCCGTTTATCGACTTTGTGCCGCTGGACCCGACCCGGCCGATGGCGCTGAAGCAGCTGGTGCGGCTGATCGACAGTGGCCGTCCGGTAGTGATCTTCCCGGAAGGGCGGATTACCGTCACCGGCTCGCTGATGAAGATCTACAGCGGGGCGGGCTTTGTCGCGGCCCGCTCGGGTGCGAACGTGGTGCCGATGCGGATTGAAGGCGCAGAGTTCACGCCGTTTGGTCGCCTGGCGGGCGTGTTCAAACGCCGCCTGTTCCCGCGCATCACCCTCTCTGTGCTGCCCGCCACCCGCATTCCGATGCCGGAGGCGAAACGGGCGCGCGACCGGCGTATGCTGGCCGGGGAGCATCTGCACCATATCATGATGGAAGCGCGCATGGCGGTGCGTCCGCGTGAAACCCTGTTTGAGGCGCTGCTCTCCGCCCGGACCCGCTACGGCGCGTTTAAGCGCTGCATCGAAGATGTCAGTTTCAAACCTGACAGCTACAACGGACTGCTGAAAAAGTCGCTGGGCGTGGGCCGGATTCTGGAGCGCTACAGTCAGCCGCGTGAAGTGGTGGGACTGCTGCTGCCGAATACCACCGTGACGGCCGCAGCGATTTTCGGTGCCTCACTGCGTGGTCGCGTTCCGGCGATGCTTAACTACACCGCAGGCGTGAACGGCATGCGGGCGGCGCTGACCGCCGCGCAGATTAAAACGGTCTTCACCTCACGGCAGTTCCTGGAGAAAGGCAACCTGTGGCATCTGCCGCAGGGGCTGGACGATGTGCAGTGGATTTACCTAGAAGATCTCAAAGATACCGTCACCAGCAAGGACAAGCTGTGGATCCTCGCCCATCTGCTGATGCCGCGCCGCGCCCAGCTGCCGCAGCAGCCGGAAGATGCCGCGATGGTGCTGTTTACCTCCGGCTCGGAGGGCAATCCCAAAGGGGTGGTGCATTCGCATAAAAGCCTGCTGGCGAACGTCGAACAGATCCGCACCGTGGCGGACTTCACGCCGCGCGATCGCTTTATGTCGGCGCTGCCGCTGTTTCATGCCTTTGGCCTGACCGTCGGCCTGTTTACGCCGCTGATGACCGGTGCGCAGGTCTTTCTCTACCCCAGCCCGCTGCACTATCGCATCGTGCCGGAGCTGGTCTATGACCGCAACTGCACCGTGCTGTTTGGCACCTCCACCTTCCTGGGCAACTATGCGCGCTTTGCCGCGCCGTACGATTTTGCCCGCCTGCGCTATGTGGTGGCGGGGGCCGAGAAGCTGCAGGAGAACACCCGCCAGCTCTATATGGAGAAGTACGGTATCCGCATCCTTGAAGGCTATGGCGTCACCGAGTGTGCGCCGGTGGTCGCCATCAACGTGCCGATGGCGACGAAGGCGCACACCGTCGGACGGATTCTGCCGGGCATGGATTCACGGCTGATGTCGGTGCCGGGCATCGAGAACGGCGGACGCCTGCAGCTGCGCGGGCCAAACGTGATGAAGGGCTATCTGCGCGTCGAAAACCCTGGCGTACTCGAAGCGCCGGTCGCCGACGATGGTGAAGGCAATATGGAGGCGGGCTGGTACGACACCGGCGATATCGTCAGCTTCGATGAAGGCGGCTTCTGCCAGATTCAGGGCCGTGCCAAACGCTTTGCCAAGATTGCCGGTGAGATGGTGTCGCTGGAGATCGTCGAGCAGATCGCCCTGAAAGCGTCGCCGGACAAACAGCACGCCGCCTCACTGCGTCCCGATGGGCAGCGCGGCGAAGCGCTGGTGCTCTTCACCACCGACGCTGAACTGGCGCGCGACACGCTGCAGAAAGCGGCCCGCGAGCTGGGCGCGCCGGATCTGGCGCTGCCGCGCGACATCCGGGTGGTGAAACAGCTGCCGCAGCTCGGCAGCGGCAAACCTGACTATGTGACGCTGAAAAAGATGGCGGAAGAGGAGCAGACATGAGCCCTGATCGCACTGCACCGCTGATGTCACGCGGCATGATTGCCGTGATTGTCGCCCAGTTCTTTTCCGCCTTCGGCGATAACGCGCTGCTGTTTGCCACGCTGGCGCTGCTGAAAAGCCAGTTCTATCCCGACTGGAGCCAGCCGATCCTGCAGATGCTCTTTGTCGCAGCCTACATTCTGCTGGCGCCTTTTGTCGGTCAGGTGGCGGACAGCATGGCAAAAGGGCGGGTGATGATGCTCGCCAACAGCCTGAAGCTGCTGGGGGCGCTGACCATCTGCTTCGGCTTCAATCCGTTCATCGGCTATACCCTGGTCGGCGCGGGGGCGGCCGCCTATTCTCCGGCCAAATATGGCATCCTGGGTGAGATTACCCACGGCGAGAAGCTGGTGAAAGCCAACGGGCTGATGGAGGGCTCGACCATCGCCGCCATTCTGCTCGGCTCGGTGGCGGGCGGAATGCTGGCGGACTGGCATCTGCTGGCGGCGCTGGGGATCTGCGCGCTCACCTACGGCATTGCGGTCGCTGCGAACCTCTTTATCCCGAAACTGCAGGCGGCGCGGCCAGGCCAGAGCTGGCGGCCGGGCGTCATGGTGCGCCGCTTTTTCGATGCCGTTGGGCTGCTGTGGCGCGACGCAGAGACGCGCTTCTCGCTGCTCGGCACCAGCCTCTTCTGGGGCGCTGGCGTGACATTGCGTTTCCTGCTGGTGCTGTGGGTGCCGGTGGCGCTGGGCATCAGCGACAACACCACCCCCACCACCCTGAATGCGATGGTGGCGATCGGGATTGTGCTGGGAGCGGCGGCGGCGGCGAAGCTGGTGACGCTGGAGACGGTGCGCCGCTGCATGCCCGCGGGCGTTCTGATTGGCGTGATGGTCGTCGTCTTCTCGCTGCAGCATTCGCTGGTCAGCGCCTATCTCCTGCTGATGCTGATTGGCGCGCTGGGCGGTTTCTTTGTGGTGCCGCTGAACGCGCTACTGCAGGCGCGGGGCAAAGAGAGCGTCGGTTCCGGCAACGCGATTGCGGTGCAGAATCTCGGTGAGAACAGCGCGATGCTGGTGATGCTGGGGCTCTATACGCTGGCGATAAAGGCGGGTGCGCCTGCTGTCGCAACGGGCGTCGGGTTTGGCGTACTGTTTGCGCTGGCGATAGCCGTACTGTGGCTGTGGCGACCGGCTAAGCGTTAAGCGCGTCACCGCCTCTCTCCGGCCTGCGCGGCGGAGAGAGGCGGATGGACGAATCAGCGACGAACCGCGATCGCTTCGATTTCAATCTTCACATCTTTTGGCAGACGCGCCACTTCGACACAGGAACGCGCCGGGAAGTGTGCGTCATGCTCGGTGAAAAACGCCTCGTAGGTGGCGTTGACCGTGGCAAAATCATTCAGGTCCTTCACGAACACCGTGGTTTTCACGATATCGCCCACTTTCAGGCCCGCCGCTTCCACAATCGCCTTCACATTCTCCAGCGACTGACGCGCCTGTGCGGCAATGTCATCCGCCACCTGGCCGGTCACCGGATCAACCGGGATCTGACCTGAGGTGATGATCATGCTGCCCAGATCGACACCCTGAACATAGGGACCGATCGCGGCAGGGGCTTTCTCAGTACTGATTTCACGGGACATCATGGCTCCTTTAATTATGTCGTCAGGCGGCGGTGCCGCCGGTGTTGCCCATTATAAGGTCGGGCAGGGCGATTACCAGTGACCCAGCACCACGTGGCGGGCGAACTCTTTTTCGCAATATTTGCATTTGAGATGCACATCGTCGGCGCGCTGCTTCACGGCAAAACTGGAGAAGACCGGCTCGCTGCGGCTGATGCAGTTGCTGTTGGGACAGGTCAGCACCCGCTCGATGCGATCCGGCAGCGTCGGGGCGATCTTGGCTACCACCTCATAGTCGTCGATGCGGTTAACCGTGGCATCGGGCGCATAGACCGCCAGCTGATTGATCTGATCGTCGGTGAGAAAGGTGTTTTCAATCTTGATCAGATCTTTGCGACCCATCTCGCCCGACGGCAGATTCAGACCGATGGTGATGCGCTGGTCGGTTTCGGTCAGCCGGAACAGAGAGAGCAGCTTAAAACCGATCTGTGCCGGAATGTGGTCGATGACCGTGCCGCGTTTGATCGCTTCGACCTGCAATTTGTTGTCCTGCGTCATGATGAGATCTCCTTACAGGGCGAGTTCGCTGTTTAAAACCAGTGCCAGCAGAGCCTGGCGTGCATAAATGCCGTTACCCGCCTGCTGGAAATACCAGGCGTAAGGGGTGCTGTCGACATCGGTGGTGATTTCGTCGATGCGCGGCAGCGGGTGCAGCACTTTCATGTTGTCCCGCGCCGTGGCGAGATCGGCGGCGCGGAGGATGAACTGCGCTTTGACGTTGGCATATTCAGACGGATCGAGCCGCTCTTTCTGCACCCGCGTCATGTAAAGAATATCGAGCTGCGGCATGACCTCTTCAAAGCTGTCGTGGCGTGACCAGGGGATACTCTTCTCGTCCAGCATGTCGGTGATATAGGCGGGCATCGCCAGCGCATCGGGCGCGATAAAGAAGAAGCGGTTGCCATCAAACTTCGCCAGCGCCTGGGTCAGGGAGTGCACGGTGCGGCCATATTTCAGATCCCCCACCATCGCCACGTTCAGGTTATTCAGGCGGCTCTGGGTCTCCTGGATGGTGAAGAGATCGAGCAGGGTCTGGGTCGGATGCTGATTGGCCCCGTCACCGGCGTTCAGAATCGGAATGCCGCCGGAAAACTCCGTCGCCAGCCGCGCCGCGCCCTCCTGCGGATGACGCATCACAATCGCATCCACATAGGTGCCGATGACGGAAATAGTGTCGGCCAGGGTTTCGCCTTTTTTGCCCAGTGACGTGTTGCTGCCGTCAGCAAAGCCCACCGCTGACGCCCCCAGACGGTGAATGGCGGTTTCAAACGACAGGCGGGTGCGGGTCGAGGCCTCAAAGAAGCAGCTGGCAATCACCTTGTGCTTCAGCAGTTCCGGCTGCGGATGGGCTTTCAGCTGAGCGGCGGTGTGCAGCGCCAGCTCCAGCTCTTCACGACTGAGGTCGTTAATTGAAATGATGTGCTTGCGGTATAGCGGGTTAGCCATAACTCTCTCCTCTGCGCGGCCGGATTGCGGACAAAAAAAAGCCCCTGCTTAAGGGGCTTTTTTATGATCGGGTCGATGACCGAAAGAAACAGCAGCACCGCCTGCGGTCAGGCGTGATGGCGCGTCAAATTGTCCGCTGTGCTGTCGCATATTTCCTCCGGCAAATTGGGGCGCATTATACCCGTTCGCGATGGCGCAGCAAGGGAAAACGTTTGCGCTGCGGAGAGGTCCGGGGCGGCAGGCGGGCGACAACCTGTGGCGTCAGCCCGCCTGCCGACGGACGATCAGCGCTGGCCCAGCGTGGCCACCATCACTGCTTTGATGGTGTGCATCCGGTTCTCGGCCTGGTCAAAGACAATGCTGTGCGCCGACTCAAACACCTCGTTGCTCACCTCCATGCCGTTAGGCAGATCGTACTGTTCCGCCATCTGCTGACCCAGCGTGGTCTGATCGTCATGGAAAGCGGGCAGGCAGTGCAGGAATTTCACCTGCGGATTGCCGGTCAGATCGAGCATCGCCCGGTTAACCTGATAGTCACGCAGCAGGGCGATACGCTCTGCCCAGACCTCTTTGGCTTCACCCATCGACACCCAGACATCGGTGTAGATGAAGTCTGCGCCTTTGACGCCGTCAGCAATGTTGTCGGTGAGGGTGATGGTACCGCCGGTCTGACGGGCGACCTCACGGCACTCAGCCACCAGTTGCGCCTCGGGCCAGCAGCTTTCCGGGGCCACCAGGCGCAGATCCAGTCCGGTCAGCGCCGCCGCTTCCAGCATGGTGTTACCCATGTTGTTGCGTGCGTCACCGACATAGACCAGCGTCATGTCGCTGAGTTTTTTGCCCGGCAGGTGCTCCTGCATGGTCAGCAGGTCGGCCAGCAGCTGGGTCGGGTGAAATTCGTCTGTCAGGCCGTTCCAGACCGGCACACCGGCATGTTCCGCCAGTGTTTCAACCAGCGCCTGACCGTAACCGCGATACTGAATGCCATCGTACATCCGGCCCAGCACCCGCGCCGTGTCGCGCATCGACTCTTTATGGCCGATCTGGCTGCCACTCGGGCCGAGATAAGTGACGTTAGCACCCTGATCGTAAGCGGCAACTTCGAAAGAGCATCGGGTACGGGTCGAGTCTTTTTCGAAGATGAGCGCGATGTTTTTGCCTTTCAGGTACTGCACTTCGCTGGCGCTTTTTTTCGCCTGCTTTAATTCAGCGGAAAGGGTAAGCAGGTAATCCATTTCGGCGGGGGTAAAATCCAGAAGCCTGAGGAAATGGCGCTGATACAGCTGACTCATACAACACTCCAGTAATCATTAAAGTGAATTAAAATTCAATCTAACCGTATGAATATGCATTTTCAAGAGCGGGTGCCAATAAACTTGTCGTTTTGTGTAGTGGCGCGACAGGCAGTGTGGGAAAATAGCGGTTTATTGCCGAACTCAGAGAGGAACATCGTTATGGCATATGAAGCATTGCTGGAAGAGCAGCGTGAAGAGACGCGGCAGATTATCGAAGAACTGCTGGAGGATGGCAGCGATCCCGATGCGCTCTATACCATCGAGCACCATCTCTCATGCAATAATTTTGATTCGCTGGAAAAAGCGGCCGTTGACGCCTTTAAGCTGGGTTATGAAGTGACCGAGCCGGAAGAGCTGGAGCTGGAAGATGGCACGACCGTCATGTGCGTTGACATCCTCAGCGAATCGGCGCTGAAAGCGGAACTGATCGATGTGCAGGTTGAGCAGCTGGTTAACCTGGTCGGTAAATACAACGTCGATTATGACGGCTGGGGCACCTATTTCGAAGATCCCGATGCCGAAGAGGAAGATGACGACGCTATCGACGATGAAGATGATGATGGTGTTCGCCACTAAGTCGCCCGGGCGGAGCCCTCTCCGCCTCTTACCTTCTCCTGTTCTGTTCTGACATCATGAATTACGCACCGCTACTCGAACCGATCTGTCAGTTTCTGCACTGCCGCACGCCGCAAGCCTGGATTGATGAGGCGCGCAAGCCGGAAAACCTGACCCTGCTGCTGACCGACCATCTGGTGTGCGAACTGAAAGCCGCGCAGACCGCGGTATGGTTAATCCGTAAGTATGTGGCCGACAAGCCGAGCGGCGAGGCGATTCTCGCCTGGCTGAAACCCTATGAAGACTTCATCTTCCGCGAAGATGGCGACAGCGACTTTATCAATGCCCATAAAAATCTGACCAAACGCTTCATCGTGCGCAATGCGCTGCCCTGGGCCGATGAGCTGGTGGAAAAGATGGTGCTGCTGATTAAAGAGGAGCTGCATCACTTCTATCAGGTGTGGGAGATTATGCAGTCACGCGGACTGGTCTATCAGAAGATCACCTCCAGCCGCTATGCAAAATCTCTGCTGCGTGAGGTGATCACCCATGAGCCGGAAACGCTGGTGGATAAGCTGATTTGCGGCGCTTACATCGAGGCGCGATCCTGCGAACGTTTTGCCAGTCTGGCTCCCTGGCTGGATGACGAGCTGGCGAAGTTCTATCTGTCGCTTCTCCGCTCCGAGGCGCGCCACTATCAGGATTACCTGACGCTGGCTGCGCAGATCGCGGCAAAAGATATCGCGCCACGGGTGCAGGCGATTGGCCGGGTCGAGGCGAAGCTGATTAGCGAGCCGGACACGGAGCTGCGTTTTCACAGCGGCGTACCCGCCTGGTGAATCCCTGAGGGCACCCTGATCGGGGTGTCTCTTTTTCTGATTGGGTGATCGCGTTTATATTTCCTGCGTGGCGCTGTTTTAAATAACGCGCTGTGTAACGCTTTATTTTAAATCACGCTGGCAGACAAAGATATTTTGTGCCACCTATCACATAACGGCTTTTTTACGCTGACTTTCCGCCCTTAAATAAATATAGTCCCGGAGTCAGTGCGGGATTGTTATTTTTTTAAGCAAAACCCGACTCGCTGCCCTTTTTAACAGAGGGCAGTGGGTCGGGTTTTTTTATGGGTTAACGGCACCAGGTCACCCTTATTGTCATGGGGTGACGGATTTTTAATATCGCCAGGTGAAGGACTTCATAATGAAAGGAAAACGTTATTCTCTGTTATTTGTTTCGCTATTTTTGACCCTTTGCTGGGGAAATGTTAATGCGTCTGGCATTCAGACCTCCTCCGGATTATGGCGTGACGCTGCGCTCGATCTCAGACTGCGCAACCACTGGAAGTATCTCAAGGAGAACGAAGCGCAGCCCACAGCGGTTCACAACGCCTGGGGCCAGGCCGCGACGTTCGATTTTCGTTCCGGTTATCAGTGGGACCTGCTCGGGTTTGATGCGACCTATACCCGCGCCGTACGCCTGGGCGCCAGCGACTACTTCTCCACGCGCGGTCTGCTCTATGACAGCGGCGGGAACATGGAAAAGCGGGATGCGCACGGCTTCAGCAAGTTCAGTCAGCGCTATCTTAAGCTGAAGCTTGGCAACCGCGCGCTGCGGTTCGAGGGGAAGGCGGGCTGGCAGGAACTGAAAAATATCGGTGTGCTGACGACCACGGATCGCCTGTCGCGCAACAGCTATGCCGGCTACAGCGGTGCAGTGACGTGGCAGAATGCCCGGCTGGATCTTGCCATGGTTAACAAAGCCATACGGCACGACTCGGGTAAAACGCTGGCGCTGCAAACCCAGGCCCGGCAAAAAATCGACGCCATTTACACCGCGGCGCTGAGCTACAAAGATAGCGGTCACGCGCTGGCCTATGCGTTTGGCGAGGCCGAACGCTATCAGCGCCGTCATGTCATTGAGGCAGGCTATTCCCTCTCGCCACACTGGTCACTGGCTTCGCAGATCTATGGCAGCCAGGCGCTGGAAAAGTATAAAAGTATGCCCGCCAGCAAAAGAACCTTTGATCACCAGGCATGGCACTATGTCGGGGAGGCCATCTGGAAGCAGGGCGCCTGGACGCAGAGGCTGGCTGCTGGCTGGACCTCCGCCCCTAAAAAGCAGGCGGTGGGATATTATGCCCGACCCCTGACTAAAAATACCCGGGGACGTTTCACTTCACTGACCTCCGCGGGCAAAGACTATATGCGTGACAGAGAGCTGGCGCTGGTCTCTCTGAGTCAGTATGAAATCACAAAGGGGATCAGCAGTGGAATACAGCTTAATTATGGTCAGTTCCATTATCGTAATAATCTTGTACGAACTGGCGAGGTTTCATTAATTAATCAGTTCAGTAATCAGCATCCCTCCTTTAAAAATCTGACGCTGTTTACGCTGACCGGTTATGGCTGGTCATATAAAAACAGTAAAGAGACTCCGCGCCTGAATAGTCAGGGAAAAGTTCAGCGCTCCCGCAGTTTATCCGCCGAAGTGGTCATTCAATATAAATTCAATCTTTTTTAACCCGGAGAGTAAAATGAAAACGAAACTGAAAACCCTGATGTTAATTGCCCTCATCTCCGTCAGCACTGCCGGCTCCGCCTGGGCCGCGGATGTGATGCTCTATGTGACCCGGCATGGCAAGACCATGTTTAACACGGTGCATCGCGCTCAGGGATGGGCCGATACGCCGCTGACCGCTTCCGGGGCTGCGGTTGCAGAGCAACTGGGGCGGGGTTTACAGCCGTTGCCCTTCGTCGCGGCCTGGTCCAGCGATTCGGGTCGGGCGAGAGAAACCGCGCAGCTGGTGATGAAGAACTGGAAAAATCCGCCTGTGCTGAAGGAGATGAAAGGGCTGCGCGAGGTGGGATTTGGCCTTTATGAAGGCGATCTGGATAAAAATCTGATTACCGCTGCCGCCCTTCAGGCGGGTTATCCCTCCGACACGGCGCTGCTGGAGGCATTCAGCGCCGGTAAAATTCAGATGGACAGGATGATCGATGCGATTCATGAGGCGGAAGCCGCAGGCACGCCATCGCTGCCAGGGGTTAAATCCTCCGGCCAGGCCGAAACCTATCAGCAGGTAGCTAAGCGCATGGTGGAGAGTATTACGGCAATCGCGAAGCAGGCGCAGCAGCAGGGCGGAGGCAATGTGCTGGTGGTCAGTCACGGTATGGCTATCACCACGCTGCTGCAGGCGCTGGGCGATACTTCGTTACGCGAGCAGCTTAAGAATGCCAGCGTGACGCTGCTGCGCTACACCGATAACGGGCAGTTCAAAATCGAGTCCATCAACGATATGCGTTACGTGGAGCGCGGCTTATAAGGTCTTCAGCATGCGCACTTCGCAATCCACATGGCCGGTGCAGCCCATCGCGCCCTCGATGTGCGCAAAGCCCAGCGACTCATAGAGTCTGATGGCGCGGGTCAGGCTGGCGGTGGTTTCAAGGTAGCAGCGACGGAAGCCGTGGCTGCGTGCATGATCCATCGCCCGCAGCGCCAGCTCGCGCGCCAAGCCCTGGCCGCGCACCACGGGCAGGAAGTACATTTTCTGCAGTTCGCAGATGTCTGGCGCACTGCAGGCGAGAGGCGCCACGCCTCCGCCGCCCACCACCTTGCCCTGATACTCAACAATCCAGTAGGCGCTCTGATCGGCACTGTAGAGCTCAAACAGCTGGTCGAGCTGGGGATCGGAGACGGTATAGCCCTTGTCAGCCGTCAGGCCAAATTCCGCCGAAACAACGCGGATGACATGAGCAATATGCGGATTATCGGCGGCAGTAATCGGCCGCACCTGGAGGTGTTGAGAGTCAGGAATCATGTTGGGGTTGGGTTATGCGAATCGGTTAGACATTTACCAGAAGTAACATTATCGTCATCTAAAAGCAATATTACTGATAATCCTCAGACGCTTTTAATGCCATTTACATTTCTGACTACGATGCAGGAATTCTTTTTACTTTTAATGATTACCCGCCTTATGAATAAAAGTGCTTTCTTCTCGCATTTCTGAAAATAAGGCTGTCTTTGTATTGAGAACTGTCTTTATTCGTTGATGCAAATCAACGCTATCTGGCTTTGCTTCGGTAAGTTGAACGCTTCAAAAAGCGATAAAATAATATTCTGAAAAAAAGGAAGCTATGAAATGAAATGGCCATTTGTTGTGGCAATTGCTTTATTCTCTTTGATGTGTTCATCAGCGGAGATTAAATCCTCAGAGGAAGTTTTAGCAGACAAAGTCCTGACGGCATCGCGCAGTAACGACAGCACTCAACTTTCTGAAAAAGATTATGAACAGATAACGGCCTATCTTTCAGAAGGACGCGCTTACTGGATAAGACTCTACCCGGTTCTTACTCGTTCGCCTTTCTTAGGGCAAACCTCTTTTCAGGAAGGTTTAAACATCGCTATGGCCTATGCCCTGCCTGCAAACCCTGCAAAGGTATTGATGTTTCTCAATGAAGAAAATATTAATGCCATTTGTGGTGTGCCGTTTATTGAGCCAGCGCCGGATGAGGTATCGCTTTATGTTGCGAAAAGCACGGCTGCGCTCAGTAAATCCAACTCCGGGGGGTACTGGAAAGAGAGATGTGTGACGGTTTTAAATGCGGCTGTCACGCATCTGAATAATACGATGCAGCCTGAATAAAATCGATGCCTGTAGGTTATTGACAGATTGAACCCGATCTTTTTCTTTCTTATTTAACTAACACGTAACGCCTTTTGCCGAAATCAAAACTCTGAATTTACTGACCTGAATATTGCTGCCATGACGTTAATTCGCAAACAGGCAGTGCAGATGGCGCAGGGAAACTGGCGTTATTTTTAGCCTGAATCGGGATAACCCTATTTCTTGCTTATTCACCTATAAAAAACCCCGCGCTCTTGCGCGGGGTTTTTTCAGAGCAAACTGTTAATCAGAGTGCCGCAATGACCGCCTGCTGTTCAATCAGTTTTGCTTTTGATTGTTGCAGGTCTGCCACGCGCTCGCGCTCTTTCGCCACTACGGCTTCCGGCGCGCGTGAAACAAAGCCTTCGTTCGCCAGCTTGGTCTCGATCTTCTCGATTTCCACATCCAGCTTAACCAGCTCTTTTGCCAGACGCTCCAGCTCAGCGGTTTTGTCGACCAGATCCGCCATCGGGATCAGCAGCTCTGCGCCTTCCACAATTTTAGTGACCGAAACCGGACCTTTCTCGCCTGCCGGCAGAATGGTCAGGCTTTCCAGACGCGCCAGGCGTGACAGGAAGTTACGGTTCTCTTCAACGCGGCGCTGGGCAGCCGGTGAACAGTCACGCAGCAGCACATCCAGCGGCTTGCTCGGCGCAATGTTCATCTCCGCACGGATATTACGCACGGCAACGATCGCCTGCTTCATCCACTCGATATCGGCTTTCGCTTCCGCATCTTCCTTCGCGGCATCAAACTGCGGGAACGGCTGCAGCATGATGGTGTCATCGCTGATGTTTTTCAGGCCTTTCACGCGCTGCCAGATGGTTTCCGTGATAAACGGAATGATTGGGTGCGCCAGGCGCAGCAGCGCTTCCAGTACGTGAACCAGCGTGTGGCGGGTGCCACGCAGCTCCGCTTCACTGCCACTGTTCATGACCGGCTTGGTCAGCTCCAGATACCAGTCACAGAACTGGTTCCAGGTGAAGTCATACAGGATGTTCGCCGCGATATCGAAGCGATAGGTATCCAGCGCTTCACGGTAGGCTTTCACCGTGTGGTTGAACTCGGTCAGGATCCAGCGATCCGCCAGCGACAGCGTCATCTCGCCGCCATTCTGTCCGCAATCCTGCTCTTCGGTGTTCATCAGCACAAAGCGGCTGGCGTTCCACAGCTTGTTACAGAAGTTGCGATACCCTTCCAGGCGCTTCATGTCCCAGTTGATGTCGCGACCGGTTGAGGCCAGTGCCGCCAGCGTAAAGCGCAGCGCATCGGTGCCTGATGGCTCGATGCCGTTCGGGAACTGCTTCTCGGTACGTTTGCGGATCTTCTCGGCCAGCTGCGGCTGCATCATGTTGCCGGTACGTTTTTCCAGCAGCGCTTCCAGCGAGATGCCATCAACCATATCCAGCGGGTCAATCACGTTGCCCTTGGATTTTGACATCTTCTGACCCTCTTCATCACGGATCAGACCGGTCATGTAGACGGTTTTAAACGGCACCTGTGGTTTGCCATTTTCATCTTTGATGAAGTGCATGGTCAGCATGATCATGCGGGCAATCCAGAAGAAGATAATGTCGAAGCCGCTGACCAGCACGCTGGTCGGATGGAAGGTGCGCAGCGCTTCGGTGTTCTCCGGCCAGCCCAGGGTAGAGAAGGTCCACAGGCCTGAGGAGAACCAGGTGTCCAGCACGTCATCATCCTGACGCAGCGCCACATCGGCGGCCAGGTTGTTTTCCGCGCGCACTTCGTCTTCGGTGCGGCCGACGTAGACGTTGCCGTCGTTGTCATACCACGCCGGAATGCGGTGACCCCACCACAGCTGACGGGAAATACACCAGTCCTGAATATCGCGCATCCAGGAGAAGTACATGTTTTCGTACTGCTTCGGCACGAACTGGATATCACCGTTCTCAACGGCTTCAACCGCCACTTTCGCCAGCGGGGCGGTACGCACATACCACTGGTCGGTCAGCATCGGTTCAATCACCACGCCGCCACGGTCACCGTAAGGAACGGTCAGGTCGTGGGGTTTGATCTCATCCAGCAGACCCAGTTCATCCACCGCGGCAACAATCGCTTTACGCGCGGCAAAGCGTTCCATGCCCTGGAAGGCGGCCGGGATGTCGTCGGAGCAGACATCGCTGGCTTCGCCGTTGGTGTCATACACCTGAGCGCGGTCGCGGATATCGCCGTCAAAGGTCAGGATGTTGATCATCGGTAAGCGATGACGACGGCCGACTTCGTAGTCGTTGAAGTCATGAGCCGGAGTGATTTTGACGCAGCCGGTGCCTTTTTCCATGTCCGCGTGTTCGTCGCCGACGATCGGGATCAGGCGGCCAACCAGCGGCAGCATCACGAATTTGCCGATCAGATCTTTATAGCGCGGATCTTCCGGGTTCACGGCCACGCCGGTGTCGCCCAGCAGGGTTTCCGGACGGGTGGTGGCGACGACCAGATAATCTTTACCGTCGGCGGTTTTAGCGCCATCCGCCAGCGGATAGCGGATATGCCACATTGAGCCTTTGCTCTCGCGGTTTTCCACTTCCAGATCGGAGATCGCGGTGCGCAGTTTCGGGTCCCAGTTCACCAGGCGTTTGCCACGGTAGATCAGGTTCTCTTTGTAGAGGCGAACAAACACCTCTTTAACGGCGTTGGAGAGGCCCTCGTCCATCGTGAAGCGCTCGCGCTCCCAGTCAACAGAGTTACCGAGACGACGCATCTGGCGGGTAATGGTGCCGCCGGATTCCGCTTTCCACTCCCAGATTTTTTCGATGAACGCATCGCGGCCATAATCCTGGCGCGTTTTGCCCTCTTCAGCCGCAATCTTGCGCTCAACCACCATCTGCGTGGCGATGCCCGCGTGGTCCGTGCCCGCCTGCCACAGGGTGTTTTTGCCCTGCATGCGCTGGTAACGGATCATGGTGTCCATGATGGTTTGCTGGAAGGCGTGACCCATGTGCAAGCTACCGGTGACGTTCGGCGGCGGGATCATGATGCAAAAGCTTTCCTGGCTGGTGTCGCCATTCGGTTTGAAGTAGCCCTGCTTTTCCCAGTGCTCGTAAAGCGGCTGCTCGATATCTTGCGGGTTATATGTCTTTTCCATTTCTGCTATGTCGTTTGCGGCTGTGGTGGCGCTGCCGTATTCAATTGGAAACCCACGCTGCGATACGCTTTGTAGCGGTCGCGCGCGAGTTGTTTGAGAGCGTCTTCGTAAGGAACGAAGTCTATCACTTCATGGAAAGCAGTAGCAAAATCTGCGAAGTGGGGCAGCAGGCTAATCAGCAGGTCGCGCGGTGAACTGCCGCGACGCTGTGGCCAGGCCAGCTCAACCGGCGCACCGTAGCGCGGGCCTTCACCCGCCAGGTTGTGCGGCACGAAGGCATTGGCCGGTCGTTGCCACAGCGCTTCGTCGAGACGAATGGCTTGCTGTTCATCTTCGCAGGCAATCAGCACCCGCTTTCCGGCCCGCCAGCGTGTTTCCGCCAGATTGCACACCAGCGCTTCAACAGCGCTCAGGCCATCCTGAGTGGCATCGGTTTCCAGCACGTAGAAGGTTGCGTTTTTCATCGGTTTGCTCATCAGAAGATCAAGGGCGGAATCAGATCCGCCCTTGCTGTCAGAAAAGAGGGCGCTTAATCGTCGCCGTTCAATCCTGCCCGATTCAACAGAAACTGTGACAGCATCGGCACCGGACGACCGGTGGCGCCTTTGGCCTTGCCGGAGCGCCAGGCGGTTCCGGCGATATCCAGGTGCGCCCAGTTATATTTGCGGGCGAAACGCGCCAGGAAGCAGGCGGCGGTGATCGCGCCGCCCGGACGGCCTCCAATGTTGCCCATATCGGCAAAGTTGGACTCCATCTGCTCCTGGAACTCATCCGCCATCGGCAGACGCCAGGCGCGATCGCCGGACTGCTCGGACGCGCTGATCAGCTCATGCGCCAGCGGATTGTGGTTCGACAGCAGGCCGCTGATGTGATGGCCCAGCGCAATTACGCAGGCACCGGTCAGCGTCGCGACGTCGATCACCACTTCCGGGTCGAAACGCTCGACGTAAGTCAGTGCATCACAGAGTACCAGACGGCCTTCGGCGTCAGTGTTCAGCACTTCGACCGTCTGGCCTGACATGGTGGTCAGCACGTCACCCGGACGCATCGAACGGCCATCCGGCATGTTTTCACAGCCCGCCAGCACGCCGACCACGTTCAGCGGCAGGTTCAGCTCGGCCACCATACGCATGACGCCATAGACCGCGGCGGCGCCGCACATGTCATACTTCATCTCATCCATGCTGTCGGCAGGCTTGATGGAGATGCCGCCGGAGTCAAAGGTCAGCCCTTTACCCACCAGCACAATCGGGCGCGCTTCAGCATCCGGATTGCCTTTGTATTCAATGACCGACATCAGCGACTCATTCTGCGAGCCGGCGCCGACGGCGAGATAGGCGTTCATGCCCAGCTCTTTCATCTGCTGTTCGCCGATCACGCGGGTAGTCACATTTTTGCTGAAGGCATCGGCCAGCTGGCGCGCCTGTGACGCCAGATAGGCGGCGTTACAGATGTTAGGCGGCATATTGCCAAGATCTTTCGCCGCTTTCATACCGGCGGCAACCGCCAGCCCGTGCTGGATCGCCCGCTCGCCGCTGGTCAGCTCGCGACGGGTCGGCACGTTGAACACCAGCTTGCGCAGCGGGCGACGTGGCTCGGCTTTGTTGCTCTTCAGCTGATCAAAGTTGTAGAGCGCCTCTTTTGAGGTTTCCACCGCCTGACGCACTTTCCAGTAGGTATTGCGTCCTTTGACATGCAGCTCGGTCAGGAAGCAGACCGCCTCCATGGAGCCGGTGTCGTTCAGCGTATTAATGGTTTTCTGAATGACCTGCTTGTACTGGCGTTCGTCCAGTTCACGCTCTTTCCCGCAGCCAATCAGCAGAATACGCTCAGACAGGATATTTGGCACATGATGCAGCAGCAGTGTCTGGCCCACTTTCCCTTCCAGCTCGCCGCGGCGCAGCAGGGCACTGATGTAACCGTCACTGATTTTATCCAGCTGTTCGGCAATCGGTGACAGACGACGCGGTTCGAAAACGCCAACGACAATGCAGGCACTGCGTTGTTTTTCCGGGCTTCCGCTTTTTACACTGAACTCCATGCACTCTCCTGAATCTTAAAGACAACGGCCGCTGCTGCCGCTAGAATGTAGCGCGCTCATGACCCATTTATTCATTGTCGCAGCATGACATTCTGCCGCTGGAGGTCATAATGAATCAGGGTGACAAGATGTTGTTTTTTCACCACCCGGACGCGTTTTTCATACAATTTTAGCTACGACGACGGCCATTGATGAAGAAAAATGGCTGATAAGCGTTGAAACTAGCGATTTTCCTGCAAAAAGACAAGTTTTCACAGGCGTACTAAGCGTGATCATCATTAGATATCTGGTTCGGGAAACGCTCAAAAGCCAGCTGGCTATCCTGTTTATCCTGCTACTCATCTTCTTTTGCCAGAAGTTAGTCAGGATCCTGGGAGCCGCGGTGGATGGCGAAGTGCCGACAAACCTGGTTCTGACACTGTTAGGACTCGGCGTGCCTGAAATGGCACAACTTATACTGCCCTTAAGTCTGTTTCTGGCGATCCTGATGACGCTGGGACGGCTTTACACGGAAAGTGAAATTACCGTGATGCACGCCTGCGGCCTGAGTAAGGCCGTGCTGGTTAAAGCGGCGATGGTATTGATGCTCTTTACCTCGCTGGTGGCGGCGGTAAACGTTATCTGGCTCGGCCCCTGGTCATCCCGCTATCAGGATGAGGTAACGCAGAATGCCAAAGCGAACCCGGGAGCCGCGGCGATGGCCGCTGGCCAGTTCCAGACCTCCAGCGACGGCAGCGCGGTGCTGTTTGTCGAGGATGTGAAGGGCAACCAGTTCGGTAACGTTTTCCTGGCGCAGCTGCGGCCTAAAGGCAATGCGCGTCCGTCAGTCGTGCTGGCCGACAGCGGCCACATGGAGCAGCGTAAAGATGGTTCGCAGGTGGTAACGCTGGATAAGGGCACCCGTTTTGAGGGCACGGCCCTGCTGCGTGACTTCCGCATTACCGACTTCACCAACTATCAGGCGATTGTGGGCTATAAGGCGGCGACGCTCGATCCGAATGATGCAGAGCAGTCGAGCTTTACCGGCCTGTTCAGCAACAACACGCCTGAGTTTAAGGCTGAGCTGCACTGGCGTCTGACGCTGGTGTTCGCGGTGCTGGTAATGGCGCTGATGGTGGTGCCGCTCAGCGTGGTGAACCCCCGTCAGGGACGCGTGCTGTCGATGCTGCCCGCGATGCTGCTCTATCTGATCTTCTTCCTGCTGCAGAGTTCGCTGAAGTCGAGCGGGGCAAAAGGCCGCCTCGATCCGGGTGTGTGGATGTGGGTGGTGAATATCAGCTATCTGCTGCTGGCGATAGTGCTTAACCTGTGGGATACGGTGCCGATGCGTCGGGTTCGCGCCCGCTTTACACGCGGAGGGTCAGTCTGATGTTTCGCGTTCTTGACCGCTATATCGGTAAAACGATTTTCAATACGATAATGCTGACGCTGTTCATGCTGGTGTCGCTTTCCGGCATCATCAAGTTCGTCGATCAGCTGCGTAAGACCGGCCAGGGGAGCTACAGCGCGCTGAGCGCCGGCTATTACACCCTGCTGAGCGTACCCAAAGATATTGAGATTTTCTTCCCGATGGCGGCCCTGCTGGGTGCTCTGCTGGGACTGGGTGCGCTGGCGCAGCGCAGTGAGCTGGTGGTGATGCAGGCGGCGGGCTTTACCCGCATGCAGGTGGCGCTGTCGGTGATGAAAACGGCGATTCCGCTGGTGCTGCTGACCATGGCGATCGGGGAATTTGTGGCGCCGTCAGGCGAGCAGATGGCGCGTAACTACCGGGCGCAGCAGCTTTACGGCGGCGCACTGGTGTCGACGCAGAATGGTCTGTGGGCGAAGGATGGCAACAACTTCATCTTTATTGAGCGCATTAAAGGCGACAATGAGATTGACGGCGTCAGCATCTATAACTTTACCGATCAGCGCCGTTTACAGAGCGTGCGTTATGCGGCGACGGCGACCTGGGATAAAGACAAAAAGCGCTGGATACTGTCGCAGGTCGATGAGTCGAACCTGACCGATCCGAAGCAGATTACCGGCTCGCAGAGTCTGAGCGGCGAGTGGAAAACCAATCTGACGCCCGACAAGCTGGGCGTGGTGGCGCTCGACCCGGATGCGTTATCGATTCGCGGTCTCTATAACTACAGTAAGTATCTGAAGCAGAGCGGCCAGGAGTCAGGACGATACCGGCTGAATATGTGGAGCAAGATTTTCCAGCCGCTGTCGGTGGCGGTGATGATGCTGATGGCGCTGTCGTTTATTTTCGGTCCGCTGCGCAGCGTGTCGATGGGGGTACGGGTCGTGACCGGTATCAGCTTCGGCTTCCTGTTCTACGTGCTGGATCAGATTTTCGGCCCGCTGAGTCTGGTTTACGGACTGCCGCCGGTGCTGGGGGCGATCCTGCCAAGCTTCGCGTTCTTTGCGATCAGTATGTTTATGCTGATTAAGCGGCGCTAAGCACCGTGAATGAAAAAAGGCCGCGCAAGCGGCCTTTTTTATGGCGGTCTCCGTGCGCCCCTTTGTTCGTCCAGCCGTCTGAGGCACCCCTCTATGACCTCATCCAGTCGTTAATCAACGCACCATACAACAGCTCCGCTTCCGCTAACCGGCTCAGCAGGCAATATTCATCGGTCTGGTGTGCCATGGATGGCTCGCCGGGACCAAGGATAATGCAGGGCGGCGTACCCAGTGCGGGCAACAACAGTGACGCATCAGTAAAGTAGGGCACAATGCGCGGCGTCAGCGGAGCGTCATGTAACGCCTGACAATGCTGATAAACAGAATGAATCCAGGCCTGATTCTCTTCGCTCAGTACGGCCGGCAGATCCACCAGCGTCGTCACCGTTACGCTCTCTCCCAGTAAGGTTGTCAGTTGCTGTCGAATGGTGGCGTGCTGCAGATTGGGTGCGCTGCGGATATCCACATCAAATTGGGTGCGATCGGGCACAGAGTTAATGTTCAGGCCGCCTGAAATGCGTCCGACGTTAACGGTCGGCTGCTTCATCAGCGGATGTGGCGCGCCAGGCGAGAAGTGCTGGATCCTGCCCAGAGCCTCCGCCGCCAGATAAATGGCATTAATGCCCAGTTCCGGCATCGCGCCATGGGCCGTTTTCCCGCGCGTTTCACAGCGTAGCCAGAGTGCGCCTTTGTGGCCGATAACCGGATAGTTGGCGGTGGGCTCGCCGACAATCAATGCGCCGACATCGGGCAGGTCAGCGTCAGCAATCAGCGCCCGCGCGCCGTCACAGCCCGTCTCCTCCCCGCCGGTGATCATCAGCACGACGCCGGAACCCTGCTGAATCGCCTGCTGATGCGTCACGCAGGCCACAGCAAAAGCCGCGACAGCGGCCTTCATGTCACTCGAACCGCGTCCGTAAAGCCGGTCACCCACGATTTCACCAAACGGATCGAACTGCCAGTCAGCATTGCCGAGCGGGACCGTATCCAGATGGCCGGTAAACGCCAGCTGCGGGCCGGGCTGACGGCCAGGGAGGCGGGCAATCAGGTTCAGGCGATTTTCACCGAAGGGGGACAGGGTGACCTCAAAGCCCCGTTCCGCCAGCCACTCTGCCAGAAAGTGCATGCAGGCCGCTTCGTTGCCCGGGGGATTAATGGTGTCAAAGCGCAACAGCTGCTGCGCCAGCGTCTGGCTCTGGCTCATCATCCGCGCACCGTTAACCAGTTCAGGCAGTTGATCCACAGCTGGCGGTAACCCGGCCACTGAGCAAATTCCTGCGGCAGCCAGTGCGCAGACATATCGCTGGTCCAGACCAGCGAGCGACCCTGCTGATACTCGCGCACCGCCAGCAGCGGATGTGACGTGCCGGCGATGGTCGCCAGCAGTTTACCTTCCGGGTGCATCTCCACTTCGTTATAGCCCAGTAGCCATGGCCAGTCGTCTGGCATACCGGCGAACAGCGCGTGAGATTCGGTCACGCAGGGATAAACGCCCTCGGGCGTTTCGATGCGGTCATCCCAGGCCAGGCAGCGCACCGGCAGGACTTTCTCGACCGCCGTGTTGCGATAGCGCGCGCCGCCATTGATACCCTGAAAACTGAAGTAGCCGCCAATCATCATCAGCGCGCCGCCCGCCGCCACATAGTCGTGGATCAGCGTCAGGCGATTTGCCGTGCGCTGGCTCTTCAGCCAGGTATCCGGGTGCAGCAGCAACGTATTGGCGCCGATGTCGGACAGAATGATCGCATCCCACTGCTGAAGCCCGTCCGGGGTTAAAGGAAAGTCGGTGGCGGCAGCATGGGCGGGCATGTAGGTGATGGCATAATCGCTGTCGGCCAGCGCCGCCATAAAGTCGGTCGCGCCATTATGCCAGGTGGCGGTGGCAAACTGATCGAAGCCTTTGACGTGAACAGACGTGCTGGTCCAGGACTCGCCGACCAGTAAAATTTTCTTCTGCATTCAGGTTCTCCCTTACCCACCAAAAACGCGCTGTGGGTTAGCAATCAGTAAGGTTTCAAGTTGTTCGCCGCTGACGCCGTGGCGTTTCAGGCGCGGGACAAAATGTTTAAGGATGTAGCCATAGCCGTGACCGCCGTAGCGGGTCAGCATGGTTTTCAGGAACACGTCCTGCGACAGCAAAATCTGTTCGATAAAGCCGTCATCGATCAGCTCGCGAATGGCGCGGGCATTCTCCTCATCGGACGGTGACTGCGCGGTCTCATCGGCGTAGTAATAGCTCATGCCGATCATGTCATATTCCAGAAAGGCGCCGCGCTGTGCCAGATCGCGCTGGTAGCGCTTATCGGCAAAGCTGGGGTTCATGTGGCACAGCACCACATGACGCAGGTCAGCGCCTTCTTCTTCCAGGATATCCAGCACCCGATGGCCTAAGCGCTCCCAGCCGGGCAGATGCACCTCAACCGGCACGCGTGTCGCGGCACTGGCGCGGCCCGCCGCCCGCAGGGATTTCTCCTCGTCAGGGGTAAAGCGGCTGGACACACCGATTTCGCCGATCAGGCCAGCCAGCACCTCGGGTTTCTCCTCTCTGCCGCCCAGGTCGTAAATCAGCCTGTCAGCGAGCGCGTCAATGCTGATCGATTTGACCCAGTCGGGATGTGAGGGCTCCAGATACAGCCCGGTGCTCATGATGATGTTCAGCCCGGTCAGGCGCGCGATGCGCTGCAGCGCTTTCGGGTCACGGCCAATGCCGATATTGGTGGGATCCACCACCGTCTCGCCGCCCAGTGCCCGGAACTTCATCAGCTCTTCAATCGCCAGATCCACATCAAACAGCTGACAGTTATCGCGGCTGATCAGCGGATTAAGCGACAGCTCGCCCAGGTTTTCGATGCTGACCGGCATTTCCGCCAGATGACGCTCGCCACAGCAGCAGGGCGGAACCCACTTGCCGGAGGCATCCAGCAGAATGTGCTCGTGCATCAGCGTCACGCCCATCTCACTCACCGGCAGCGGGCCAAGGACGGTCATCACATAGCCGCTGTTGATGCCCAGCGGCAGCGGATCGGGATGACGAAAAATAGAGTGTTTCATCAGCTATCCTTTCGCCGCCGATCGCGTCGGGTTGAGAATGCGGGTGTTGAGCCAGATGGCCAGCAGAATAATCGTACCGGTGGCGATCTGCGTGTAAAACGGGGAGATATGCGACAGAATCAGGCCGTTCTGGATGATGGCAATCGACAGCGCGCCGAGCAGCGTGCCGATAACGGTTCCGAAGCCGCCAAACAGGCTGGTACTGCCCAGCACCACCGCCGCGATCACCTGCAACTCGAAGCCTTCGCCCTGGTTGGAGGAGCCGCTGCCCAGACGCGCGGTGATGATCATGCCCGCCAGCGCCGCCGCCATACCGCTGAGGATGTAGACCTTCATGGTTACGGCTTTGGTGTTAATACCGCTCCGGCGCGCGCCTTCCGCATTCGCGCCAATCGCCGTGACATAGCGCCCAAAACGCATATGATTCAGTGCGATATGGCCAACGATCAGCGCCACGATGCCTATCAGCGCGGGCATCGGCACGCCCAGTACCCAGGCGCGGCCCATTAAAGCGAACGGGCTGTCGGCAGGGATGGGAATGGAGTAGCCCTGGGTAATCAGCAGCGCCACGCCGCGCACCACCGCCAGCGTTGCCAGCGTGACGATAAAGGCCGGAATGCCTTCGTAAGCGATAAAGAAGCCGTTAATGGCCCCCACCAGCGCGCCCAGCAGCAAGCCGCCCAGCAACACCACCGGCCAGGGCAGGCCCCAGTTATTCAGCGCGATAGCGGAGAGGGCGCCGACCAGCGCCAGCGTCGATCCTACGGAAAGATCGATCCCGCCCGTGGTGATCACCAGGGTCATCGCCGTGGCGACAATCAGCAGCGGCGCGCTCTGGCGAATGATATTCAGCCAGTTAGCACTGCTGAGGAAGTTGCCGGTGATCAGGGAAAAGACCACGCAGCAGAACACGAAAAACAGCGCGATGCTCACCACGCCAGAGTGGTTGTGCAGCAGACGACGCGGCAGCGAGTGCTGTGTCATACGGGAACTGCTCAGATTCATAATAGTCATCCTGTTACCTCGCTCAGTGCGCGGCGGCCGAGCGGGCGACAAACTTCTCACCCACGATCAAATTGACGATCTCGGTCAGATCCGTTTCGGCCACGCGGCGCTCCGCCACATTGGTGCCCTCGTACATCACCATGATGCGATCGCACACCAGGAAGAGATCCTGTAAGCGATGGGTGATCAGGATGACGCTCACGCCCCGCGCCGACACCCGGCGGATCAGCTCCAGCACCGCCTCCACTTCGGCGACCGCCAGCGCGGCGGTGGGTTCATCCATAATCAGTACCTTGGGATCGAAGGCGGCAGCGCGTGCAATGGCAATCGCCTGGCGCTGTCCGCCGGATAAGTTGCGCACCAGCAGTCGGGTATCCGGGATAGAAATCCCCAGACCTTTCAGCATTTCCCGCGCGTCAGTGTGCATTTTTTCTTCGTCCAGAAACGGGATGCCGAAAATGGACTTCATCGGTTCACGTCCCATAAACAGGTTGCCTGCCACATCGACGGTGTCGCACAGCGACAGGTCCTGATACACCATCTCGATATGGCAGCGGCGCGAATCCGCCGGGTTAGAGAAATGCTGCTCTTCACCATCAATACGAATCGTGCCGCTGGTCGGGACGACCGCACCTGACAGCACCTTGGTCAGCGTGGATTTTCCCGCACCGTTGTCGCCTACCAGACCCAGCACTTCACCCGGAGCCAGTTGCAGGTTGACGCCCTGCAGAGACCGGATCGCGCCATAGGTCTTGGTAATATTCACCATCTCTACCCGTGCCAGGGCAGTGTGTGCCTGCTGCATATGATTACTCCCATCACCACTAACGGGACCGTTACTCTGCATGTAAAAAGGGGTTATCCGGCACGGTTTACGCCCTTGTAAACCGGTTTACCTGCGGGATAAACCCTTTGCCACAACACACAGAACAACACGCTACACGATATTTGTTTGCCGGGTGAGACAGTGCAGCTTCCGTGCCAGTCTGTGACCCGGCGTGGCACTTAGGGTCTAACTCACTGTAATACAGCACATTTGCCGTTTGACTTCAGGTAAACCGGTTTACTGAACAGAAACCGGAAAAATTAAGGCGCTCACTTTTTGCGCCACTATTGTGCGCTTTTGCGCCATTCTGGGTCGTGGTTAACGGATCCGTATCGAGTCGCGCGCCACCCATTCAACCTGCAGACGGGTTTCGGCGGGGACGGGGAGGTCATCATTCAGGATACGCAACATGATCTCTACGGCCGTGCGGCCCAGTTCACGTGCGGGCTGGCGGATGGTGGATATACGGGGCTGGGTGAAGTCAGCATAGGTGGCATCATCAAAGCCCACCAGCGACAGCGCGTCGGGCGCACTGAGCCCACGCGCGCGCAGGCCATCCATCAATCCCAGTACCAGAAAATCGCTGGCGGCAAAGACGGCGGTGGGGCGCTCTGCGCGGCTGAACAGCTGTTCCAGCGCCTGTTTACCGAACTCACGCTGGTATTCGCCGTACATCACCCATTCGGGCGGGACACGCAGGCCAGCCTGCTCCATTGCGGTGCAGAACCCCTGGTAGCGTTCGCGTACACTCATCAGTTCCGCCGGGCCGCCGACAAAGGCGATATCCAGATGACCCGCAGCAATCAGATTTTCGGTAGCCATCCGTCCACCCTGAACGTTGTCGGCAAACACTTTGGGCACGACGCTGCCAGGGATGTCCTCATCCAGCAGCACGATGCGCTGGTGGCGGTTAATCTCTTTGCGTAACAGACCGTTATCAGGATGGTTGGTGGTAAACAGCAGGCCATCCACCTGGCAGGTATCCAGCCAGCGGATAAACTGACTCTCTTTGTCCGGATGGTTGCGGGTAATACAGAGTACCAGGCTGTAGCCATGGGCAGAGGCGGCTTCTTCGGCGGCATCTGCCAGTTCGGCAAAGAAGGGATTGGTAATATCGGGCAGCACCAGCCCCAGGGTTTCGCTGCCGCCCTTGCTCAGGCGACGCGCCAGGCTGTTACCGCGATAATCCAGCTGACGAATCGCCGCTTCAATGCGATCAATCGTCTCCTGCGGCAGCATAATGCTTTGATTCATATAGCGGGATACGGTCGCTTTAGAGAGCCCGGCCAGCGCTGCCACATCCGATAACAGCACCCGTTTTTTACTCATATCACCTGCCATCTTGCCCGGAATCGGCTATCAGTAACACAGTTGCGCGCAGCAGAGACAGTTTTTCCATGCCCGCTGACGATAAAATAATCGCTTGACAAAATTTAGCCAGAAGCGAATGTTAAAGGCAGTTTACCGCACGACCCGGGAGTCACTCCCAAACCCGATTAATTCCTTTCACACGTGCACCATAATGGACGGTGTGCAGAAAGTCGATTATTCAGGTTCTGGCTGAAGCAGCCATTCAGACGATATTTGCCCGCCAACACTATTCCCTCTGCATTTTAATGCGGAGATCAACTGGTTATCGCTCATTCCCGACGAGGAATTTTAAGATGATGGCATTTAACACCAGAAAACTGCGTGCTGTTGCGCTGGCAACCGGCTTACTGTCTGCGGGTTCATTATTTTCACTGGCGAAAGCCGCGCCCACTTATGCGCTGGTTCAGATCAATCAGCAGGCCCTGTTTTTTAATCAGATGAATAATGGCGCCCAGGAAGCAGCGAAAGCCAGCGGTAAAAATTTAGTGATCTTTAACGCTAACGATAATCCAGTGTCTCAAAACGACGCCATTGAAACCTATATTCAGCAGGGTGTGAAGGGCATTATGGTGGACGCGATTGACGTCAACGGCATTATGCCAGCGATTAAAGAAGCGGCCGCCGCCAGAATACCGGTTATTGCCATTGATGCGGTATTACCGGCGGGCCCACAGGCGGCACAGGTGGGCGTGGATAACCTGGAAGGCGGCAAAATTATTGGTCACTATTTTGTCGACTACGTGGCGAAAAATATGGGCGGCAAAGCGCGACTGGGCATTGTGGGCGCGCTGAATTCGGCCGTGCAGAACCAGCGTCAGAAGGGGTTTGAAGAAACCATCAAAAGCAATCCGGGCATCACCGTCGCGGATGTGGTTGATGGCCAGAACGTGCAGGATACGGCGATGACGGCGGCAGAAAACCTGATCACCGGTAACCCGGATTTAACCGCTATCTACGCGACCGGCGAGCCGGCACTGCTGGGCGCGATTGCGGCGGTGGAAAACCAGGGCCGCCAGAAAGAGATCAAAGTCTTTGGCTGGGATCTGACGTCCAAAGCCATCAGCGGGATTGATGGCGGTTATGTCACGGCTGTCCTGCAACAGGACCCGAAAAAGATGGGTGAAGAGGCGGTAAAAGCCCTGAACGCGATTACCGCAGGCAAAACCGTGTCGAAAACCATTCTGGTCCCGGCCACGGTGGTGACCAAAGCCAACGTGGACAGTTATCGCGCAATGTTTAAATAACCGCTGGCTCGCCGCCTGACTGGAGCAGCGCGGCGAGTTCCTCTGCGGTGGGGAAGGCCTGACGTGTCCCATGACGGCTGACAGTCAGCGCCGCAGCCTGACTGGCATGCGTCAGTGCTAATGCATCGATTTCCCCCCCACGCAGGATCGCGGAAGCCAGCATCACGGCAAGAAAGGTATCGCCTGCGCCGGTGGTATCTGTGGCATTAACGGGTTGCGCCGGACAAAACGTTCGCTGGTCGCCCTGCGTCAGCCAGGCGCCCGCACTGCCCAGTGTGGTCACTAACGTTTTCACTGCGCGGGGCTGCAGCTGCTGCGCTTCGTGCTGATTGACCACGGCGATATCGACCAGCGACCAGCAGGAGGCAAAAGCGGCGTGCACGGGTGAGGGGTTAAATACGGTTATCAGGCCGCAGGATTTGGCCAGACTGAACAGCGCATGGGTTTTTTCGGGCGAGAAATTGCCCTGCTGCACCAGCAGATCGCCCGGACGCGCGCTGGCCAGATGGTGGCCAAGCGTATTGATATCCAGCGCATCTGCCGCCGATGTACTGGTAATAATGGCGTTATCGCCATCGGCGCTGTGCAGAATAAGCGAGGTGTCGCTCAACGCGGTCATGGGCTGCGTGGGCAGTAACGTCACGGGCTCGTTCATGAGCTGCTGACGGATCCATTTTCCTTTGCTGTCGTGACCGGTCGCGGCAATTAAACAGGTTTCAATGCCGCAACGGGATAACACTATCGCCTGATTCGCGCCTTTTCCGCCGATATCCTGCGATCGCTGATAACCGTGAACAGAGGCGCCCTTAGCCGGAATATCGGTAACAGACCAGGTTTCATCGACAGTAATATTTCCAGCCACATAAACACGCATAGTGTTTTCCCGAACAGGATAAAGAAGCGATGGTTGCTATATCAGCAGGAAAAATTGATGCAATACAAGCGATATTTTCACGCCCTAAAGCGGTTATTGGCGTTATTCACTGTGACCCCTTCCCGGGCTCACCAAAATATCGGGGCAAACCTGTCAGCGCGATAATTGATCGCGCATTACGCGATGCGGAAAATTATATTGCTGGCGGGGTTCACGGCCTGATTGTGGAAAATCATGGCGATATTCCTTTTTCAAAACCTGAGGATATTGGCCCGGAAACGCCGGCGCTGATGGCGGTGATTACGGAAAAAGTGCGGGAGCGTTTCGGCGTGCCGCTGGGCATTAACGTGCTGGCGAATGCCGCGCTGCCTGCCTTTGCCACCGCGCTGGCGGGCGGGGCGGATTTTATCCGCGTCAATCAGTGGGCGAATGCTTATATCGCCAACGAAGGCTTTATTGAAGGGGCTGCCGCGAAAGCGCTGCGCTACCGTAGCCAGCTGCGGGCCGAACATATCCGGGTATTCGCCGACAGCCATGTTAAACACGGCAGCCACGCGATAGTGGCCGATCGCTCCATTCGGGAACTGACCCGCGATGTCGACTTCTTCGAAGCGGATGCGGTTATCGCCACCGGACAACGCACCGGCGACAGCGCCACGCTGGAGGAAATCGACGAGATCCGCGCCGCCACCACCTTACCGCTGCTGGTGGGGTCGGGCGTGACGCCCGCCAACGTCTGCCAGATTCTGGCGCGCACGCAGGCCGTGATTGTGGCCAGTGCGCTCAAAGTCGATGGTGTCTGGTGGAACGATGTGGATCGGGAGAGGGTAAAAGCGTTTATGGCGGTCGCGCAGCCTGCGCTGGAACAGCCATAACCGCTCTTTATTGCCTGACGCAGAGAACAAAACACCCCGCAGGGAGGCGAGGTTTTTTGGTTACGTCAGCCCAGCCAGCCTTTCACTACCGGCAGTACGGCGGGAAGCTGCGACAGCAGGTAGAGGATCAGCCCGATGGTGCCGCCCACCAGCGTCCCGTTGATGCGGATAAACTGCAGATCCTTACCGATGTTCAGCTCTATCTGCTGCGACATATCCCGCGCATCCCAGCTTTTCACCGTGTCGCTGATATGGCGCGTCAGGAAGCGGGCAAACTCCGGCGCGACGCTGCGGGCGGCCTGCTCCAGGTGCTGATTCATTGAGTCGCGCAGCGCCGGGTCGGTGGCCAGGGTTTCGCCCAGCCAGCGTGCCGCATCGCCTATTTTCTCCTGCACGCGTGAATCTTCGCTGCTGAAATCTGCCTTGAGCCAGCTGCGCATATCATTCCAGAGCTCGCCGATATAGCGGTTAAAGGAGGCATCCTCTTTCAGCCAGCCTTTGATCTCGTCGGCACGGGCCGTCATTTCCGGGTCGCTCTGCAGCTTCACGATGAGCTTCTCAACCGCCCGGTTAAAGCCCAGCCGCAGTTCATGGCCCTGATCCAGCGCCACATCATCCAGCAGGGAATCCACCGCGTTCGCCACCAGTTCTGCGCTGTGCTCGCCCAGCCACTCGGTCGGCAGCATTTTCGCCTTGATGGGATGCTCGCGCTTCAGCCAGCGCACCAGCTGGTTAGCGATAAATTCCCGGGTGGTGGGTTTGTGCAGCAGCTTCAGCAGCTGGTCGATTGCCGCGTCCAGCAGCGCCTGGTGACGATTGTTCTTCGTCAGGCTCTCCAGCACCAGGGCACTGGTCTGGCTGAGATCGACCTTATCGATAGCGCGATGCACCGCACGACGCATAAAGGTCTGGATGCGGGTGTCATCGGTCAGATCCAGGAAGCCGCGCATCACCTGCAGCAGATGGCGGCCCACGCGGTCGGCGTTACCTGGCGCATTGAGCCACTGCGCCAGCAGGGTGGAGGGATCGTAGCGGCGGATCAGATTCAGCAGCGAATCGGTATCCAGAAACTTCTCCTGCACAAAGCGCCCCAGATTCTCACCGATGCGATCTTTGTTGCGCGGGATAATGGCCGTATGACGGGCAATAAACGGCACCGGCACGCGGCGAAACAGCGCCACCACCGCAAACCAGTCGGCCAGTGCGCCGACCATCGCGGCTTCCGCTATGGCTTTGATGCCGCTGACGTAAAAGTTGGGCGGCAGAAACAGTGTGACGACAAAGGTGAGGGCGGCCAGCAGCAGCAGCGAAAGCGCCAGGCGTTTGGTCCGTTTGAGTTCGCGTTGTTTATCCATAATCCTGATCTTAGCAGTTTGCCTGCTTAACAGGTCAACGTTCTCCTCTCCCGGTCGAAAAACACAGTTAAGTCTGGCACGGATTTATGCGGTCTTAACCGGACGGATGAGGCGCTGACCAGACTGTTCCTAAAAACTAATCACCTTAAAAATTACCACTCTGATAAACAGTTACGGCGGTGTACATTCCGGAGGCAGTCTCCTTACGTTGACGCACCCTATCCATGGAACCAGACCAGGAGAATTCACGTGAAAGCAATCGCAACGGCAGCCGCCAGTCTGTTGATGTTAATGAGTGGTATCGGCGCGCATGCCGAAGGGCTGACCACCTCTGCTGATGGAAAAAATCTGACCGTCAGCTTCGGCAAGCCCACCATTAAGCAGGTCCTGCATTACCGTAAAATGTACGACAAAAAACCCTTTCCCGATGCCGAAATTTATTACTACGACAATGGCACCTATAAAATCATCTCGCAGGGTGAAAACCATTACGGCGTCTACGTGATGCAGGGCAAATTCGATGATGAGACCTTCACGGTGCGCTTTATCTCGCTGCCCTCCAGCGACTGGGGTAACAAGACTGCCTTCCATCAGCTGACCTTTGTGCGCGGCGATAAGCAGAATGTGTTTATCCAGAACGCGATTGTCGATATCGGTGAAGCGATTGCCCAGCAGAACGGCACCTACACGCAGGAAAAGAACACGGTCACCAACCCGGTCTCCACCCACTGGAAACATCAGTAGCGTTAAGGTGGCAGCCCGGCTGCCACTCACCTTTAGCGGCGACGACCGCCAAACAGGCTGCCCAGCACGCCGCGAATGATCTGGTGAGTAATCTGACGCCCGGCGCTCTTCGCCATGGTCTGCACCACACCATCCCGCTTGCCGCCGCGCGGACCGGTGCTGCCAAACAGGATCTCTTTTAATCCCCCCAGAATCCCGTCATCGACCGCCACCGTGTTGCCTTTGGCTTCAGGCGCATTGGCCTTGTCACTGGCGGCCTGCACGCCCTGTTGCAGCCGTTCATAAGCCGATTCCCGATCGATTTCCGTGTCATATTTGCCATACAGCGGCGAATGGTTGATCAGACCGTTGCGCTCATCGCCTGTCACCGGCCCCATGCGCGAACCAGGCGCAATCACCATGGCGCGCTCGACGACCGACGGACTGCCTTTGGCATCCAGGAAGGAGATGAGTGCTTCGCCAGTGCCGAGCGCCTGAATGGCCTCTGCGCTGTCAAAAGCCGGATTGGCGCGCAGGGTCTCTGCAGCGGTTTTTACCGCCTTCTGATCTTTGGGGGTGAAAGCGCGCAGGGCGTGCTGTACGCGGTTGCCGAGCTGGCCCAGCACCCGATCCGGGATATCCGCCGGGTTCTGGGTAACAAACCAGACGCCGACCCCTTTGGAGCGGATCAGGCGCATCACCTGTTCGATCTTCTCCAGCAGCACCGGCGGCGCGTCGGTAAATAGCAGGTGCGCCTCATCAAAGAAGAAGACCAGCTTAGGCTTATCCAGATCGCCCGCTTCCGGCAGACGCTCATACAGCTCTGACAGCAGCCACAGCAGGCTGGTGGCATAGAGTTTCGGCATCTGGTAGAGCTTTTCAGCGGAGAGGATGTTGATGACGCCTTTACCGTTGCTGTCGACGCGCATCCAGTCGGCGATATCCAGCATCGGTTCGCCAAAGAAGTGCTCTGCACCCTGTTGCTCCAGCGTCAGCAGACCGCGCTGAATCGCGCCGATCGAGGCGCTGTTGATATTGCCATACTGGGTCTGAAAGCTCTTCGCGTTGTCACCGATGTACTGGGTCATGGCGCGCAGATCTTTGAAGTCCAGCAGCAGCAGCCCCTGATCATCGGCGATGCGGAAGATAATCTGCAGAACGCCGCTCTGCACCTCATTAAGGTTCAGCAGGCGCGCCAGCAGCAGCGGGCCGAGATCGGAGACGGTTGCCCGCACCGGATGGCCTTTCTCGCCGAAGATATCCCACAGCACCACCGGATTGCTCTGCGGCTGCCAGTCGGTGACGCCGATCTTCGCCAGTCTCTCCTGAAGCTTTTCGCCGGACTGACCGGCCATCGCCACGCCGGTTAAATCGCCTTTCACGTCGGCCATAAAGACCGGCACGCCGCTGGCGGAGAAGGATTCGGCCAGCTTCTGCAGCGTGACGGTTTTACCGGTGCCGGTTGCGCCGGTGATTAAGCCGTGGCGGTTCGCCATTTGCGGTAACAGATGGAGTTCGACGTCAGGCGTCCGGGCAATCAGTAGCGGAGATGTCATGATTTTCCTCTCTCGGGCAACGGGTTATGCCTGAAGGATAGCAAGCGAAGGGCAGGGAAGAGGAGAACAATTCGTCAAAAGCGGGGCCGTTGCGCTGTCATGCAACGGCCTCGCTTTTACTGGCGTCATGTCAGGCAGGCTGCCATCCCTGCCGGGTTTTTTACTTCTGCACCTCTTCAAAATTGAGCAGGCTGACGCCGATACCCTGCTGCAGGCTCTTCAGGTTGCTGCGCACGGCGACCTGAGTTGCGCCCTGGAGCAGCAGAACAAACGGCGAATCCTGCTGGACGCGGCTCTGCAGGGCCGTGTAAAGGCCGCGACGTTTTGCGGCGTCACTCTCCCCGGCGGCGGCGCGGGTCTGCGCGCTGAGTTCAGGGATCGTCCAGCCGACGCGCCAGGCCAGGGTTTTGCCGCCGCCGGGCACGTTATAAGCAAAGGCGCTGGCGTTGGTGTTGGGATCGATATAGTCCGCGCCCCAGTAAGAGAAGATCGCCTGGAAGTCACGGCTGCGCATTTTGCTCCACAGCTCCGATTCCGCCACCGGCTGAAGATCGAGTTGCACATCGGCTTTAGCGAAGCTCGCCTGCAGCGCCTGCGCCACGTCGATGTAAGGCGGCTGATTGACCACCGTCAGCGCGATATGCGTGCCCGGTTTAATGCCGCCTTTCTGCAGAATTTCCTGTGCCTTTTTCAGATCGTAGTGGAACGGCGTGGTATTCAGGGTGCCGTCAAATCCGTCCGGCAGGAAGCTCTGGTGAATACGGTACTGACCTTTCAGCAGCTGGTTCGCCAGGCTCTCATAGTCCACCAGCCAGCGCGCCGCCTGCCACAGCGCCGGATTGCCCAGCGCCGGTTGTTGCGGACTTTGGGTGTTAAAGCCGAGGTAGTAAACCAGGCTCGACGGGAAGGCCTCGACGCGCACCCCCGCCCTGTTCTTCAGCGCGGCGATCTGGTCCGGGCCGAGCTGATAGGCGACATCCACATCTCCCTGCTGGATCAGCAGCCGGCGGCTGCCCGGATCGGCCACCCCTTTCAGCAGAACGCGCTTCAGATGCGGTTTTTGGGTGCTGTAGGGATTGGCCTCCAGAACCAGCGCCTGCAGCGGCACAAACTGCCTGATGGCGTAGGCGGCGCTGCCTGCCGAGTGCACCTTCAGCCAGCCGTTGCCGTAGTCACTGTTACTGGTGTGCTGTTGGACCAGCCTGCTGTCGACAATCGAGGCAACCGGCGCGGTCAGCAGGCGCAGCGCCAGGTCGCGACCAATCCCCGCCGGCCAGCGCAGCTCAAGCTGGTGGTCGCTGATCACCGTGAACTGCTGGTCGATATTCTCTGGCGTCCAGCCAAACTCGCCCAGAATAAAAGAGGGTGCTTTATTCAGCTTCACCGCGCGGGTTAAGGAGAACACCACATCCTGAGCGGTCAGCGGATTACCGCTGGCGAAGCGGGCCTGGGGATTAAGATCAAACACCAGACTGTGCGGCGTTTTGCCCGCCTGCCAGCGGGTCGCGGCCAGCGGCGAAAGCTGCTGCGGATTGTGATGATCCGGCTCCAGCAGAAGCTGGTAAATATTACGCAGGCTGCTGTTACTGATAGCTTCAAAACTTTCCGCCGGGTCAAAACTGATGATGCCATCCAGCGGAACGGCCACCACCAGTGTATCGGCGGGGGTGGCGGCGTGTGCGGAATGAACCAGAGTCAGCGCCGTTAACAGGGACAAAAGCGTTTTTCGCATAGAGGGTTATCCTGAGTCGGTAATGGCTCTACTCTAGCGGGCGCCCGATAATCTCAAAATGCCGGTTTGTTCTGAGCTTTGCACAAATATTCGTGTCAGGTTCAGACGGACAGGAAGGTGAATATAATGGCGGATGGTGATTATTTCTTTAATATTCTTTTCGCTCCGGAAATATTATTCCTGCTCACCGAAGCAAAAGCCCATTATCTGTAACTGACCACCTGAAAAAAGCGGCCTGTTTGAAGCGTGACGTGCAGAAAAGGCAGCAACCAGGGAAGTGTAATTCTTTTATCAATCAATGAACGTGATAATGGCAATATGAAAATATCCCGCCGCATAGCTGCCGGGTAATGGCTAATCAACCGATTTTTATCGTTTTTTCCCGGTATTCCCTCTTCCGGTGATGCTTTTTTCTGCCCGCTGAATGGGTGCCGTCTGATAACCTTTTTCTGCTGTGACAGCGCGTAAATTTTAAATTTACATTCAGACACATTTATATCCCTAAGATTGTCAGGTCTTTAACCGATATATTTTCTTTGTCACCGATAGATAATTCTACCCGCCCTTAACCGTTCTGCCGTCGTCTGTGCCGTGTGCGTGAATACCGGCGGGGAATACCCCTCTGCGCATCGCCTTTCAGCGTCATCAGCGATTAAGAGGGGTATTCAGCAGATGAGAGTCGTGCGGATATGCTTTTAGAAAAACCCACCACCAGGCGTAAATTTTTGCTCGGTTCACTGCTGGCGCTGCCATTAAGTGAGCTGGTGTTAAAGGGCATCACGGCGGCACAGGCGGCAGAGATGGCGGCCCCCGAGTTAGCCGATTACAGGCCGATCTTTTTCAGTGCCGACGAGTGGCAGTTCATCCTGGCGGCCACCGATCGTCTGATCCCGGCAGGCGGCAAAGGCAAAGCGCCGGGCGCGCTGGAAACCAATGTGCCGATCTTTATCGATCAGCAGCTGCACAGCGAAGCCTTCGGCAGTGAGATCTACCTGCAGGGGCCTTTCAATACCCAGGCTCCCGCGACGCTGGGCTATCAGATCCCGTTCCGTCCCCAGCAGATCTACCAGACCGGCATAAAGCTGCTCAATCAGTGGTGCCATGACACCCATCAGAAAGCGTTTGCTGCGCTGACGCTGGAGGAGAAGGATGCGGTGCTGGCGCAGGTGAATAAAAACCAGATCGACTTTGCCGCGCTGGGCGAAGCCGATCTCAGACCGTCACATTTCTTCAGCCAGCTGCTTTCCGATACCAAACATGGCTATCTGGCCGACCCGATGTATGGCGGCAATAAAGGGATGAAAGCCTGGATCGCCATCGGCTTCCCCGGCGCGCGTGCCAGCTTCACCGAGTGGGTCAAACAGCACAACATGCCTTATCCGCTCGGCCCGGTCAGCATCAAAGGTGAACGCGCCTGAGGCGCTTCCACATCAGGTAAACAGGATTATCATGGCACAGGTTACTAAAAAAGAAGTCGACGTCGTGGTCTGCGGCCTCGGCTGGGCAGGCTCACTGATGAGTATTGAGCTGGCGCTGGCAGGACTGGAGGTGCGCGCCCTGGAGCGCGGCGGCGATCGCGATTATGACGAGTTCGCCTATCCGAAACCGGCAGATGAATATGCCTATGCGGTGCGCAACAAAGTGTTCGCCACCCCGGCGGAAGTGGCGGTCACCGTGCGCTACAACAGCAGCCAGACCGCACTGCCTACCCGTAAATGGGGCGCATTTGCGCCGGGCACCGGCGTTGGCGGCGCAGGCATGCACTGGACGGCGGTACTGATCCGTCCCACTCCGACCGATATCAAGCTCAAAACCTATGTCGACGAGGCGTATAAGCCCGGCATTCTGCAGGAAGATATGCGGGTGATGGACTTCCCCTTCAGCTGGGAAGAGATCGAGCCTTATTACTACAAATTCGAGCTGATCTGCGGCCAGTCGGGCAACACCGGCAACCTGCGCGGCGAAATCCTGCCGGGCGGCGATCCGTTTGAAGGGCCACGTTCTGAACCTTATCCGCTGCCGGCGCTGGAAGACACGCTGAACAATGTGATGTTCAAAGAGGCGGCGCAAAAACTGGGTTATCACCCGTTCCCGAACCCGTCGGCCTGTGTGTCGCGGGCGTGGAAAAACCCTTACGGCAACCAGATCGCCCCCTGCAACTACTGCGGCTACTGCAGCAAATATCCCTGCCTGAACTACTCCAAAGCGTCGCCGCAGACGGCGGTGATGGATGCGCTGAAGCGCATGCCGAACTTCTCTTATGAAGTGAACGCGGAAGTGATTAAGGTGGTGCTGAACGATGATAAGAAAACCGCCAAAGGGGTGATCTACATCGATGCGCAGGGCAATGAGTGCTTCCAGCCGGCGAAAATCGTCGTGCTGAGCAGCTTCCAGCTCTACAACGTGCGTCTGATGCTGCTCTCCGGCATCGGCAAGCCTTACAACCCGATAACCGAAGAGGGCGTGGTCGGCCGTAACTACGCCTTCCTGTCGAACGGCGGCGCGACCCTCTTCTTCAAAGATAAAAACTTTAACCCCTACGCCACCGCAGGCGCGACCGGGCAGATGTTTAACGATATCTCGCCAGGCAACTTCGATGGCCCCGGACTGGGCTTCCTGGGCGGCGCGAAGATCCACAGCTCACAAGCGACCGGCACGCCCATCAGCACCGCACTGCCAAAAGGCACGCCCTCCTGGGGCATGGGCTACAAGGAAGGCCTGGAGGAGTGGTACGGTCATTCGATGAAGATCAGTATCACCACTACCTGTCAGTCTTACCGCGATATCTATCTGGATCTCGATCCGAACTACAACGATCACCGCGGGTTGCCGCTGCTGCGTATGACCTTCAACTGGAAAGAGAATGAGCTGAAGCTGCAGCAACATCTGAAAGGGATCGTCGGCAATATCGCTAAAGAGCTGAACCCCGACAGCATGAGCATGAGCTTCCTGCCGATGGGCGCGGATTTCGATATCACCAAATATGTCTCGACCCACAACGTGGGCGGGGCGGTGATGGGCGATAACCCGAAAACCTCGGCGCTGAACAAATACCTGCAGAGCTGGGACGTGCATAACGTCTTTGTGCCGGGCGGCAACGCCTTCCCGCAGAACTTCCAGGCGAACCCGACCGACACCATCGGTGCGATTACCCTGATGGCCGCACAGGCGATCAAAGATCACTACCTGAAAAACCCCGGCCCACTGGTACAGGCATAAGCGCATGAATAAGCTGAAACTTAACTCTTTTATCGCCAGCAGCGCGCTGCTGCTGGGCAGCCTCTCTGCGCTGCCGGTTCACGCCGACGATGAGGCACAACTGATTAAGCAGGGTGAATACCTCTCCCGGCTCGGTGACTGCATGGCGTGCCACTCGCTGCCGGGCAAGCCTGACTATGCGGGCGGACTGGCGATTAACTCGAACCTCGGCACCATCTTCTCCACCAATATCACGCCCGATAAGCAACACGGCATCGGTAACTACAGCGAGCAGCAGTTTGCTGA
Organism: Pantoea sp. GM_Pan_3; assembly: GCF_026541045.1. Lineage (NCBI taxonomy): Bacteria > Pseudomonadati > Pseudomonadota > Gammaproteobacteria > Enterobacterales > Erwiniaceae > Pantoea > Pantoea sp. GM_Pan_3. The sequence goes on along the minus strand of NZ_JALNVA010000002.1, from coordinate 295,339 downwards.
CGCGGTGCGTAAAGGCATCCTGCCGGACGGCTCCCGTCTTTATCCGGCGATGCCTTACCCCGACTACGCCAGAATCAGCGATGCCGATATCCACGCGCTCTACGTCTACTTTATGAAGGGCGTAAAGCCGAGCGCAGCGCAGCCACCCGAAACCGATCTGAGCTTCCCGTTCAGCCAGCGCTGGGGCATGCGTTTCTGGAACTGGGCGTTCGCGTCCGATAAGCCGTTCCGGCCAATCGGTGGCGCATCAGCCGAGGTTAACCGCGGTGCCTATATCGTGGAGAGCCTGGGTCACTGCGGCAGCTGCCATACGCCGCGCGGCCTGGGCATGAACGAGAAAGCCCTCGACAGCGGTGACGAACAATTCCTGGCAGGTGGCAGCCTGAACCACTGGGCAGTGCCGTCGCTGCGTGGCCTGCCGCACTGGAGCCAGCAGGAGATCGTGGATTATCTGCAGACCGGGCGTAACGATAAGGCGGCGGTGGGCGGCGAGATGACCTCTGTGATTGAGCACAGCAGTTCGCACATGACCGATGCCGATCTCAACGCCATCGCCGCTTACCTGAAGTTCCTGGGCGGCAATCCGCCCCTGCAGGCGTATAACGTGCAGGCGCAGCAGGCAACGGAAGCGAAACTTACCGCGGCGAAAAACCTCAGCGAAGGTGAGCGTCTCTATCTGGATAACTGCGGTGCCTGTCACTTCGTGACCGGCAAAGGCGCACCGGGCGTCTTTCCGGAACTGGATCAGGCGACGATCGTCAACGCCAGCGACCCCACCGGTCTGATCCATACGATCCTGGCGGGCGCGCAGCAACCCTCTGTCGCTAAGGCCCCGTCAAAACTGGCGATGCCTGGCTTTGCCGGACGGCTGAGTGATGATGAAGTGGCGCAGCTGGCGACCTTTATTCGTCAGGGCTGGAGCAACAGCGCGCCAGCCGTGAGTAAAGATCAGGTGGCTGAAGTGCGTAAAACGCTGAAGTAACGAAGAAGGGCTTCCCCCCGGCCGGTCAGGAGAGGGGAACGCCCGGATCAGTGGAAGGTGCGCGCCACTTCCAGCACGCCGTTAATCACAAACTGCACGCCCATGCAGACCAGCAAAAATCCCATCAGGCGCGAGATCGCCTCAATGCCGCTTTTGCCGACCAGCTTCATGATCGCTCCGGAGCTGCGCAGCGAGACCCACAAAATCACACTCACCAGCAGGAAGGTCAGTACCGGCGCGACGCTCAGCACCCAGGCGGGGAAATCGACCCCGCTTTTCACCGTCGAGGCGGAAGAGATGATCATCGCAATGGTTCCCGGCCCGGCCGTGCTCGGCATCGCCAGCGGCACAAAGGCGATGTTCACCGGCTCTTTGGCCTCGTCCAGCTCATCCAGTTTCTGCTTTGCTTCCACCGAATGGCTGGCAGGCTTCGCCGGAAAGAGCATCCGGAAACCGATGAAGGCGACAATGAGTCCACCGGCGATACGCAGGCCGGGAATCGAGATGCCAAAGGTGTTCAGCACCGCATTGCCCGCGTACCACGCCATCAGCATGATGGCGAACACGTAGAGAGACGCCTGCCGCGCCTGACGGTTGCGCTCCTGGAAGTTCATGTCACCCGCCAGCCCTAAAAACAGCGCCACGGTGGTGAGCGGATTCGCCAGCGGCAGCAGCACGACCAGCCCCAGGCTTACCGCTTTAATCAGCTCCAGCATGTCAGATCCCCCTGATTAATGTTTCGGGCGCTCCAGCGCTTCCAGCAACTCGGGGAAGAAGTCCTGCAGGATTTCAGGCGTCATCAGTTCGGGATACTGCATCAGGTGTTCGCGGATGCGTTCGTTGACTTCCGGCAGCAGTCGCTGGGCCGCGGCGCTGGCGGTGATTTTATGCTTCTTCATGGCGCGCAACAGATCGCCCGGCAGAGCGTCTTCGTCGTCGCCGTCATCGACCATCTCCAGCGCGTCCAGCTCATCGAACATCTCCATCAGCGCTTCGGTCTGCGGCGTGCGGGATTCATATTCGCGCGGATGCTCCTCTTCCAGGAAGCGCAGCATGGCGCGCATCGGCGTGCCATCAGGGGAAGCAGGGGGTTCGGCTGCGAACCAGCTCAGCAGCTGGTGCATGGTGACCTGGTGAACACGATAGCCGCTGTCGACCAGCTCATCGGCCAGCAGTTCGGCGGTTTCATTTTCTATCAGACAGATATGCGTGCGGTTGGGTTCGTACTGATCCAGCCACTGATAGATCTCTTCAATCACGCCATCGTCATACTCGAATTTTTTGCTGAGATAGCTGCCGTCCTGCTGGTGGACGCAGGCCTGGATCTGATCGGGGTCGAAGTAAAGTGCGATGTTGATGCCTTTCATGCGTGCTGTCCTGTAGAAACCAAAACAACACTATAGCGCTCAACCCCAGGTTAAGGGAATGTCAGGCATCACAGCACGGGGGAGTTTCCCGCTCCCCGCTGAACCGCGAGGAGAGGGAGGCAGAGAAAGGATCAGGAGATAAAGTTTTTACCCTGCTTCAGGACCACGTCGCAGGCTTTGGTTTTGAGTTTCTCACCCATTGGCGAGTTGCTCAGGCTCTGCAGATTGAGCTGCTGACCGTTACCGGTGTTCAGCAGGCCTGCCAGGCCCTGGGTGTAGTCTGTCTGCTGCTGTTGCGCGGCGGGCGTGGTCAGGCCCAGCTTGCTCAGCACCTGATCTTTCACCGACTGCACATTGTTTTTCACCACGTTATGCTCGACGCAGTACTGCATCACGCCGGCCGCGTTCGTCATGCTACTGGCGCTGACCGCTTTGTCGCCGCCGCCCAGCATGCTGGTAATGGAGGAGAGCGACAGCCCGCCATTCTGCTGCGTGGTGCTGGTGGTATTACCGCTGTTCTGCTGGCTGAGCTGCGACGCTGCACTGCTCAGCTGATCCTGCCAGCTTGCTGCTGATGCACTGCCTGCGACCAGAAGCGCGGCCAGTCCCCATCCCCACACACTGCGTTGTGCCTGTTTCATCTCAACCTCGGTATCTGCTTATTCAGTTTTGCTAAGAGAGGCAAAGGCACAGAAAGTTCCTGAACTTTTTTATTTAATTTTACTTTAAGACTCTTCTGTAATCATGGCGCTGAATAATGAAGTAAAGCGCGGCCTGGGTTATTTCCCGATGCAGCCTGATGGTTGTGTAAATAAAGATTTGGCGCTGAAACATTATTTAATATTCTCGCCCGTTATGGCAGGAATATTCCTGGTTACCGCTAATTTTTGTGGCCTTTTTATCGGCATAAATCCTGATGGCACATAACCAATGGTAACTATTTACCAGTGAAACCAGTTCTTTTCAGGATTTTGTTTTTACTGGTTTTTATATTTTTAGCGCAGCGGTAAAAACTGTGAGTTTATTTTGATTGATGTTAATCGAGGGGGCTGAATATAAATTTCATTCGCCGGAAATTTTATTATTCCGGCTTGCGAAATCAGCGAGAGTGTTCATGCTTAATCACTGTGTCAGGCAGTTGTGGCAGATATTTAATCTTAACGGGAGAGTCAATATGGCTGGGCAGCCAGAACACAATAACTCTGCAGAGGTCGCGCTTAAACTCGCTGAAGAGAAAATAGCTCTGACGAAGCAAAAGATTGTGGATGGACATGTCCGCGTTACCCGTTCCACAACCGAGCATGACGAGGTCATCAGTACACTGCTTAACCGGGATAAGGTTGAGGTTGAGCATGTAGCAAAAGCACAACCCGTAGAGACGATGCCCGATATCAGGGAAGAAGACGGTGTACTGATTGTCCCGGTAGTTGAAGAAGAAATCCAAATCGTCAGAAAACTGGTGCTTAAAGAGGAAATCCACATCCGAAAAGTGCAGGAACATGTTCCTTTTCAGGAAGTGGTGACCCGACGGGAGCAGCAGGTGAACGTTGAGAGAGATGACGATCAAACCCGCTAACAGAGAGGAACCTATCATGGCACAGGAAAAAATCGTAACACTGTTCGATTCTGCAAATCAGGCAGAGGCCGCGAAAAGAAATCTCGTGAAAGCAGGCTTTTCCGATCGGGACATCAGTCTTATCAGTGGAGAGCGTTTAGAGCAGGAAGGGCAGTCAGTCCGCCATCCGAGCCTCTGGCAGCGCCTGTTTGGCCATACCGTCGATAAAGATCAGGCGGATGTCTATACCCGGGCGATGGATAAAGGCGGCGTGGTTCTGACGCTGCGCACCGAAGAGGAGAAGCTGGCTCGCGCCATGACGATTCTCCATTCACATGACTCGGTGGATGTCCCGTCACGTATGCAGAGCACCCTGGATAACGGCACAACCGCGCCGGGCGTTAACCCGACGGCGGGTAAGCAGTTTGCCGGTGAGACTAACGACCGTCAGGTAGAGCCGCGACGCACCTCGCTGACCGGTGACGAGAGCGAAGCCGATATTCTGCGTCTGGCTGAAGAGCAGATTGAAGTGGGTAAACGTCTGGTCAGCGAAGGCTCTACCCGTGTACGCCGCTATACGGTGACCGATACCGTCTCTGAAGAGATTTCGCTGCATGAGCAGCACGCTGACATCTTCCGCCGCTCGGTAAATGAACCCGCGCTGGCCGGAGAGGTGGACTGGTCCGAGAAAACCGTCGAAGTGGCGGAGACCCATGAGCAGCCGGTGATCAACAAAACGGCTCATGTGAAAGAAGAAGTGGTGGTGCGAACCGATGGCAGTGACCGCACCGAGACTATCAATGATACGGTGCGTCGTCAGGAAGTGGATATCGACCATGCCCGCGGCGGTCTGGATAGCGAACTGCCGGGTTCAGCGGCACGAGGCAAACCGGCAACCGCAGGCACGGCCTCACCCGGCGTGCAGAACCGCGACCACAAAGAGAGCCTGACGGAGAAGGTGAGCGAGAAAGCCAGCGAAGTGAAGGATAAGGTTGAAAACAAGCTGCATCATCGTGATTACGACCATTCGCACTGAGGCGCCAACCCTGACAACAGGCGCTGAGGGCAATGCCCGATGCTGAGCATGCACGAAGAAGCCAACCGCAAGGTTGGCTTTTTTGTGGGGGTAGGGATAGCGTCTTTTAATAAGAGAAATCAACAGGACCAGTGCAGGTTTTGATAACAGCGTCGTCCCGTGAAGGGTTTTGTATAGTCATCGGATAACATAAAAACATGCTTATCCTGAAAAATAAAGAAAAAATAAGAGGATAAGGCTTCGCAGGCCACGTTGTCTGAATATGGATCATTCCCTGGCTTTAAGCAGCAATTCCTTACAGGCTATACATTCGCCTGGCGTCAATTTTCAAAAGATATTACCATCAGCCCGCTACCAGACGGCCACGTAAGGCATGAAAATTCTGAGGATTGTTGACGCATGGATAATCGAGCGGCTATTCGGGAAAAAATACTTACCAATAACTTCACGCGAAAAGATTATTCGGTCTTTAAACGAAATATGAAGACCGTAAAAAAGTTGTATCACCCGGATCTGACGGCGCATATAGATATGCCCGAAGCCATTACTCAAATGGCAGAAGACACCAGCAAAATCAGAGGGATTATTCCCGTCTATGTTGTGCTGTTTTTAATGCTGTTCCTGGGTCATGATAAAGTCGGGGCATTAATTTATATTGGTGTTATGACGGCAGTGATGATGATCGTGTTATGGACTAATGCTTCTCAGCGTAGCCTGCCGATCAGCACAGACCTGCGTCTGATGAAGCTGGCTTTTCGGATGCGTAAAATTCTCAAAGTACGTGCCCAAGAGGAAAAAGCCAGGATCAAAGCGGAAAAGAAGCGAAAAAGAGCAAAATAACTGCACCAGGCGAGGAGCCTGACAAATCTCTTACTGTTAACCCCGATGTTCGCAGCGTTGAGTCCTGGCGCGATCCTGAAATGAACAACCCGCGTTTTCAATGCCGGATGAGTATGCGAAGGCTGGCAGGCGCGTTATCCTTTGATGTCTTCCCACTTCAGCTCAAACCGTGCCAGATACTTACGCAGACGATCGGCATCATTGGGCTGTTTTTTTTCCTGTCGGGATACGGCAAACAGGCGTCGGCCGGCTTCGGAAAGCGAATCTGCCGCGCGGCAGACGCTGAGTACTGTCTGTAGCTGGCATTCGTCAAACAGATCGTACTGCGCTGAAGAGGGGGTGGGCTGAACAGCCAGTCGGGCCTGTGAGCACCAGTTGGTACGCAGTCGGGCGATCTCTTCTTCTGCCAGCGCCAGTGAAATGCGGCCCTGGTCCGCAAGGGTCGCCATACGTGTCACGGAAGCGCTCAGCTCACGGAAATTGCCTCGCCAGCAGGCTTCTGCCGAGCAGGCAAAGCGCAGAAAGTGGCTTCTTGCGTCTTTATCAAATCTTACCTGCGTTTGCTGCTCCCGGCTGTAACGCGCCAGCTCAAACTCCAGGTTGGGTTCAATATCTTCGCGGCGCTCGGCGAGACCCGGCAGTTGAAACGTCCACATGTTGATGCGGGCAAACAGATCTTCACGAAAGCGGCCTTCGGCTATCCACTGCTGCATGTCCCGATGCGTACCGGCGACCAGCTGGAAATCACTGCTCACTTCTTTATCCGAGCCATAAGGGAAAAAACGTTTTTCCTCTATGGCATGCAACAGCATCGCTTGCTCATCCAGACCCAGCTCGGCGATCTCATCCAGAAACAGCATGCCGCCATCGGCTTCCCGCAACAGGCCGCCGCGTGCCTGCTGTGCACCCGTAAAAGCCCCTTTAACGTGGCCGAAAAGCGTGGACATCGCATTGTCGCCACGCAGAGTGGCGCAGTTAACCGCCACGAATTTACCCGCCAGCCGGTGGCGGGCATGGCGCAGTTGATAGATGCGTTCAGCAAGGAAAGATTTGCCGGCGCCCGTTGGGCCGGTCAGTAATATCGGTGCGCTGGAGCGCAGTGCAACACGTTCAATCTGCGCAATCAGGCTGTTAAACGTAGGGTTTCGCGTCTCGATGCCAGATTTTAAAAACGAGGTAGAGTGCTGCTGTTCACGCTGAAAACGGCTGGTCAGCGTGGCGTATCGGTTCAGATCGAGATCGATAATGGAGTAGTGACCGAGGGCGGTTGGCCTCTCTGACCCTTTGCTGGCTGGGGAGGTCTGTAAAAGGCGTGCGGGCAGATAGCGGGCTTCGGTGAGTAAAAACCAGCAGATTTGTGCCACGTGGGTGCCTGTTGTGATATGCACCAGGTACTCTTCGGCGTCGGTATTAAAAGGATAGCGGCTGACAAAGTCGAGGAAGCTGCCGTACACCTCTTCGAAATCCCAGGGATCATCCAGCTTAATGCTGTGCAGCACCACTTCGGTTGCAGGTGATGCCTGGGTGATATCTTCCACTACCCGCTTTGCCATATTGATGTCATCAGGCTGACAGATCAGTTCCAGCCGGTCGACCCGAAGATCCTCCTGCTGACAAAGCGCAACGGTAGGCCGCCATTTGCTCCAGCGATTTTCCCGCTTGCCACGTCTATCCAGCACGGTGCCCAGTACGCCAATCACAACATTCGCTTTCATGCCTATCCCATAAGATAAATAACTTATCCGTAAAGATAAGTTTCATCACGGGTTAAGACAATGCGCAGGTCTGTTTTTTTATTAAAACAATTAAAAATCATGTACATAAATTTTATTTTGTCGCGTTCGGGCTTTCTGGCACGGCATTAGCAATGGGTTATCCACAGCAATGAGGAGAACGAAATGAAAAATAGCTATCAGACCCTCCAGCAGGAAAAGGGCGTGCCGATAAAATTGTGGACCCATGGCGTTCCGGTTGAACCAGAAGCGCGCGATCAGCTGCTTAATACGGCAAAAATGCCGTTTATTTTTCGCCATCTGGCGGTGATGCCGGACGTGCATCTGGGTAAAGGATCGACCATCGGCAGCGTGATTCCGACCAAAGGCGCAATTATCCCAGCGGCGGTCGGCGTGGATATTGGCTGCGGCATGATTGCGGTGCGCACCTCGCTGATGGCCAGCGATCTGCCAGACAATCTGTCGGGTGTGCGCAGCGCCATTGAACAGGCGGTGCCGCACGGTCGCACTAATACCCGATCCCGTCGCGATAAAGGTGCCTGGCAAGACCCGCCTCAGGAGGTGGATCGCCACTGGGCCGAACTGGCGCCGCGCTTTAATACGCTAACGCAAAAGCATCCCGCGCTATTTAAAACCAACAATTATCAGCATCTGGGCACTCTGGGAACGGGCAATCATTTTATTGAAGTCTGCCTGGATGAATGCCAGCAGGTGTGGGTGATGCTGCACAGCGGATCGCGCGGGGTAGGGAATGCCATCGGTAACCTGTTTATCGCACTGGCGCAAAAGGATATGCAGCGCCATATCGCTAATCTGCCGGATCGTAACCTCGCTTATTTTGAGGAGGGCAGCAGGCATTTTAACGACTATGTGGAAGCGGTGAGCTGGGCGCAGGATTTCGCCCGTCATAACCGCGAGGCCATGATGGAGCGTGTGCTGGCGGCGATGTCACGTGTTATCAGTAAGCCTTTCAGTACGCACCTGGAAGCAGTGAACTGCCACCACAACTATGTTGAGCGGGAAACGCATTTTGGCGAGTCGGTGCTGGTAACGCGTAAGGGCGCGGTTTCAGCGCAAAAAGGGCAGATGGGGATTATTCCCGGTTCTATGGGTGCGAAGAGCTTTATCGTGCGTGGCCTGGGTAACGAAGAGAGCTTCTGCTCCTGTAGTCACGGCGCGGGGCGAACCATGAGCCGCACGGCGGCGAAAGCCCGGTTTACCGTGGAAGATCAGCGACGCGCTACGGCGCACGTAGAGTGCCGAAAAGATAAAGAGGTCATCGACGAAATCCCGATGGCTTATAAAGACATTGATGCTGTCATGGCCGCCCAGTCTTCGCTGGTGGAAGTGGTGCACACCTTGTCACAGGTTGTTTGCGTAAAAGGATAAAAAAATGAGAACAGGATTGCATGGCGTGAATAGCGCAATGCGCGAACGCGTATGTGGCGTGCTGCGCCAGATAGAAGAAGAGCATTCGGTCAAAGTACTCTATGCCTGTGAGTCAGGCAGTCGCGGCTGGGGCTTTGCCTCACCAGACAGCGATTATGATGTGCGTTTTCTCTATGTCCATAAACCAGAGTGGTATCTGCGTATTGAGCCGCCGCGCGACGTTATTGAGCTACCGATAGACGATACGCTCGACGTCTGTGGCTGGGAGTGGCGAAAAGCGCTGGGCCTGTTAAAGCGAGCCAACCCTACACTGATCGAATGGCTGGATTCGCCTGTGGTCTATCAGCAGGAAGCGGCTATCGTCGCTGATTTGCGGGAAAGAATACCGCTCTGGTTTTCACCATTACGGGCGCGCTGGCACTATCTCTCCATGGCGAAAAAGAACTTTCGGGGATATCTGCAGGGCGACAGCGTGCGGCTGAAAAAGTACTTCTACGTTTTGCGCCCACTGCTGGCGGTGCAGTGGATAGAGGCCGGAAAAGGTGTGCCGCCTATGCGTTTTGAAGATCTGCTGGCAGGGACGGTAACGGATCCCTCTCTGCTGGCCAAAATAGAACAGCTGCTTGCGCGCAAGCAGCGTGCAGGCGAAGCGGAATATGGTGAGCGTATGGATCGCATCCATGCTTTCATCCACCAGTGCCTGGATGAAGGGCGCATCAGTGAAACGCTGCCGGATAGCGAGCGGCGCGACTGCAGCGATCTTGATGCGTTGCTGATGAGAACCGTGCTGAGCATGGCGTAACGGACTAATAAGGGAATAGAAAATGAAAGAGTGGATCGCCAATATCTTCCGTCATCCAGACGAACAGCGTTTTCCGATCGTCTGGTCATCCGATCAGCGCGCTATTTATGATTTTCTGGCGCAGTGGTCAGACGAAACCAGCGTGTTGCCTTACACCGCACAGATGCTGCCTGACGAGCCTGCATGGCAGGAAGTTGAAGAAACAGTTCGCTGGTCGCCCGGCGCGTTAGATGGGGTTTTTAGTCATCATATGGCGAACGACGGTGACCAGGAAAAAGCTGCTCAGGTGACGCAGGCGATCATCCGCGTGCTCCGGCGCAGCAGCAGTAAAAATATGCAGGCGTTTTATCAGCTGGTAAAGCAGGATACACCGCTGGGCTTTATCGATGATCTGTTGAAAATGATAGGAAGTTCTCAGGCGATTGATGCTCGCCGCCTGCGGGCGCTGGTGCTATTTCTGGTAACGCAGGCACCTGACCGCCATGTGGTGAAATTAGCGATGGCGTTGCTGGCGTTTTTCCCGTATCAGCAAAGCGTCAACATTCTGCAGACGTTAGGCTGCCATGATGAATTCACCCTTTATGCCGTGGTGGCGATGCGGGCTATCCTGCCGCCGGAGGAGTTCGCGCTGGTGTGGCTGGCGCTGGCGAAGCGCACTGCTGGCTGGGGGCGTATCCATTTGATCGAGCGACTGCCAGAAACGCTGGATCAGACCATTCGTCAGTGGCTGTTAAGGGAAGGCTATAAAAATGACGTGATGGTGGAATATACCGCCCTGCACTGTGCCGAATATGGCCTGCTGCACGACGCTCTGCAAGGCGAGGTCGATGCGGAGTTGCTAAAGGGAGCCGCTGAAATCCTGCTCGGGATGATCCACGGTGAGCCTGGTCCAGGTATCAGTCACTATGCTTTTGCCGCGCAGGCCTGCGAGCGTTACCTCGCGCATATCGTGCCTGGCGCTGCAGCCGACCTGCTGCATTATAAGGTTGCAGGAGAAATCGGCAGGCTGCTGGATGAAGATTCGTTTGCCAGCGAGGCGGAAACAGAGCGGCTGGGCACGCTGTGCGCGCAGATCCGTGCCTTACCCGAGTGGCCCGCGCTGATTGAAGCAGGGCTGCATGACGATGACGGCATGATTTTTCATATAGCACTTGAGCTTTACAGAGAGAAGGGCGGGGATCCATGGCCCGCGATTTATCAGCGGCACCGTGAAAAGCCGGAAAACGGCCTCTGGTATCAGCTGATGCAGACCGATAATCCGGATTATATTGCGCAGGTTATCGCGCTGGCGGAAAGCGAGCTGGATCTGGACGCCATCGGCTCCGGACCGCAGAAGTCTCTGGGAATGGGGCCGCGGTATCAGCAGCATTCGGCGCTCAGTTTTGTCCTGCAGGATTTAAACCGTTTTCCCGGACAGGGCTGGATACTAATCCGGACAGGCTTAAAAAGCCCGGTGACGCGCAACCGCCATATGGCGCTGAATGCGCTGGCAGCCTGGCCGCAGGATTTACTGCCAGCAGACGCTGTTGTAATAGTGGCAGAGGCTAAGAGCAGGGAGCCGGAAAAGGAGCTTCAGGATAGGCTGGCACAGTTACTGGAGCAACTGCTGGAAAAATATTAACGTCTGATTTGCCGCTTATGAAAGTTGTCTGAAGTAGGGCCAGCGCTTGCCGATGCAGGCGGCTGGCTCGCCTCTGCCGTTGCTGGAAAAGGCGCTGCTCGCTGCTCAGGGCGGTAAAAACGGATAACGGCGTCATATCTTCCTGGATATAATCAGGAACTATCCGCGCAGTCCGGAATGTTTAAATGCATCAGATTATTTCGTTTATTATTTCACTGCTGTCGTTAGCGTTCTTCATTTTGCTCATCTGGTCTTCATTCAGGCCTTTGCCCCGAAAAAAAGGGCCCCCTCCTTCTCCAAGAGAGATGAAAAAGATATCGGCTAATACGCCGATATTGAAAAAATTGGGCATGAATACGGAAGATTATTACTATGACAGCGACTTCCTGTATCAGCAGCGTGAAGGCGAAACACTCTGCAAAGTGCCACTGGAAAATATTATCAGGATAAAAGTCAGCGGAACTGAAGTCAGTAATCGCAGAGTATGGCTGGTGCGTTACCTCACCGGATCATATAGCACCGAAAGGGAGTTCAGAGTCCTGAACAACTACACCCTTTTTAATCGGGATTTTGCCGGTTTTCTTGCCGCCGTGAGAGAGGCTAATCCAGCAGCCGAGGTACAGGAAATGACGTTTGGGCGACTGTGAAATGAGAGAATAGCGCAGTGCGCTTATACAGGAGCAGGGATATGGAACCTGCGTTAGCAGACGTTATTGCTTTTATTCGCGACTTTTCAAAGTATAAACGGGGAATCCTCGATGAAAATACCTGGCTGGAAGAGGACCTGGGTATTACCGGTGATGATGGAGTTGAATTGCTGGAGGAAGCGGAGAACGTTTTTGGCGTGCGCTTTTGTGCAGGAAAAGAGGATTTTCGTCAGGTGTTTTCCCTGAAAGAAAACGAATATCTTTTCCATAGTGAAGGCTTCGACTTTTTGGGGATCGCTTACCTTTGCAGGCGACTACGCGGCATTCCCGAGCCTGCCATCCGCGATCTCTCCATCGGCCAGTTGCACCGTGCGCTGGTTGAAGCGCATAACAAAAAAGAGAGGGTGACGCGATAGTCGCTATCGCTGGATCCATCAGCAGGGACGCCCTCTGCTTAGCAACAGATTGTCATTTCACTCACCTCACATTCAGGGAACAGGAAGCAGCGTGACGGTTATTCAGAAGCGGGTAATGCTAGTGGCAGCGCTTGCCACCCCGGTGATCGCCCAGGAAAGCGGCGTATCTTTTAATCACAAGGCGTGGTCAGTAGCCTGCGATAACACCTTAACCTGCCGTGTCGGCGGGCAAACCACAGAAGAGAATCTGGGCGGCGTGTTGCTGACGCGTGCAGCGGGCGCGGATACCGCCACCTCTGGCGAAATCATGCTGCCGGAGGATGATGAAAATCAGAAGCCGTTGACAACGCTTACGCTCTGGATCAACGGCCAGCGTGTGGGTGACGCGACGCAGAAAGCGCATCGCTGGTGGTTGTCAGATGCGCAGTCGCTGGCGCTGATTCAGGCTATCAAAGGCCGCGGCACAGTGGAGTTCAGAGGGGATAATGAGACCCTTCAGCTTTCCGGTGATGGCGCCTATGCAGCCCTGCTGAAAGTGGATGATGTGCAGGGTCGCATCAACACGCCGGGTGCCTGGGTGAAAAAAGGCGACAGGCCCGAAAAGAGCGTCGCGAAAGCGGTGGCTGTTCCGGTTATCCGGGCGGGACAGATCAGTCACTCCCAGCCCTCTGTTCTGACAAAAGAAGAGGCGGCAGCGCTCAGGCCGCAGCTGCTTGCCGCGTTAACCCAGGACCAGGAATGTGATTATCTGACCGCAGTCGGAGAGAAGGACGTCAACGACCATATTATCAGCGGCGATATTACCGCCACGCCACTGGATGCAACGCACACGTTGCTCTCCACCCAGTGCTGGGGCGCAGCCTATAACCAGGGATACGGCTTCTGGGTCACCGACCCGCAACGTAAAGCGAAGCCGGTGGCCGTCACCACCGACGCACAGACCTGGGAAAAGGGGGTAATCACCAATGTTTCGCTGGCAAGCAGTGCCGGCAGCTGCGTGTTTAAAGAAGAGTGGGTCTGGGATGGCAGGGCGTTTCGTCAAAGCCTGGTGGAAATCAACGATGGCTGCTGGTTTCCACGTTCCCTCGGTGACAGAGTGATACCCACGCTGATATCTGACGTAAAACATGAGGGAATAAAGTGAACCGTAAACCGATGCTGTTCGTTCTGGCGATGCTCTCCCTGTCTGCTCAGGCCAGCCAGAGCGGCACCACCTTTGAACATAAAGACTGGGAAGTCGCCTGTGATAATACGCTGACCTGCCGCATTGCGGGTTATGGCAAAGAAGAGGATCCGTCCGGCTCTATCCTGCTCACCCGTGCCGCCGGACCCGGAACAGAGACGGTGGGAGAGGTGACGCTGGGCGACACCGAAGATGACAGCGAACCGGCGGAAAAGCTGACGCTGTGGATCGACGGGAAATCAGCCGGCGATCTGGTGGCGGCTGACGATAACTGGCGCATGTCGGCCAGTCAGACTTCTGCGGTCATCAGCGCCGTCAAAGGAAACGGTAAAGTTGAATTTAAAGGCGGCACAAAGCCTTTCCTGCTTTCCGGCGAAGGCGCCTATGCCGTGCTGGTGAAAGCGGACGACGTGCAGGGCCGGATCGGCACGCCAGGCGCGCTCACCAAAAAGGGCAATAAGCCGGAGAGCAGCGTGGCTAAGGCTGTGCCCGCACCGGTTATCCAGGCAGCAAAAACCGTCAGCGGCGAACCCCGTTTGCTGACCGATGCGGAAATCGACGCGCTGAAAACCCGACTGCTTTCAACCGTCAATCGCAATGACGATGACACGTGCGACAGCCTGTACTCACCTGCCGAAAACAGCGATCCGGAGACCGACGGACTCACCCTTACGCCACTGGATGAGACACATGCCTTGCTTTCGGCGCTCTGCTGGCGAGCCGCTTACAACGAAGGCTATGGCTACTGGGTGATTGATAATCAGCTGAAAGGCCAGCCGGTGCTGGTAACCGTGTCCGGCTCGGATTACGACAAGGGCGAGATCACCAGCGTGCAGAAAGGCCGGGGCATCGGCGACTGCATGAACCAGGAGAGCTGGGTTTGGGATGGTCAGGCTTTCCGCAAAAGCTATGACGGCGGAACCGGGATGTGCCGCTATATCCATGCGGGCGGCACGTGGGATCTGCCCACGCTGGTAGCGGATGTGAAGCCTGTTTCGGGTTAGCGCTTTGGTTACGCCAGGCAACCATGAGGGCTGGAGGAACAGCTGTAGAGCGGGCGAGGGTGAGTAGTCGGCATCAGCAAGGCAGTCATCTGATGAACGTAAAATCTGAAAAGATGGTTTTTTCAGCAGTTGTACCTTAGCCTGCGGATAAGGGTTGCGGAAACAGGGAGTAACGGTATAATCCCCAACGTTTTCCGCATCCCTTCAGTGCCGAAGTGGCGAAATCGGTAGACGCAGTTGATTCAAAATCAACCATCGAAAGGTGTGCCGGTTCGAGTCCGGCCTTCGGCACCACGTATGTAAATTAAAGTCGCTTAATCAAGAGCGGCTTTTTTTATCAGTTTTAGTAGCATAAATAATAATCAATATCATATTGTTAATTTAATATTCATGCAGCATCCATTGTATGGCTAGCAGCTATTAAAAAATTAATCTGGCTTGATGTTTTTTGGCATCTATGCTATGTACTTGTTTTAAATTCACAAAGATATTCTAGACAAGACACTAAAATCTCTTATGTTTTTTAAAAAATGACTAATTTTATGCTATGCCGTTCGACAAAAATCATTAAAATGCTGAGTATAATTATTAATGAATGTATAAGCTATAGGTTTTATTAAGTTGTTATATTTCCTTGATAAATTAATATTTTTAAGTTTTTCTATTCTTAGTAGCATAGTGAATAAGTCGACTTAAATATCAGCAGTTCGTAGAGTTGATTAGCTTACTGGCACCGAAAAAAATATATTACAAAGGTTATTAATTATTTATATAAAGTGTCTTATTTTAATAGATTAAACTTATAAGGAATTAGAAATTGATAAGCTTAGAGAAAATGTTTGGTTCAAGAGTATATCTTATTCCTAAAAATCAAAGGGGTTATAGTTGGACACCAAAGGAAATTGACGATCTTTTCAGTGATTTAGACCTTATGGGGGATCAGTCTCATTATTTAGGAACAGTTATTTGTACTAAATATGATGATTTTACGGACGAAATCGATCGCACGCCTACATATCGCTATAATCTCGAAGATGGGCAGCAACGGTTAACTACTTTCTTGTTAATTATAAACGAATTAAAAAGGAAGTTTCTTGAAATTGATGAAAAACAGACCGTGGAATCTGAAGGTCTCGAAAGACTTATTTCATATAAAAAGGGAAATATAGGATTAAGGATTGAAAACCAAAATCAATCCTTAGATGAATGCCTAAAGCATTATATTTTAGGCAGCCCTTCTTTACCTGCTAATATAACACCGCCAATGAAGTGTATTGAAGCTGCAAAAAAACATATAGCCTCAATTGTTAACAAGATCGAAGTAAGAGATCAATTGATCGAGCTTAGGAACAAAGTATGTAAACAAGTGCAAATTATCGATGTTGATCTTGCTAGTGCAAGAATCGATAGATACTTAACATTTGATGCAATTAATTCAAGAGGCTTACCTCTAACAGAATTTGATAAGATAAAAAACTTCTGCATACTAATTTGTGATAAGCGAGGATTGGATTCCCAACCAGATGAACAATGGTATAAAGCTATAAGTAATTTGGAGAAGTTTAAAGTAAGTTCACGTAATACGGAGAATGCTTTTATTGCTGAATTATATTCAGTTTTCCATGGCGTAAATACAAGCAATAATGATGTACATGATAGTTTTGTAAAAGAATATAGAGCCTTGCTTGAAGGCGAAAACGCTCAAAAAGAAAGAAGTTTTAAAGGGTTTATAGATTATTGGGTTAGCTACTCAGAAGCATTTGGATTTATAAACTCAAGGCAAAAGGAAAGTTATTATTCATTGCTGTGCACAAAGCAAGCTGGAGAATGGCTAGATTCAATTGATAATCTTGGATTGCAGGGAGTGACTAAGAAAATATTAACTGCATCATTTCTCTCTGCTCAAACCGATTCTGGAAGAGATGCGTTTGAAAAAGTTTGCAGAGCATGTGAAATATATACGTTTCGCATGCATGCTTTGTGCAGGTATCGAGTAGATAAAAATTCTAAAGTAATTTTGGATATCGCTAATCAAGTATTAAAAAACAATAAAGAATCCAGGTTTGTAATTAGTGAATTAGGTAAGTTGCTTAATTCTAGTGCGTCACTAAATGCTTCCATTACAAAATTGATGAGTGGCGAATTAAATTACAAAACATGGACTACTAATTTATATTATTTTCTTTATGAGTACGAAATCAGCATTTCCGCCTCTGGGGTCAAACGTATTCCATGGGCACGCTCGGATGAAGAAAAAATTAACTCTATCGAACATATCGCGCCGCAAGAGTTAAGAGATAATGGGTGGTGGGAAAAGCATTGGCCTAATCCTCTAGTCGCCGATAAATACATTAATCGATTAGGTAATCTTGTTTTAACCAGAGGTAACTCGATATTGGGTAGAAAGCCTATCGATAAAAAACTTAAAGACCTTGATAGCGATTATTATTATTGCCATAAAAAAGCAACTAACTCCGAAAAGCAAATTAGTAATTATACGGACGGCTCAACATGGAAGGAGTATAACATTTTAAAACGAGAGTATGATTTAATTAAATTTGCTATTGAACGGTGGTCCATCCCTTTCAAATCAGATGAAAGTATTATAGAAATACCAAGTGTGTATAAAGAACTTATTCCTCAATGCGCTGATATTGAAGTAATTTTTGATGATTATTTTTTGATAGACGAAGATTCTATAACTGGCTCGGCATCAGAAGTAGAGTTCGAATGATTCTTAGCCATATAATAAGCGAGAATGTCTGGCTTGTTATATGGCTTAGCTTATTGCTTTCTAAATATATAATTTACGAATATGTCGCTAGCTCCCGGCATGGTGGATGCTGTTTCCCAAAAATCTTCCCGCGACATTTTCAAATCTGCGATAAATAAATTTTTTATTTTTTCTTCGTCATAATAATAGAAGTCTCTTTGCTTATCAACGTTAATATTCTTTTTTAGTGAAAAGTAAATTATTCCACCATGTCGCATGGATTTATAAAGCCTATAAATAGCTTGCTTAAATTCAGATTCTTTTAAATGCAGCAGAGAGGCGCAAGCCCATACTAAATCAAATTTTGGAGGAAAATCGATTTCATTAAAATTGAGTAACTCACAAAAAGCAAAAGGATATTGGTTACACATATCAACCATTTTCTGGGAAGCATCAAATGAAGTTACCTTATAACCATGCTTTATAAAGTACTGTGTATCTCTGCCAACACCACAACCTGCATCTAAAACAAAGCCTCCCCTCTTAAATCTATTCCTGACTCTGGAGTATATATCACCCATATCAATCGAATAAGTTTTTTTGTAATAGATAATATGATTTTTGTTGTAAAAATCGATAGACTTATTTACTTTTTTTTGTTTTTTATTTTCTACGTGATAGTTAATTATATTCTTAATTTTCCTTATCTCATTTTCTAAGGCACCATTGATTTCTAACGGAAAGACAATGTCATCTAAATTTGAATTATTTCTGTTTAACTTGCCATCAGCCGCACACTTGAATATTCTGTAATGCGCAATTAATTTGCCTAATAATGTATGGAGCTCGGGGTTATCGACGCAACCAGAGCTTGTCTCAATAAGTTTGACAATAGTATCAGAAATAGCGGTAATTTGTGACAATAACTCTTTGTCATGGTCATCGAAGGCGTTGGTTTTCATACTATTGATTTTTATGAGATGAGGTAACGTTCGAAAATGAGTTCCTGAATTTATACTTTTTTCTTTTTCATTTATAGCAAAATGCTCATATATTAACCTAGACTCTTCCAATAAAGCATTAAGCGGACCATAAAAATTTTCGATCTTTTCTTGGGCTGCTTTAGCTTGAAGGCGTTTTTCTTCTAATATTTTAGATCTTTTTTCATCACGTTTATCTGTACTATATTTTTTTATTGTATGAATTGCTAAAAAAAGTGAAACGCAAGTGGTGAGCATTGCACCTAAAGCTGAAATTTCAGTAGGTTGAAAGCCAAGGAGTAAAGGGGGCTTTGCGTTTTGAGTATCTCCTACAAATATATTCGTAAATGTGAGTTCTGAATTGGTGTTTTTTGGTTGCATATTTTCTATAGAAATTATTTTATATACCATGTAATTAAATCCCATTCGCAAAATCATTTAAACATTTATAACTTCTTAATGACGAAATACCATCCTGTACATGTGCTGCCCAAGCATTAATAATCTCTTTATCTTTTAAAGCTGGATAAAGCATTTTCAAAATTAGCTCCGTAGCTTGAAGGGTACACCCCAGCCAAGTAATTTTATCCAGCACTAATGAGCCATCAAGTTTATTACTATCTTTTTCTGCTAAATAGCGAAAATCACTTTCTACCGAGCGAAAGAATGCTAAACGCGCAGCGATATTGGGAGTGATTCCGGTATAAACTTTTAATTTTTTTAGCTGGTCTTCTGTTTGTCGGCTAAGTTGCATTCTATTAGGGAGCATCAAATTGCCTCCTTTGTTAATTCCCAGAAATACCCTGGTTTTAAAATGGATGACTTGGTATTCGCATTAAAGACGATTTCATAAGCATGGGAGATGTCATCTCTCAATTGATCAACAAAATAACGCTCATCAACCTCTGTATCTGTAGAAAGCAATACAACCTGATGGCTTGCGTATGGGAAGTAATGATTAATTAATTTATCCCTATGCTGTGAGTCTAAACGGCCTAAGGGTGTATCAATAATTACTGGCAAATCACGACCAGAGGTCTTTGCAAGAGCTTCAAGTATGGCAATCGCATAGATCTGTTTTTCTCCTGCGGAGAGAAGTTTACGATTTATTACTGTGCCTTTTTCATCGATCAATTCGACATCAAATGTTTCAGGGTTGATATGTGCATTGAGCTGTAAATCTTCTTTACGTGCTAGTTTACGATAGGCATCGCCAAAATTGACTGATAACGTTTTCACCCTGGCTTTTGTTAAAAGTTCGCTATATCGATCAAGCAGGTTGATTGTTTCTTGCGCATTATTAAACGCACTGTCGGAGTTATGCTGATTACGAGCCAAGTCATGTGTTTTTTGAACCTGACGAGCACATTCAAGCTGCTGCTGTTTGATTTGCTTAGCCTCTTCAAGAAGCGAGCGATACTCCTGCCGTTTACTCTCGCGTTGACGGTCAAGCTCTCGTAGTTTTTCAAATATATCTGTGAGCTGATCATCTTCAGGCGCACGCGCGATGTTTGCTGCCGCTTGCTCTAGCTGCTCTTCAACTTCCGCTAACTGGTTACGATAGAGGTCAAAACGTTCCCAGGATTTCTTACTGTCCTGCTCGATTGACTGTTCAATCATTCCAGCCTCTCTTTCTGAAATGTCAAACAACAACTCTCCTTTAGGTTTACTAGCTAAGTAATCTTTTAAATTATCCTCAATTGCTTCGGCAGCAATAAGTCCTGTCGTACCTGAACGGAAGGAAATATCATTTTTTAGCTGTAAGAGGAATTCATTCAATTCTTTTTCAAAATTACTTGCTTGCTTAATTTTTATCTCTTTATCTATTTGTTCCAGCAAACGGCCCAAAGTTTTTGGTGCTAAAGCATAGGGCAATGAGCCATCGCATTCATGACGCAGAGATTTTTCTAGACGATCTTTTTCTTTTAATAGCGTATCAACTTTCTGTTTTTCCTGTGTTTTAGTCTGGGCAAAAGCACCACCTTCTGCATTCAGAAGGGATTCATATCGCATGACTTCTTTCGTAAGCAAATCAATGCGCATTTTTGCAAAATCAGCCTTTTCTAAAAGCTGCTCTGTCTGCAATGAATACTGCTTAGTCTGCTCTTCAAGATCAGAAAGCTTTTGCTGTTTGGAAACTTCTAGCTGGCTTGCTTGTTGACGTTTGACAAATATCATCAAATCATTTCGAAGTTTCGATATGAGATCTAAACCTAATAAACGTCTGACCGCTGTGCGTAGAATACTTCCTGAGTCGTCTTCAGCAAGCTCTGCGATTTTTTCGCCGTCGAAGAAGAACAGATCGGCAATTCCATGTGGAATTAACTCATTCAGGAATCCCTGGCACTGATCATAATCCAGTTCATTCAGAGGTAGGCCATCTTGCTGGAGAGAAAGCTTGTCTTTTTTGCCTTTTTTCCACGAGCGTGTAACGGTGAATTCAGCCTCATAACCACCTTTATTATAAGTAAAGCTGAGCTCGATAGATGCCTCACTCTGATTTTCGCCAGTAGTGAAACCGTTATGAATTAATGCACCAAGCTCCTCAACGTATTCTTGCTGTTGAGTTGAGGAACCAAATGCCAGTCTGCCGTATAACGCAATTCTGATAGCCGATAGAATTGATGTTTTCCCAGCACCATTTAGTCCACCAAATAAAACTATCGGGCGTGGATTAGAATCGTTTTGGCGTTTTCTTGGCGCTAATTCAATAACGTGTTCACCTTTAAAGACTCTAAAATTATGCAAAACCAGCTGTTTAATTAACATGTTCTTTTTCCTCACTGGTAAGCACAGACGAGTCACTTACTTCGGCAATTCTTCGCTGCAGTATCTGGAGTTCGGCTTCTAACTGAGCAACTTCGCCCTGATGTATATCCCGATCGTTTCGTTTCTGTAATGCTTCTTGTTGCAGCTTAATTTCTTCAAGACTGCCCCAATCCTGTCTCAGGATGGTGCCTAACTTGTCAAAGATGCCCTGACGTCGGCTCAGGCCTTCCATCGATACTTCCAGTTCGATTAACTTCATGACCATTTCAGGTTCAACATCAAATCCTTGAGATATCTGCATTAGCAAATCAGCATCACTGGCATCAAATCTTGACTGGTCGTCTATAACCCAATCCAAGTCTTTTTGGTAGACCTCCCGATAGATACCCGGCAGGGCATCATACCAATCGGGCTCATTCGGGTCTTTTAACCATTCCTGGCGGATAGCATGTAGTTCAGGTTCAGTGATAAGCGTGATGGTATGGCCTTGGGCATTCATATCTCGCTCAATTTCCAATAAATTTTTCAACCATTGCTGACGATACTTCATCCAGTAAGGTCCTGGAACATGCTTACGTTCAGCGCTTACTTCTTCGCCTTCTTTAGCGTATTGATAACTGACCTTGCCGCTTCGGCGCTTATAGTTTCGGTAAGTATCTTTATTTGCAGGATCGGTTGTGAATGCCAGAAGATCCCGATATTTAAGCAATGGAGACATCCAGACTTCGCCATTCTGGATCAGGCTTTCCATTGCTTTATCTTTTGTAACCACAGTGCATGTCCAGCATCC
Source organism: Pantoea sp. GM_Pan_3 (assembly GCF_026541045.1). NCBI lineage: Bacteria > Pseudomonadati > Pseudomonadota > Gammaproteobacteria > Enterobacterales > Erwiniaceae > Pantoea > Pantoea sp. GM_Pan_3. The sequence continues at coordinate 273,512 of NZ_JALNVA010000002.1, read as the reverse complement.
AAAGCGTGAGCTCCCGCAAGATGGCGTACTGTCATCGATCACAAGAGGGCATTCACCTTGCGCTGAAGAATCCATATACAATGTCCACAACGGTCGGTTGTTACCCCCCCATGGGTTTTCCCACTCATCAATATCATCTGGAGAATAGCGGAAAGCGCCCCTAAGCAATTTCCAGACATCCTCAGTGTCCCATGTATCGATAGGGGTATAGATAAAAGCATTTGCAAGAGTGGTATGCCGCGCCAGGCGTGTACCATCGATTTTGTGTTTGGCTATGACCTGCGCACGGGATGAACTTTCACTGCTGCGTGAGCCTAGTACAACGATAACCTCATCAAACTGGCTGACTTTATCTTTAATAAAATCGCTCACCGGATTGATTTTCATGCGTTCAGTGCACCAGCGGAAACTACGGGTAGGGGCAGGATAGCCTTTACCCAGCAGATTCACCCAGAAGGTTTCGTGAGTCTTGGGCATGACAGCATGCTGAGTGATGGGAAGCCCGGCGCGTTTTGCACCGGCTTCAATTCGTTGCATGGTTTTCTTGATCAAATCTACTACGACTGGCGTTTCTACCAATGTGTCAGACGAAACCAGAAACACCTCTTTATGTCGCATTGCAGGCGATAGTCCCAATAGGGCGAGGTATACCAAAGTAATAACAGCGCTGGAATCTTTACCCCCGCTGTAACCAATCACCCACGGACGCTTATCGGCACAATAGATACGTTGTACTTCAGATACGTATTCTGCCAGGGGCCGCCCCGCAAAATTTTCCTGATTGATGAAATCTTCGTAATCGGCCAGATCGTGGGCCTGAATCAGTTTACTCATGAGATAACCATTTGAGCTTCGAGCTCTTGTTCTTCATTTGAAAGGGGAAGTGATAAGGCGATTTTAAGAGCATTGCAGGTAAGCTGAATAGATGCTGTCGTCTTACTGAGTTTACCATGTTGCATCGCACGTTTGGTTAGCTCTGGGCTACTTTTACGCCAGTCGAAATCCCTAAGAGCACAAATTATTTTTTGCCATGAATCAGGGTGCTCTGAAAGCAAGCAATGGCCCAGTAGACCCAGCGCCTGGAGTCCTATGCCGTGTGCATGGACATACTCCTGACGAAGTTGAGCAGGAGAGACCTCTTTCTTTGCAGCTAATTGCCAGTCTGGCATGACCTGAAATATTGCTTGCCAATAGAGGGCCGCAAGGTCAGAGCACTGCTCAACATCATTGGCTTTGGGTTCTTTTCCCAGCAGAGAACGCGTAGCTTGCTTGATGCTGCTTAAGGTGAAGAGTTTGTTTGAAAACTTACTGATACTGGATTTTTCCATTTCAGTTAGTCCGATAAAAGGCTCGATATTCATAGCCAGATATCGTGATAGATTCGAACTGATATCCCTGTGGTCGTAAAGTGTAGCAAGAGAGGGGCTTGGCCTGATGGCATATTTGTTCAAATCAGCAAACATCTGCTGACTGCGTTTAAGTCCTTCATCAACAAAGAATAAGACAGGAATATTGTCTTGTCCCAACTCTGGCCTTGCTTCTAGTGCGTCTTCTATCGCCTTCCTGCGATGCTGTCCATCATTGATTAAAATTTGTGCCTCCATGGGCACACGCAAAGTCCCTAAGTTGTTGGAACCCGAATACTCATCGAACTGCACATCAACTGCAATGGAAGCAGTAAGAGCTGAAAAAACATAATCATCAGGATTTTCAAGTAAGTAGCGGACCATTTCAGGTATGCGGGCTTTATTAAGTGTTCTTTGTGCTCGCAACTCAGGCGGTACTTCATTTTCGTCAAAACTGAAAATTTTGGGAATTATACGCATTGGGCAGGTAGCGATATAAAAGGGTCTGCCTGCCTGAATTCCTCTGACGGCGGGGAAAGAGTAGCAATAGTCCGTATCAAAATTGGCCATACATCTGTTACCTGGATGTCGTATTCGCGTTACGTAAAAATAAACGTTTGATGGGCTTTTGTCATCTTTTTTTACGTAGGTTGCTCGCTTTTTTGGTGATGATTTGTTGATTCGGCTATGCAATTTAACTTATTTAATACAAAGACTTACCTAAATGACTAAATTTTAAGCGTAACGTTTTAGGAACGTTTCACCTGCCCATTTAAACACCTTATCTGGACTACCTTTAACGTTGTATTTTCTTATCTACATAAGCTCTGCCAGTTCAACTTAAGATTTGCCCAAACTAAAAAAAGATACTGACTAATGGCGCCTCTACAAATCTCAACTACTGGCCAGTCCATTCCACATAATCTCCCTGCCGGTACAAACGCCGCTTTGCACACCGAACTAAACAGTGCCATCTCTGCCGCAACGGATTCACTTACAGCCCGAAGTAAATTGATGATAAAAATTGAATTAGGCTCATATCTGCTCTGGTTCAGTCCCTGCTGCTCTACTACCAAGGATGTTTTTTTATACCTGAGGAAAGATTGATTTCATCGCCGTCATAGCCAATTGATTTTGCGTTTGTAGCCTGAACCGGCATGTAGTGCGAATGGAGTAATAATTAACCAGAAGCAGGCTAATGAAAACTGCTTCCTGTCTGGACTGCCTGAAAAATCAGCTATACCATTCTCGGGCGAACTACATAAGGAGATGTAAGTATGAGCACCAGAAGAGAAATTAAGGATGGAGCATCATTTGACGTACTCGACAGAGGCATTGTCTACACCGAAGTGTTGGGCTGGATTGACATGGGCCATGCTCGTGGCAATGACGTTGCTGCACTGAGGCGTCAGTTCGTTGAGGGCGAGCGCAGCGGCAAGCCATCATATTCAGTCATGTATCGGCAGGATATGGGAGTGTTTAAGTTCAAATCGCGATTTGGTGTTGGCAAATTCTCTCACTGGGAAATTAAGCGAGGCCGGAGCACCGATGAGATAAACAGAATCATGCTGGCGATGATGATGAACACCGCATCCAGATTTGAAGGCCTGCAAAGTCTGAGGTCATTTTCTTGGTATACAGACAGCGGTTTTAGTGGTGAAGATTTGGTGTCCGATCTGTTCGGATTTTATCGGGCTATCATACCGGGTCGGTATGGCTATCGTCTCAAGCCAGTCAGCTATGATTCAGCTGTTCGCCGCTGGGATCACTACGGAGCTATCGGCTCCCATAAAAATCACGGATTCCGTCCGATTCTTTTTCCTGACCCAGATGATCAATGTGTGCGACACCAGCCCTATCAGGTAAATCTTCCGCATTTTATGACCTGGCTCAGGCCTTGGAACGACTTCACATCTGGAGTCGTTAGGGTCGTTACCAGTGATGGGACATCACTCTCATTCATAGGGACGAAGCAATGAAAAACCTGTTTAAGTGGTCCGCGGTTATGGTTGCTACCGTGCTTGTTTGTGGCGGCTTGTTTGTCTGGTTGGTTGCATCGGGCTCTGATGAGGCGACTGTTTATAAAGAAAATGATTTTTTTAACTACCATATGCTGACAGACCCCGATATCGAAAAAGCACCGCGTATAACTAACGAGTTCTACTTCGAGTCTCACCCTGGAGACGGCTATTCCCCTTCAAATAGCATCCTATTCAAAGGCGCTACAGATACGGCTTCACTACGTGCTTATCTCGAAAAGCTGGGATACGTGAAGCAAAAGCGCAGTCTGGGGGAGAAGGAAATATGGGCAAAGCCTGATCAGCTGGATGGGCAACTGTTTTATCTGTACGTTAACCCTGCTACCCGCGAGATCGAGTTGACCAAAATTCTCACTAACTGAGCCCCGGGATACAAAGTTGAAAAACATGAATATAGCCGGACTGGACAGCCTCATTGCCATCTATTTTGGACAGGATTATGACCTGTTCGGTAGTGGTGAGAGTGTTGATGCTCAAATCAACGCATGGATTGCAGACTCCACTGCTGCTTCCCGGCATGGCTTGATTGGCGATATTGAGCAGTTTATAAGGGAATGTGACAATCTGGAGGAGGACTTCAAAAGCCGCTATGGCGAAGAATTTTCTACAGACTTATGGGAAACGACGCCTGCAGAATTCCTGAAGCTTTTGAAGCAAAAGGTTAGTGCATCTCTTTCTTGATGCTGAATGCTGATTCGCCATTCAGATAAACACTCCCCAATATGAACCCCTGCTGATGAGGTTGTACCTGCATTGAGTCTCCTGACCGGACGCAATCCACTGAACGAAAAATCGTTGTGGCGATGCCTGCCTCTGTCGCTGGTCATCGCGCTGCTGCTCACAGGATGCGCCCGCTCTGATGCGCTGTGGACGGTCACGCATGACCTCTGCATGAATAACTACCACTACCGTCGCGATCCGGCACCCTGCCAGCAAATCTATCTGCCGCAGGACAACACTCAGGGCTACAGCATCATCCAGAATCCCCGTCACAGGCTGCACTTTATTCTGGTGCCCACGGTGGCGATGTCAGGCATCGAGAGCATTGCGCTATCACGACCCGGACGTCCCGATTATTTCGGCTACGCCTGGTTAATGCGCTATCGTCTGATGGCGGCTTATGGTGCTACCGTGCCTGAAGATCGGCTCGGCATGGCGCTCAATTCCGCTTATGGCCGCAGCCAGAACCAACTGCATATTCATCTGACCTGCCTGCGGGAAGATGTCTATCGTCAGCTTCAGGCCGAGCGCCCCTTTATTCATGATGACTGGCGACCCTTACCCGATCGTTTGCTGAATCACACCTACTATGCCCGTCGCGTCATACAGCCGACGGCGATGGGGATCTATCCTGTCTCCTCCGTGGCACGCCATTTCCATCTCTCCTCGCCGCAGCTGGCGGAGTCTGGCGTGGCGCTCATCCCGACGACGTTCTCGGGAGAAAAAGGGTTTATCGTGCTAACTACCCGGCGCGGCTGGGATAAGGGCAATCGGGCGTCCGTTGAGTCGCTACTGGATAAACGCTGCGCTATTCTTTCCGCGCCGCCCGCTGACGTTTCAGCCGCAGAGTAACTAAACCTCATCCCAGCCATCCACCACACAACCCCTTACCGGTACAGCGCCGCTTTCCCCACCGAACTGAACAGCGCCATCTTCGCCGCAACCACTTCACCCGCCGCCTGCATCGGTTTTACAAACAGCGCATTGGGTTCGTGTCCGCCCTGTTTCAGCTCCTGCTCCAGCGCCACAAAAAACGCCTTCTTCATATCGCTGGAGATGTTGATCTTACCGACGCCATAACGAATCGACTCCGCCACCTCGCTGTCTTTATTACCCGAACCGCCATGCAGCACCAGCGGGATATCCACCACCTTCCGGATCTGCTGCAGACGCTCGATATCCAGCTTCGGCTGCTTGCCTTTAGGGTAGAGGCCGTGCGAAGTGCCGATAGCGACCGCCAGCGTGTCGGTGCCGGTCTCGCGCACAAAGGTCTCAGCCTGCTGCGGATCGGTATAGAGAATCTCATTACTGCCGCCTTCGCCGCTGCCTTCTGCCACCCCGATGGTGCCCAGCTCCGCTTCCACGGAGACATTCACCGCGTGGGCGATCTCCACAATCTTCTTCGTCAGCGCAATGTTCTGCTCAAAAGGGTGCGAGGAGGCATCCATCATCACTGAGGTAAAACCGGCGTAAATCGCTTTCATCACCTCTTCCAGCGTGCGGCCATGGTCCAGATGGATCACCACCGGCACCCGCGCCTGAATCGCCAGCGTCCGCAGATAGCCGATGAACTCCGGGCCGGTAAACGCCATCTCATCAGGGTGGATCTCCAGAATCAGCGGTGAATCCAGTCGCTCGGCCGTCTCAACCGCCACGCGTCCAAACTCAGCGCTGGCGATGTTAAACGCGCCCACGCCAAACTGATGCTGCCGGGCCACGCTGAGCAGGTCTTTCATGTTGTAAAGCATAGGTTTTATCCTTGTTTTGCAGGAAGAGAGATATCTTTTTTCAGGAACAACAGAATCAGCGCCGTCAGCAGACTGCCTGCGGCAATCGCAAACAGATAACCCATGACGTTGCTGATCACGTTAGGAATGAAGATGACGAAGATGCCGCCATGTGGAGCGCGGGACGCGCAGCCGAGCATCATCGACAGCGCGCCCGCTAAGCCGGAGCCCGCGACAATCGCCGGGATGACGCGCAGCGGATCGGCGACCGCGTACGGGATCGCGCCTTCGGTAATGAAGGAGAGGCCGAGGATGTAGGTTACCTTGCCGGTTTCCCGCTCCTGCTCAGTAAACTTGCGGCGGAAGAGGGTGGTCGCCAGCGCGATGCCCAGCGGCGGCACCATGCCCGCCGCCATACAGGCGGCAATCGGGCCATAAATGCCGCTCGACATCAGGCCAATCGCAAACATACAGACGGTTTTGTTCAGCGGGCCGCCCATATCAAAAGCCACCATCATGCCGAACAGCAGGCCCAGAATGGCCGCATTGGTGTTACCCAGCGAACTGAGGAAGGCGGTCAGCCAGCCGAGCAGCATCTTGATCGGCTCACCAATCAGCAGCACCATCAGTGCGCCGGTCAGCAGCACGCTCAGCAGCGGCACGATTAAAATGGGCTTCAGCCCGGCGACCGCTTTGGGCAGGTGGATATGGTTGTTGATGAGCAGCGTGATATAGCCCGCCAGGAAGCCGGCAATCAGCGCACCGAGAAAGCCGGAGCCGGTGTGGATCGCCATCATCCCGCCCACGGCCCCTGCCACGATGCCCGCTTTACCGCTGATCGACTGGCTGATGCCCAGCGCAAGAATCGGCAGCATCAGGGCAAAGGCGGAGCCGCCGCCGATGTCAGAAAGCATCTTCGCTATCGGGCTGAAATGTGCGTCCCCTGGTGTGGCCGCCGTAATCCCGAAGGAAAAACTCAGCGCGATCAGAATGCCGCCCGCCACCACAAACGGGATCATCAGGTTCACACCGGTGATGAGGTGGACATAAATCTCCGACGCCCAGGAGCGGGAAGCCGACGCCTCTCTGGCCGCAGAAGCCGGTTCCGCAGCGCCGGTCGGTGACGCAGATTCGACCAGCTTCGGTGCCAGCTCGCCATTCACGATGGCGCTTAACAGACCTTCCGCATCTTTCGCCGCACGAGTGACGGGCACTTCAATCACGTTTTTATGCTGAAAGCGTGCCATCTCAACTTTTTTATCTGCGGCAATCAACACCACGTCAGCCTGATGAATATCATCGTCGCTGAGAATATATTCGCTTTCTATGGCACCCTGGGTTTCCACTAATACATTCAGCCCCAGTTTTTTCGCCGCTTTTTTTAAATTACTTTCGGCAAGGTAGGTGTGGGCAACACCTGTAGGACAGGCGGTAATGGCAATAATGTTCATAAACGTTCTCCGGTAAAAGGAAACGATTTTATTTTTATCTTTTTAACGACTGATGGATGGCGACTGTCTGCAAACCTCCTTACTGTTTTATTTTGTCACGCTCTCCCTGTTATTCAGGCTCCCGAGCGGGACAGGAGTAAATGAAACATCTCTTCGCGGTGTTCTGTATTCAGTAATTGTTCAACCACCTCTTCGTCACCGAGGGCAATGGATATTCTGGCGAGCATTTTTATATGGCCGACATCTTTATCGGACTCTTTAACCGCGAAGAGGATCACCAGCCGCACCCGGGTGCCGTCGATGGTCTCCCAGGGAATATCCTGGCGCAGGCGTCCGACGGCAATCCGGGTTTTAACGACCGCAGCCGATTTACCGTGCGGAATGGCAATATGATTTTCAAATCCGGTTGAGCCTAACTCCTCGCGCAGATAAACATCTCTCAGAAAAGCGGCTTTATCCGTGACCGCCCCGGTCTGGCAGAGCAGGTCAGTCAGCTGAGAAATAATCTGCTCTTTGGTCTGGCAATCGACATCGAGAATAATGCACTCTTCTTTAAGCACTTCATTAATCGCCACGGCTGTCGTCATTTTATTTCTCCATCATTAATTAATTGAGTTCGATACCAGACATTCGGTAACCCTGGCGATATCTTTCGCCGAAAAGAGGGCGGAGACATACACCACCGGCTTTTCCAGCGGTTCCAGCCGGATAGTCGAGATCACCACGTCGCACGCCTGTCGCTTCAGGGAGTCCGCGATGTTTTTACCGGGCACAATGTCGATAATCTGCCAGTCAGGAAAGGCGCGCAGGATCCGTCCGTAAAGCAGCTGCGAGGTGCCCAGGCCGCTGGAGCAGACCAGCAGCACCCGCTTTACCTTAATGCTGTTTTCGATGGCCGCCTGAATATGCACGGTGAGATAGGCCACCTCATCGTCACTGATTTCATCCAGCTGATACTCCTGCGTCAGCTCCCGGATCACCGCTTTGACGGCGGCGAACACGGTGCCCAGTTCGGTCTGGATATCGTGCAGCAGCGGATTTTTAATCCGGATGTGATATCTGAGGCGGTTCAGCATCGGCTTGATGTGTGAAGTCAGCGAAGCCTGCAGCTTCGGATCGGTGGTGATGGCGATGTTGATTCGCTGCGCCACCCGGTCGATCAGCGCCGCAGCAAAGCGGGTTTCCCGTTCTGAAATCAGCGCGTCATCGTGCCGATCGGCATCGCCGCCCGCTTTACCGGACGACACCAGATACTGATAGATGGAGTGCGCCTCCTCGGCGACCAGCAGCGTATTGTAAGCCGTCTCGATACGCTCTATGACCGCCAGTGAAACCTGCCAGGCGTGCGGGTCGCTGACCCGGTTCATGACCACGGCGCGGGCGTCCGGGCTGTGCATCGGTGAGTGACTGCGGTGAATCAGCACCAGAACGTGGGTGAACAGATTAATGTAGTAAGGATCGCTTATCGTATAGTGCAGCTGCTGTTCAATAAAATTGATGAGCTGCAGGGTGAAATGGACAGCCTGCTGACCAAACTTCTCTGAAAGCTCCTGCAGCGTGCTTTCATCCAGGCGGCTCTCCATCATGTCCTGGCGGTTGTAAATCGATTTTAAGACCAGCGCTTTCATCGCCAGGCGAATATTCTGGTCACTGCCTTTAATGCTGGTGCCGGTACGACTTTTTAATAACGTTAAATTAAACTGATGTAACCAGGCATCTAATGTTTTTAAATCATTCACTATTGATGCGCGGCTGATAAAATATTTATCGGCCAGCTCACTGATTGACGAACTTCGGGGTGAGAGCATTAACAGATCGGAGGCTATTTTCAGCATTCTGACGTTACTGCTGAAATCGTCCACCTCTGCAGAAAAAATTCGTCGGGCCGCTATTTCGGATGTGGCGTCAGCAAATTTAATTGTGATGCCTCTCCCACTTTTACCGCTCAGTGTGATCCCCTGGTCAGCGAGTTTTTCATTAATATCGGCAATGTCGCGGCGTAACGTTCTTGGCGTGATGGCCGTTTTTTCTGAAATAGCGCGCAGGCTCACATAACTGTTATGAGAAATAAGCTGTCGCATAATGGTCAGTTGCCGTTCTGTCAGCGCCTTCATCATCTTCAGGTTCCGCTTAATCAGTTATTCGCCTTTGGGAGTTATCATCTAAGCAAAGGCACCAGACCCTGTAAATATTAAAACATGGCCACAACCCGGGGGGCTGGCTGACCACCTGACAGCGGGTTCTGGAATAACAGAGACGAGATGAACGGTCAGGGAGAAGGCTGATTGCGGTGTGATGGTCATTGTGATGGCGACGGGCAGATTTGCCGGATGGCGGACAGCTATGCGGCAGGTGGCACACCAGCGAAAGCATCAGCCTCTGAATACGGGAGCGTTTTTATCTGCTCTCATCGGTTGCCTGAAGCCGCACGTTGATGCTTCAGGCAACCTCAGAGGTGGGGCATGCCTCTCAGTTGTGTCAGGCATTGAAATCAGAAAACTACAGAAAAAATCATTCTTCCGCCTGGTTGATAAAGAATAGGGTAGAGAAAAAGCAGGGGGGAATTATTTATGGCCCTGCATGGAAAGTTTGTGTATAGGGTCTCTTACGTAATGCACCATTGAGAATGCAATAGAGAGAGGGTTGTTGTATGAAGGAGCTAATGGTTTATGAAAATATTAAGGTCATTGCTCATGGCAAAGCGTGCCTTTAATCTTTTTATCAGGATAGCGTTGTTTACTGTAATTATGCTGCTTGTCGCTAAAGCGGTTCCCTATGAGGGGGGAGTGAACGCTTTAACAGCATCATTTAATTTTCATAACGCTCAGGTTTTGACTCGTTTTATTCTGGGTGAGCCTGACCCGGAGGTCCGGGAATCATTAAGGGACTACATCAGCATTTTAGTTAATACCCTGATCAGCGTGCCTGTTATGAGTGTGTTCATCACTTTTTTCAACGGCGTTACGCGAAGGATAAGGCCAGGTTATCTTGCTAAAGAGTGGGCTTTCTCAACGTTGCGTCGGTTGGGGAAAATCTTTTTGTTCACATTTATCTTTTGGCTGCTTTTTCGAACGCTGCCTTATTCATCCTTTTTCCCGGATGAACAGGCTTTTTCATCATTAAATCTCGCAGCGTTTCTGGCATCAAATCTGCTATTAACGATTGCCTGTTATTACGTTGTCAGGAAGAAAATAAAATTGAAGAGGAGAGGATAAAATGCCTGTTCCAGCCTGTTTGCAAGCATTAAGCGTAACGGCGAATTGAGTCAGCAAAAGCCAAACAGAGTCCTGTGACGGGTTGGGCACAAAAAAAGCCCGGCATCCGCCGGGCCCGATAACATCTTTATGCCATCTTCAGCCGCTGCAGTCGCTTCTCGCGGCGAATCTTGCGCTCCTCCATTACTGCGACCATCGCCATCAGACAGATACAGGCGATAGCGGCGGTATCGAGTGCGGCAAAGGTACCTGCCCAGCCGGTCAGGCCGAAGATTGGTGTGCCGTCTGCGATCATGCCCAGGCCCAGCTTGGCAAAGCTATCGCCAATCAGGTAGGCGAAGGCCAGATCGGATAACCAGCCCTACAGCAATGTCTCCACCAGCGCGCCTGCTTTAAACAGGGTAAAGCCCTGTATCGAAAATTCTTTTGAGAACTTCAGCTCCTGAAAGGCATAAACCGTTCACCCCTGATCGATGCCGATACTCACCACTTAAAGAAAGATGTTGGCGAAGCAGAGCAGCTTGATCACATTATTCTATAGCACATAAAAAACAAAAATCTGCTAACTTTTTAAGATTATTTCATATAAATAAATTTTAGCATGAGACTGAAAATACAATACGCCAGTAGTAATCTTCGAATTGCAAAATGAAAGAACAATGTGTTAGTGATTAAACCAAGGGCGACGTGTTTTAATGTATACCGGAAATAGTCTGAAGGTATCATTATTGTATTGATCCCTGACACATTTTAGCTCGTAAAATCCCCAGTAGTCAGAATTAGAGAAATAGACCGTATATTTATCGCTATTGAAACCGAAATAATGCTCATCATTTCTTTTTATTTTCAAAGTTCCACACATGACTTCATCACGCCATTCAAATCGAGTAGCATGGTCCAGAACCGACGCAAGAATGTTTGAACTCCAATGAGGAATCGCAACCATCATAAATGTGGCGGACAGTAATAAAGCAAGTAAAGTTGCGCTCTGATACCCCTGAGTTTTATCTGTTTGGGTAATGAATATCCCATAACTTATTGGTTGGAGTAACAATGTAAGGGTCATAATTGAAAAGACAAACTTCCATGCAAACTCTGTGTATGGAACAGACGAAATGTCTAACGCACTTATTTGGGTGAAGTAGCTGGATGCCAGAGAGTTTGTAAAAATAAAAAATATAGGTAACAAAAACCAAAGTACTAATCGACCTTTTCGGATATGAATGTTGCCACTTTGCTCTAAATCATAAAATGTCAGGATGCTAGCAATGATAGTTAATAGAATGAAAGCCAAAAGGAAAAGACGACCTGTAATCAAGAAGCCAAATGGAAGTATCATGTAGCCTAATAAGAAGGAAATCCAGGATGAAAGAGTAAATATTCCTGCAATTTTTTTTAATTTGCGGTCTTGGTATTGAAATATAAAAAAATTACAAATATCAAGCGCTCGCTGAGGTAGAAAGATAACAGATGAGATCACGACTACTATGCCAATTGAACCCACGATTTCTCTTATTGCCTGACGGTGTCCTGAAAAGCCGATGACTGACATAAACGTCAAAAGAAAAATCAGATCTAACCTATTTTTCCTACTAATGTCCTTTAACTTCCTCAATATTGCCATGCTACGTCCCTAATATGTTACTGGCTTAAATAAAATCTGTATTCCTTTCTGATGGTATATTAAGATCATGTTTCTGCTGCGAAAAGTAAAGGAAAAATTTTGCACATTCGCTAAATACACGAGGCGAAATTGATTTATATAAGAAGTTATATTAAGGCGACTTACAGCTATTAATTAAGGGCTGTGTATTCAGCCCTTTCAGCGATCAATGCAGACAGCACTGCTTATATTTTTTGCCGCTGCCGCACGGGCAGGGATCGTTGCGGCCGGGCTGCTTATCGACGGTCACCGGCTGTTGCGGTACCGGCACCGCCTCGGGCTGCGAGATCCAGTGATCGTGCAGCGCCAGCGCAGCGGGGCGGATAGCTTCGATGCTGGCTTCCATCTCTTCCGGTGTCATGGCGTCGAGCTTTTCGAGGTTCTCCTCGGTGCCATGCAGGGCGATAGCGTCCAGCGCAGGCTGCAGATCCGCGGGCAGCGCCGACCAGTCGGTCAGTGCGACGCCACGCATATAGCCGAAGCACCACTCTTCCACCACGGTAAACTCCAGTCCTTCCATCTCACGGATGCCAAACAGCGGTTCAAACTGCTCCGGGAATTCCGCTAAGCGGTCTGCCACGTCATTCATATGCTGGAAGCAAAGCGACATAAAGCGCGTCATTTCGCGCTCGTTGCTCCATTTCGGAATCTGTTTCTCGCCACCCCACAGGGCCACCAGCCACTGGCTGGGTTCCACGGTTACGGGACCGGAGAGGATCGCCGTCAGCAGTCCATCGAGTTCGGAGACATCGAGAATCGACGCTTCGCTGCCATACTTTTCCAGCATATCTTCCAGCCATTGCAGCTCTTTTTCGGTCAGTGGGCCTTCTTTCATGCGGTTGCCTCCCGGGCATATCTAAATTTCAGCGCGGCGTTGAGCCTTAAAACCGCAGCAGTGTACACCCTTGCGGGCAGCAACACAGCTAACGCTGTCCGGCATCAGCAGGGTTAACCTGCGTTTAACCCCCCTTTTACCCCATTATGCAGGCGATAGCCCGCCGCACTTTATGGTACCTTTTTGCGCTACGGCCAGCCTGCTGCGCGATAACTCTACTTAACTGAATGATTACTTTATGAAAAAGGAATTTTCTGGCAGCCGGATCGCTGCGTTCTGCCTCCGACGGCTGGCTCAGGTCGCTCAGCGGATCGGCAGACCCTGCGGGATCGCTGCGGCGATCGTTCTGCTGACCGGCTGTGGCACCCTGTCGCAAACCTCCGCCCCGGTCAGCGATCGTGTCTACCTGACGCATGCCACCTTCAACGAAAATGTCGATGACATCGTGCAGCACTACATGCAGCAGAAGCAGGTTCCTGGCATCAGCATTGCCGTCATCCATCATGATGAGCCAACGCACTACTATTCATTTGGCGTCACCGATCGGGTGCATCGCTATCCGGTGACCCCGGACACCCTGTTTGCGCTGGGATCGCTGAGTAAGGGCGTGACGGCCGAGGTGATTATCCAGCTGGTGGATCAGGGCAAACTGCACTGGAGCGACACGCTGGCCGATCTGCTGCCCGCGGGCGTGCCGCTGAGTCGTGACGCACGCCGCATCACGCTGCTGCAGCTGGTGACGCATACCTCCGGTCTGCCGCGGCAGGATATGGATCTGCCGATGCTGCACCAGTTCATCCGCTATCTCGGCACGGGCGAGAACTTCTACGGCAATCTGGACAGCGATAGCGTGCTGAGTTACCTGGCGGATTTCTCTGCTCCGGCGGTTCGCAGGCCTTGCTACTCCAACCTCGGCTATGCGCTGCTGGGCTTCATTCTGCGCGAGCGCTTTCATCAGGATATCCAGACGCTGGCGTCCCGGCTTATCTTCGCCCCGTTAAAGATGGATCAGAGCAGTTTTGAGCCGGAAACGCTGGCGGGCTATCCGTGGCGCGCGCTGGGCCACGCCGGCGATCAGCCGAAATTTATCCGCCGTGGCGCGCTGACGCCTGACTGGCATTTTCACGGCAACATGGTGGCGGCGGCCAGCCTTTACAGCAGCGCGCGCGATCTGAGTCGCTATCTGCGCGCGCACCTAACGGCCACCGGTGATGCAGAACGGGACAGGGCGTTTGCGGCGGTGAACCGTGCCTGGTACCGGCAGGGCGCACAGACGCAGAATATCGCCTGGGTCACCGAGACAACAGAAGGGCAGCCGATCACCTATCAGGTGGGCTACATCGGCGGCTACGCGAGTTTTATCGGCTACGATAAAGGTCACGGTAACGCGATTGTGGTGCTGCAGAACGGTTTTAACTGGAGTAACTATTTAGGCATTGCGCTGTTGGTCGATCTGGCAACTCAGGATAAAGTGGTCGCACAGCGATCCGTTACCGCTGACCAGGGCGCCATAAAGTGAATTGCGCTGTGTTGCCTGGCACATAGCGTCATCGCGCCGGAACTGAAGTGCGATAAATTTAGCCTGACTGTCAAAATTCAACGTGGAAATCATTATGCGCAGGACTCAACGTGTACTTTTATCAATGGGATTACTGGTTGGCTCACTGAGCCTGATCCCTGCTGTTCAGGCGGCTGGCGAAGCAACCGACAGCGTTCCGCCTCCGCCGCAGATCCAGCCCGCTAACCCGGATGCCCAGCCGCAGTCTGGTGCAGGCAGCGCCCAGCCGGACAACGGTGCCGCGCAGAGCCAGGCACCGACCAGCTCACCGTCTAACGATGGCATTACGCCGACGACGCCTACCACGCCGTCAACGGCCAACAGTGCGCGTCCGAATTACGATCTCAGCACCATCATCATCGACTACAAACAGTACAACATCGGTGACACGGTGCCAGAGAAGTACACGGATAAAACCTACACTATCGTTGAGTGGCAGAAACGCAATCTGCCGGCCCCGCAGGAGAACACCCACTGGGCCTACATCAACGCCAACTACATCCTGATTACCAATGACACCGGCAAAATCGTCATGGGGAAATCGGGTGATATCTTCTTCCGTGGCTAAAATAATCAGCCGGTCGTGATGACCGGCTTTTTTTCAGCCGAAGCGCTCAGCCCCAAAACTGGCCAGCATCGGATGCTTCTCACCGGTCACGATCTCCTCCGCCAGCAGCTCGCCGACAATCAGCGCCAGCGTGGCACCCGAATGGGTGAAGGCCACATAACAGCCCGGCACCTTCTGCAGTTCACCCAGCACCGGATCGCCATCGCCCGGAATCGGCTTCAGGCCAATCTTCCAGCTCTGCACGCTGAGCGGCTCGTCGCCGCGTAACAGCCGGCTCGCCTCCGCGGCCAGCGTGGCCACGACATGTTCATCAATATGGTAATCGCCGTCGGCCAGCGGCTGGATATCCGCCTCATACCAGTCATGATCCAACGCGTAGCGGTTGCCGGGATTCGGTCTGATGGCGGCGCGCGGGGTGTTGAGCACCGCTTTCAGCTGATGCCCGGCCGGTTCCGTGATCACCAGCATCGAGACCGGCGAACCATTGGGGATCGTCACGCCCAGCGGGGCGATCACGTCCGGGGTCCAGGGGCCGCAGGCGACCACTACCGCATCCGCCCGCATCTCCCCCTTGTCACTGCGGATGCCGCAGGCCCGGCCCTGGTCGGTGATCACGGCGGCTTTACCGGCGTGTTCGATCACTTCGCCGCCGCGTGACCGGAACTGGTTCAGCAGATAATCCACCAGGTGCGGCAGGCTGACCCAGCCTTCACCCGGATTAAAGATCGCCTGCGACGGCAGCGCATCGGGATCGACCGTCGCATCCGCCAGCGCCACGTTATCGGCACTCATGAGCTGAGAGTCGTAGCCGTGCGCCTTCTCATAGGCGTGTCGCGCCTGCGTCCCGGCCGCATCGTTGCTGAACCAGCAAAGTCCGCCATCAAAACGCAGCCAGTCGAGGTCAGGGTGCTGCGCAAACAGCGTGCGATAGCGATCGATGCCCGCCATGCGCAGCGCATGATAGGGCCGGGAGCGCTCACCCGCCGAATTGAGCCAGGAGAGTGAACGTCCCGACGCGCCGGAACAGACCTCCGCCTCGGTCACCAGCGTCACCGCCGCCCCGCGTTTTGTCAGCTCCAGCGCCGTCGAAACGCCCAGCACGCCGCCGCCCAGTACCACCACCTTCATTTCAGTTTTTACCGCCATTGTCAGGTTCCTTGCTCAGTTACAGCACTTCAGAGAGAAAACGTTGCAGGCGCGGCGACTGCGGCGCGTCAAAAATGGCGTCTGGCGGCCCGGCTTCCACAATCTCGCCTTCGTCCATAAACACCACCTGATCCGCCACTTTGCGCGCAAAGCCCATTTCATGTGTCACCACCACCATCGTCATGCCGCGACGACAGAGATCCGCCATCAGCGTCAGGACCCCTTTCACCAGTTCGGGGTCAAGCGCGGAGGTGGCCTCGTCGAACAGCATCACCTCCGGGTCCATCGCCAGCGCCCGGGCTATCGCGACCCGCTGCTGCTGCCCGCCGGAGAGATCGCGCGGCCGGTGGTCGGCGCGCTGACCCAGACCGACCTCTTCCAGCCGCTGACGCGCAATCGCCATCGCCTGCGCCTTAGGAAGGCCTTTGACACACCAGGGGGCGAGGGCGACGTTCTCCAGCGCAGTGTGATCGGGGAAGAGATTGAAGTGCTGGAACACCATGCCAATCCGCAGCCGCAGCGCATCAGGCTTGTCGCGCAGCACGGAGCGATCGGCCAGCAAAACATCCCCCGACTGTGGTTCGTGCAGCCGGTTGATACCGCGCAGCAGGGTCGATTTACCCGATCCCGATGGCCCGATGATGCAGGTGGTGGTGCCGGGGGCCACCTGCAGGGAGACCTTACGCAGCACTTCAATCGGGCCATAGGCGAGGGTCAGATTGCGCAGCTCCAGGCTGGCGCCGCGCCAGCTCGCGCCATTCAGATTATTCATGGTTGCCTCCCATCCGGGGGTGAGTGACCAGAACGGCGCCGCCGGACGGTCTGACCTCATCCACCTCTTTCAGACCGCTTTGCGGGGCCGTCAGACGACGGCGTCCGGTGCGGTAGCGCACATCGACATAGTTGACCATGTGCGTCAGCGGCACCGTGATCATCAGATAGAAGAGTCCTGCCAGCATCAGGGGCGACAGGTTGCCGGTCAGCACCGCCGCATCCTGACCCACGCGAAACAGCTCACGCTGCTGCGTCATCAGGCCGAGCAGATAGACCAGCGACGAATCCTTGATGATGGCGATGAACTGGTTAACGATGGCGGGCAGCACGCGACGGATCCCCTGTGGGATGATGACCCGTCGCATGGCCCGGCCATAGCTCATCCCCAGCGCACGGCACGCTTCCAGCTGGCCGCGTTCCACGCTCTGGATACCGGCGCGAAAAATCTCGCCCATGTAGGCGCTGGCGATCAGGCTGAGGGCGAAGATCCCCAGCGGATAGGGTGTCGGGCCGAACAGCTGATAGCTGAAGCGCGCCAGACCCTGACCAATCAGCAGAATGGTCAGAATGGAAGGCAGACCGCGAAACAGATCGGTATAGAGCCGGGCAGGCACCCGCAGCCAGCGCGAGGGCGAGATGCCCATCAGCGCCAGCAGCAGGCCAAACAGCGTGCCGAGCAGCGTCGCCGCCAGTGAGATAATCACCGTGTTGACCAGCCCGGTGGTCAGCATCTGCGGCAGTACTTCCCTCATTGATGAAAAATCAAAGAAGGTGCGGGAAAGAATCGTGAGCAGCTCCATCGCCGTCTCCTTGCAGAGCGGGGCATCCCCCGGTTAACTCAGGACGTAAACGTCCACCTCTTTACTGACCGCCAGGCAGATACTGTTTTGGCATCGGCGATCCGGGGAACCACTTCTGATAAAGCCGTTGCCAGGTGCCATCCTGCATCGCAGCCTTGATGGCGTTATCCAGCGCAGCCTTGAAGGCGGGTTTACCTTTGGCAATGGCAATGCCCGCCGGTGCATCAAAAGAGGGGATATCGGCGGCAGAGACCAGCTTAAAGCGTTCGGCGTAGCTTTTGGCCGCCTCGTAGTCGAGGAAGACGGCATCGAGCGTGCCGTTGTTGAGGGCAGAGACCGCGCTGTTGTTATCCGGGAAGCGCACCAGATCGGTCTGCGGGAAGTGCTCCACGGCATAGTTCTCCTGGAGCGTGCCCTGAACCACGCCGAGCCGGTGCTTGGCCAGCGTGGCGACATCTTTCACGCCGCTGTCATGGCGGGTCAGAACGGTGAGGAATCCGGCCAGATAGCCGGTGGAGAAATCGACCGTTTTTTCCCGCGCCGGGGTGATGCCAATCGCCGCCACCGCCGCATCGTACTGACCGTTGGCGACCGCGGGCATGATGGCCGAGAAGTCCTGACCAATAAAATCGACCTTATCGATGCCCATGCGGTGGGCGACATTTCTGAAAAATTCGACGTCGAAGCCGGTGAACTGACCGCTGGCGTCGGTGAAGGTGTAAGGCTTTGAGTCGCCGACGCTGGCGATGCGAAGCTGACCCGGTTCGATCAGCCCATAAGGATTGTTGTCGCTGGCGGCCAGCACAGAGAACGACAGTGAACAGAGTGCGAGTGCGGTGCCGAGCAGTTTGCCCAGTGTGATTTGCGATTTCATAGCTCATCCGTTTTTGCAGGTTTAAACATCAGAGACTGTTGAGCCAGTAATTCTGATTGAGACCGGTCTCAACGCAGGTGGCACCTTAAGACAGAAACATTGTGAGACCGGTCTCAAGGAGTTACAATGAGTTTAAGCACAGCCTTTTTTCGGCGTCAATATTCCTGTCATCAACCTGTGATTCGAAATAATTATGACCAGCCAGAACAGACGATCCAAAGCGCCGACCGTGGCAGATGTGGCGCGCGCAGCAAATGTTTCCAAAGCCCAGGCAGCGCGCGCGCTGGGTGGCTATGGCGCGGTCAGCGATGAGGTGCAGGAGCGGGTCAACAGCGCCGCCTCCGCGCTGGGCTACCGGCTCAATGCGCTGGCGCGCAGTATGAACACCGGCCGCTCCAATACTATCGGGGTGATTGTCGGCGATATTGAGAATCCTCACTTTGGTCTGGCCCTGCGTGGCATGGCGGACGTGGCGCGCACGGCGGGTTACCATCTGCTGCTGAGCAACAGTGATGAAAAGCTGCAGGCGGAGCAGGATGCGGTGCGGGTGATGCTGGAAAAGCGGGTCGATGGCATTATCGTTGCGCCCTGCTGTTCAGCCCTGGAGCAGAACGCGCATCTGATACAGGTGCAGGAAGAGGGCAGAGCGCTGACGCTGTTCGATCGCGCGGTAACCGGTCTTGATGTAGACGCGGTCTGCTGTGAATTTACCGACGTGGCCGCAGATGTCACGGCCCGGTTGCTGGCCGCGGGGCATCGCCATATCGCCTATATCACCAGCATGGCGCTGACCACTGACTACAGCACGCCGGACGATTTTGGCCTGACGCCGGTTGCCCAGCGCGTGGGCGGCATGATGCAGGCCTTTGCTGACGCAGGCGTGCCGTTTGATCCGTCGCTGGTGCAGGTGAACGCGCTGGACGAGGCATCGATTAGCCGTATCGTCGCAGCGCTGTGGCAGCGTCCGCAGCCGCCCACCGCGCTGGTGGCGTCTGACAGCGTGGTCGCCATGTGGCTGCTGCGTGAAGTGACGCAGCGCGGGCTGCGTATCCCGGCCGATCTCTCTTTTGTGATGTATGACAATTTCCCGTG
Organism: Pantoea sp. GM_Pan_3; assembly: GCF_026541045.1. NCBI lineage: Bacteria > Pseudomonadati > Pseudomonadota > Gammaproteobacteria > Enterobacterales > Erwiniaceae > Pantoea > Pantoea sp. GM_Pan_3. The sequence goes on along the minus strand of NZ_JALNVA010000002.1, from coordinate 253,704 downwards.
GAGTGAGATTGTGACGCCACCGCTGACGGTCATTGCGCAACCGGTCTATGAAATGGGCCGTGAAGCCGCACGACGTCTGATCGCCGCCATCCGCGGCGAGGCCCCCGGCCCTGTGCCGCGCTTCGATGCCCATCTGATGATCCGCCACTCGATTGCTGCGCCAGCCTGCTGAAGAGCAGCCCGGCGCGTCAGCCTGTTTGCGGGTAAAGGATTCGGGATGTTGCCTGAGGGGCAGGCTTTTTAAGCGACCGGGAACGTGGCACTCTGCTGACACTATCTGCAGCCGGGAGGCGATATGTCACAACACCTTAATCACTATGGTCAGCCGGTCGGCCAGCCTTTGCCAGACTGGCAGCCGCGTCCTCTGCCACAACATCAGGTTTTCACCGGTCAGTCGTGTCGGCTGGAGCCCTTCAGCGCCGCGCGGCATGGAGAGGCCCTGTCTGACGCCTGGGCGCTGGCGGAAGATGGGCGCGACTGGACCTATATGTTTATGGGGCCGTTCGATGATCCCCAGGCGTGGCAGGATTATCTCCGGCAGCTGGAGGCCAGCCGCGACCCGCTGCATTTCGCCGTGATCGACCTCGCCACCGGAGAGGCGGTGGGCAGCCTGTCGTTAATGCGTATCCAGCCTGAACATGGGGTGATGGAAGTCGGTCATGTCGCTTTTTCGCCCCGACTGAAGCAGACGCGTATGGCAACAGAGGCGCATTTCCTGCTGATGCAGTACGCCTTTGAAACCCTGGGTTACCGCCGGTATGAGTGGAAATGCGACAGCTGCAATGCGCCTTCTCGCAGAGCCGCGGCACGCCTCGGTTTTCAGTATGAAGGTGATTTCCGCCAGGCCATTGTTTACAAAGGTCGCTCGCGCGACACCAGCTGGTTTTCGATAATCGATCGCGAGTGGCCGCAGGTGAAAAGCGGGCTGCAGCGCTGGCTGGCGGAGGAGAATTTTACCGCCGATGGTCAGCAGCGTGAGAAGCTGGAAGCGCTGCGCGGCAGGCCCTGAACCGGTGGCGACAAAGTAAGAGGCCTCTGCAAAACAGGCAGAGGCCTGAAGAGAAAAGAGGGGATTAAGGCTGGGGCACGATTTTAAGTTCGACCATGCCAATGCCCAGTTTGCGCGGGTCCTGCCCCGTGATATTGCCGGTGTTGCTCAGCTGAGGTTCAGGCGGGGCGATCACCAGCTGGTGGCTGGCGTCCGGGTTATCAAAATGCAGGGTATGGGTCGAGATCGCTTCGCCCAGCGACAGCAGCTGCTGTTGATTGCCCACGCGAACCGGAATCGGCCGGTGCACATTCGCGCCGTAAGCCCGCGCCGTGATCACCAGATCGAACTTCGCGGGCAGGGCATCGACGTAGTCGATATGCACCTCAGGCGCGAGATTGGCATTCGACCAGCGTCCCCAGCTCTCCGGGCGTGAGATGCCGCTGAAGCTTTTCACACTCAGCGGCGCGCCGGGGATATCAAGCCGGAAGCTGTCAGCGCTGTAGCGGATATTGTTATCTTCGATACGGATCTGCGCCAGATTCTGCTGATAACGTGCATCGCTGATCGGCCCGTCCGGGAACTGCACCCGGCCTTTCCATTGCGGTTTGTCGATGTGGGTAACGGACGGTGTGCCGCCGGTTTGCCCCATCGCCACACAGAGATCGCCGGAGAGGGCCAGCGACGGCTGCCAGAGTCGCGCCATTTTAAAACAGCGATCAACCCAGACGAATTTATCGGCTGCCGCGAAATCGGCCAGCTGATAGCGCAGCGGTGCCGAATATTCCCCTTCCGGCATCGGCTCAACGTGTTTGTCGCTGATGCGGAACAGAATCGGCAGCTTAAAAGTGGTCCCGGAGAAGCTGAAGGTATTCTTCGTCTGATCGACGGTAAAGTTCTCCATCTTATTCGGGAAGTTCCAGAGCTGGATAATATCGGGCTTCCAGCTCATGACCTTGCTCTTCATATCGTCAAACTGCGTTGAGAGCGACAGCGAAGAGAGGCTGCTGCGGCCCAGGCCTATCGCATTATCGCCGCCGAGAATATCCAGCAGCGTAGCGCCATTATCCAGCGTGCTGCGCTTTGCCTCCAGCAGCTCCGCCTGCGGTTTATCCCCGCGGATCACCATAAAGAGATTGCGACGCGGCTGTTTGATCAGCCAGGGATGCGCGGTGTTGTTCATCGCCAGATGATCGGAACTCACCACGATTACGGTATTTTTAAACCACGGTGACGCTTTGATGCGATCGATCAGCCGCGCGACGTGCTCCTGTGAACAGGCGACCGCGCTGAAGGACTGGTTAGGTTTTCCCTCAATGCTGTAGCTTCGGCGCTGACAGCTGCGCGAGATAAATCCGTCAGGATGGTGAGTGTCGACGGTCAGCGTAAACAGCGCAAAAGGTTTACCGGCCCGGGAGAGCGCCTGATACTTCTCGAAGACTTCGTCGAGCACCGTGTCGTCATAATAGCCCCAGTTATTGCGGTAGCTGGGATCGGCGACGCGGCTTTTCAGCTCCTGCGAACCATAGAGGTTGGCAGGATCGAAGCCGTGCGATTTCAGGAAGACATCCTTACCGGCAAAACGCAGATCGGCACCCTGAATAAACCAGTTCTCATAGCCGGAGTTTTTCAGGATGTCGCCCAGACAGACATTTTGCGGATAGAAGCTGGAGAGTGACGCCGACGCATTGCCGTCAAACGGGGCAAACAGCGGAATGCCGCACTGTGAGGCGACCATGCCCGCGATCGTGTAATCGGTGCCCGGCAGCTGTTCGGTCTGGCTGAAATCGATACTCTGCTCTTTCTGACGGCTCAGCTCAGGTGCCAGGCCGGGGAAGGCAATCGGATCAAAATAGGTGCGCTCTAAACTCTCGCCATAGATATAAACCACGTTGAGGCGCGGCTGTTCAATGCGGTTACGCGGCACTTTATAGAAGGTGTCGAAGTCAGAATCGGCCAGCTGGGTATGCGACACGATCAGCGTCGCGACCTGACGAAAGGCGGGGGTAGTCTGCACCGAGCCGATCGCGCAGGCGGCCGCCAGCAACGACCAGCCCAGATGATGGGGACGTTTACGCCGCCGCAGCACCCAGGAGAGCAGGCAGAACAGCAGAAACAGCACGATGATCAGCCCGATGGCCGGCACCACATATTTACTGACGCCCGCCCCGGTCAGGCTGTTAGTCAGGGTATAGATCACCGCATCGTTAATGCCGTCGCCGGTGAAATAGTTGCTGGCGTAGAGGGTGGCGTTCAGCACCACAAATATCACCAGCAGAACAAGAACAAGCACAAACCAGAATCTGTTACGCCCGGCTTTACAGGAATAGATAGCAATAGCAGCCAGAAACAGCACGACTGACACAAATTCGGACAACGGGAAATCCTCTCTCTGCAGGGGGGCGCGGGGCGTCACGCAACCGGCCATCGTCGGGGGATGGTTTTTCGACAATCTATATTGGCTGTCATCAGGCTGCAACATATCCGGCGGATTTGTGCGAGGAAGCGCAGAGGGATTTTGTGTCGTGCCTGCCGGGCGTTCAGCAGACGTGACGGTGGCTGGCGCGCACCGTCAGCAGAGCAGGCGTCCGGGCCGCTTTTCAGAGTTTGCCGGTCAGATACTGCGCTTCGCCGTCGGCAAAACTCCAGTCGCCTTTGTCATTGGTGATAAAGCTGATCATCAGATCGTTGCCCTGCACGCCACAATGCTCACGCAGTTCGCGCGCCAGCTCCGCCATAAACCGCTGTTTCTGTTCGCTGCTGCGCGGACTGGTAAAGACCCGCACCATCACCAGATTATCGCTGCGGCTGAATCCCAGCCCGGTGTCCTGAAACACCATCTGATAGCGTTTGTTTTCATGAACAATCTGATAGCGATCCCGTTCCGGCACGTTAAAGGCGGTCAGCACGGCCCGGTGCGCGGCATCCAGTAATGTACGCAGCTCTGATTCTGAACGACCCTCAATAACATCAAATTGCAGCAGTGGCATAGCGGTTTCTCCTGAGAAATAAGACGCCTATGGTGACGGCTTTATCCGGCGGGAAAAAGCGCGTAGCCTGAAATGATTATTCATTATTGTGAACAATGCTGATGAAAGAGATGAAGACGGACACCCTGTGGGAGCATCTGCACTGGCTGACGGTACTGGCAGAGCAGGGCAGTTTCACCCGCGCGGCAGCGCGGCTGGATGTCAGCAAAGCGGCAATGAGCCAGAAGATCAAAGAGCTGGAGGAGAGAGCGGGTCTGATGCTGGTGCAGCGCACCACGCGCAGCGTGCGGCTTACCTCCGCCGGTGAGAAGCTGGTGGAGGAGCTGCGCGAGCCTTTTGCCCGCATCGAACAGAGTTTTTTCAGCGTGCGGGATACCGCCGGGCCGGTGCGGGGTCTGGTGCGCATCACCGCACCCGTGGCGTTTGCCCGCCAGCAACTGGTGCCGGTTATCGGCGAGTTTCTGCGCGACTATCCGCAGGTACGACTGCAGCTGGATGTGACGGATCGCCTTGTCTCGCTGAGCAGCGAGGGGTTTGATCTGGCGATTCGCCACAGTGACACGCTGCCGGAAACGCACGTGGCACTGCCACTGTGCGACACGCAGACCGTGCTGGTGGCCTCGCCAGCCTATCTCAGGGCGCAGGGCGTGCCGGAGAGGCCACAGGCACTGGCGCAGCACAACTGCCTTTACTACCCGCGCGGCGTCGAGTCACCGCGCTGGCGGTTTGTCGCGCCGGGGGAGAGCGAAACGGTTCAGGTGCAGATTCAGGGCAGCTTTGCCACTAACAACAGTGAGTCGATCCGCGATGCGGCCCTGCAGGGTCTGGGCATTGCCATGCTGCCCGACTTCAGCGCCCGTGAGGCGCTGTCAGCGGGATCGTTACAGCGGGTGTTACCGGAGTGGCAGCCGGTCGGCGCTTTTGCCGCCCGCCTGTGGATCGTGCGACCCTGGGCGGCACAGGTGCCGCGCGCGGTCACCACCTTTACACACTGGTTACGCGCCCGCTTTAACCACTGAGGGCAGTGCCAGTCCCGGCGAACGGGTATGCATCATCTCCCCAATCAGGCTGCTGCGGTTATAGAGGCCGATACGCAGATTGAAGTCGAGATGCAGCCGCTCATTGCCGGTTAACTTAATAATCGGTGGCGGCGTCTGGGGACGCTGCTGAAACAGCACTGACTGCGCAAAGGCGCTGCTGCTGTCGGCGTGCAGGCGCTGATAATACCAGGCGCTGGCTTCACCTTTACGCAGATAGAGATTGGCCCGCCGGTATTCACGCATCGCCACCTGCTGCGCCAGTGAGAGCAGCTGACGGGACGGGTTATCCATATTCTGCACAAGCAGCGGAAAGTCATCGCGCTTCTGCAGCTCATGGAAATAGTTGCGGATGCCGACATTTTTAACCGGGGCCAGTTGTTTCAGCCATTCACGGATAAAAGGGTTCTGCGCCGGGGCGGCCAGAAACCAGCTTTCAATGACCGGCGCAAGCAGGTTCAGCGTTGACTGCTCACGGTAGTAGCCGATCAGATCCAGAGACCGCGCCTCGTGAACGCGATGCACCCAGGCGAGATCCTCAAACAGCAGAGTGCTGCAATCAATGCCGATGCCGCCGTAACGGTGAAGCAGTTCCAGCCGGATGATCTCACTTTTATGCGCCAGCGTCAGATCGGCTGAGATAAACCGGAGGTCGGGCAGCCATTGCGACAGGGTGCGCTGTGTCACCAGATAAACCTGGTGATCGGGATTATCCCGCCGTATTTTGCTGATATTGAGCGCCATCGAGGCAGGCAGCTGTTCATTATGCCAGACCATCCAGACAATCTTTGGAATCTCCGGCAGATCTTTCTGCTGAGCGATTAAAACGACATTATCTTCCTGACCCGGATCATATTCCGGCGCCCGACAGAGTCTTTGCTGTTTTTTATTCCATAACATCTGGCTGCTGAACGATATTCTTTTCCAGTTGCGCCAGATTTTATGCGCTGGACGTTGGCGATGTGCAGTCATGATATACCTGTTATTTTTATTTTCCCGTCATAGTGCAGACTCTGCCTGTTCGCATGTGGCGGAAACAGGCGGCATTACAGACTGGCTGCAACCCCGATGCGTGCGGGAATTATTGAAAGGTTTTCCCTGGTGGCGACGCAGTGCCTGAGCGCGCGGTAGTTTCCTCACGGCTATCTGGAATTGCACTGCACCTTTTTAATAAAACATTATTTACTGATTAGCTATGCCTTTTTTTGACTTTAGGATAAAACGGAATCAGGCCGGGCATGAAATAAAAATAAAACTATGGCCGTAATTAATCATTTATTTCATCCCGGCACGCGCCGTTATTAAGGAATATCTGAATCGCGGGACCGTGGTGCTTACGGGAATGCGGGGGCGGGCGTGATTGCGCTTAATGTGTGACGTAAGCCCGGCTCATCAATCCGCCGAATCAGACAGCCTGAAGCGCATTGTCTACGCTTAAGAAGAACTTACTGAGAAAGGAGCGCACATGCAGAGTGAATCATGGGGTTTGCTGGCGGTCGATAAGCGGGGCAATCGCGTCCTGTTTCTTAATCCGGAGACGTTCGCGGTTGAGCGGGAACTGAACGCCTTTCCACCGCGCCCGCATGAACTCCTGATGCTGGCCCCCTGGGGTAAAGCCTATGTGCCGGTCTATGGCGACGGCGTGCATGGCGACAATCCCCATCCGGGTCATAAAGTGGCGGTCATTGATTTAGCGCGTCGGACGATCAGCGGCTTTATCGATCTCTCGCCGCTGCGGGCACCCCACAGCGGTCAGCTGGGGCGCGACGGTAAAGTCTACCTCTGCTGTGAGGAGAGCGCCGCCGTGGCGGTGATCGATCCACAGAGTGACAAGGTCGAAAAAGTTATTCCGATTCCTTCGCACAATGCGCATCGCCTGACGCTCTCTCCCAGCGGCCGCAAGCTCTTCACCGATAACGAAGAGGATGCCACCATCACGGTGGTGGATCTGTGTGAGGCGGAAGGGCGGGTCATCGACACCATTCTGCTGCCTGGCCCGATTGCCGGTATCGCGGCCTCACCGAAACACCCTTACCTGGTCGCCAGCGCGGCTGACGCGCCGCTGCTCTATGTGATCGATCGGCAAAGCCACCGCATCCGTCAGCGCCTGACGCTGCCGGGCCATCAGCAGCCCTGCCAGGTGGTGCGCTTCAGCGACGATGGCGAACAGCTGGTGGCCATAGGGGATCAGGAACCCCTGGTCACGCTGTTTGACGATTTACTGAACCCGCTGGGTGACATCGCGGTGGGTAACATGCCGATGGATGGCTGTTTTACCCCCGACAAAAAGCAGCTGCTGATTGCCAATCAGGATGATGGCACGCTGAGCGTGATCGATCTGGCGCAGCGTAAAGTGATTGCCACGCCGCGCGTGGGAACGGGGTGTGAAGTGCTGGGCTATTTTTCGCTCGATCAGATAAACGGGCGATGATAGATCGCGGAACTCCAGTGGCGGCTGCTGGCATGCTTCTCCGCCTGCCAGCCCCGTTTACGTAATTCCCGGGCAATCATCTTATTCATGATGCCGTGGCCCAGCAGCAGCACGGTGCCCTGAGCGGAGTACCCGATTAACTTTTCTGCGGCCGCCGCGGCGCGCTGGCGCGCATGAGGCAGTGACTCCGCATCACCCGCATATCCGCAGAACCAGAGCAACCGCAGCAGCGCCAGCCAGCAGAGGATCGGCAGCTGCATCGCGCCCATTCGCAGCATCGGCACGGCAACTTCACTGAACAGAGCATTCACCTCATGCGGCTGCAGACCAAGCTGACTCAGGGAGGACTGCGCGCGGGGCAGGGGACTACAGACAACAACCGCCGCCTGACGGGCAATGTGGACAGTGCGCGGCGGCGGTCCGTCACTGACCTGTGACCGATCGTAGGCTTCGCACCAGTCTGCCAGCGCCTGCACGCTCAGACGGCCTGCGGCCTGATGATCGGGTTTACCGTGTCGCATCAGAATAATGGTCATACATTCTCTGCCTGGCCTTTTTTTCAGGGTAACGCATTATTTGCGCGCGCAGCGATTTTTCAGCCCGAGCCTGAGTGTCATCCTGCGGTCACAGAGCTGTGCGACAACAGAGTCCGATGAAAGCAGCCCCGCCTGTTTATCATGCTTAATGATTAGAGAAAGTGCTGACTTAACGCGAGTGATGACTTTTTTTTGTGCAAAGTGAGGCGCTGTTAACTGGCTGAATTTGCGATAAAAAACCATGATGACGCACTGTGATAGTGAAGTCTGACTAACATTTTGCGTCGGGATCGCTTGATTTATCTACGCGCGTAGATACACTAGGTCCCCAGTGATTGCTCACGGTGCTCGATGCACAGTCGGCTCCATCGATTGTTAAGTTACATTCGCTCAGTTTAAGTGACCGGTTAAAAAAGATCGGCGAAAACGGGCGAGGCAGATGATTCCAACACCAGGGAATCCTTTAACCTTTCATCATGGTTAGTCAACTGAACGTCGCCACCGGGGAATTCCGCTTTTATCAGGGAATCGACCCATGGACGGGCGTTTATCGATCTGCATACGCATTCAGGGATAGGGTTATGACGGCACACAATTCCGTTAAGCAGCAGGCATCACTGTCATCCTCTTCAGCCGCCGATGCGCGGTTTAATACCCCCTCAGGCCGCAAAGATTTCTGGCGCGCCACATTCTCATGCTGGCTCGGAACGGCGATGGAGTACGCGGATTTCGCGCTCTATGGTCTGGCTGCCGGTATCATCTTCGGCGATGTTTTCTTTCCCGAATCGACACCGGCCATGGCGCTGCTCTCCAGCTTTGCCACCTGGTCAGTCGGCTTCGTTGCCCGGCCTATCGGCGCACTTTTTTTCGGCTGGCTCGGCGACCGCAAAGGGCGAAAAGCGGTCATGATCACCACCATCATTCTGATGGGGGCCTCCACCACCTTTATCGGCTTAATTCCCAGCTATGCCACGATTGGCGTCTGGGCACCCGCCTGTCTGGTCCTGCTGCGCTTCACGCAGGGGTTCGGCGCGGGTGCAGAGCTCTCTGGTGGTACGGTCATGCTGGGCGAGTATGCGCCCGCAGAGCGTCGCGGGCTGGTCGCTTCCGTTATCGCGCTGGGCTCTAACAGCGGCACACTGCTGGCGTCGCTGGTCTGGCTGCTGGTGGTGCAGATGGATCAGCAGAGCCTGCTGGCGTGGGGCTGGCGTATTCCTTTTCTCAGCAGTGCGCTGATAGCGCTGGTGGCATTGTGGATCCGGCGTCATCTGCGGGAAACCCCGGTTTTTGAGCGCAGAAAAGCGGAGATGGAGGCGGCGCGCGCCGGAGTGCTGGCGACCCCGCCGGTGAAGGATACGCGGCCGTTCTTCCAGCGCACCCGCGCCTTCTGGACGATGGTGGGGCTGCGCATCGGTGAAAACGGTCCCTCCTATCTGTCGCAGGGCTTCATCGTCGGCTATGTCGCGAAGGTTCTGCTGGTGGATAAGTCGGTTCCGACCACGGCGGTGTTCCTTGCGTCGCTGCTGGGTTTCCTGATCATCCCTTTTGCGGGCTGGCTCTCTGACCGTTTTGGTCGCCGGATCGTTTATCGCGTCTTCTGTCTGCTGCTGATGCTCTACGCCTGGCCCGCTTTTACGCTGCTGGATACGCGTGAACCGATGCTGGTCATTCCGGTGATTGTGGTGGGCATGGGGCTGGCGTCGCTGGGTATTTTTGGTGTGCAGGCCGCCTGGGGCGTGGAGATGTTCGGCGTGCATCATCGCTACACCAAAATGGCGGTGGCGAAGGAGCTGGGTTCGATTCTCTCCGGCGGCACGGCACCGCTGATTGCGGCTGCTATGCTCTCTTATACCGGACACTGGTGGCCGATTGCGGTCTACTTCTCGGCGATGGCCGCGATTGGATTCTTTACCACCTTTGTTGCGCCTGAGACGCGAGGGCGGGATCTCAATCTGCCTGATGACGCCATCTGACAGGGCAAAACGAAATAAGCAGCAGGCCGTGTAAAGCGGCCTGTTTTTTTAGGGAGGAAAGTGATGTGCCTAAGTCGTTAACGGGAAAAGTGACCCGCAGTGAAGTGGCGAAAGCGGCAGGCACCTCAGTGGCAGTTGTCAGTTATGTCATTAACAACGGGCCGCGTCCGGTCGCCGAGGCGACCCGGCAGCGGGTGCTGGAGGCGATTAAAGCGACCGGTTACCGGCCCAATGCGGCTGCACGGGCGCTGGCGTCCGGCAACACCAAAACCTTTGGTCTGGTCGTGCCGAACATCGGCAATCCGTTTGTCGCCTCCATGGCACACGTGCTGTTGCAGGAATCGATGAATCACGGTCATGTCATGCTGCTGGGCGATGCCGGTGACGATCGCCGGCGCGAACTGGAGCTTATTCAGGGGCTGCTCAACCGGCAGGTCGATGGCCTGTTTTATAACAGCGTCGATCGCCATCCTTACATTGACCTGATTAAAGCGAGCGGCACGCCCCTGGTGATGCTGGAACGGGTGGAACCTCAGCCGGGCGTGAACATGCTGCGCGTCAATGAGCGCCAGGCGGCCTGGCAGGTCACGGCACATCTGCTGAGCCACGGCTATCAGCAGGTCGGCATCATCACCGGTCCGGTCGATATGCTTAATGCGCAGGATCGTATTCAGGGCTGGCGCGATGCCATGCAGGAGCGCGGCCTGCCGATTGATGAATCGCTGATGTTTCCCGCCAGCTACACCCCGCAGGGGGGATATGAAGCGGTGCAGACGATGATCGCCCGTGGCTGCGTGCCCCGCGCGCTGTTCACCAGCAACGAAGGTCAGGCGATTGGCGCAGTGCGGGCCTTTTCGGAGCATCAGATCCGGGTGCCACAGGATGTCGCGCTGGTCTGCTTCAACGGGACCAATCAGTCATCGTTTCATGTTCCGACATTAACGACCGTGCGTCAGCCACTGCGCGAGATGGCGCGTGCGGCGATCCACATGCTGAAAGAGGGGCAGAGCGAAGCCCAGTTAAAGGAGTTTCCACACTATCTTGAAATCGGTGAATCCTGCGGCTGCACGCCGCAATCTCAGAGTTAACGAATAAGAAGATGAAAAGAATCATTATTGATTGCGATCCCGGTAATGGGATTGCAGGTGCCAACACCGATGATGGCCTGGCAATTGCGCTGGCCTTAGCCTCACCCGGCCTGTCGCTGGAATTAATCACCACCGTGGCGGGTAATACGCCGAGTGAGGTGGGCGCGCGCGTGGCGAAAGATCTGATTGCCCGGCTGGGACTCACCATTCCGGTGGTGCAGGGGGCGACACAGGCGCTGCAGGAAGATCCGGCGCCGTGGCGCGAGACGCTCGATAACCGGGTTAATCAGCTGGCGCTGGCCGATCTCTGGCAGGATGTCCGTCAGCCAGCCGATGTCAGCGCGGACGGATTTGACGCGGCTGATGCTATCGGCAGGCTGATTTGCGACAATCCGGGCGAGATTACGCTGGTGGCGATTGGCCCGCTGACGAACGTGGCGCTGGCGATGCAGCGCTATCCCGCGATGGCCGAATCGGTGGCGGAGATTGTGGTCATGGGAGGCGTCTTTGCGCTGGATGACTATATCAAAGACACCAACTTCGGCCTGGACCCGGAAGCGGCGCACCAGGTGCTGCACAGTGGTGCTGCGGTAACGCTGGTGCCGATGGATGTCACCACGCAGACGCTGCTGACCCAGCAGGATCTGACCCGGCTGACTGCCGTCGATCATCCACTGGCCGACTTTGTGCGCGACACGCTGCGTCCGTGGATCGACTATTCGATGCAGACCCGTCAGCTGGCGGGATGCTGGATCCACGATGCGCTGGTGGTCGCCTGGCTGCTGAATCAGCGTGTCGCCTCAGGGATCGATTACCGGGTCGACATCGAGCTGCGTCCCGGTGCCACGCGCGGCAAGAGCTGGCGTTATCGGCAGCCGCTCCGGCTCTCTGTCGGTGTGCCCGAGCAGTGCGGCGCCTCGGTGCATGTCCTGCATCGCGTCGATAACACGCTGCTGTTATCGATCCTTGAGCAGGCTTTCAGACGCCTGATTAGCTGAGCAGAAGTAAAGGGTCAGATCGCTTCGCAGACATCAATCCAGCGGGCATTCGTCAGTTCAGCCATCTGCTGCGGCGAAATGCGGACGGCGCTATGGATAGCGCCAGCGGCAGGTAAGACTTCTTCAAAACTGCGCAGTGAAACATCACAGTAAACGGTCAGCGGGTTTTCCAGACCGAAAGGACAGACGCCGCCCACCGGGTGGCCGGTCCAGTTAATCACCTCGTCAACGCTCAGCATGCGCGCTTTCGCGCCCAGCGCCGCTTTCAGCTTGCGATTGTCCAGCCGGGCATCGCCTCGCGTCACGATCAGCACCACCTCGTTTTTCACTTTCAGCGACAGGGTTTTTGCTATTTCGCCTGGCGTCACGCCGTGGGCGCGAGCGGCCATCCCGACCGTTGCGGTGCTCTCTGCCAGTTCAATAATTTCAATTTCAGGGGCGTGTTCGGCGAAGAACTGGCGCACAGACTCCAGACTCATCTTTCTCTCCAGGCTGATCGAAGGCGTAAAAATTGCCACAAGCCTTTGTGCCTGTAAACGGGATAAACGGAGAATTCGCGGGAATCGGGTCTGTTTAGCTGCTGCTCAGGGTGCAGTTGCCGCATTGCTGAACATCGGGAATGCGATAGCGCTGGCAACAGCTGCGCCGCACCAGCTCACCGTCACGCGGGATCATGGTGCGATAGAGAGGATTGTCGCTGCCATCCAGCAGCCGCTGGTTAAAGAACAGCGCCTGTTCCAGCTGCAGAACCAGCGTCTCATCTATCTGGCTTTTCAGCTCACCCAGGAACCACTGGAAGGTGAACCCCATGTTGTTCCAGATCAGGCGGGCATTGATGTCACCATGCTGCGTAATGCCATTCACGGCCGGGATGAGATGCTGCTGAATCAGGCGGTCGATGCGCTGCAGCGGGTTGAGATAGCGCGCCTCCTCATCCTCCTGCACATCAATCCAGAAGGTGGCCGGATGACCATGCTCATGAAAACCGACACGAATGTGTTCAGGCGAGCAGTCGAGCGCGCGGGACTCCTGCAGCAGGGCCATCAGCAGCGGCGGGATCAGCAGGCCGAAATACCACTGCGCCCAGAGTGAGAGCACGGGTTTCGCTTCACGCACCGCATCGGGATGATCGCGATAGAGATAGTCACTGTAGCGCCGGATAAGCGGGGCGAAGGCGTCAGCGTGTGACCAGACGGCAAGGGTCTGCGCATCACGCGGGGCTGACTGGCTGAGCTTCGTTGAATCCAGCAGATAGCTGCGCTGCTGTTGCAGCCGTTCATACAGACTTTCCGCCAGTGGACGGTCATTCTGCCGGAAGATCATCGACTGAGCGCTGAAACGCTGTTCCTGAGCTGAAGCGGTTGCCATGACGACTCGCGAAAAGTGTAGATAAGAAAGCAAATGATAATCGTTATTGATTAACTCTACAAGCGGCGTAAAAGCGTGCGGTTGCTGGCGGTAAAAACAGCAGGGGAGGAGAGGAGAAATCAGCCCGGCGATGACCGCGACAGATCGGTCAGATCAACAGGGGCGGATGCCGGTTATCAGCGTGTTATACGGGCTCTTCTGCGGTGTGAGGCGCCTCTCTGGGTAAATCTTCCCAGGCGAGAATGGTATTCCGGCCCTGATTCTTCGCGACGTAGAGAGCACTGTCAGCATTGGCGACGGCCTGGTCGAACTCGTTGTCGTAAATCGGCGCAATCCCCGCGCTGATGGTGACGTGCGTTGACACAGTCTCATTGAACAGATGGGGGATCTCTAAATCCACCACATACTGACGGATGCGCTCTGCCAGCTTCATCGCAATGGAGCTGTTCACGTTGGTCATCAGCACGAGGAACTCTTCACCGCCATAGCGGGTAACGACATCGCGCGAACGCACCGCATCACGGATCGCCACAGAGACCCGCGCCAGCGCCTGATCGCCCATCGCATGGCCATAATTATCGTTGTAGGCCTTGAAGTGATCGATATCCAGCAACAGCACAAAGTGGCTGCCGGCGTGGTTTTCCAGGATATTGTCGAGCCGGTTCTTCAGGCCACGGCGGTTATACAGCCCGGTCAGCGGATCGAGCATGCTGAGGTCGCTGAAGGTCTCTTTCTCTTCGTAAAGCTGATGCATCAGACGCAGGGTAAAGTTGTCGGCCCGGCGGCGCATCAGGTGCTGCAATGAAAAACCGATCAGCGGCAGGGAGATGGTCAGCAGAATAAGCGGCAGATGCTGACCATTGTCGAGCAGCAATACGGTCAGAACGGGCGGGGCGACGTGCAGACAGAAAGCCACCAGATAATCGCTCAGGGCGATGGCGCTGATAAATAACACGCTGATCAGGCTGATAATCAGAAAGCCACCATCAAAATAGAACACCAGATGGAAACGATAATTAATATGCCAGGCCCAGAAGATCCCTAATAGCAGCGCAACAGGATTTAACAGGGGGAGTTTAACTTTGGGCCAGATTAAATGGGCAATTAACGTGAGGGAGCTGAAGGCGGCGACACACATAACCGGCAGAGTCGTCTCACTTTTTTCCGTGCTCATTATTGGCAGCAGATAAAAGAGGGAAACGGCGATATTTAAAAACAGGAAAAGCATCACTGAAAGCCGGTATTTACTCTGCTTCAGTTCTTCATATGATTGTAATTTCATTATAAATACTCGTGACGACCCTGAAATACCAAAGCGCAAGCCAGCAGAAAGGAGGGGTCTGCAGGACAATGAGCAAATATTGCTAGTGCTGTTATTAAAGGTGTTATCGGCCGCAATCTAGCATTTTCCAGATGATCTGTCATCTTCAGCGCCGGGCCAGCCAAAAACAGGCTGCAGAACGGGAAAAACTGTCATATGATAATGGGAATGCTTATCATTTGAGGTTGGCGTCATGGGGATAGCGATTGTAGCGGCCTGCGGCCTGTGGGGAATCAGCTGGGCACTGGGTAAAAAACTGGATAGTGCGTGGGGGGTTCTGCTGCCGTGCATAGCGCTGCCGCTGTTTGCCCTGTGGGAGCCGGGATTCAGTCAGTGGCGAATGGTGATGATCGTTGCGCTGTTGCTGACGGTGGTGATGCTCTTTCATCAGCGCCTGCGTCACTATCTGCTGCTGCCATCCTGCCTGGCATTAGCGACCGGACTGGCGGCGGTTTCCGTGAATTTTCATCTGAATTAGCAACAGCGCAGAGGCGTCATGCTGGCGTAACAGAGAAGGTGTAAAAATCAGAAGGCGAGCCTGAAACGGCAAAGAAACGGTCAGAACTGGAAGAAAACATGAATAAAGCCGGAGGATGACAACGTTGGTGCGAAGAGAGGGACTTGAACCCTCACGTCCGTTAAGACACTAACACCTGAAGCTAGCGCGTCTACCAATTCCGCCACCTTCGCATCTTGTTGTCTTTTCATATCACCGCAATGGTGCGAAGAGAGGGACTTGAACCCTCACGTCCGTTAAGACACTAACACCTGAAGCTAGCGCGTCTACCAATTCCGCCACCTTCGCGCAGTGCTCGCGATATGAAACATGTGATTTTGGTGCGAAGAGAGGGACTTGAACCCTCACGTCCGTTAAGACACTAACACCTGAAGCTAGCGCGTCTACCAATTCCGCCACCTTCGCATACCCGTAACACCCTGAGAATGTTACAACCACGGAGGCGCATTCTAGAGATTTTACTCTTTGCGTCAACAACTATTTCGTCGGGCTGAAACGATCGCTCTAAAAAGCAACATTTTCAGCCCGGCAACGCGGTCAGCAGCGGAAAAAAGGATTAACGGGTTTTCGCACCGCGACCATAGACGGCACGGTAAACCTTAAAGCGGCCAGTCTGTGCGATCACTTCATGGCTGCCGAACGCCTCATCCAGCGCCTGTGGATAGGGCAGGAAGGCATTGGCAACGATACGCAGTTCACCGCCGGTGTTCAGATGCTTCACCGCGCCACGGATTAACGCCTGTGCCGCATCGAGGCTGGTCTGCGTGCCTTCATGGAACGGCGGGTTAGAAATAATCATGTCGAAACGTCCGGTGACGTCAGAGAAGACGTTGCTGGGGAAGACCTCGCCCTCAATGCCGTTGGCGGCCAGCGTCGCCTTACTCGCTTCAATCGCCGCCGCGTGAACGTCACACAGCCACAGGCGTACTTTAGGCGAACGGGCGTGCAGTGAGGCGGCAATGACGCCCGCGCCACAACCCATATCCAGCACTTTTCCTTTAGTGTGTGGCGTAAAGGTGGAGAGCAGCAGGGCACTGCCGCTGTCCAGACCATCGCGGCTGAAGACGCCAGGCAGGGTGTGAATCGTCAGGTCATCCATCTGATACTGATGACCAAAGGCGCCGGCATCAAAGTCAGGCTGTGCGTCGAGGCGACCGTGATAGAGACCACAGCGGCGCGCGCTGTCGATCTTCTCCAGCGTTACCCAGGACTCCAGCATGCCTTCTGCACTGCGAACGCCGCTGCGGTTTTCACCGACCACGAACACGTCGCAGCCCACCGGCAGCAGCGACAGCAGATTCTGCAGCTGGAACTGCACTTCCGGCTTATTTTTGGTCCAGAAGTAGACCAGCGTATCGCAGCCCTGCACATCTTCCGCCTGCGCAACCAGTCCATAACGCGCCTGTTCGCCCATACGGCGGCTCAGGTTTTGCCAGTGATGATATTGCTGGGTGTGCACGCGCGACGAGGCGGTTTCCAGCTGAGCGGGCAGGTCATCCTGCAAATCGCCAGCAAATAAAACGTGGCGGGCGGTAAATTCATCACTGTGGCGCAGAATGACTTCGCTGGCCGGGGTAAAAGCAGACATGTAGAGCTCCTGTAAGATCTGAGCGGGGATTATAGTGGTTTGTTGGCGCATGTTCGATGGGTTTGCTAGCATAGCGTCGCATTCAGGCAGCCAACAGGTAACACCATGACGTCCAGGCGCGACTGGCTTTTACAGCAAATGGGAATTACGCAGTATCAACTGCGCCGCCCGCGCGTGCTTCAGGGCGAAATTGCCGTCACGCTGGCGCCGGACACGCAGTTAATCATTGTCGCTGACGTGCCCCCCGGGCTGGATGAACCGCTGATGCGCGACGTGCTGCAGACGCTCAATCTTCAACCCGCCCAGGTGATGACCGTGACGCCGGATCAACTCCAGATGCTGCCGGAAACGCTGAACTGCGCCGGCTGGCTGCTTGGGGTTGAGAGTGCACAAAATTTTAATGGCGTGGCACTGACCAGCGCCGCTTTCAATGAACTGATCAGCAGCGGCGTCGCCAGACGCGCGCTCTGGCAACAGATGTGTAACCATGACAGCCATCTCTTTACTCACCCCTGACGATCGGGCCGAGGCCTTTGCCATCGAGCGTCGCAGTCACGCGTTTCCCTGGAGTGAACAGACGTTTGCCAGCAATCAGGGCGAGCGCTTCCTCAATTTACGGCTGGATGCCGAAGGAAAAATGGCCGCCTTTGCCATTACCCAGGTGGTGCTGGATGAAGCGTCGCTGTTTAACATCGCGGTCGATCCCGCCTGGCAGCGCCGGGGATTTGGCCGTCAGCTGTTGCAGCATCTGATCGACGAGTTAATAAAACGCGATGTGCTGACGCTGTGGCTGGAAGTCCGGGCGTCCAATCTGCCCGCCATTGCGCTTTATGAGCAGATGGGATTCAACCAGGTGAGCCGTCGTTCCAACTACTATCCCACCGCCAGCGGGCGTGAAGATGCCCTGATGATGGCGCTGACGCTGTAGCGGTGCTAAGGAGCTTTAATGTCAGAACAGTGGGATTGCATCCTGTTTGATGCGGACGATACCCTTTTTCATTTTGATGCTTATGCCGGGTTGCAGCGGCTGTTCGCCGGTTATGACGTGCAGTTCTCCGACCAGGATTACAGCGACTATCAGGCGATTAACAAGCCGCTCTGGGTCGATTATCAGAACGGCACGATTACCGCGTTGCAGTTACAGACCCAGCGTTTCAATCACTGGAGCGAAAAGCTCAGCGTCGCGCCGGAGATCCTCAACAGCGGCTTCCTGACCGCCATGGGCGAGATCTGTACGCCGCTGCCAGGCGCGGTGAGCCTGATGAAGCAGCTGCACGGTCGGGTAAAGATGGGCATCATCACCAACGGCTTTACCGCGCTGCAGCAGACGCGCCTGGAGCGCACCGGTTTCCGCGACTACTTTTCGGCGCTGGTGATCTCTGAGCAGGTCGGGGTGCCAAAACCGGCGGTGGAGATTTTTGATTATGCGCTGAACCTGATGGGCAATCCGGATCGTCAGCGGGTGCTGATGGTCGGGGATACGCCGGAATCCGATATTCTCGGCGGCATGAATGCCGGGGTGAAAACCTGCTGGCTCGATCATGGCACCCGGCCGCTGCCGGAACATATCAAACCGACCTGGCAGGTCAAATCGCTGGCTGAGCTGGAAGCGCTGCTGATCGGCTAAGGGAAGCTATCTCGCAAATCCGCAACGTTCCCATAAAAAAGGCCCGCAGAGCGGGCCTTTCTCGTTTTTCACAAACTCAGCACGGGACAGCGGTGAGACCGAGCCGGCGAAGGGAACAGGGTCAGATCGGAAAGTCGCTTAAGCCATCCGTGGCCGCTCGGCCCGCGCAATTACGCACCTCATCCCTGAGGTGCGCCCGTAGCCGGGCCAACGCTCTGCGTTGTTCAAAAACGCTCCCGACGTTTTTGTCCCTGGCGCGGGACGCTTTCCTCCTCTGCCCCTGTTCCCTGCGCGTTTAGCTTATTCGTTGCGGTCAGGCTAAGCCGGATTTGGTTTGCCCGGCAGTATAAAAAAGGCCCGCACAGCGGGCCTTTCTCGTTTTATCCTCTCATCAGAGCCGGACATTACTCTTTCTTCGGGTCATCTTCATCCCGATCCTCCTGCACCGGCGTGCTGGCGGTGAGCAGGAACGGTGACTGCTGCCAGCGGGTACGGCGGTGGCGCAGCAGGGTACGGGAGAGGATAATGCCGATGGCCAGCGCCAGCAGCATCATCAGGCGCAGAATATTGGTGGTGTTGTCGACCTGATGTGAGTCGGTGACCAGCACATGGGTGTCCAGCGTCACGCGCAGAAAGCCCAGCGGGCCATCGTTTCCGGCCAGGGGCTGCACAATCTGATGATTGAAATAGCTGCCCGCACGCTGCCCGTCGAGAGCGAGCCTGTCGCGCACGTTGATGTTTTCTCCGCTGTGCGCCACCAGGCTGCCATCACCGTCATACACCGACGCATCCAGAATGCGGCTGTTCGCCGTCATCTGATTCAGAATCGCTTCTATCTGATTACGGTTGTTTTCACTGTTGTCCATCAACGGCTTAAGGCTGAACGCCACCTGGCTGGTCAGCGTATGAGCCAGCTCTTCGACCTGTTCAGAACGCGCCATCTGATGACCGGTACTGAACCAGGAGACGCCCTGCATCAGGGCGACCAGCAGCGTCATCGAGATGAGAACGATCACGGTACGATGTAAGCGAAATTTCAGCGCGGTTTTAGCCATTACTCATCCGGGTCATGTCACAACAGAAAGCCTGGAGATTATGTTGCCAGAAGCGACGCAGACAGGGTAGCCTCTTGCGTGGTTTTGTTGTCCCTACAGGAGCTCTGATGCCAAATCGTTTAACCTGGTGCGATCTTCCCGCCGATGTCTCTCTCTGGCCGGGTTTGCCCCTTTCTCTTAGCGGTGATGAAGTGATGCCGCTGGATTATCGCGCTGGCCGCACCGGCTGGCTGCTGTATGGCCGCGGGCTGGATAAGCAACGGCTGACCGATTATCAGCATCAGCTGGGTGCAGCGATGGTGATTGTCAGCGCCTGGAACGTCGATGAGTATCAGGTGATCCGCCTGGCGGGCTCGCTGACGCCGTTTGCGACTAAACTGGCGCACGATGCCGGGCTGGACGTGGCGCCGCTGGGTAAAATCCCTTACCTCAAGACCCCCGGTCTGCTGGTGATGGATATGGACTCCACCGCGATTCAGATCGAATGTATCGACGAGATCGCTAAACTGGCAGGCAGCGGTGAGCAGGTAGCAGAAGTGACAGAGCGCGCGATGCGCGGTGAACTCGACTTCAGCGCCAGCCTGCGTCAGCGCGTTGCCACCCTGCAGGGCGCAGACGCCAATATTCTGAAACAGGTGCGTGATGAGCTGCCTTTAATGCCGGGCTTAACCACCCTGACGCAGAAGCTGCAGGCGCTGGGCTGGCAGGTGGCTATCGCCTCCGGCGGCTTCACCTACTACGCCGAATACCTGCGCGATAAGCTGCATCTGTCGGCCGTGGTCGCCAACGAACTGGAAATCCGCGACGGCAAACTGACCGGCAACGTGCTGGGTCCGATTGTCGACGCACAATATAAAGCCGATACGCTGAAGAAGCTGGCGCAGCGTTTTGATATCGCGCCGGAACAGACGGTCGCGATTGGCGACGGGGCCAATGACCTGCTGATGATCAAAGCCTCCGCGCTGGGCATTGCGTTCCATGCTAAACCTAAGGTGAATGAGCAGACTGCGGTCACCATTCGCCATGCCGATCTCATGGGGGTGTTCTGCATCCTGACCGGCAGCCTGATCCACGAAGAGCGTTAACTGAGGAATTGATTTGGCCAAAGCGGCAAAACGCGCATTTGTCTGTAACGAATGCGGCGCAGATTACCCACGCTGGCAGGGGCAGTGCAGTGCCTGTCACGCCTGGAACACCATCACCGAGGTGCGCATTGCCGCCTCACCCGCGGCTGCGCGCAACGAGCGCCTGAGCGGCTATGCCGGCAGCGCCGGCACCAGCCGGGTGCAGAAACTCTCAGAAATCAGCCTGGAGGCACTCCCGCGCTTCTCCACCACCTTTAAAGAGTTTGATCGGGTGCTGGGCGGCGGCGTGGTGCCGGGCAGTGCGATTCTGATTGGCGGCAGCCCTGGCGCCGGTAAATCCACGCTGCTGCTGCAGGTGATGTGCCGGTTGTCGGAAGGGATGAAAACCCTGTACGTCACCGGTGAAGAGTCCCTGCAACAGGTGGCGATGCGCGCCCATCGTCTGGGATTGCCCACCGAAAATGTGAACATGCTGTCGGAAACCAGCATTGAGCAGATCTGCCTGATCGCCGAGCAGGAGCAGCCGCAGCTGATGGTGATCGACTCGATCCAGGTGATGCACATGGCGGAGATCCAGTCCTCGCCGGGCAGCGTCGCCCAGGTGCGGGAAACCGCCGCCTACCTGACACGCTTCGCCAAAACGCGCGGCGTGGCGATCATCATGGTGGGGCACGTCACGAAAGATGGCTCGCTGGCCGGTCCGAAAGTGCTGGAGCACTGCATCGACTGTTCGGTGCTGCTGGATGGCGATGCCGACTCCCGCTTCCGCACCCTGCGCAGTCATAAAAACCGCTTCGGTGCGGTCAATGAGCTGGGGGTGTTTGCCATGACCGAACAGGGCATGCGCGAAGTCAGCAATCCGTCAGCGATCTTCCTGTCGCGCGGTGAAGAGATAACTTCAGGCAGCTCGGTTATGGTGCTCTGGGAGGGAACGCGACCGCTGCTGGTGGAGATTCAGGCGCTGGTCGATCACTCAATGATGGGCAACCCGCGTCGCGTCGCGGTCGGGCTGGAGCAGAACCGCCTGGCCATACTGCTGGCGGTGCTGCACCGTCATGGCGGATTGCAGATGGCGGATCAGGATGTGTTCGTCAACGTCGTGGGCGGCGTCAAAGTCACCGAAACCAGCGCCGATCTGGCGCTGATGCTGTCGATGGTGTCGAGTCTGCGCGATCGTCCGCTGCCGCAGGATCTGGTGATCTTCGGCGAAGTGGGGCTGGCCGGTGAAATCCGCCCGGTGCCCAGCGGTCAGGAGCGCATCTCGGAAGCGGCGAAGCACGGCTTCAAACGTGCCATCGTTCCGGCAGGAAATGCGCCGAAAAAACCGATTGCCGGGATGCAGGTTTTCAGCGCGAAAAAGCTGGCCGATGCGCTGGCGATTCTGGACGATCTGTAACGCGCCTGACGCCTGCCCGGAAAAACCACGGGCAGGCGGCACCCACCTTAACCGCATTGATGCAGGAGGCACGACATGTCGTCGTTTGAGTATCTGAAAACGGCCATTCGCCAGCAGGGGCACACGCTGCAACAGGTCGCTGACGCCAGCGGCATGACCAAAGGCTATCTGAGCCAGTTGCTCAATGCCAAAATCAAAAGTCCCAGCGCGCAGAAGCTGGAAGCGCTGCACCGCTTTCTGGGGCTGGAATTTCCGCGCCGTGATAAAAGGGTGGGCGTGGTATTCGGTAAGTTCTATCCGCTGCATACCGGCCATATCTATCTGATCCAGCGCGCCTGCAGTCAGGTGGATGAGCTGCACATCATCATGGGCTACGATGAGCCGCGCGATCGGGAGCTGTTTGAGAACAGCGCCATGTCCCAGCAGCCGACGGTCAGCGATCGCCTGCGCTGGCTGCTGCAGACCTTTAAGTACCAGAAAAACATCCGCATTCACGCCTTCAACGAGGAGGGGATTGAACCCTATCCGCACGGCTGGGATGTCTGGAGTGAGGGCGTCAGCGCTTTTCTCAGCGAGCACGGCATTGCTGCGGACTGTATCTACACCAGCGAAGCGCCGGATGCGGAGATGTATCAGCAGCACCTGGGCATTCAGACCGTGCTGGTCGATCCCAACCGATCCTTTATGAGCATCAGCGGCGGGCAGATCCGTCAGGATCCGTTCCGCTTCTGGGAATACATCCCGACAGAAGTTAAACCCTTCTTTGTGCGTACCGTGGCGATCCTCGGCGGCGAGTCGAGCGGTAAATCGACGCTGGTGAACAAACTCGCCAACATCTTCAACACCACCAGTGCCTGGGAATATGGCCGCGACTATGTCTTTTCCCATCTGGGCGGTGACGAAATGGCGCTGCAATATTCTGATTACGACAAGATCGCGCTGGGACAGGCGCAGTACATCGATTTCGCGGTGAAATATGCCAATAAAGTGGCGTTTATCGACACTGACTTCGTGACGACCCAGGCGTTCTGTCTGAAGTATGAAGGGCGTGAGCATCCGTTTGTGCAGGCGCTGATCGATGAGTATCGCTTTGACCTGGTGATTCTGCTGGAGAACAACGTGCCCTGGGTGGCGGATGGCTTACGCAGCCTGGGCAGCTCGGTGGATCGGCGGGAGTTTCAGTCCATGCTGGTCACGATGCTGCGGGAAAACAACATCGACTTCGTCCATGTCCAGGAAGATGACTACGACACCCGTTTCCTGCGCTGTATTGAACTGGTGAAAGGAGTGCTGGGCGAGAAGAACGTTCAGCCGTAAGATCTGTCATAGCCCGGTCTGCACCGGGCTACGTCATGCATACATCCTCAGCGCGGCGGCTGTCGCTTTTCGCCGCCGCCGCAGAACAGCCGGATTAATAGACCATGACCACTTTGCCGCGCATGTGACCTTCCAGCACACGCTGATGGGCAGCGGTTAAGGTTTCAACGCTTAAGCCGTGCAGCGTCTCGCTCAGTGTGGTCTGCAGTTTACCTTCATCCAGCAGTGCCGAAACGGCATCCAGAATCTCGCCCTGGCGCGCCATATCGGGCGTTTTAAACATGCTGCGGGTGTACATCAGCTCGAAGTGCAGAGCGGCACTCTTCAGCTTCAGCTGATCCATCGACAGCGGATGCTCATTTTCCACGATGGTGCAGATATGGCCCTGCGGGGCGATCAGTTTTGCCATCGTCTCCCAGTGACCGTCGGTATCATTCAGGCAGAAGATGTAGTCCACCTGTTTAATGCCCTCTTTTTCCAGCTCACCGATCATATCTTTGTAGTTGATCACCTTGTCAGCGCCCCGATCGCGGCACCACTGCGCGGAGTCCTCGCGGGAGGCGGTGGCGATGATCTGAACCTTGCTGCGCAGCTTCGCCAGCGGGATCGCCAGCGATCCGACACCGCCAGCGCCGCCGACGATCAGCAGTGTCTGATCCTCGGTGGCCGTCTCCAGGTTCAGCCGCTCAAACAGGCCTTCCCAGGCGGTCAGCGCCGTCAGGGGAATGGCCGCCGACTGCGCCCAGTCCAGGCTTTCGGGCTTGTGTCCGGTGATGCGCGCATCCACCAGCTGCTCGGTGCTGTTACTGCCAGGACGGGTCAGGTCGCCAGCGTAAAAGACCTCATCGCCAGGTTTAAAGTTGCTGACTTTGCTGCCGACTTCCAGCACGACGCCGCTGGCATCCCAGCCGAGAACACGCGGCACCTGTAAGCCATTTTTGATCGCCCCTTTGTGGACTT
Source organism: Pantoea sp. GM_Pan_3 (assembly GCF_026541045.1). NCBI lineage: Bacteria > Pseudomonadati > Pseudomonadota > Gammaproteobacteria > Enterobacterales > Erwiniaceae > Pantoea > Pantoea sp. GM_Pan_3. The sequence goes on along the minus strand of NZ_JALNVA010000002.1, from coordinate 229,429 downwards.
TGGTGTCGACCGGGTTGACCGAGGCGGCTTTGACGCTGACCCGCAGGTCATACTCACCGGGCGTCGGGGTTTCAGGGAAGATTTCTGTGAAGTTTTCAGGACTTTCCGGATTAATAGCGATAGCGCGAATAGACATAGCATTTTCCTGTTAAGTCAGGCTCAAAGCCTGGAGAGTGTCAGTTGCCATTCTGGCCCTGGGCAGTGCACGCCAGCCGGTGAAGAGGCCGCCCGGCGGGTGATGCGCTGTCCGTGGCAGACTGGCGTCACGATCTGGAACAGGTTTAAGTGTAGAACCTGGTTTTAGCGGTGATAAGATGGACAATCTTTCATAGAGTGTTCGTCTGAGGTGAACAATGGCCTTCCGGCAGTGGCAGGATATGGCGCTCTTTGCGCTGGTAGCGGAGTGCGGCAGCTTTACCGGCGCGGCAGAGCGGGCGGGACTGCCGAAATCGAGCGTCAGTCAGCGCATCAGCCAGCTGGAGCAGCGGGTAGGGATTCGGTTGCTGAACCGCACAACCCGCCAGCTCAATCTGACCTTTGCCGGTGAGCGCTATCTGCTGCATTGTCAGGAGATGATGCAGGCGAGTGAACGCGCGGATCAGGCGATCGCCAGCCTGCGTGAAAATCCCAGCGGTCGTCTGCGCATCACCAGCCCGGCCGGGATCGGCGCGACGCTGCTGGCACGCTGTAACGCGGCATTTTTACGCCTCTACCCCGATGTAACGCTGGATGTGTCGATCTCCGATGAGATGCGCGATCTGGTGCAGGAGGGGTTCGATGTGGCGCTGCGCACCGGTCAGCCGCACGAGTCGTCGCTGATTGGCCGCCGGATCGGTAACTGCCCGCGACTGCTGGTCGCCTCGCAGGGCTATCTCGATCAGCATCCGCCGCTGGTTCATCCGCAGCAACTCTCTGCGCACCGCTGTATTGCCCATCGCGCCTGGAATGAGTGGGTATTGCAGCGCGATGATGAGTTCTATCGCTGGCTGCTGCCGCCAGGCCACCTCACAGATAATCTGCTCTACGCCCGTGAATGCGCGCTGGGTGATGCCGGTATCACGCTGCTGCCGCACTTTCTGACCGATGGCGCGATGGCGGACCCGCGTCTGGTGCCCGTCCTGCCGGAATGGGAGATTGAAGGAAATGAACTCTGGCTGGTCTATCCGGGGCGCAAACTGCACTCTCCGGCACTGGCTCGCTTTATCGAGTTCGCGCTGCAATCCCCGGTGTTCAGGGATTTTTATCGCTGAATATTAAGACAGGAATTAAATTAAAATTTGATACCTGTAGCAGAAAATTTAATTGCTTTAATTATGATGAGACTTCCTATTGTTCTCAGAGGATGAGGAATTTATGAAGGCTCAAAATTTAAAGACTGCATGTATCAAAACTTTATCCAAAAGTGAAATTTACGATCAAAGAGAGTTTAATGGGGTAACAGCTCTTAAAAATATCCTGGGTAACGAAAATAAGGTTATCGATACTACTTTCATACTCAGAGGCAGTGATGTTAGCTGTAATGCCTCAGTTACCTGGTATGATGCACGGGAGTCGCATGGGACTCGTTCTGAGTTTCGGCTTTATTATGAAAGTAATCCGGTAACTGAACTGGCCGTTCCTGGAGATAATATCGTAATTGGCTTTGATAAAAATAATAAATTGAACTGTATTTTATTTAAATCGAATGACGAGGAGCATCAAGGGGTTATTGAGCAATGGACTTCGCTTTATTAATCTAAAAAGGGAAGCAAGTGCTTCCCTTTTTTAACATCAGAAATTACTTCGTCATACGCTTGTACTTGATGCGCTTCGGCTCCAGCGCATCTGCGCCGAGGGTACGCTTCTTGTACTCTTCGTATTCGGTAAAGTTACCTTCGAAGAATTCAATTTTGCCCTCATCCTGATAATCCAGAATATGGGTGGCGATACGGTCCAGGAACCAGCGGTCATGCGAGATCACCATGGCACAGCCCGGGAACTCCAGCAGGGCGTTTTCCAGTGCGCGCAGGGTTTCGATATCCAGGTCGTTCGTCGGTTCATCGAGCAGCAGCATGTTGCCGCCAACCTGCAACAGCTTCGCAAGGTGCAGACGACCACGCTCACCGCCTGAGAGTTCGCCCACGCGTTTGCCCTGATCGACGCCTTTAAAGTTAAAGCGTCCGACATAGGCGCGGCTTGGCATCTCGGTGTTACCGATGCGCATAATATCCTGACCGCCGGAAACTTCTTCCCACACGGTTTTCGAGTTGTCCATGCTGTCGCGGAACTGATCCACGGCGGCCAGCTTGACGGTGTCGCCCAGCACGATGCTGCCGGAATCAGGCTGTTCCTGACCGGACATCATGCGGAACAGCGTCGATTTACCCGCGCCGTTCGGACCGATAATCCCGACAATCGCGCCTTTCGGCACGGAGAAGGAGAGATCGTCAATCAGCACACGGTCGCCATAGGACTTACGCAGGTTGCTGACTTCCAGCACTTTGTCACCCAGACGGGCACCTGGTGGAATGAACAGTTCGTTGGTTTCGTTACGCTTCTGGTAGTCGGTATTGTTCAGCTCTTCAAAGCGTGCCAGACGGGCTTTGCCCTTAGACTGCTGGCCTTTTGGTCCTTTGCGAACCCACTCCAGCTCTTTCTCAATCGACTTGCGACGGGCAGCTTCAGAAGAGGCTTCCTGCGCCAGACGCGCATCTTTCTGCTCCAGCCAGGAGGAGTAGTTGCCTTCCCATGGAATGCCTTCGCCACGGTCCAGCTCCAGGATCCAGCCTGCCACGTTATCCAGGAAGTAACGGTCATGCGTAATGGCGACGACCGTGCCTTCGAAGTCGTGCAGGAAGCGTTCCAGCCAGGCGACAGATTCCGCATCCAGGTGGTTAGTCGGTTCGTCCAGCAGCAGCATGTCTGGTTTTTCCAGCAGCAGGCGGCAGAGGGCAACACGGCGACGTTCACCACCGGAAAGGGTCGCGACTTTCGCATCCCAGTCTGGCAGACGCAGCGCATCGGCTGCACGTTCCAGCTGGGTATTCAGGTTGTGGCCGTCGTGCGCCTGGATAATCTCTTCCAGACGACCCTGTTCAGCGGCCAGCTTGTCGAAATCAGCATCCTCTTCAGCGTAGAGTGCGTAAACTTCATCAAGGCGTTTCAGTGCGCCAACCACTTCCGACAGCGCTTCTTCAATCGACTCACGCACGGTGTGTTCAGGGTTGAGCTGCGGCTCCTGCGGCAGGTAGCCAATCTTGATGCCTGGCTGCGGACGCGCTTCCCCTTCAATATCTTTATCGATGCCGGCCATGATGCGCAGCAGGGTCGATTTACCCGCGCCATTCAGGCCGAGTACGCCGATTTTGGCGCCAGGGAAGAAGCTGAGCGAGATGTTCTTCAGGATATGTCGCTTCGGCGGAACCACTTTGCCGACGCGATGCATGCTATAGACGAATTGAGCCACGTTGGTTTGAGCCTCTGGGTCTGTTGGTCGTTGGAATGATGTCGAAGTTTAGCCTTTTTCACCCCTTAATCCCAGCCGGGGGGCGGCGAATATTCGCGGGCCGGGGGCGGTCAGGCATAAGACGCTGATTTGTCCGGCTCACCGGCGAGCCATATGAAAAGGCGGGCAGAGACCGGCTGGCCTCTGGCCTCAGGGCAGACGCAGGGGAATAGCCTGCTGCGTCAGCCAGGTCTGCAGGGCCTGATCGGGGGCACTGTCGCTGACCAGCAGATCGAAGCGCTGCAGGTCGCCGATGCGGGCGGGCAGCACTTTGCCATATTTGCTGCTGTCCGCCACCAGCACCGACTGCCGGGCGCGCAGCATGGCATGATGTTTCATCGTCAGCTCGTTAGTGTTGTAGCAGGTTGCGCCCTGATCTTTGTCGATCCCGGCCGCAGAGATAAAGGCGAGCGTCGGGCAGAGATCGTCGAGAAGGGTGTGCACACCCACCGGCGTAAAGAGCGCATTGTCGGCATGAAACTCCCCGCCGCTCAGGATCACGTGACAGGCCGGTTTCTCTTTCAGAGCCAGAAACGTGTTCATGGCGCAGCAGATGGCGGTAAAAGAGAGCGTGTCGGGGAGGGCATCAATGATATAGGGCAGGGTGGTGCCACAGTCAAAAAAGACCGTGTCGTTCTCGCTGACCAGGCTGGCGGCCACCTGAGCCAGCCGCTGCTTTCTGGCGGCGTTCTGCCCGTGCTGGTCGCTGACAAAATAGTGACCGGCATGACTTTTGGGATCGCTGACGATATAGCCGCCCAGCAGCACTACGCTGGAGCCCGGCTCGGTCAGATCGCGGCGAACCGTCATCTCAGAGACGCCCAGCAGCCGGGCCGCATCTTTCAGATGGAGTTTGTCGGTGCGTTTGAGCGCCTGCGTCAGTTTCTGGATGCGTTCATCGCGCCGGGTTTCCATGGTCATCTCTCTGTTCCCTATCCTGCAGTGCGGAGGAAGGACGCCGGAATCGGCGTCGATACGCGACAAACCTCACAGATTTGAATGAGTTGCGTCTCATCCGCCAGGCTGGCACTCAATCTTACCCGCAATCTGTGAGGGCCGCAAACCTCTGGCCCGGGGGAATCGCGCCACTGCTCAGTAGAGACCGGCTTACTGTAAGCCGGGCGTTAAATCGCCACCAGGCCGCGCACGCCTTCTGCCTCCATGGCGTCGCCGCGGCCTCGCTGCACAATTTCACCGCGGGACATCACCAGATAGCTGTCCGCCAGTTCGGCCGCGAAGTCATAAAACTGCTCAACCAGCAGGATCGCCATATCGCCTCGCTGCGCCAGCTGGCGGATCACCGCGCCGATCTCTTTGATCACCGACGGCTGGATCCCTTCGGTCGGCTCATCCAGGATCAGCAGCTGCGGCCGACAGGCCAGCGCCCGGCCGATCGCCAGCTGCTGCTGCTGGCCGCCAGAGAGGTCGCCGCCCCGGCGTGACTTCATCGCCTGCAGCACCGGGAAGAGCTGATAGATCTCCTCCGGGACGGCCCGTGCCTCTGCCGCCGGAAAGCGTGACAGGCCCATCAGCAGATTCTCCTCCACCGTCAGGCGCGGAAAAATTTCCCGCCCCTGCGGCACATAGGCGATGCCAGCCTGCACCCGCTGATGCGGTTTGCGGCCATTCATCCGCTGCTGCTGCCAGTGAATCTCCCCCGACTTCGCCGGGATCAGGCCCATCAGGCACTTCAGCAGCGTGGTTTTTCCCACGCCGTTGCGCCCCAGCAGGCAGGTGATTTCGCCAATCCTGACCTCAAACGAGAGGCCGCGCAGGATGTGACTGCCGCCATAATATTGATTCAGTTCAGTAACCTGTAACATCTCAGCGCCCCAGATAAACGTCGATAACCTGCTCGTTGGCCTGCACCTCACGCAGCGATCCCTCCGCCAGCACCTGCCCCTGATGCAGCACCGTAACGTGGTCGGCGATGGTCTCCACAAAGCCCATGTCGTGCTCCACCACCATCAGCGAATGTTTCCCCGCCAGGCTGCGAAACAGCTCGGCGGTGTAGGCCGTTTCCGCATCGGTCATGCCCGCCGCCGGTTCATCCAGCAGCAGCAGATGCGGCTCCTGCACCAGCAGCATGCCAATCTCCAGAAACTGCTTCTGACCGTGCGACAGCAGACCCGCCCGGCGCTGGCGCTCGCCGCCCAGCCGCAGCAGCTTCAGCACCTCATCAATCCGGTCCCGCTGCTCGCTGTTGAGGCGGGCGCGCAGGCAGGCCCAGACCGATTTGTCGGCCCTGAGGGCGATCTCAAGATTCTCGAACACGGTCAGCGCTTCGAAAACCGTGGGTTTCTGGAACTTACGGCCAATCCCGGCGCGGGCGATCGCCACCGGTGACAGACGGGTCAGATCGCTGTCCTGGTCGTAGATCACCCGGCCCGCATCCGGCCGGGTTTTGCCGGTGATCACATCCATCAGTGTGGTTTTGCCCGCGCCGTTGGGGCCGATCACGCAGCGCAGCTCACCGACGCCGATCTGCAGCGAGAGATCGGTCAGCGCCCGGAAGCCTTCAAAGGAGACGCTGATCTTATCGAGCTGCAGCACCGGATCGCGCTGCACCCGGTGGCGATCCGCTAACTGGGGTTGGGTAAACAGGACATCACTCATTTTTCTCTCCGGCGCAGCAGGCCAATCACGCCGTTCGGCAGAAACAGCGTGACCAGGATAAACATCAGGCCCAGGAAAAAGAGCCAGTATTCCGGGAAGGCGACGGTAAAGAAGCTGCGTGCGCCGTTAACGATCGCTGCGCCCAGCAGCGGGCCAATCAGCGTGCCGCGTCCGCCCAGCGCCACCCAGATCGCCGCTTCGATCGAGTTGGCGGGGGACATCTCGCCAGGGTTGATGATGCCGACCTGCGGCACATAGAGCGCCCCGGCCAGACCGCACAGCACCGCGGAGAGCGTCCAGACAAACAGCTTGAAGCCGCGTGGATCGTAACCGCAGAAGGTCAGGCGGTTCTCCGCATCCCGCACGGCGGTCAGCACCCGGCCGAATTTGCTGCGCGCCAGGGCGAAGCCGATCGTCAGGCTCAGCAGCAGCAGCAGCACCGTGGCGACAAACAGTCCGATACGGGTCGGGGTCGCCGTCACCGAAAAGCCGAGCAGGGTAGTAAAGCCGGTAAAGCCATTGTTGCCGCCAAAACCGGTTTCGTTACGGAAGAAGAGCAGCATGCCCGCGTAGGTCAGCGCCTGGGTCATAATCGAAAAGTAGACGCCTTTGATTTTTGAGCGAAAGGCGAAGAAGCCAAACAGCAGCGCCAGCAGGCCTGGCACCAGCATGCTGAGACAGAGCGCCCACGCGAAGGAGTCGGTGCCGGCCCAGAACCAGGGCAGCTCACGCCAGGAGAGAAAGGACATAAAGGCGGGCAAGCCTTCCCCGGCGGCCTGGCGCATCAGGTACATGCCCATGGCGTAGCCGCCCAGGGCAAAGAAGAGGCCGTGGCCCAGCGACAGCAGGCCGGCGTAGCCCCACACCAGATCCAGCGCCACGGCGACCACCGCATAGCAGAGGATTTTGCCGACCAGCGTCAGAGTGTAAGTGGAGATCGCCAGCGGATTTGTGGCGGGCAGCAGCGCCAGAAACGGCATCAGCAGCAGCGCCAGGGTGATGACCAGGCCAAGGGTAAGGGTCAGGCGTGGGGCGGTGCGCGCCACGCGAAGCGTGATAGGTTGCGTCATCAGTCAGTCACCCTTCCTTTCACCGCAAACAGCCCCTGTGGACGTTTCTGAATAAACAGTACGATGAGCACCAGAATCAGGATCTTGCCCAGGACCGCGCCAATCTGCGGCTCCAGCACTTTGTTCAGAATGCCCAGACTGAAGGCGGCGACCACGGTGCCCGCCAGCTGGCCGACGCCACCCAGCACCACCACCAGAAACGAGTCGATGATATAGCCCTGACCCAGTTCCGGGCCGACGTTGCCCAGCTGCGACAGTGCCACGCCGCCCAGCCCGGCAATGCCGGAGCCGAGCCCGAATGCCAGCATATCGACGCGGCCGGTCGGCACGCCGCAGCACTCCGCCATGGCGCGATTCTGCGTCACGGCGCGCACGTTCATGCCCAGGCGGGTGCGGTTCAGCAGCAGCCAGGTGAGCGCCAGCACAAATACCACGAACAGGATCACCGCGATGCGGTTCCACGGCAGCACCAGATTAGGCAGCACCTGTAATCCTCCTGACAGCCATGACGGGTTCGCCACCTCCAGGTTTTGCGCCCCGAACAGCACCCGCACCAGCTGAATCAGCATCAGGCTGATCCCCCAGGTGGCGAGCAGCGTCTCCAGGGGGCGGCCATAAAGATGGCGGATCACCGTGCGCTCCAGCGCCATACCGACGGCGGCGGTGACCAGGAAGGCGACCGGCAGCGCCAGCAGCGGATACCAGGCCAGGTAGTGCGGCGCAAACTGCTGAAACAGGCTCTGTACCCACCAGGTGGCGTACGCGCCGAGCATCAGCATTTCGCCGTGTGCCATATTGATCACCCCGAGCAGGCCATAGGTGATCGCCAGGCCCAGCGCGGCCAGCAGCAGGATCGATCCCAGCGACAGGCCGCTGAAGGCCTGACCCAGCAGATCGCCCCATCTCAGCCGCTGCTGAATCTGTTGCAGGCTGTCCGCCGCCGCAGCCCGCACCGTGGCATCCGGTTCATTTGCGGGCTGAGTCAGGCGTTGCAGGCTGGCCTGGGTGTCAGGATCGCTGGACTCGCCCAGCAGATTGACCGCACGCAGGCGCACCATCGGATTGCTGTCTGCCAGTTGCAGGTTGGCCAGCGCCAGCGCTAAGGCAGCATGAACCCGGCTATCCTGCTCGGCGGCGAGGCGCTGCGTCAGCAGCGGCAGCTGGTCGGCAACCCCCCCATTCTGCAGCTGCTGCGCGGCACGCAGGCGCAGCGCGGCATCACTGCTCACCAGCTGGTGGGCGGCCAGCGCATTGTTGACCAGCACGCGCAGCCGGTTGTTCATAAAGAGTTTTTTCAGGTTACCGGCGGGCCGGGCCGCACCCTCCAGCGGTGTCAGCTGTGTACCCTGCTGGCTAAAGGGCTGTTTGTTCTGGTCGATGACCACCGTTTCGGCGTGCAGCGCTTCCAGCAGCGGCAGGCGCTGACTGTCCGGCGCGGCGGCCCATTGCTGCAGCAGGGTGGCCTGCTGGCTGCGGCTGGCGGCGGCAAAGTCAGCCGCCGGTCCGGCGCTGGCCAGCAGCGGCATCAGCAGCAGCAGGCTGAATAAGCAGCGGCATAGAGTCATAAAGAGAGCCTCGTCAGGGGGAGGTAGCACGGCGGATTAAACAGCCGTGCTGCCGCTTCGCAGCGATGGAAGCTGCCTGTCTGCCGCGCGCTTACTGCGCGGTTTTTACCGGGTAATCGGGCTTTTTGTCGTTACCGGCAATGTACGGGCTCCACGGCTGCGCGCGCACCGGCTTGTCGGTCTGCCACACCACGCTGAACTGGCCGTTCTCTTCCACTTCGCCAATCATCACCGGCTTGTGCAGATGGTGATTGGTTTTGTCCATGGTCAGGGTAAAGCCATCCGGGGCGTTAAAGGTCTGACCGGCCATCGCGGCCCGCACTTTGTCGACATCGGTGGTGCCCGCTTTTTCCACCGCCTGGGCCCACATATGGATGCCCACATAGGTCGCTTCCATCGGGTCGTTGGTGACCACGGTGGCGGCGTTCGGCAGATTGTGCGCTTTGGCGTAGGCGCGGTAGTCCGCGACAAACTTCGCGTTGGTCGGGTTGTCGATCGACTCGAAGTAGTTCCAGGCGGCTAACTGGCCGACCAGCGGTTTGGTATCAATGCCGCGCAGCTCCTCTTCACCCACCGAGAAGGCGACCACCGGAATGTCGGTGGCTTTGATCCCCTGGTTGGCCAGCTCTTTGTAGAACGGCACGTTGGAGTCGCCGTTGATGGTCGAGACGACCGCGGTTTTGCCGCCAGCCGCAAACTTTTTGATATTCGACACGATGGTCTGGTAGTCGCTGTAACCAAACGGCGTATAGACCTCTTCGATATCCTTGTCCGCCACGCCTTTGCTGTGCAGGAAGGCGCGCAGGATCTTGTTGGTGGTGCGTGGATAGACATAGTCGGTGCCCAGCAGGAAGAAGCGTTTAGCGCTGCCGCCATCTTCGCTCATCAGATACTCCACCGCCGGGATCGCCTGCTGGTTTGGCGCCGCACCGGTGTAGAAGACGTTAGGCGACATCTCTTCGCCTTCATACTGCACCGGATAGAAGAGCAGGCCGTTCAGCTCTTCAAATACCGGCAGCACCGATTTGCGTGACACTGAGGTCCAGCAGCCAAACACCACCGCCGCTTTGTCCTGCGTCAGCAGCTGCCGCGCCTTCTCGGCAAACAGCGGCCAGTTAGAGGCGGGGTCTACCACCACCGGCTCCAGCTTTTTGCCCAGCACGCCCCCTTTGGCATTGATCTCATCAATGGTCATCAGCGCCACATCTTTCAGCGGCGTTTCAGAAATCGCCATGGTGCCGGAGAGGGAATGCATGATCCCCACTTTGATGGTGTCAGCCGCCTGCGCACTCCAGGCAAATCCCATGCTGACAACGGTGGCGGAGAGCGCAAAAGCTTTGATCAACGAACGTCTTTTCATCATCTGAACCCCTGAGTGGTTGTTGTGTTATTCGATGGTCTGGAGCCGGGCCTGCTGCAGGCGATGCAACGTGATCTTCCTGACTTCCGCCTTGCTGACGGCGATATGGTCGGTCAGCATGCGTTGCGCGTCGGTGGTCTGTTGCTGAAAAATCGCCTGTAAAATCTCTGCATGTTCCTGATAGGTCGCGCAGATACGGTCGTCGCGGGTGAAGTCGAGCCGCCGGATAATGCGGATCTTCTCCGTGAGTTCGGCATGGATGCGGGCCATCTCCGGGTTGCCCGCCGCTGCCACCAGCGTCATATGAAACGCCTCATCGTGCTGCGAAACCACCAGCCCCTCGGTGAGCGCCTCTGCCTCACACCAGAACTGGTTCAGCTCCGCTAACAGGGCTGCACACTGCGGGGCGGGCAGGGCGCAGAGGCGTTTTACCGCCTCGCACTCCAGCACGGTGCGCAGGTCATAGAGCGATTCAAACCAGGCGAAATCGAAGTTTCGGATCTGCCAGCCGCTGCGGAACCACACTTCCACAAAGCCTTCGCGCTCCAGCCGGAACAGCGCCTGACGCACCGGTGTGCGGCTTACCGCCAGCCGTCCGGCGATTTCGCTTTCACTGAAGCGGTCACCCGGCATCAGGCGAAAGGCGAAGATATCGGCCTTAAGCGCCTGATAGACCCGCTCTGCCAGCGCCTCCGGGCGCGCTTTTGGGGATTGAGGTTGCCTTGTCATTGCTGCTCCTTATTCCAGCCACAGCAGGTTATCGCCCGGGCTGACCGGGCGGCCCGCCTGGCAGGCGATACGCGTGACCCGACCGGCCTGCGGGGCGACAATCGCCAGCTCCATCTTCATCGCTTCCACGATGATCAGGGTCTGACCGGCGCTGACCGCGTCGCCCGGCTGCACCAGCACTTTCCAGATATTGCCGTTGAGGTCAGCCTGCACCGCCACGCCGTTTTCCTGCTCCTCGCTGACGCTGGCCAGCGCCTCCTCAGCCTGCGGCGCGCTCTGCTCTTCCTGCGCCCATAGCTGCACCTCCTGCTCAAAAGCGGCGGCCTGGCGCTGGCGGAACGCCGCGATCTCAGCGGCGTGATCGGTGAGGAACTGCTGGTGGGCGGCAAAATCGAACTGCGTCTCTTCGATACGCAGGCTGCCACGACCTTCGCGAAAATCTTCGCGCAGCCGGGTCAGATCCTCTTCACTGACGGGATAAAACCGCACCTGATCGAAGAAGCGCAGCAGCCATGGCGCGTCGGGCGCGAACTGCGGATTTTTCAGGAAGGTGTTCCAGATTGGCAGCGTCCGGCCCACCAGCTGATAGCCGCCAGGCGAGTCCATACCGTAGATACACATGTACATGCCGCCGATACCGACGGTGCCTTCGGCGGTAAAGGTGCGCGCCGGACTGTATTTGGAACTCAGCAGACGATGGCGTGGATCGACCGGCACAGCGCAGGGCGCGCCAAGATAGACGTCGCCCAGCCCCAGCACCAGATAACTGGCATCAAACAGGGTCGCGCGCACCTCCTCCCGGCTGCTTAAACCATTAATACGCTGGATAAAGTCCACGTTGTTCGGCAGCCAGGGGGCGCTGGCGCGAACCGTCTCCTGGTAGCGGCTGACGGCACCGAGCGTGGCGCTGTCCTCAAAGGCCATCGGCATCCACACCACGCGGGAGGGGACCTTCAGCGTGCTGACATCGCCCAGCGTCGCCTCCAGCGCCAGCAGCAGCGTCATCAGGGTGGACTGATTAATGATGCGGCTGTCGTAGCGCACCTGGAGCGAGCGCACGCCCGGCGACAGCTCCTCGACGCCGGGTTCTGCCTGCGCCGTCAGCGCATTCATCAGCAGATGCACGCGCAGACGCAGCGCCAGATCCAGCACGTTGTCGCCATATTCAATCAGCACATATTTGTCGCCCGCCTGGCGATAGACCACTTTCGGGGTGGTGTCGGTGGCGTCGAGGGCGGCGAGAATCGTGGCGGAGCCGTGAGCGGTTTCAGCCAGCGACGGCACGGCAAAGGCCGGGGGATGTTCCGGGCGCAGCGTCTCAATCAGATGACGCTGCGCGTTTTCCCGCGCCAGCGCCTCCTCCGCGCTGATTGGATGGAAGCGGATGGTGTCGCCGGGTTTGACCTGGCCCACTTTCCACAACTCGGCTCTGGCGATGGTTACCGGACAGACAAAGCCGCCGAGGCTCGGGCCGTCGTGCGTCAGGATCACCGGGAAGTCGCCGGTGAAGTTGACCGCACCGATGGCATATTCACAGTCGTGAACGTTGGAGGGATGCAGGCCCGCCTCACCGCCGTTGGCGCGGGTCCAGGTCGGTTTCGGGCCGACCAGCCGCACGCCGAGGCGGTTAGAGTTGTAGTGCACCTGCCAGTCGCTGGCAAAGAACTCGTCGATGGCGGCCTGGGTGAAAAAGTCCGGTGCGCCGTGCGGACCGTAGAGCACACCGATGCGCCATTCACTGCCGTAGTGCGGAATCAGCGACGCATCAAGCGGCTGCGGCGCGCCAGTCGGGGCCGGTGTGGTGCAGGCGGCGCGCGCAGGCTGTGAGATTGGCAGCATGTCGGCGACCCGCAGGGTGCGTCCGGCGTGACCGCCAAACTGGCCCAGCGAAAAGGTGCTGCGGCTGCCCAGATATTCCGGCACGTCAAAGCCGTTGCGCACCGCCAGATAGCTGCGGCAGCCCTGGCGGGCGCGTCCCATCGTCAGCGTCTGTCCCGCTTTTATTGTCAGCGGCTGCCAGTAACTGACCGCTTCGCCATCAAGCTGCGCGTCACATTCTGCGCCTGTCAGCGCCACAATCGCGTCGCAGTGGAAGCGCAGGGTGGGGCCCTGCAGGGTGAACTCCAGCCCCGCCGCCGCCTCATGGTTTCCGACGATGCGGTTAGCCAGCCGGAACGCAAAGTCATCCATCGGGCCGGAAGGCGGCACCCCGATGTCCCAGTAGCCGAGGCGGCCGGGGTAGTCCTGCACCGAACTGAAGGTGCCGGGCTGCAGCACCTCCACCACGGTGGCGGCAGGCACCACGCTGTCGAGATAGCGCGTCCAGACGTTGCCGCTGCGAAACGCCTCGCTGGTGGTAATCTGGCGCAGATAGTCGAGGTTGGTGGCGATACCGTACAGCTGGGTCGCATCCAGCGCGTGATGCAGTTTTTCCAGCGCCGCTTCACGGTTGTCGGCATGCACAATCAGCTTGGCGATCATCGGGTCATAAAAGCTGGAGACTTCACTGCCGGTTTCGACGCCGCTGTCGACACGCACGCCGTCAGGAAAGCTCACCGCGGTTAACAGGCCAGGGCTGGGCTGGAAGTTTTTCAGGGGATCTTCCGCGTAAAGCCGCACTTCGATCGCCGCGCCCTGAGGCGGCTGCTGCAGGCGTGACCACTCCACCGGATCACCCGCCGCCACCTGCAGCATGCACGCCACCAGGTCGAGCCCGGTGACGCATTCGGTGACCGGATGTTCAACCTGCAGGCGGGTGTTCACTTCAAGGAAATAGAACGCCTGCTGGCTGACGTCGTAGATGTACTCCACGGTGCCTGCGCTGCGGTAGTTCACCTGCCTGCCAAGCCGCACCGCCGAGGCGAGCAGGGCGTCGCGCGTCTCCTGCGAAAGGCCGGGCGCGGGTGTCTCTTCCACCACCTTTTGATTGCGGCGCTGCAGGGAGCAGTCGCGTTCACCCAGTGCGACGACGGTGCCGTTACCGTCACCAAAAATCTGCACCTCAATATGGCGGGCGCGATCGATGCAGCGCTCCAGAAACACGCCTGCATCACTGAAGAACTGCTCACCAAGGCGGCGCACGCTCTCCCAGGCGCTGGCGAGCGCGCCGGCGTCGGCGCAGCGCGTCAGGCCAATGCCACCCCCACCGGCGGTGCTTTTCAGCATCACCGGGTAGCCAATCTCGTCGGCAGCCTGAATCGCCTCCTCCAGCGAGGCGAGCAGCGGAGTGCCCGGCGTCATCGGTACGCCTGCACTGGCCGCCAGCTCACGCGCGCGGTGCTTCAGGCCGAACTCGCCAATCTGCTGCGCGGTCGGGCCGACAAAGGCGATGCCCGCCGCCTCACAGGCTTCGGCAAAGGCCTGGCTTTCCGACAGAAATCCGTAGCCCGGCCAGATCGCCTGTGCGCCGCTCTGCTGCGCCGCCGCCAGGATTTTGTCGATGCGCAGGTAGGAGTCACTGGCTTTGTCGCCGCCGAGGGCGATCGCGCTGTCCGCCTGCTTAACGTGCTGCGCGTTGCGATCCGCGTCAGAGTAGACCGCGACACTTTTGACGCCCAGGCGCTTCAGGGTGCGAATGGCGCGGCAGGCAATCTCGCCCCGGTTGGCAATCAGTACGGTGGTGAACATGATCAGTGACTCCCCTGTGAGGTCAGCCAGTTACGCCAGCCGCCCGATTCGGTGATTTCCAGTGCGCTGTTCAGCGCAGCGCCTTCGCAGATAAAGCCTTTGACGATCCGCCCATCCGCCAGCGTCAGGCTGCCGATACCCAGCGGGGCGGGGATCTCCGCCACAAATTCGCCGAAGCGTGCCAGCGGAATGTCCCACAGCTCCACCGTGATGGCGGCACCCTGTTCGTCCCGCATCAGGCCGGGCTTTTTAATCGCCCCGTCCAGCAGGGCGAACAGGCGGTAGTGAGGGGCGGTCTTTGTCTCTTCCACCCATACCGCCCTGCGCTCGGTGAGCTGGAAATTCAGCGGCATGCCGGTGAGGTGTGCCCCCACCACCGCCAGCCGGACATGATCGGGGGAGACGGGGAGAGCGACGGGCGGCGGGCAGGGCAGGCCAGTTGCCCCCAGCGGCAGCGCCAGCTGGCGCTGCCAGCGGATGCCAAATTCAGCCAGCGCCCGGTCGTGCCAGGCGGGCGCAATCAGCGTGATACCCGCCGGGAGATCGTCATTGCGGAACGGCGCAGGCAGCGCCAGCGCGGCGAGGTCAGCGAGGTTGGTAAAGTTGGTGTAGGTGCCAAACTGTGAGTTGTAGTGAATCGGCTCCTGCTTCATCTCTGCGAGGGTATGAATGGTGGGTGAGGTCGGCACCACCAGCGCGTCGAACTGCGCCAGGGTCTGCTGAATCTGGCGCGTTAGCCCGGCCCGCAGATACTCCGCTTTGTAGGCATCGACGGCGCTGTATTTCAGGCCGCTGGCGACGATCTCATGCACCACCGGGTCCATATCGGTGGGGCGATCGAGCATCCCGCCTACCGCCACGGTGCGCTCAGCAACCCAGGCACCGTAGTAGAGCTGCTCTGCCAGCTGCCGGAACGGCGTGAAGTCGATGGGGTGCAGCGTCGCGCCACTCGCCTGCAGGGCCTCCAGCGCCCGATCCCAGGCGGCTTCAGCGGCGGCATCATCGAAAAACTCCGGCGTGTCAGGAACGGCAAAGCGGGGGCGAACCGGCAGGCTGGCGGGGGCGGTGTGCGGATTCACGCGCGAATAGGCGTCCCCGGCATCGTAGCCCCCGATCACGCTGGCGACGCTCCAGGCATCTTCTGCCGTCAGGGCGAACACGGAAATCGTGTCATTGAGGCGGCAGGCGGGCACGACGCCGCGCGCAGAGAACCAGCCTTTGGTCGGCTTCAGGCCAACGATATTGTTGAAACCGGCCGGGACGCGGCCCGAACCGGCGGTATCGGTGCCCAGGGAAAAGGCGACCAGTCCGCGCGCCAGCACCGACGCCGAGCCGGAGCTGGAGCCGCCGCTGACATAATCGGGGTCAAAGGTGTTACTGACCGCGCCAAAAGGTGAGCGTGTGCCGACCAGACCGGTGGCAAACTGATCGAGGTTGGTTTTACCGATAACCACGGCCCCGGCCGCTTTCAGTCTGGCTACCGCTACCGCGTCCTCGCTGGCGGTATAGGTAAAGGCGGGGCAGGCGGCGCTGGTGGGCCAGCCTGCCACATCGATATTGTCCTTGACCGCGAACGGCACGCCGAACAGAGGCAGCGATGCGGGATCGCGCTGATAGTGAGCCAGCAGCGGTTCAATCTGGGCCGCCAGCTGATCCGGGGTCGCCAGCATGATCCAGGCATTATCCTGGGGATCCAGGGCGGCAAGGTGAGCGCTCAGCAGTGCGCTAATCTGATGTGGCGCCTGCTGGTAGCGTTGTTGCCAGGCGTGCAGTGTCAGGCCAGTGGTCGAAGTCATAAGAAGGATTCCAGCTGGTATACAAGATGGAATTCAACAGAGCAAAGGGTGTGCCACTTTTTTAAGCTGATGATTCAACGCCTTAAAGTGACAGGCGATAAGTTTTTCTGATGATTATTTGCACAATGACGGCGCGCAGGCTGAACGATGACGGTGCGTTTAACCGCCGCGTGCGTAAATATTGTGAAGAACATGGCAAGAGTCTGATGCCCTGGTTAGCATGAAGACTGCCTGGCAACTCGCCGGCGCCCAGCAACAGAGGAGATTTACGTGGTGAAGTGGCGTAACTGGATGATAGGGATCTGCCTGGTCGGTACGGCCAGCAGCGCATGGGCCGATTCGCTTGATCAACAACGGCAACGTTATCAACAAATTAAACAGGCGTGGGACAGCAATCAGATGGCTACCGTGGAGCAGCTGTTGCCCACGCTTCAGGATTATCCGCTCTATCCTTATCTGCAATATCGCCTGCTGGCACAGGATCTCGATCAGGAGACCGCCCTGGCCGTACAGAATTTTATTCGCCAGTATCCCACGCTGCCGCCTGCGCGCTCGCTCAGCACCCGCTTTATCAATGTGCTGGCTTACCGGCAGGACTGGCAGGGCGTGCTGAATTTCAGCCCGACCGAACCGAAACCGGTGCAGGCGCGCTGCAACTGGTACTACGCCAAATGGGCCACAGGTCAGCAGCAGGCCGCGTTTGATGGCGCGAAGCAGATCTGGCTGCGCGGCACTGCGCTGCCTGCCGACTGCGATAAGCTCTTCTCGGTCTGGCAGTCATCGGGTCAGCTTTCACCGATCACGATCCTGGAGCGTATCCGTCTGGCGATGAAGGCGGGTAATGACAGCCTGGTGAGCTATCTGGCGAAAACCCTGCCGGCAGATTATCAGACCATGTCTGACGCGGTGCAGGCGCTGCAGCAGGACCCGCTGACGGTCAGCACCTTCGCCAGCGCCGTCGGACCCACCGACTTTACCCGCCAGGCGACGATTTACGCCTTTACCCGCGTGGCGCGGCAGGATATGGAAAACGCCCGCAGCCTGATCCCGATTCTGGTCCGGGCGCAGAAAATGGGGCCGGAAGATGAGCAGGCGCTGAAAGAGATCGTGGTCTGGCGCATGATGGGCAGCGATCTGACCGCTGAACAGGCACGCTGGCGCGATGCCGTGGTGATGAACAGTGAGTCCACCGCGCTGGTGGAACGCCGGGTGCGGCTGGCGCTGTCGCAGCACGATCGACGCGGTCTGAACACCTGGATCGCCCGTCTGCCGGTGGAGGCCAAAGAGAAGGATGAGTGGCAGTACTGGCAGGCTGACCTGCTGTTTGAGAAAGATCGCAAAGAGGAAGCGGAAGAGATCCTGCGTAAACTGATGCAGGCGCGTGGCTTCTATCCGATGGTGGCCGCTCAGCGTCTGGGGGTGGATTATCCGCTGCAGATTGATGAAGCACCCAAGCCTGACAGTGCTACGGTGCAGGGCCCCGAGCTGGCGCGCGTCCGTGAACTGATGTACTGGGGGCTGGATAACCTGGCGCGCAGCGAGTGGAGCAATCTGATCGGCAGCCGCACACATACGCAGCAGCAGATGCTGGCGCGCTACGCCAATGAGCAGGACTGGTGGGATCTCAGCGTGCAGGCCACGATCACGGCCAAAATGTGGGACAGTCTGAAAGAGCGGTTCCCGCTGGCGTGGCAGAGCGTTTACGAGCGCAACACCCAGGTGAAGCAGATCCCGCCAAGCTATGCGATGGCGATTTCGCGTCAGGAGAGTGCCTGGAACCCGAAAGCGCGCTCGCCGGTCGGGGCGAGTGGTCTGATGCAGATCATGCCTGCCACCGCGGCGCACACCGTGAAGATGTATGACATCCCCGGCTACAGTAACAGCAGTCAGCTGCTCGATCCGGAAACCAATATTCAGATTGGTACCCAGTATCTGGAGTATGTCTACCAGCAGTTTGACCAGAACCGGATTTTCGCCTCTGCGGCTTACAATGCCGGTCCGGGACGGGTGCGAAGCTGGCTGAAAACCAGTGCAGGTAATCTCGACGCCGTGGCGTTTATCGAGACCATTCCGTTCTCTGAAACGCGCGGTTACGTGAAGAACGTGCTGGCCTATGACGCCTACTATCGGCACTTCATGGGCAAGCCTGACAAAATCCTGTCAGATGGTGAGTGGAATCGCCGTTACTAGCTGTGCTAAGCTTCCGTACTCTTTAGCGAGTACGGAAGCCTCTTCATGACCCATTCTCATTACCCTTCAGCCGAAACCCCTTCGGCCGACGATAGCTGGCAGCGCTTTGTCAGGCTGATGCAGCAGGCCTTTGCCGATGGTCACGCGCTGCCGCTGATGCAACTGATGATGACGGCGGATGAGCGGGAAGCGTTTGGTACACGACTGCGGATTATCGAAGAGTTGATGAAGGGGGAGATGAGCCAGCGCGAGCTGAAAAACGAACTTGGCGTGGGTATCGCCACCATCACCCGTGGCTCTAACAGTCTGAAAGAGGCGCCGCCGGAGCTGAAACGCTGGCTGCAGGCGCATCTGGACGGCGAGTAATTACGACTGATAGAGCGGATGAACAAACGGGCAGAGCGCCAGAATCAGGGCCTGATGATAGACGCTGGCGCGGCTGAGCAGGCCGTGCGTGAACGCCCCGATAGCCCCGCCCTGATGTTTGATATTTTCAATGCCGGTTAATCGCGCCATCTCTTCGCCCAGCTCCCGCCCTTCGCGCAGACCCGCCAGCACCGCCGGCGGCAGCGTGAAGCTGGCTGACCGCGACTCGCCGCGCTGCTTCTGATTCTCTATCACGATACAGGCAAAGGCGCTGTCCTCTTCGATCCCCGCCTCAATCGCCACCCAGAATGTCGCTTCAGGCCGTACCTGACGGGCATTCATTACGCGCTGACGTGCGCCCGTTCGCGTTTCGAGGTGGCTCAGCGGCTGGGCGCCAACACCACTATCGACCCCGACCCCTTCAATATGGCAGGATCCCTCGCCGAAAACGTCGTTGAATGCCTGCGCAATCGCGTGAATCTTCGCTGGATTGGTGGTGGCTGCGACAACATGGTACATAATTAATTGAACCCTCAGATGGTTAAGCGCCTGACCCATCAGGCTACAGACAGGCTCTAAGGCGATTCTGGTCGCAGTATAACGGAAACTACTATGTTACAGGTCTATCTTGTTCGTCACGGTGAAACGGTTTGGAATGCGGAACGTCGCATTCAGGGGCAGTCCGACAGTCCGCTGACGGAAAAAGGTGAACAGCAGGCGCATCAGGTGAGTGAACGCGTGAAACATCTGGGTATTACCCACGTTATTACCAGCGATCTGGGCCGTACGCGCCGCACCGCAGAGATTATCGCGGATGCCTGTGGTTGCACGGTGACGCTCGATCCGCGCCTGCGGGAGCTCAATATGGGCGTGCTGGAGAAGCGTCCGCTGGATGGCTTAACCGCCGAAGAAGAGCAGTGGCGTGCCACGCTGGTGAACGGCACCGAAGGCGGGCGCATCCCGGAAGGGGAGTCCATGTCCGAACTGGCAGCGCGCATGCACGCCGCGCTGAATGCCTGTCTCGACCTGCCGGCCGGGAGCCGTCCGCTGCTGGTGAGTCACGGTATGGCGCTAGGATCGCTGGTCAGCACCATTCTCGGTCTGCCCGCCTGGGCCGAACGCCGGCTGCGTCTGCGAAACTGCTCTCTCTCGCGGGTCGATTATCAGCAGAGCGCCTGGCTGGCCGAAGGGTGGATTGTGGAGATGGCGGGCGATATCTCTCATCTGGATGCGCCCGCTCTCGACGAGCTGCAGCGCTGAAGGTGTGCAGGCCGCCGTCGTGAGGACGGCAGCCTGAATATCAGCTGACCGGGGTCTGGCGGCGAATCGGAATCAGATATTCGCAACGGATCTCTGTCGGCGGCTCGGCACGCTTTTTACCGCCGTGGGTATAGAAGCGTTCAATATCCTGCCCCTGACGGCGGGTCAGCCCCAGCGTCGGCATGCAGGTGCCGTAGAGCAGCAGGATGAACTCCTGCAGATTGACGCGCGGGCCGGTGTAGGTGAACTGCACATAATCGCCCGCTTCCAGAATGACGTTCTGACCGGAGTGCAGGCTGCCCGCGCTGTCAGCCGGTACCGCTGTGGTATAGAGGATCTCCTGCTCATCATCTTTTTCCTGGCTGGCGCGCACCTGATGCAGGCCATACAGCACCGGCGGCACGGTATCCGTTTCCAGCAGGAACTGCTTCCAGAAGTGAATCCGCATCTCGTCACGGTAGCTGGAGATTTGCTCCAGAATACAGGTGTAGTTCTGGGTCTGACCCACCAGCACCGTTTCCGGCAGGGTGACGAAGGTCGGTTCCGGCTGCGTCTCATTGTCCAGACGGATAGGGGGACGAATACCGAAGGAATTCCAGTCGGAAGCGCGACGATACCAGGCCGGCGTCTGCGCAAACTGCTTCTTGAAGGCGCGGGTAAAAGTCTGTTGTGAATCAAAACGATACTGCAGTGCGATGTCCAGAATCGGACGGCTGGTCAGGCGCAGCGCCACCGCCGCTTTAGACAGGCGACGCGCCCGGATATAGGCGCCGATCGCATGTCCGGTCACGTCTTTAAACATCCTTTGTAAGTGCCATTTAGAGTAACCGGCTTTCTGGGCAACGTTGTCCAGTGAAAGGGGTTGATCCAGATGGCTCTCCAGCCAGACAAGCAAATCGCGAATGATACCGGCTTGGTCCATAAAACATCCTCATACTCTGGTGGTGCAGCTAAATGCATCGAAGAATATTAGCACTCATTGCTCAAAAGACGTGGGCCGTTTTCCGGGGAAGATTGTGCTAAATCAGTGCGGGCATAACCCGTTTTGGTTTTGTCATTATATCGATTGACAGTACATTACATGTTCATCTATTCAATTTGCAATGGTAACCCCATGACAAGACCTCGTCTTATCCTCGCTGCGCTGACCGCACTGACCTTTTCCAGCCCGCTGCTCGCCGAACAGATCGGCTCTGTCGACACGGTGTTTAAGATATTCGGGCCTGACCACAAGATTGTCGTTGAAGCCTTCGACGATCCGGATGTTAAAAATGTAACCTGCTATATCAGCCGGGCGAAGACCGGTGGGATTAAAGGCGGGCTGGGACTGGCTGAAGATACCTCCGATGCGGCGATTTCGTGCCAGCAGATTGGGCCAGTGGAGCTGAGTGAGAAAATCGCGCAGGGCAAAGCGGAGGGGGAGGTGGTCTTCCGCCAGCGTACCTCGCTGATCTTCAAAAAGCTGCAGGTGGTGCGCTTCTTCGATAAAAAGCGTAACGCCCTGGTCTATCTGACCTACTCCGATAAAGTCGTCGATGGTTCACCGAAGAATGCGATCAGCGCCGTGCCGATTATGCCGTGGCACTGAGCATAAAAAAAACGCCCGCAGGGGCGTTTTTTTTCAGGCTTACCGCAGCTTACTCATGCAGGTCGCCGCAGAAGCGGTAACCTTCGCCATGGATGGTGGCGATGATTTCAGGCGTGTCCGGCGTCGATTCGAAATGCTTACGAATACGACGGATGGTCACATCCACGGTGCGGTCGTGCGGCTTGAGGTCACGGCCGGTCATTTTTTTCAGCAGATCGGCACGGGTCTGAATCTTGCCCGGATTTTCGCAGAAGTGCAGCATGGCGCGGAACTCACTGCGTGGCAGTTTATAGTGCTCGCCGTTCGGGTTGATCAGTGAGCGGCTGTTGATATCCAGCTCCCAGCCATTGAATTTGTAACTCTCAACCTGACGGCGCTCTTCGCCCGGCATGGCGAGATTCATGGTGCGCGACAGCAGATTACGGGCACGAATCGTCAGCTCACGCGGATTGAACGGTTTGGTGATGTAGTCGTCAGCGCCAATTTCCAGACCGAGAATTTTATCAACTTCGTTGTCACGGCCGGTCAGGAACATCAGGGCGACATTGGCCTGTTCGCGCAGTTCACGGGCCAGCAGCAGGCCGTTTTTACCCGGCAGGTTGATGTCCATGATCACCAGGTTAACGTCATTGTCGGTCAGCACCTGATGCATTTCTGCACCATCAGTCGCCTCATACACCACATAACCTTCTGCCTCGAAGATGCTCTTGAGGGTGTTACGCGTGACCAGTTCGTCTTCAACGATAAGAATGTGCGGGGTCTGCATGTTTAGCTACCTAAAATTTGCCAACAAATTGAAAACAGGGCGTACAGCGGTATGGCGTTCTCCATCATCGAGAGCAGCGGGCCGCGCTGAACCGTTGTACGAAATCATATTTTGATAAGCCATCTATCAACGTCAACAACAGTATTAGCTCAGCCAGTCAGGATGAAAATTGCATGCCCCAGGCGAGAATGATAATGGCGCATATCCTAACTGCATTAACAGCAACCTAACAGCACCAACTACAACCGATAAGCATAAAAACAACGCTTCGTTGACTTATATCAAATGCAATTGTAGCACGTTAACACTTTTGTGAAAAACTTCTCGTAGATTGCCCGTTTAGCTCACAAAAAGCATCATTTTCATTACATTTTTCACGCTTCGGTTCCAAAATGAAACCCACTGGTAATCACATTCTATCCTGTTGAACTTAAATGTATTAATAGTGGTTTCTTTAATAAAGGCCGCTTCGCCGGTAAAAAGATTCGGACCGCTTTTTTTAACCGGTTTTAACAATGTTAATCACCGCTTTTCTTATTCGCTTCCGCCCGCTGAATCCTGAACAGTCATGTTAATATGGCGTTATGTAAATGGACCAATGGAATAAATATGCTCTTCCCCCTGATTCTCGTCTCGCCCGCGCGGCCAGAAAATATCGGCGCTGCGGCGCGCGCCATGAAAACCATGGGCTTCAGCCAGCTGCGCATTGTCGCCAGCGACGCCTGGCAGGACCCGGCCGCGCGCCGGGTCGCGCATGGCGCGGGTGAGATCCTCGATAACGTCCAGACGTTTGCAACGCTGGCTGACGCATTAGCTGACATCGACTTCTCCGTCGCCACCACTGCGCGCAGTCGGGCAAAGTTTCGCTACTACGCCACGCCAGAGCAGGTTGAAACACAGCTGCTGGAGAAGCGTCAGTGGGTAAAGAGTATGGCGCTGGTATTTGGCCGCGAAGACAGCGGGCTGACCAATGAGGAGCTGGAGCAGGTCGATCTGCTGACCGGCATCCCGATGGCGAATGACTATCCATCACTCAATCTCGGCCAGGCGGTGATGGTCTACTGCTATCAGCTGTCGAAGCTGAATCAGGTTGAGGCTCCGCTTACCGCCGCCGCAGACGGGCAGCAGTTGCAGGCGCTGCGGCAGCGCTTGCATCAGCTGCTGGCGCAGCTGGAGGTGAGTGATGATGAGAAACTCTCTGGCTGGATCGATCAGCGGGTGGGGCTGCTGGAACAGCGCGACACGGCGATGATGCATCGTCTGCTGCACGATATTGAAAAAAAACTCGCAGATTAATCCTCGGCGAAAATCTGATTTTGCAGTAACAGATCGCAGAGAAGTTCAGCATCGCAAACGATCAAAGAGCGTTTTACGATTTCGCCGGTGGCTCTGCGCAGTCAGGGAAACGGGCCCGCCGGACAAATCGGGTTGACTTAATGTGCGCTTTGCTTTACTTCTGGATGCCAGACGGACAGACAAAGACAGACAGAAAAAAATCTCAATGCGTAAAATCAGCCTGAACACCACAATTATTACCATCACCATTACCACAGGTAACGGTGCGGGCTGACGCATACAGGAAAAACAGAAAAAAAGCCCGCACCTAACCAGTGCGGGCTTTTTTTTCGGCTTAAATTCAGGAGAGTTTATATCATGCGAGTGCTGAAATTCGGCGGGACCTCGGTAGCGAATGCGGAGCGGTTTCTTCGCGTCGCTGACATTCTGGAAAGTAATGCGCAACAAGGACAGGTTGCAACCGTGCTCTCTGCGCCAGCAAAGATCACTAACCACCTGGTGGCGATGATTGAAAAAACCATCAGTGGTCAGGACGCTTTGCCGAATATCAGCGACGCTGAGCGCATCTTCAGCGAGCTGCTGCAGGGCCTCGCTGAGTCACAGCCTGGCTTTGAATATGAGCGGCTGAAAACCCGCGTGGACCTGGAGTTTGCGCAGCTGAAGCAGGTGCTGCACGGCATCAGCCTGCTGGGGCAGTGCCCGGACAGCGTCAACGCGGCGATCATCTGCCGCGGTGAAAAGCTCTCGATTGCCATTATGGAAGCGCTGCTGCAGGCACGCGGTCATGAGGTCAGCGTAATCGATCCGGTAGAGAAGCTGCTCGCTGTCGGTCACTACCTGGAGTCCACCGTCGACATCGCCGAATCGACCCGTCGCATCGAAGCCAGCCAGATCCCGCCGCAGAATATGATCCTGATGGCGGGCTTTACCGCCGGCAACGAGCGCGGTGAGCTGGTGGTGCTGGGCCGTAATGGCTCAGACTACTCGGCGGCCGTACTGGCCGCCTGTCTGCGCGCCGACTGCTGTGAAATCTGGACCGATGTCGATGGCGTCTATACCTGCGATCCGCGTCAGGTGCCGGATGCCCGCCTGCTGAAATCGATGTCCTATCAGGAAGCGATGGAGCTCTCCTATTTCGGGGCCAAGGTGCTGCATCCCCGCACCATTGCGCCCATCGCGCAGTTCCAGATCCCGTGCCTGATCAAAAACACCGCCAATCCGCAGGCGCCCGGCACCCTGATTGGGGCAGAAGGCGAGCAGGATGAAAATCCGGTGAAAGGCATCACCAACCTGAATAACATGGCGATGGTTAACGTCTCCGGTCCCGGCATGAAAGGGATGGTCGGGATGGCGGCCAGGGTGTTTGCGGCGATGTCGCGCACCGGCATTTCCGTGGTGCTGATCACCCAATCCTCGTCTGAATACAGCATCAGTTTCTGCGTGCCGCAGAGCGAGCTGGCGCGGGCGCGTCAGGTGCTGGAAGAGGAGTTCTATCTGGAGCTGAAAGATGGCCTGCTGGACCCGCTGGATATCATTGAAAATCTGGCGGTGATCTCGGTGGTGGGCGATGGCATGCGCACCCTGCGCGGCATCTCAGCCAAATTCTTCTCGGCGCTGGCGCGCGCCAACATCAATATCGTGGCGATTGCGCAGGGCTCCTCTGAACGTTCCATCTCCGTCGTGGTTAACAACGACGAAGTGATCACCGGGGTGCGCGTGGTGCATCAGATGCTGTTCGCCACCGATCAGGTTATCGAAGTCTTTGTGGTGGGCGTCGGCGGCGTCGGCGGTGCGCTGCTGGATCAGTTACATCGCCAGCAGGCGTGGCTGAAGCAGAAGCATATCGACCTGCGGGTCTGCGGCATCGCCAACTCGCATGCGCTGTTGACGAATGTTCACGGCATCGATCTGAGCCACTGGGAAGCAGCATTAAGCGAAGCCAAAGAGCCTTTCAATCTGGCGCGCCTGACCCGGCTGGTCAAAGAGTATCATCTGCTTAATCCGGTGATTGTGGACTGTACCTCCAGCCAGGCGGTCGCCGATCAGTATGCCGATTTTCTCAGCGAAGGTTTCCACGTGGTGACGCCGAACAAAAAGGCTAACACCTCATCCTGGAACTACTACCAGCAGATGCGTGCCGCCGCGGCCAAATCGCGCCGCAAGTTCCTTTATGATACTAACGTCGGTGCCGGTCTGCCGGTGATCGAAAACCTGCAGAACCTGATGAACGCGGGTGATGAGCTGCTGCGCTTCTCCGGCATCCTGTCTGGCTCGCTCTCCTTTATCTTCGGCAAGCTGGATGAAGGCGTCTCCCTGTCTCAGGCGACTCAGATGGCGCGGGAGATGGGCTTTACCGAACCCGATCCGCGTGACGATCTCGCCGGCACAGACGTGGCGCGTAAGCTGCTGATCCTGGCGCGCGAAGCGGGTCATCAGCTGGAGCTGACGGATATTGAGATTGAGCCGCTGCTGCCCGCCAGCCTGACCGACATTGCAGACGTTGAGCAGTTTATGCAGCGCCTGCCCGAGCTGGACAACGCCTTTGCCGCGCGGGTTGCGCAGGCGCGTGATGCGGGTAAAGTGTTGCGCTATGTCGGCTTGATCGAAGAGGGCGGCGTCTGCAAAGTCAGAATTGACGCCGTAGACAGCAACGATCCGCTCTTTAAGGTGAAAAATGGCGAGAATGCGCTGGCATTTTACAGCCGCTACTATCAGCCGATCCCGATGGTGCTGCGCGGGTACGGTGCAGGAAATGATGTGACAGCGGCCGGTGTCTTTGCCGACCTGCTGCGCACGCTGTCATGGAAGTTGGGAGTTTAAAAATGGTAAAAATTTACGCACCGGCCTCGATTGGTAACGTCAGCGTCGGCTTCGATGTGCTGGGCGCGGCGGTTTCGCCGGTGGACGGTTCCCTGCTGGGTGACTGCGTCTCCGTGGAGGCGGCAGAGCACTTTTCACTGACCAACGCCGGACGTTTTGTCAGTAAGCTGCCCGCCGATCCTAAAGAGAATATCGTTTATCAGTGCTGGCAGCGCTTCTGCGAGGCGGTGGGCAAAGAGATCCCGGTGGCGATGACGCTGGAGAAGAACATGCCCATCGGCTCCGGGCTGGGCTCCAGCGCCTGCTCGGTGGTGGCCGGTCTGGTCGCGATGAATGAATTCTGCGGTAAGCCCCTCGATGACAGCACCCTGCTGACGCTGATGGGCGAGCTGGAAGGGCGCATCTCCGGCAGCGTTCATTACGATAACGTCGCGCCCTGCTTCCTTGGGGGCATTCAGCTGATGCTGCAGGAGAATGAGATTATCAGCCAGGCCGTGCCCGGCTTTGATGACTGGCTGTGGGTCATGGCCTATCCGGGCATTAAAGTCTCGACCGCCGAAGCGCGCGCGATTTTACCGGCGCAGTACCGCAAAGAGGAGTGCATCAAGCATGGCCGCCTGCTGGCGGGCTTCATTCACGCCTGCCATACGCGTCAGCCGCTGCTGGCCGCTAAACTTATGCAGGATGTCATTGCTGAACCTTATCGCACCAGACTGCTGCCGGGCTTCGCCGAGGCGCGACAGGCGGCCAAAGATATCGGCGCACTGGCGTGCGGTATCTCAGGCTCTGGTCCGACACTTTTCGCCGTTTGCAATCAGATGGAAACGGCACAGCGGATGGCTGACTGGCTGAGCCAGCACTATCTGCAGAACGATGAAGGCTTCGTCCATATCTGCCGTCTCGACACGGCTGGCGCACGACAATTGGGATAACGCATGAAACTCTACAATCTTAAGGATCACAACGAGCAGGTCAGCTTCGCCCAGGCGGTGAAACAGGGTCTGGGATCGCAGCAGGGTCTGTTCTTTCCGCTGGAACTGCCGGAGTTTGAACTGACAGACATCGACGCGATGCTGGAGATGGATTTTGTCAGCCGCAGCAGCAAAATTCTGTCGGCTTATATTGGTGATGAGATCCCGGCCGAACAGCTGCATGAGCGTGTTAAAGCCGCGTTTGCGTTTCCGGCACCGGTCAAAGCGGTCAGTGAAGATGTGGCCTGTCTGGAGCTGTTCCACGGCCCGACGCTGGCGTTTAAAGATTTCGGCGGCCGTTTTATGGCGCAGATGCTCTCCTATGTTTCCGGTTCAGAC
Source organism: Pantoea sp. GM_Pan_3 (assembly GCF_026541045.1). Lineage (NCBI taxonomy): Bacteria > Pseudomonadati > Pseudomonadota > Gammaproteobacteria > Enterobacterales > Erwiniaceae > Pantoea > Pantoea sp. GM_Pan_3. Next base: position 201,586 of record NZ_JALNVA010000002.1, on the reverse strand, counting down.
GAGCAGATCACGATTCTGACCGCGACCTCCGGTGATACCGGTGCGGCCGTGGCCCACGCCTTCTACGGCATGGAGAATGTGCGTGTGGTGATCCTCTATCCACAGGGCAAGATCAGCCCGCTGCAGGAGAAACTCTTCTGTACGCTGGGCGGCAACATCGAAACTATCGCCATCGACGGCGATTTCGATGCCTGTCAGGCGCTGGTCAAGCAGGCGTTCGATGATGAAGCGCTGAAAAAGACGATTGGCCTGAACTCAGCTAACTCCATCAACATCAGCCGCCTGCTGGCGCAGATCTGCTACTACTTTGAAGCGGTGGCGCAGCTGCCGCAGGAAAAACGCAATCAGCTGGTGGTTTCCGTGCCAAGCGGCAACTTCGGGGATTTAACGGCGGGTCTGCTGGCGAAATCACTGGGGCTGCCGATCAAGCGCTTTATCGCCGCCACTAACGCCAATGACACGGTGCCGCGCTTCCTCGGAAACGGCGAGTGGCAGCCTAACCAGACGGTCGCGACCCTGTCGAATGCGATGGATGTCAGCCAGCCGAACAACTGGCCGCGTGTGGAAGAGCTGTTCCGCCGTAAAACCTGGCGGCTGACCGACCTGGCCTGCGGTGCGGTCTCTGACGAAACCACCCGTGCCGCCATGCGTGAACTGGCTGAGATTGGCTACATTTCTGAGCCTCACGCCGCCATCGCCTGGCGTCTGCTGCGCGATCAGCTGCAGGAGGGCGAGTATGGCCTGTTCCTCGGCACCGCCCATCCGGCCAAATTCCGTGAAAGCGTGGAAGCGATCCTTGAGCAGACCCTGACGCTGCCGCCGGAGCTGGCGGAGCGTGCGGAACTCCCGCTGCTGTCACATCAGATGCAGGCGGACTTTGCCGCGCTGCGGGCATTTCTGCTGAAATAATCTTTCCCGGCTGCGGGAAAGAGAAGACGCGCGGGGCTACTGCTCCGCGCGCTTGAACACCAGCTCGCTTTCGCTGCTGCTGGCTGCATCAAAACGGTAGCCTTCCAGATCAAACGCCTTAAGCTGCTCCGGCTTTGTCAGGCGCTCCTGAATCACATAGCGACTCATCAGGCCGCGCGCCTTTTTGGCGTAGAAGCTGATAACTTTGTAGCTGCCATTTTTCTCATCCAGGAACACCGGCTTAATCATCTGCGCCTGTAACGCTTTCGGTCTGACCGCCCGGAAATATTCATCCGAGGCGAGGTTGATCAGAACGTTGTCGCCCTGTTCCGCCAGTGCGGCGTTCAGCGTTTCGGTGATGAGGTCACCCCAGAAGGTATAGAGATCTTTACCTGCCGGATTTGCCAGCCGAATGCCCATCTCCAGGCGGTAAGGCTGCATGAGATCGAGTGGACGCAGCACGCCATACAGGCCAGACAGCATGCGCAGGTGCTGCTGCGCAAAATCGAAATCCTGATCGCTGAACGTTTCCGCCTGCAAACCGGTATAAACATCGCCTTTAAACGCCAGAATCGCCTGGCGGGCATTCTGCGGCGAGAAGTCGGGCTGCCAGCTGTTAAACCGCTCGGCATTCAGGTGCGCCAGTTTGTCGCTGATGCCCATCAACGAGGCGATGCTGGCCGGTGACAGGTCACGCGCAATCTCAATCAGCTGTTGTGACTTTTCTAACAGCGCAGGCTGGGTATAGCGGGTTGTCGCCAGCGGACTGTCATAATCCAGCGTCTTGGCGGGAGAGATCACCATCAACATAGTTGCTTCCTCGTTTAATGCCTGCTTTAACAGGATATTGGCGGCTTATCAGGCTCCGCAGTGTAGCAAAAAAGCCGCAAAGAATGACGAATCACACCTATTTGTTCGCGCTATCGTAAACGGCATTCCCTGACCTTGCGCCACCGTTGGCGCGTGATATTATCGCAACAGCCTTTTTTCACACTGACAGTTAACTAAGAGAAAAGAACATGACGGACAAACTTACCTCCCTGCGTCAGCTCACCACCGTCGTTGCCGACACCGGTGATATCGCAGCCATGAAGCTGTATCAGCCGCAGGATGCCACGACTAACCCTTCTCTGATTCTTAACGCCGCACAAATCCCTGAATACCGTAAACTGATCGATGAAGCGATCGGCTGGGCGCGTGAGCAGAGCAGCGATAAAGATGAGCAGCTGCAGCTGGTTTCTGACAAGCTGGCCGTAAATATTGGTCTGGAAATTCTCAAACTGATCCCGGGCCGTATTTCGACCGAAGTGGATGCGCGTCTCTCTTACGACACCGAAGGCAGCATCAATAAAGCCCGTAGTCTGATCAAACTCTACAACGATGCCGGTATCAGCAATGACCGCATCCTGATCAAACTGGCCTCAACCTGGCAGGGTATCCGCGCCGCGGAGCAGCTGGAAAAAGAGGGCATCAATTGTAACCTGACGCTGCTGTTCTCCTTCGCTCAGGCGCGTGCCTGTGCCGAAGCGGGCGTCTTCCTGATCTCTCCGTTTGTGGGTCGTATTCTGGACTGGTACAAAGCCAACACCGACAAAAAAGAGTACGCGGCACACGAAGATCCAGGCGTGGTTTCTGTTTCTGAAATCTACAACTACTACAAGCAGCACGGCTATGAAACCGTCGTGATGGGCGCCAGCTTCCGTAACACCGGCGAAATCATCGAGCTGGCTGGCTGTGACCGTCTGACCATTTCGCCTGCGCTGCTGAAAGAGCTGGCCGAGAGCGAAGGAACCCTGGAGCGTAAACTGAGCTACAGCGGTGAAGTGAAAGCGCGTCCGGCCCGCATGACCGAGTCTGAGTTCCTGTGGCAGCACAACCAGGATCCGATGGCGGTAGCGAAGCTGGCAGAAGGCATCCGCAACTTTGCCGTTGACCAGGGCAAACTTGAGAAGATGCTGGCAGAACTGCTGTAATCCTCCGATCGTGACGGCGCAGGCCGTCACGGTTTTCCCTTTTCCGACCCTTTCACTTTGTATTATCCTTTCGGCTATTCCCCTTTTACTCCACCGCACCGCGGTCATTCACAGCGAAGCTAACCATGAATACATTACGCATTGGCCTGATCTCGGTTTCCGATCGCGCCGCGAACGGCATCTACCAGGATCAGGGGATTCCCGCACTGGAGAGCTGGCTCAGCACGGCCATCAGCAGCCCGTTCGAAATGGAGTCCCGACTGGTGCCGGACGAGCAGCCGATGATTGAGCAGGCGATTTGCGAGCTGGTCGATGAACGCTTTTGCCATCTGGTGCTGACCACTGGCGGCACCGGCCCGGCCCGGCGCGACGTCACTCCCGACGCCACCTTAGCCGTCGCCGATCGGGAGATGCCCGGATTCGGTGAGCAGATGCGCCAGATCAGCCTGCAGTTTGTGCCGACCGCGATTCTGTCGCGTCAGGTTGGCGTGATCCGTAAGCAGTCACTGATCCTCAATCTGCCTGGTCAGCCGAAGTCGATCAGGGAGACACTGGAGGGGCTGAAAGATGAGCAGGGCAACGTCAAAGTCCACGGCATTTTTGCATCTGTACCTTATTGTTTACAGCTGCTGGAAGGCCCGTATGTCGAAACTCATCGCGACGTGGTAGCAGCATTTCGGCCTAAAAGCGCGATACGTGAGATAAACAACTAAATATTGTCCATTTCAGGCATAAGCTATAGCCCGGCTGGTGTGGCAAAAGATTGACGGTATAGTAATTAGATCTTTACAACCCGATCTTTTGCCTCTGGACTATTATGAACCTGACCTCTACGCAGCGTCTGACCGGTAAGGGTTACAGAACCCTGGCGCTGGCCGCACTGGGCGGCGCGCTGGAATTTTACGACTTCATCATTTTTGTCTTCTTCGCCACCGTCATTGGCGAACTCTTTTTCCCCGCCGATATTCCCGAGTGGCTGCGCCAGCTACAGACCTTTGCCATTTTTGCCGCCGGCTATCTGGCACGTCCGCTGGGCGGCATCGTGATGGCCCACTTTGGCGATAAAGTGGGGCGTAAGAAGATGTTCAGCCTGAGCATTATGCTGATGGCGCTGCCGACATTGATGATGGGCGCGCTCCCCACCTGGCAGACCATCGGCGTGGCCGCACCGTTACTGATGCTGCTGATGCGGATGCTGCAGGGGGCGGCGATTGGTGGCGAAGTGCCGGGAGCCTGGGTGTTTGTCGCTGAGCATGTGCCCTATAAACGTATCGGTATCGCCTGCGGCACACTGACGGCCGGGCTGACCATCGGGATTTTACTGGGGTCGCTGGTGGCGACGCTGATCAATACCTCACTCTCACCCCAGGCGATTCATGATGGCGGCTGGCGCATCCCGTTCTTCCTCGGCGGCCTGTTCGGGCTGGGCGCGATGGTGCTGCGCCGCTGGCTGCATGAGACGCCGGTGTTTGTGGAGATGCAGCAGCGTAAAGCGCTCTCCAGTAAGCTGCCACTGAAAACCGTGCTGGCTGAACATAAAAAATCGGTCGTCATTTCCATGCTGCTGACCTGGCTGCTCTCCGCCTGCATCGTGGTGGTGATCCTGATGTCCCCGGTCTGGCTGCAAAAACAGCTGGGCATTGCGCCTGCGCTGACGCTGCAGGCCAACAGCCTGGCCACCGTCATGCTCTGCTTCGGCTGTATTATTGCCGGCCTGGCGGCCGATCGCTTCGGTGCCAGCCGCACGCTGTGTGTCGGCAGCCTGCTGCTGGCGATCTGCTGCTGGCAGTTTTATCATCTGACTGCACTCTATCCGCAGCAGCTCTTCCTGCTGTATGGACTGGCCGGCCTCAGCGTTGGTGCCGTGGGCGCCGTCCCATTCGTGATGGTGCGTGCCTTTCCGGCGGAAGTCCGTTTCACCGGTATCTCCTTCTCCTACAATCTCGCCTATGCGATTTTCGGCGGCCTGACACCGATTTTTGTGTCGCTACTGATGAATGTGTCGGTGATGGCCCCATGCTGGTATGTGATGGCACTGGCGCTGGTGGGACTGGTTACGGGGATCTGGCTGCGGCGTGATATCAGCCACGAGCCAGAACTGCATCAGGGGGTTAATTCGCTGTAGTGAGAGGACGCGGAGCCTGACTCCGCGTCTTATCAGGCGTGATGGGGCTTCTCGCCCGTCGGCAGAACGGTACGGCCAAAGGTTTCGTTCAGCACTTCCCCCATGGCCAGATAGCAGGCGCTGGCGCCGCAGAGAAGGCCAACCCAGCCTGCCGTGGTGACCAGCGCAGGCAGATGCATCAGATGCGCTACGGCCAGCAGCAGAAACAGCAGCGTGAGCGTGGCGAAAACAAACTGCAGCATCCGCGCACCTTTCAGCGTGCCGACAAACATAAACAGCGTGAAGATGCCCCACAGAAGCAGCCAGGCCCCCAGAAAACGTTCGTCGGGGGCGTTCGCGAGGCCCATTTTCGGCAGCAGCAGAATCGCCACAAAGCTTAACCAGAACATCCCGTAAGAGGTAAAGGCCGTCAGCCCAAAGGTGTTATTCTTTTTAAACTCCAGCAGGCCTGCCAGCACCTGCGCAATCCCACCATAAAAAATCCCCATGGCCAGAATCGCGACGTCCATCGTGAACAGGCCCGCGTTGTGCAGGTTAAGTAAAACCGTTGTCATGCCAAATCCCATTAATCCCAGCGGGGCAGGGTTGGCCAGTGTTGAATTTGCCATAGTTCCTCGGCGGTCAGTAAACGTTGATGATAAAAAGCGCTCCGCTTCACTCCATCGAGCGGAGCGGCGCATCATATTCAGCGTTCTGCCTGGGTTCTTTGATCCCGACCGGGCCAGAGGTGAAAATTTTTTTTGGTTTAACCCTTGATGCGCATCGAAGCGGCCCCATTTACTTCTCATCGAGCGTTGTGAACGTTGGAAAAAAAGCATGTGCTGGCAGGTTGAATGCAAACAACCCGCCCACATAAAAGGTTCACAACCCAAATTGGCAACGAATTTAAGTGGGAGATGTTTAGATGGGTAAGATTATTGGTATTGACCTGGGTACAACCAACTCTTGTGTTGCGATCATGGATGGCACCAAAGCACGCGTGCTGGAAAATGCCGAGGGCGATCGCACCACGCCTTCAATTATTGCGTACACACAGGATGGCGAAATTCTGGTCGGTCAACCGGCTAAACGTCAGGCAGTGACCAACCCGCAGAATACCCTGTTCGCAATTAAGCGTCTGATCGGTCGTCGCTTCCAGGACGAAGAAGTTCAGCGTGATATTAAAATCATGCCGTACAAAATCGCCAGCGCTGACAACGGCGACGCCTGGCTGGAAGTGAAAGGCCAGAAAATGGCACCGCCGCAGATTTCGGCTGAAGTGCTGAAGAAAATGAAAAAGACCGCCGAAGATTACCTCGGTGAGCCAGTGACCGAAGCGGTGATCACCGTTCCGGCATACTTTAACGATGCACAGCGCCAGGCGACCAAAGATGCAGGCCGCATCGCGGGTCTGGAAGTTAAGCGTATCATTAACGAACCAACCGCTGCTGCACTGGCCTACGGCCTGGACAAAGGTCAGGGTAACCGCACCATCGCCGTGTATGACCTGGGTGGCGGTACCTTCGATATCTCTATCATCGAGATCGACGAAGTTGATGGCGAAAAAACCTTTGAAGTTCTGGCAACCAACGGTGATACCCACCTGGGTGGTGAAGACTTCGACAGCCGTCTGATTAACTATCTGGTAGCTGAATTTAAGAAAGATCAGGGCATCGATCTGCACAACGATCCTCTGGCGATGCAGCGTCTGAAAGAAGCCGCAGAGAAAGCGAAAATCGAGCTCTCTTCTGCTCAGCAGACCGACGTTAACCTGCCGTACATCACTGCAGATGCGACCGGTCCTAAGCACCTGAACATCAAAGTGACCCGCTCTAAGCTGGAGTCACTGGTTGAAGATCTGGTTGCTCGCTCAATCGCGCCACTGAAAGTTGCGCTGCAGGATGCGGGCCTGTCGGTTTCTGACATCAACGACGTTATCCTGGTCGGTGGTCAGACCCGTATGCCACTGGTTCAGGCGAAAGTCACCGAGTTCTTTGGTAAAGAGCCACGTAAAGATGTGAACCCGGACGAAGCCGTTGCTGTCGGTGCTGCGGTTCAGGGTGGTGTACTGGGTGGCGACGTGAAAGACGTGCTGCTGCTGGACGTAACCCCGCTGTCACTGGGTATCGAAACCATGGGTGGCGTGATGACGTCGCTGATCAGCAAAAACACCACTATCCCGACCAAGCACAGCCAGGTCTTCTCGACTGCTGAAGATAACCAGTCAGCCGTGACCATTCACGTGCTGCAGGGTGAGCGTAAGCGCGCCAATGACAACAAGTCACTGGGCCAGTTCAACCTCGACGGTATCCAGGCTGCGCCTCGCGGTATGCCGCAGATCGAAGTCACCTTCGACATCGATGCGGATGGTATCCTGCACGTGTCGGCGAAAGATAAGAACAGCGGTAAAGAGCAGAAAATCACCATCAAAGCCTCTTCCGGTCTGAACGACGAAGAGATCGAAAAAATGGTGCGTGATGCGGAAGCGAACGCAGAAGCTGACCGTAAGTTCGAAGAGCTGGTACAGACGCGCAACCAGGGCGATCAGATTGCCCACAGCACGCGTAAGCAGCTGGAAGAAGCCGGCGATAAACTGTCAGCAGATGACAAAGCGCCAATCGAAGCCGCACTGGCCGCGCTGGAAACTGCGCTGAAAGGCGAAGACAAAGCGGAAATCGACGCCAAAATGCAGGCGCTGATGGAAGTGTCCGGCAAACTGATGGAAGCCGCACAGCAGTCTCAGGCAGGTGCAGCCGATGCCGGTGATGCGTCAGCGAAGAAAGATGACGACGTTGTCGATGCTGAATTCGAAGAAGTAAAAGACAACAAGAAATAATTGCCCCTGACCGGGCGCGACGGCTGGCCTGACAGCCGTTGAAACCAGCACGGGCGTCGGAGATCTCTCCACGCCCGTGCGATCATGTTAAGGGCTAAATAAACATGGCGAAGAGTGATTACTACGAGATTTTAGGCGTCGCCAAATCCGCGGACGAGCGTGAAATCAAAAAGGCGTACAAACGCCTGGCAATGAAATTTCACCCGGATCGTAATCCCGGAGATAAAGAAGCCGAAGCCAAATTCAAAGAGGCTAAAGAAGCGTACGAAATCCTGACCGATGCGCAGAAGCGTGCGGCCTACGATCAATATGGTCATGCAGCCTTTGAACAGGGCGGCATGGGTGGCGGTGGATTCGGCGGCGGCGGCTTTGGCGGCGGCGGTGCAGACTTCAGCGATATCTTTGGCGACGTATTCGGTGACATCTTTGGTGGTGGACGCCGTCAGCGCGCATCCCGCGGCGCCGATTTACGCTACAACATGGAGCTGACGCTGGAAGAAGCGGTACGCGGCGTGACCAAAGAGATCCGCATTCCAACGCTGGAAGAGTGTGATGTCTGCCACGGCAGCGGCGCGAAACCGGGCACGCAGCCACAAACCTGTTCGACCTGTCACGGTGCAGGCCAGGTGCAGATGCGCCAGGGCTTCTTCACCGTTCAGCAGGCCTGTCCGACCTGTCACGGTCGCGGCTCGGTGATCAAAGATCCGTGCAACGCCTGTCACGGTCACGGTCGCGTTGAGAAGTCGAAAACGCTGTCAGTGAAAATTCCGGCCGGGGTCGACACCGGCGATCGTATCCGTCTGAGCGGAGAAGGCGAAGCGGGCGAGCAGGGCGCGCCAGCGGGCGATCTCTATGTTCAGGTCTCGGTGAAGAAACACCCGATTTTCGAACGTGAAGAGAATAACCTCTACTGCGAAGTGCCGATTAACTTTGCGATGGCGGCGCTGGGCGGTGAGATTGAAGTGCCGACGCTGGATGGACGCGTGAAGCTGAAAGTGCCGTCAGAGACCCAGACCGGCAAGCTGTTCCGCATGCGCGGACGCGGCGTGAAATCTGTCCGCGGTGGTGCGGTTGGTGACCTGTTGTGTCGCGTCGTGGTGGAAACACCGGTCAGCCTGAACGAGAAACAGAAATCGCTGCTGCGTGAACTGGAAGAGAGTTTTGGCGGTCCGAGCGGCGAGCACAACAGCCCGCGCTCCAAGAGCTTTTTCGACGGTGTGAAAAAATTCTTTGACGACCTGACCCGATAAACCGGGAAAGATAAAACGGAGCCCTGGGCTCCGTTTTTTTTGGCCTCTGATCAGGGATGCTGCACACCGACTGCTCCGCAGCGTAGCCGGGCCTGCGGATGTTCCGGTCAACGCGAGCGACAACGCCGGGCACAAGCTGCTGTTAACGGGCGATATGAGTCGTTACACTTATTCACTTTCACTCGCCGATCAGGAAGATAAACGTTGAATAAGCCTCGGAAACTCAGAAACCTCCTCAGGAGCTTCATTGAAAGTGATGCCAGTAACGGCATGATATTAATCCTGGCAGCCGTGGCGGCCATGATCCTCGCCAATACCGCTGCGACGGCCGAAGGCTATCAGGCGTTACTGAATGAGCCTGTCCAGATCCGCTTTGGTGCGCTGGATATCAGCAAAAATCTGCTGTTATGGATAAACGATGCGCTGATGGCGCTGTTTTTCCTGCTGATTGGGCTGGAGGTGAAGCGCGAGCTGAGGGTCGGTGAACTCGCAAGCCGGGAGAAGGCAATCTTTCCGGTTATCGCAGCCCTGGGAGGCATGGCGCTGCCCGCCCTGATCTTTCTGGCTTTCAACCACGGTGATGAGATTGCCCGCAACGGCTGGGCGATTCCCACGGCAACGGATATCGCGTTTGCACTGGGGGTGCTGGCCCTGCTCGGCAGCCGGGTTCCTGCTGCGCTGAAAGTGTTTCTGATGGCGCTGGCGATTATCGATGATCTGGGGGCGATTGTGATTATCGCCCTGTTCTATACCAGCGGCCTGTCGATGCTCTCTCTGGGCGTGGCGGCAGCGGCGATTGTGGTGCTGGCCCTGCTGAATTACTTCAACGTCCGCAAAATCTCGATCTACATTCTGGTGGGCATTGTGCTCTGGACCGCCGTCCTTAAGTCGGGTGTTCATGCAACGCTGGCAGGCGTTATCGTGGGCTTCTTTGTGCCGCTGGAGAAGAGAGAGGGGCACTCGCCAGCAGAGCATCTGGCGCACGGCCTGATGCCGTGGGTGAACTGGCTGATTCTGCCGCTGTTTGCCTTTGCCAATGCCGGTATTTCACTCGCCGGTATTACGCTGGGCGATATCCTGTCACCGGAACCGGCAGGCATCATCTTTGGCCTGTTAATCGGCAAACCCCTGGGCATTACGCTCTTCTGCTGGCTGGCCGTCAGATTGCGGCTGGCGGTATTGCCTGGCGGCACCACCATCCGCGATATCATGGCGATCGGCGTGCTGTGCGGTATCGGCTTCACGATGTCGATATTTATCAGTTCACTGGCCTTTGATGCCGCCCATGAGCAGCTGGTGACGTTCTCTAAGCTGGGAATTCTGACCGGTTCTCTGCTCTCCGCCGTATTGGGATATAGCCTGTTACGGGTCAGGCTGCGTTAAGAGAGGGGAGGCGAAAGCCTCCTTTTTTCGCCCTGCATCACCCTCACGGGGAATGGCGGTGCGGCAAATGACAGGCGAAAAAAAACCGGCGTAAGCGCCGGTTCTTTCAACAAAGCGATAAACAACAGGCGATTAAGCCAGTTTGTTGATCTGTGCAGTCAGGTTTGCTTTATAACGTGCAGCTTTGTTTTTGTGGATCAGACCTTTAGCAGCCTGACGGTCCACGATTGGTTGCATTTCATTGAATGCGTTCTGCGCAGCAGCTTTGTCGCCTGAAGCGATCGCCGCGTATACTTTCTTAACGAAGGTACGCATCATAGAGCGGCGGCTAGCGTTATGCTTACGGCGTTTCTCAGATGTTACGGCGCGTTTCTTAGCTGATTTGATATTAGCCAAGGTCCAACTCCCAAATGTGTTCTATAGAGACAAATCAAAGGCCGAGGACTATGCCCTTCCAACCTGATTTTGTCAATGGATTTGTGCAAATAAGCGTCGCTCTATGAGCAGCACTCGGTTACGTATTTGATGGCGCAAGATTCTACCAGCTTCGCCTTCCTGAATACAGTATTTCGCGACAAAATTCTCAACACGTGCTTCTGTAACAGGAAATGCAGCGCGTTAAGCATGAAAGGCGTGCTGACGGGTTAACCTGAACCGGTTTCAAGGGTATAATCCGCCGATTTCCACCGGTTTGGGTCAGCCATGAAGTTTATCCGCGGTATTCATAATCTTAACGAGCAGCATCGCGGCTGCGTTCTGACCATTGGTAATTTCGATGGCGTACACCGCGGGCACCAGGCACTGATGGCCCGGCTGTGTGAAGAGGGACGCAAACGTAATCTGCCGGTGGTGGTCATGGTCTTTGAACCACAGCCGCTGGAGCTGTTTGCTGGCGATAAAGCCCCGGCTCGCCTGACGCGCCTGCGTGAAAAACTGCGCTACCTGGCTGAAGCCGGCGTCGATAAGGTGCTCTGCGTGCGGTTTGACCGTCGCTTTGCGGCGTTATCCGCCCAGCGTTTTATCAGCGACCTGCTGGTTGAAAAGCTCGACGTCAGATACCTTGCGGTGGGCGATGATTTCCGCTTTGGCGCCGGTCGCCAGGGGGATTTCCGGTTATTGCAGAAAGCCGGTGTGGAGTATGGCTTCGAGGTTATCAGTACCGAAACCTTCTGTGAGGGCGGAAAGCGCATCAGCAGCACCGCCGTGCGTCAGGCGCTGGCCGCCGATGATTTAGCGCTGGCGCAGTCGTTGTTAGGCCATCCTTTCACGATTTCCGGCCGCGTCGTGCACGGTGATGCACTGGGACGCACGCTGGGCTTCCCAACCGCCAACCTGCCTTTACGCCGCAGCGTGTCGCCGGTGAAAGGGGTCTATGCGGTGGAAGTGGAAGGGCTGACGCCGGAGCCGCTGCCGGGCGTGGCGAATATCGGCACCCGTCCGACGGTAAAAGGTTTACGCCAGCAGCTTGAAGTTCACCTGCTCGACATCAATATCAATCTTTATGGTCGTCACATTGATGTGGTGCTGAAACAGAAAATACGAAACGAGCAGCGCTTTGCCTCACTGGAGGCGTTGAAAGAACAAATTGCGAATGATGTGGTAACGGCCCGGCAGTTCTTTGGGCTGCTTTAACCTGAGCGAAAAACGGAATCGAGAATCTGATGAGTGACTATAAATCTACCCTGAATTTGCCGGAAACGGGATTCCCGATGCGTGGCGATCTGGCCAAACGCGAACCGGGAATGTTGCAACGCTGGTATGCCGACAACCTGTATGGCGTTATCCGCGAAGCCAAAAAGGGGAAAAAAACCTTTATCCTGCATGATGGCCCTCCTTATGCGAACGGCAGCATTCATATCGGTCACTCAGTTAACAAGATTCTGAAAGACATTATCGTTAAGTCGAAAGGCATGGCGGGCTATGACGCGCCCTATGTGCCGGGCTGGGACTGTCACGGTCTGCCTATCGAGCATAAAGTTGAGCAGATGATCGGCAAGCCGGGCGAGAAAGTCACGGCGGCAGAATTCCGCGAAGCGTGCCGCAAATATGCGGCAGAACAGGTTGAAGGCCAGAAAGCAGACTTTATCCGTCTGGGCGTACTGGGCGACTGGGATCGTCCTTACCTGACCATGGACTTCAACACGGAAGCCAACATCATCCGTGCGCTGGGTAAAATCATCGGCAACGGTCACCTGCACAAGGGCGCGAAGCCGGTGCACTGGTGCCTGGATTGCCGTTCTGCCCTGGCCGAAGCGGAAGTGGAATATTACGACAAGACCTCACCGTCGATTGATGTGATGTTCAACGCCGTCGATGCCGACGCTGTGCGTCAGGCGTTCGGCGTCACCGCGGTCAACGGCCCGATTTCACTGGTTATCTGGACCACCACTCCGTGGACGCTGCCCGCTAACCGCGCCATCTCTCTGCATCCGGAATTTGACTATCAGCTGATCCAGATCGAGGGCCGTGCCCTGATCCTGGCAAAAGAGCTGGTGGAAAGCGTCATGAAGCGTGCCGGTGTCAGCGAATGGCAGGTGCTGGGCGAATGCAAAGGTGCCGCGCTGGAGCTGCAGCTGTTCCAGCATCCGTTCCTTGAGCAGATTCAGTCGAAAGTGGTGCTGGGCGAACACGTCACGCTGGACGCCGGTACCGGTGCGGTCCATACGGCACCCGGCCACGGCCCGGATGACTATGTGATCGGCCAGAAATATGGCATCGAAACCGCTAACCCGGTCGGGCCAGATGGCGCGTATCTGCCAGGCACTTACCCGACGCTGGATGGGGTTAACGTCTTTAAAGCCAACGATATGATCGTTGAGCTGCTGAAAGAGAAGCAGGCGCTGCTGCACGTTGAAAAACTGCTGCACAGCTATCCGCACTGCTGGCGTCACAAAACGCCTATCATCTTCCGTGCCACGCCACAGTGGTTCATCAGCATGGATCAGAAAGGCCTGCGTGCGCAGTCGCTGAAAGAGATCAAAGGCGTGCAGTGGATCCCGGACTGGGGTCAGGCGCGTATTGAATCGATGGTGGCGAACCGTCCGGACTGGTGTATCTCTCGTCAGCGTACCTGGGGCGTGCCGATGGCGCTGTTCGTTCATAAAGAGAGCGAAGAGCTGCACCCGGATACCCTGGCACTGATGGAGAAAGTGGCACAGCGTGTTGAGCAGGATGGTATTCAGGCCTGGTGGGATCTCGATCCGCGCGAGCTGATGGGCGATGACGCCGATCATTACGTCAAGGTTCCGGATACTCTGGATGTCTGGTTCGACTCCGGGTCAACCAGCTATTCCGTCGTGGATGCCCGTCCGGAATTCGAAGGACAGGCGCCGGACCTCTATCTGGAAGGGTCCGATCAGCATCGCGGCTGGTTTATGTCCTCGCTGATGATCGGCACCGCGATGAAAGGCAAAGCGCCTTATCGTCAGGTACTGACACACGGTTTCACCGTGGATGGTCAGGGCCGCAAAATGTCGAAATCGATCGGCAACACCGTGTCGCCGCAGGATGTGATGAACAAGCTGGGTGCTGACATTCTGCGCCTGTGGGTGGCATCAACCGACTATTCGGGTGAAATGGCGGTCTCCGATGAGATCCTGAAGCGTTCCGCCGATGCCTATCGCCGTATCCGTAACACCGCCCGCTTCCTGCTGGCGAACCTTAACGGCTTCAATCCGGCCACCGACCTGGTGAAACCGGAAGAGATGGTCGTGGTGGATCGCTGGGCCGTGGGACGTGCGCAGGCGGCGCAGGCCGATATCGTCGCCTCTTATGAGAACTACGATTTCCATGAAGTGATCCAGCGCCTGATGCAGTTCTGTTCTGTTGAGATGGGCAGCTTCTATCTCGACATCATCAAAGATCGCCAGTACACCGCGAAGGGCGACAGCCTGGCGCGTCGTAGCTGTCAGACCGCGCTGTGGCACATCGTTGAAGCGCTGGTGCGCTGGATGGCGCCGATCATGTCCTTTACCGCGGATGAGATCTGGGGCTATCTGCCTGGCGAACGCGCGCAGTATGTCTTCACCGAAGAGTGGTATCAGGGTCTGTTTGGCCTGGCGGAAGATGAAGCCCTGAACGATGCCTACTGGGCTGAGCTGCTGAAAGTGCGTGGCGAAGTCAACAAGGTCATCGAGCAGGCGCGTGCCGACAAACGTATCGGTGGCGCACTGGAAGCCACCGTGACGCTCTATGCTGATGCGGAGCTGGCCGCTAAGCTGCAGGCGCTGGGCAACGAGCTGCGCTTTGTGCTGCTGACCTCGGGTGCCCTGGTGGCCGATTATGCGCTGGCAAACGATGAAGCGCAGCAGAGCGAACTGCTGAAAGGTCTGAAAATTGCGCTGCACAAGGCGGAAGGCGAGAAATGTCAGCGCTGCTGGCATTACACTACCGACGTCGGCCAGAATCCGGAGCACGCTGCGGTCTGTGGTCGTTGTTACACTAACGTAGCCGGTGACGGTGAACAGCGTGAATTTGCCTGATGCGTAAACCTATTCTCTCAACCGGATTGCGCTGGCTGTGGCTGGTGCTGGTGGTCATCGTTGTCGACTTCGCCAGTAAGCAGTGGGTGATGAACAACATGATGCTGCATGAAACGCAGCCGCTGATGCCTTATCTGAACCTGTTCTATGCGCACAACTACGGCGCGGCGTTCAGTTTCCTGGCGGACAAAGGCGGCTGGCAGCGCTGGTTCTTTGCCGGTATTGCGCTGGCGATCGTGGTTTCACTGGTGCTGATGATGTATCGCAATCAGGCCAGCCAGAAGATTTCAAACATCGCGTATGCCCTGATTATCGGCGGTGCGATAGGCAATTTATTTGATCGCTCCTGGCATGGCTTTGTGGTCGATTTTATCGATTTTTATGTCGGTAACTGGCACTTCGCTACATTTAATACCGCTGACTGCGGCATCTGTATTGGTGCCGCATTGGTGGTGCTGGAGGGCTTTTTCAGCCCGAACGGCAAACAGGCTAAACAGAAAGGGTAAGTGATGACTGAGTCCGTACAGCGCGACAGCGCGGTGTTGGTGCATTTTACGCTGAAGCTGGAAGATAGCTCGACGGCGGAATCGACCCGTGCAAACGGTAAGCCTGCGCTGTTCCGTCTCGGTGATGGCAGCCTCTCTGCGGCACTGGAGGAGGCACTGCTGGGGCTGAAAGCGGGTGAAACTAAACAGTTCACTCTGGCGCCGGAAGAGGCATTTGGTGGCGTCAGCCCTGACCTGATCCAGTATTTCTCGCGTCGTGACTTTATCGATGCCGGTGAACCGGAAGTGGGGGCCATCATGCTGTTCAGCGGCATGGGCGGCAGTGAAATGCCAGGCGTGATCCGTGAAGTCTCCGGTGATTCGATCACCGTGGATTTTAACCATCCGCTGGCAGGTCATCGTATTCAGTTTGATGTAGAGGTGCTGGAGATCGATCCGGCACTGGAGGCGAACGATGCAAATCCTGTTAGCTAATCCGCGCGGTTTCTGCGCCGGCGTTGATCGCGCCATCAGTATCGTTGAGCGCGCGCTGGAGATGTATGGCGCGCCCATCTACGTGCGTCACGAAGTGGTGCATAACCGTTACGTGGTCAACAGCCTGCGTGAGCGCGGGGCGATCTTCATCGAAGAGATCAGTGAAGTGCCGGACAACGCGATTCTGATCTTCTCCGCGCACGGTGTTTCGCAGGCGGTGCGTGCAGAAGCCAAAGCGCGCAATCTGACCATGTTGTTTGATGCAACCTGTCCGCTGGTGACAAAAGTGCATATGGAAGTGGCACGTGCCAGCCGTAAAGGCGTTGAGGCGATACTGATCGGTCATGCGGGTCATCCGGAAGTGGAAGGCACCATGGGGCAGTACAACAACCCCAATGGCGGGATGTATCTGGTCGAGTCTCCGGAAGATGTTTTCCGGCTGACGGTAAAGGATGAAAACAACCTGAGCTTCATGACGCAGACCACGCTGTCAGTGGATGATACGTCAGACATCATCGATGCTCTGCGTCAGCGCTTCCCGGCGATTATCGGGCCGCGTAAAGATGATATCTGCTATGCCACAACCAACCGTCAGGAAGCGGTTCGCACCCTGGCGAAAGATGCCGAGGTGGTGCTGGTGGTGGGCTCGAAGAACTCCTCCAACTCGAACCGTCTGGCTGAACTGGCGCAGCGCGCCGGTAAGCTGGCGAAGCTGATCGACTCTGCTGATGATATTCAGGAAGAGTGGGTCAAAGGCGTGGCCTGTATCGGTGTCACCGCCGGTGCCTCAGCGCCCGATATTCTGGTACAGCAGGTGATTCAGCGACTGCGTGAGCTGGGCGGCGAAGCCGCGATCGAGCTGATTGGCCGTGAAGAGAACATCGTCTTTGAAGTGCCAAAAGAGCTGCGCGTCGAGGTGCGCAACGTGCAGTAACCGCACGTTAATCCTGATAAAAAGGCCGACTCTGTTCGGCCTTTTTTGTTTTTATCGGCCGATGAAAAGCCCATCTTTTGCCATGGCGATTGCTTTTACTGATAATCGCAGGCGGCTGGCATAAAATTCTTATTATCCCTGATTAATAGTGGCGTGACTGTTAACTCGTCGTTAACCTGATGACGCTTTGGATGCATAGTTTTGTTTTAGGAATGAATAAATATGAAGAATATCCGCATTGCCGTTGTGGGCGCGCCGGGCCGTATGGGCCGTAATCTGATTGAGGCGACACAGCAGGCAGAAGGCGTGGAGCTGGGTGCTGCGCTCGCCCGTCCGGGTTCATCGCTGACCGGCAGCGACGCCGGAGAGTTAGCGGGCATCGGCAGAAACGGCATCCTGATTGCTGACGATTTACGTGCAGTGATTGATGACTTTGATGTGCTGATCGACTTTACCCGTCCGGAAGGCACGCTGGAGTATATGGCGATCTGCCGTGAGCACGGCAAAGCGATGGTGATCGGCACCACAGGGTTCGATGACGCAGGCAAAGCAGCCATTCGCGCCGCCTCAGAAGATATCGCCATTGTATTCGCCGCAAACTTCAGTGTGGGCGTTAACCTGGTGCTGAAGCTGCTGGAGAAAGCCGCCAGCGTGATGGGGGAGTATGCGGATATTGAGATTACTGAAGCGCACCATCGCCACAAAGTGGATGCGCCATCGGGCACCGCACTGGCGATGGGTGAAGCGATTGCCGATGCGATGCAGTGGAAACTGGATGAGCACGCGGTCTATACGCGCGAAGGACACACCGGCGAACGTCAGCCTCAGACTATCGGTTTTGCCACGGTGCGCGCCGGGGACATCGTCGGTGAGCATACGGCTATGTTTGCGGATATTGGCGAACGGGTTGAGATAACCCACAAGGCCTCAAGCCGTATGACCTTCGCAAAAGGTGCGGTTAAGTCGGCATTATGGCTGAAAGAGAAGAAAGCAGGCCTGTTTGATATGCGGGATGTGCTGGATCTGTGATGTTGTGCGTGTTGTGAACCATCGTGATGTGGTTATTTCAATCGTTAACCAATTGATTGGAAAAGGGCAATATTTTTATTGCCCTTAATTTTGTCTTAAATCCTCGCTATGATGTAAAAGCAGATCAAACTATCTGTTTTTATCACTTTCTGTGCATTTTATCTCCGTTAAGATGCCATTTTTGACCATTTGGTCAAAAAAATCAGCCTGACAGCCTCGCGTTCTTATTTTTACTGCCTGGCAAACGATTATTCGGCCGGGTTTTCTCCTGTTTTTACCGCTTAAGCCCGTTTCTGGCCTCATAAGTCAGATAAAGATGAAAAAAATGGGCCTCAGGGTAGACAAGCCCCAGGGTGATCATTAGAATGCGCGCAATTTGCCAAAAATCGACAATTCAGGCGGTTTTTGCATTGATTCAGGCGGCTATTTTGAATTAATATGCAGATATTATGACTGTTTATTCCCTGGAGGATGTTTTGATTAAGTCAGCAATCCTGGTTCTGGAAGACGGAACCCAATTCCACGGTCGGGCCATCGGGGCAACGGGGTCGGCAGTGGGGGAAGTCGTTTTCAACACCTCAATGACCGGTTATCAAGAAATCCTCACTGATCCTTCCTATTCCCGCCAAATCGTTACTCTCACTTATCCCCATATCGGTAATGTCGGTGCCAACGCCGCTGATGAAGAATCAAGCCAGATTCATGCTCAGGGCCTGGTCATCCGCGATCTGCCGTTGATTGCCAGCAACTTCCGAAGCGAAGAGGGACTCTCCGCTTACCTGCAGCGCAACAACATTGTGGCCATTGCCGATATCGATACCCGTAAGCTGACGCGTCTGCTGCGTGAGAAAGGCGCTCAGAATGGCTGCATTATCGCCGGTGATAATCCGGATGCCGCGCTGGCGCTGCAGAAAGCCCAGGCGTTCCCCGGGCTGAAAGGGATGGATCTGGCGAAAGAGGTCTGCACAACGGAAACCTACAGCTGGCAGCAGGGCAGCTGGACGCTGGGCAGTGGCCTGCCGGAACAATCCTCAGCGGAATCCCTGCCTTATCATGTCGTGGCTTACGATTACGGTGCCAAGCGCAACATTCTGCGTATGCTGGTTGACCGCGGCTGCCGTCTGACCGTTGTACCGGCTCAGACACCGGCGGAAGAGGTGCTGAAGATGAATCCGGATGGCATTTTCCTCTCCAACGGCCCGGGTGACCCGGAGCCATGTGACTACGCCATCAGCGCGATTCAGGCCTTCCTGAAAACCGAGATTCCGGTGTTCGGTATCTGCCTGGGTCATCAGCTGCTGGCGCTGGCCAGCGGAGCCAGAACCGTGAAGATGAAACTTGGCCACCACGGCGGCAACCATCCGGTGAAGGATCTCGACAATAATCGCGTGATGATCACCGCCCAGAACCACGGTTTTGCCGTCGATGAGAACGATCTGCCCGCGAACCTGCGTGTCACCCACATTTCGCTGTTCGATAAAACGGTGCAGGGCATTCACCGCACTGACAAGCCAGCCTTCAGCTTCCAGGGACACCCGGAAGCCAGCCCGGGACCGGGTGATGCTGCGCCGCTGTTTGACCACTTTATTGAATTGATTGACGCCTTCCGTCTGCAAGCGAAGTAATCAGGAGCTAATTCATGCCAAAACGTACAGACATAAAATCAATCCTGATTCTTGGTGCCGGTCCGATTGTGATCGGTCAGGCCTGTGAATTTGACTATTCCGGTGCGCAGGCGTGTAAAGCGCTGCGTGAAGAGGGTTACCGGGTCATCCTGGTGAACTCCAACCCGGCGACCATCATGACCGACCCTGAGATGGCCGATGCCACCTATATCGAGCCCATTCACTGGGAAGTGGTGCGCAAAATCATCGAAAAAGAGCGTCCGGATGCCGTACTGCCGACCATGGGCGGCCAGACTGCGCTGAACTGCGCACTGGAGCTTGAGCGTCAGGGCGTGCTGGAAGAGTTTGGCGTGACCATGATTGGTGCGACTGCAGACGCCATTGATAAAGCAGAAGATCGTCGTCGCTTTGACGTCGCGATGAAAAGCATCGGGCTGGACACCGCCCGTTCCGGTATCGCACACACCATGGAAGAAGCGCTGGCCGTGGCGGAAGATGTCGGTTTCCCCTGCATCATCCGTCCCTCCTTTACCATGGGCGGCACCGGTGGCGGCATCGCCTATAACCGCGAAGAGTTTGAAGAGATTTGTGAACGGGGCCTCGACCTTTCACCGACCAATGAGCTGCTGATTGATGAGTCGCTGATTGGCTGGAAAGAGTATGAGATGGAAGTGGTTCGCGATAAAAACGACAACTGCATCATCGTCTGCTCGATTGAAAACTTCGATGCGATGGGGATTCACACCGGTGACTCTATCACGGTCGCCCCCGCTCAGACGCTGACGGATAAAGAGTATCAGATCATGCGTAACGCCTCGCTGGCGGTCCTGCGTGAAATCGGTGTGGAAACCGGTGGCTCTAACGTCCAGTTCTCGGTGAACCCGAAAGATGGTCGCCTGATTGTTATCGAGATGAACCCGCGCGTCTCTCGCTCCTCTGCGCTGGCTTCAAAGGCGACCGGCTTCCCGATTGCGAAAGTTGCGGCCAAGCTGGCGGTCGGCTTTACTCTCGATGAGCTGATGAATGACATCACCGGTGGTTTAACGCCCGCCTCATTTGAGCCGTCGATTGACTACGTGGTCACCAAAATTCCACGCTTCAACTTCGAAAAATTTGCCGGTGCCAACGACCGCCTGACCACCCAGATGAAATCGGTCGGTGAGGTGATGGCGATTGGCCGCACATTCCAGGAGTCCGTACAGAAAGCGCTGCGCGGCCTGGAAGTGGGCGCGCACGGCTTCGACCCGAAAGTGCATCTGGACGACCCGGAAGCCCTGACCCGCATCCGCCGCGAGCTGAAAGATGCCGGTTCAGACCGTATCTGGTATATCGCTGACGCGTTCCGCGCCGGGATGTCGGTCGATGGCGTCTTCAATCTCACCAACATTGACCGCTGGTTCCTGGTGCAGATTGAAGAGCTGATCCGGCTGGAAGACCAGGTGGCTCGTGAAGGGGTAAACAGCCTGGATGCGACCTTCCTGCGTGCGCTGAAGCGTAAAGGCTTTGCCGACGCCCGGCTGGCGGCGCTGGCAGGCGTGGCTGAGAGCGAAATTCGCAAGCTGCGTCAGCAGTTTAACCTGCACCCGGTTTATAAGCGTGTGGATACCTGCGCCGCCGAGTTCGCCACCGATACCGCTTACATGTACTCCACCTATGAAGAGGAGTGCGAAGCCAACCCGGCGACAGATCGCGATAAGATCATGATTCTGGGCGGTGGGCCAAACCGTATCGGTCAGGGTATTGAGTTCGACTACTGCTGTGTTCACGCCGCGCTGGCGCTGCGTGAAGATGGTTACCAGACCATTATGGTCAACTGTAACCCGGAAACGGTGTCGACCGATTATGACACCTCCGACCGTCTCTACTTTGAGCCGGTAACGCTGGAAGATGTGCTGGAAATCGTCCGTATCGAGCAGCCTAAAGGCGTAATCGTGCAGTATGGCGGTCAGACCCCGCTGAAGCTGGCGCGTGCGCTGGAAGCGGCAGGTGTGCCGGTTATCGGCACCAGCCCGGACTCTATTGACCGTGCTGAAGACCGTGAACGTTTCCAGCAGGCTGTCGATCGTCTGAGCCTGAAACAGCCAGCCAATGCCACGGTCGCAACGCTGGAGCAGGCCGTTGAGAAAGCCGCTGGCCTGGGCTATCCGCTGGTGGTGCGTCCTTCTTATGTACTGGGCGGCCGTGCCATGGAGATCGTCTACGACGAAACCGACCTCAAGCGCTACTTCCAGACAGCGGTCTCCGTCTCTAACGATGCGCCGGTGCTGCTGGATCGCTTCCTGGATGATGCGGTCGAAGTCGATGTGGATGCGATCTGCGACGGTGAGCGGGTGCTGATTGGCGGCATCATGGAACATATCGAGCAGGCCGGCGTTCACTCCGGTGACTCCGCCTGTTCACTGCCGGCCTACACACTGAATCAGGAGATTCAGAATGTGATGCGTCAGCAGGTTGAGAAGCTGGCGTTCGAGCTGAACGTCCGCGGCCTGATGAACGTCCAGTTCGCGGTTAAAGACAACGAAGTCTACCTGATCGAAGTTAACCCGCGCGCCGCGCGTACCGTGCCGTTCGTCTCGAAAGCGACCGGTGTGCCGCTGGCGAAAGTGGCCGCACGCGTGATGGCAGGTAAAACGCTGGCAGAGCAGGGCGTTACCGAAGAGGTGATTCCGCCTTACTACTCCGTGAAAGAGGTCGTACTGCCATTCAACAAGTTC
This sequence comes from Pantoea sp. GM_Pan_3, assembly GCF_026541045.1. NCBI lineage: Bacteria > Pseudomonadati > Pseudomonadota > Gammaproteobacteria > Enterobacterales > Erwiniaceae > Pantoea > Pantoea sp. GM_Pan_3. The sequence goes on along the minus strand of NZ_JALNVA010000002.1, from coordinate 179,368 downwards.
CAGGGCGTTGACCCGATTCTTGGACCGGAAATGCGTTCGACCGGTGAAGTCATGGGCGTGGGCCGCACCTTTGCTGAGGCCTTCTCTAAAGCGATGCTGGGCGCACAGAGCAACATGAAGAAGTCGGGCCGTGCACTGCTGTCGGTGCGTGAAGGCGACAAGAAACGTATCGTCGACCTGGCTGCCAAGCTGCAGAAGTTTGGTTTCGAGCTGGATGCGACACACGGCACGGCGGTTGTGCTGGGCGAGGCGGGAATTAACCCACGTCTGGTGAACAAGGTGCATGAAGGTCGTCCGCACATTCAGGACCGTCTGAAGAATGGCGAATATAGCTATATCGTCAATACCACGGCAGGACGTCAGGCGATTGAAGATTCGAAGCTGATTCGCCGCAGTGCTCTGCAGTATAAAGTGCACTATGACACCACGCTGAATGGCGGTTTCGCCACTGCGATGGCCCTGAATGCCGATCCGACGGAGCAGGTCATCTCCGTTCAGGAGATGCACGCGCAGATTAAGGCGATGTAAGTCGAGGTAGTGTGAAAAGCGGCTCCTGCGGGAGCCGTTTTTTTTTATATTCTGGCCATATCAGCGGTGAGATCGCGCCTGCGAAGGGAACACGGGCAGATCGGAAAGTCGCTCAAGCCAGTCCCTGGCCGCCCGGCCCGCGCCGTCCATGGCGCGGGACGCTTTCCTCCTCTGTCCGTGCTCCCTGCGCGTTGTGCTGATACGTTGCGGTACCCCCAGAATTTGAATTTGTCAGCTGTCTGAAGGGCTCGTGCGGGAGCCGTTTTTTTTGCCTCTCACCTGGCGATAATCTGAAAATCAGGCTCGCGTAAAGCAAAGGATTTGCCTTAAAGTCACTGATTTGACTTAGTTTTTTAGCTATAGGTGCGAATCAGCCCCGTTCGCACAAATTTATAAGATAAACACTTCCTGTCCGGATTTTTCGCCAGTAATATGCCTGCCGCTCATCACCGGAGCGTGCAAGGACACCTATAAAAATGAAAATGCGTACTTTTTCTGTGAGTGCAGTGGCTGCACTGATGGCTATTCTTCCTTTCGCCAGCCAGGCGGAAATCACCCTGTTAAAACAGGATCCACAGGCTGGCGATCCCCTTAGCCGCCTCAACTTTACCTTTGGCGGCAGCATCCGTGCTCAGGTCAATCACCAGACCGGCGTGGATGACAAATCGTACAAGCGTGACGGATTCGATGGCGGCACCCGTTTCCGTTTCGGCGCGGATTACTACCTGTTCGACGACGTCAGCTGGATCAGCTACTACGAGCTGGGTGTGAATATTCCGGCGGTATTCAGCTGGGATCGTCATTATGCCGACGGTGCGAATAACACCACGCGCCGCCAGCTCTACACCGGTCTGAAAAGCAAGACCTGGGGCCAGCTGACCTTTGGTCAGCAGAACAGCGTTTACTACGATACCGTAGGGGCCAAGACCGATATCTGGGACTACGACATGATCGGTCAGGCACCAGGCAACGGGATCAATGGCGACTACGATGGCTCTTACCGTTCGCGTAAGCAGCTGAAGTATAAAAACACCTTCGGCGATCTGGATCTCTACGCCTCTTATCTGTTCGACGATAATGAGTTCCTGCCAGGCAACGGCCTGCGCTACAAGCGCAAAGGCGGCGGTTCGCTGGGTGTGGATTATCACATTACCGACGATCTGAGCTGGGGCACGGCGTGGAACTACACCCGCGCGGCGATGCGTAACCCGAACAATGGCGACAGCGGCGATTACGACCAGAACATTTATGGCACCGCGCTGAGCTGGACCCCGGGCAACTGGACGCTGTCAGCGGGCGGCGGCTGGTATCAGAACTTCATGACCACCAAACGCAAAGATGTGCATGACTACTTTGCTGGCGATGCATGGGGCGTGGAATACTTTGCCGGTTATAAAATTCCGGTGGCGCAGTATGGCCTGAAAGCGGTGCAGCCGTATGTCATGGGCGATCGCATTGAGTATGCGACCGGCCGTGATTATCAGCGCATCGACAACGGTCTGGGTGTGACGCTCTTCCTCGACTACGGTTTCCGTGTCGATTACGAACATGTCTTTACCTCCAGCACCGATAACCTGGGTGATATGAATCTGGTGCGTCTGCGCTACGACTTCTGATAACCCCGACGGCTCCTGCGGGAGCCGTTTTCTTATTCGCCCGGTTTTGTGCCAGCTGGCGTCAGATTACTGGCGAGCTGCGGCTAACAGACGCGATTTCGCGGTGAAAAACGCTGCGCAGGCAGTGAAATGCGACATCATAAAAAGCTTTACGCAATTAGACCTTCCCCCCTATCGACGAAAGTTTCACCTTCTCGTATCATGGCGCCAATTTTTTTCCTGTGAGTAGTTAACATGATTAGTCTTATCGCGGCATTAGCAGCAGATCGCATTATTGGAATGGAGAACGCCATGCCGTGGGACCTGCCTGCAGATCTGGCGTGGTTCAAGCGTAACACCCTGAAAAAACCAGTGATTATGGGCCGGCTGACCTTTGAATCCATTGGTCGTCCTCTGCCTGGCCGACTGAATATCGTGGTCAGCAGCCAGCCCGGCACCGCCGAAGGCGTCACCTGGGTCACTTCGCTGGATGAGGCGGTTCAGGCTGCCGGTGAAGCCGAAGAGATCATGGTGATCGGTGGCGGACGCGTTTATGAGCAGATGCTGAAGCGTGCCGATCGCCTCTATCTGACCCACATCGATGCAGAAGTAGAAGGTGACACGCAGTTCCCGGATTACGAGCCGGATGAGTGGCAGTCAACGTTCAGCGAGTTCCACGACGCTGATGAGCATAACTCCCACAGCTACTGCTTTGAGATCCTGGATCGCCGTCGCTGATTCCTTGCCCGCCCGCCTGTAACCTGGCTGTCATCTTTATTCATTAGCATTGCTTCTTTTCCGGGACCGACACAAAGGAAGCAATCACTGATGAAGATCGAACTCTCCGCGTTAAGCACAGACCGCCTGCCCGATTCGCAGCGACGTAAGTTCCTTGCCGGTTCCGGCGCACTCGGGCTGACCGGCTTTCTCAGCGGCGGCCTGACTTTCTCATCCGGCGCACTGGCGCAGGAAAAACCCGCCGGCAGCCCGCTGCTGGGCTTTCAGGCGATTGCCGCTTCGACCGCGGATGAGATTGTCGTGGCGCCAGGCTATCGCGCTGAAGTGCTGATCTCCTGGGGCGATCCGCTGGTTAATGGCGCGGCTGAGTTCGATCCCCATGGCAACAACAGCGCGGAGGATCAGGAAAAGCAGTTCGGTGACAACAATGACGGGATGAGCTTCTTCGCCATTGATGAGCATCGTGGCGTGATGGCAATCAACAATGAGTATGTGAATGAGCCGACGCTGTTCGCCCATGGCGGCAGCAAAGCGACCAGCCTGGAGGATGTGAAGAAATCACAGGCGGCGCACGGCGTTTCTGTCGTTGAGATTAAACGCGGCGAAGGCAATCGCTGGCAGGTTGTCCGTCCTTCAGATTACAACCGCCGCATTACCGCGAATACCCCGATGCGTTTTTCCGGTCCGGCCGCAGGCGACAAAGCGCTGCAGACCGCCGCCGATCCTCAGGGCCTGCAGGTTCTCGGCACCTTTGGTAACTGCGCCAACGGTAAAACGCCCTGGGGCACTTATCTGACCTGCGAAGAGAACTACGACACCTACTTTGGCACGCATGACGCGAATTTTACGCCGACCCCGCAGCAGAAGCGCTACACCCTGAACGCCGCCGAGCCGGAGCGAAACTGGTCCGATTTTGATCCCCGCTTCGATATTGCAAAAAATCCTAACGAATTTAACCGCCACGGCTGGATAGTCGAAATCGATCCCTTCGATCCCCAATCGGTGCCGGTCAAACGAACCGCGCTGGGGCGTTTCAAGCATGAGAATGCTGCGGTGACGGTTGCTAAAACCGGCCAGCTGGTGGTCTATATGGGCGACGATGAGCGTGGCGAGTACATTTATAAATATGTCTCGGACGACAAGGTTAACCCGGACGATGCGAAAGCGAATCACGGACTGCTCGATCGGGGCACGCTCTATGTGGCGCAGTTTAACGGCGATGAACAGGGCACACCCCTGAAAGGCAGCGGTCGCTGGCTGGCACTGAAGTGGGGGGAAAATGGACTCACTGCTGAGAAGGGATTTCATAGCCAGGCCGATGTCCTGATCAATGCGCGTGCTGCTGCCGATGTGGTTAACGCCACGCGGATGGATCGGCCGGAATGGATCGCCGTTAACCCGCATGATGGCCGCGCCTACTGTACGCTGACCAATAACAACAAGCGCGGCAATGAGGGGATGCCGGTTAATGCCGCCAACCCGCGTCCTAAAAATATCTACGGCCAGATTATCCGCTGGGATGAGAAGGGCGATGCCACGGCCACGTCGTTTGCCTGGGACATCTACGCGTTATGCGGCAATCCGATTGCCCATCCCGAAGGCATCTATCGTGGCACACCGAACATCTCTGCTGAAAACACCTTTAACAGTCCGGATGGCCTGGGGTTTGATGCGCAGGGACGGCTCTGGATCCTTACCGATGGCAAATACAGCAACAAAGAGGATTATCAGGGGCAGGGGAATAATCAGATGCTGGCAGGAGACCCGGACAGCGGCGAGATTCGCCGGTTTATGGTCGGCCCTAAATCCTGCGAGCTGACCGGCATTACCTTCACGCCTGACTACAGAACGCTGTTCGTGAACGTGCAGCACCCTGGCGAAGAGGGGGATTCACATTTTCCTGACAACAGTCCGCGCCCGCGCTCGTCGGTGATCATGATCACCCGGGAGGATGGCGGCATTATCGGCGCATAAAACAGCAGGCTGGCCGCCAGGCCAGCCTCAGGGTTATAGCGCCGGAGGCGCCAGACTTTCGCTGGAGTCGAGCGCTTTCTCGCGGTTAGAGGGCTGAACCACATAGCGCTGCTCTTCCCAGTGCAGCAGGGTCAGCGCGCCGCCCCAGCAGCAGCCGGTATCCAGGCCGATAATTCCCTCTGGCGTGCCTTTGCCTTCCAGTGAAGCCCAGTGACCGAAAACGATGGTGTAGTCCCGGGCGACCGGTCCGTCGATGTTGAACCAGGGCTTCAGCGGTGGCAGCGCCGATTCAGGGGCATCTTTGCAGATCATGTCCAGCTGACCATTGGGGAAGCAGTAGCGCATACGGGTAAAGGCATTGGTGCTGAAGCGCAGTCGGGCCAGACCGGTCAGATCTTCGCTCCAGTTATTTGGCATATCGCCATACATCGCATCCAGGAACAGCGGATAACTGTCGCTGGCGAGCACCGCTTCCACTTCCCGCGCACATTTTTTCGCGGTGTCGATATCCCACTGAGGCGTGATACCGGCGTGTCCCATGACCAGCTTTTTCTCTTCATCCACCTGCAGCAGCGGCTGACGGCGCAGCCAGTTGATCAGCTCATCAGCATCGTCCGCTTCCAGCAGGGTGGTGAGGCGATCTTTAGGCTTGTTACGGCTGATTCCGGCATAGACCGCCAGCAGATGTAAATCGTGGTTGCCCAGCACCAGGCGCACGGCGTCGCCCAGTGACTTCACATAGCGCAGGACCTCCAGTGAGCCAGGACCGCGCGCCACCAGGTCACCGGTCAGCCACAGCGTGTCGTGCTCGGGATTGAAATCGACCTGCTGCAGCAAGGCACGTAATTCATCGTAGCAACCATGGACGTCGCCAATCAGGTATGTGCTCATAACGTTTTATCCATCGGGAATGTGCCCGACGTATCGGGCAAAAGGCGTGAAAATCAGTGAATGTGCGTCTGGATGGCGAGGCGGAACACCGGGATTTCAACGTGAAAGGTGTCGCCCTGATCGTCGACCATCACGTAGTGTCCCTGCATGGTGCCCATCGGCGTTTCGATAACAGCACCACTGGTGTACTGAAATTCGTTGCCCGGCGGGATAAGCGGCTGCTCACCGACCACGCCTTCACCCTGAACTTCTGTTTCGCGGCCGTTACCGTTGGTAATCAGCCAGTAACGCCCCAGCAGCTGCACGGCGGAACGGCCCAGATTGCGTATCGTAATGGTATAGGCGAAGACGTAGCGATCCTCATCCGGCGAGGACTGGGAGGCGACGTACTGGCTTTGCACATGAACGGAGACGCGGGCCGTTTCACTCATGACTTACTCCTGCGATTTTCCCTGATGCGTCGCCAGCCAGTTAGCCAGCTGACAATATTGCGCGACCGAGACGTTTTCAGCACGCAGACCAGGATCAATGGATAACTCTTCCAGCGCACCTGCCGCCACCATGTGGTTCAGGCTGTTGCGCAATGTTTTACGGCGCTGACCAAAGGCTTCTGTCGTGATACGGCTCAGGATACGCACGTCGCTGACCGGATGCGGTGGCTCGGCAAACGGCACCAGACGCACGACAGCCGAGTCCACTTTCGGTGGCGGCGTGAAGGCGTGTGGCGGCACTTCCAGCACCGGAATAACCTGGCAGTAATATTGCGCCATCACCGTCAGGCGACCATACGCTTTGCTGCCCGGGCCCGCAACCAGACGGTTAACCACCTCTTTCTGCAGCATGAAGTGCATATCTTTGATCGAACCAGTATAGCTGAAAAGGTGGAACATCAGCGGGGTCGAAATATTGTAAGGCAGGTTACCAAATACCCGCAGCGGCTGGCCTCTCTCCTGTGCCAGCGCGGCAAAGTCGAAGGTCATGGCATCCTGCTGGAAGATGGTCAGTTTCGGGCCAAGGAACGGATGCGTTTGCAGACGCGCCGCGAGATCGCGGTCCAGCTCCACCACCGTTAAGCTATCGAGGCGTTCGCCCACCGGCTCGGTTAAGGCGCCGAGGCCAGGGCCGATCTCTACCAGCGCTTCATCGCGCTGGGGATGAATGGCGGAGACAATGCTATCGATAATGTACTGATCGTTCAGGAAGTTCTGCCCGAAACGTTTACGGGCGTAGTGCCCCTGATGGACGCGATTATTCATTACTGCTCTTGATCATAGTGATGGCGAGGTTAAGCGCCGTGATAAAGCTGCCCGGTTCCGCCTGACCCAGCCCGGCGAGTTCAAGCGCGGTGCCGTGGTCAACGGAGGTCCGGATAAAGGGCAGGCCCAGGGTAATATTTACCGCGCGGCCAAACCCCTGAAACTTCAGTACCGGCAGGCCCTGGTCGTGATACATCGCCAGCACCGCATCGGCGTTTTGCAGATATTTGGGCTGGAACAGTGTATCCGCAGGCAGCGGGCCGGTCAGTTTAATGCCCTGCTGACGCAGTTCATTGAGGGCCGGCGTAATCGTCTCAATCTCTTCCCGTCCCATATGACCGCCTTCACCGGCGTGGGGGTTAAGACCACAGACATAGATATGCGGCTCGGCAATGGCGAACTTCTGCTGCAGATCACGATGAAGAATGGTGATCACTTCATGCAGGCATTCGCGGGTGACCGCCGCAGGCACCTCTTTCAACGGCAGATGCGTGGTGGCCAGTGCCACACGCAGCGCTTCGGTTGCCAGCATCATCACCACGCGATGACCGCCTACGCGGTCGGCGAAGAATTCGGTATGGCCGGTAAAGGCGATACCGGCATCGTTAATCACGCCTTTGTGCACCGGACCGGTAATCAGCGCCGCAAATTCACCCTGCAGACAGCCGTCACAGGCGCGGGCCAGCGTGGCCAGCACATAATCACCGTTAGCGACACAGAGTTCGCCTGGTGTGACCGGCTGTGCCGTCTCAATCGGCAGAATGGTCAGCGTCCCCGCCTGCTGCGGCACGGGGTCCGCCTCAGGCTGGTAGTGACGCAGGGTCAGCGGCAGACCGAGCTGCGCTGCCCGCTGCTGCAACAGGGCAGGGGAGGCGCAGACGACGAGTTCCACCGGCCAGGCGTGCTGAGCCAGCTGAACGGTGAGATCGGGACCAATCCCGGCGGGCTCGCCGGGAGTGATCACCACACGCTGGTTACTGTGCATTGCCATCCAGAATCTTCACATAAGCACTGGCGCGCTGTTCCTGCATCCAGGTCTGCGCTTCTTCAGCAAATTTACGGTTAAACAGCATGCGATAAGCGCGCTCTTTCTGGGCCGCGTCGGTTTTGTCCACCTGGCGGGTATCCAGCAGCTGAATCAGATGCCAGCCGAAAGAGGAGTGCACCGGCTGGCTGGTCTGGCCTTTCTGCAGACGCAGCAGCGCATCGCGGAAAGCGGGATCAAAGACTTCCGGAGAGGTCCAGCCGAGATCGCCACCCTGATTCGCCGATCCCGGGTCATCAGAGTACTGTTTGGCCGCGGCGGCAAAGGTGGTTTTTCCGCTGCGGATATCGGCCGCGATCTGTTCCAGCTGCGCCCTGGCCTGATCGTCAGTGAGAATCGGCGATGGTTTCAGCAGAATATGACGAGCGTGCACCTCAGTGACCGAGACGTTCTTACTTTCGCCACGCAGGTCGTTCACCTTCAGGATATGGAAGCCCACACCTGAACGCACCGGCCCGACGATGTCGCCTTTTTTCGCCGTTGCCAGCGCCTGAGCAAACAGGGTCGGTAACTCTTCAATTTTACCCCAGCCCATGTTACCGCCTTTCAGCGCCTGCGAGTCGGCGGAGTAGGTCACGGCCATCTTGCCGAAATCCGCACCATTTTTCAGTTCGCCAACCAGCTGTTTCGCCAGCGTTTCCTGCTCATCGACCTGCTGTTGCGTCGGGTTTTCCGGCAGCGGCAGCAGAATGTGGCTGATGTTCAGCTCGGTTCCCTGGCTGTTCTGGGCGGCAATCTGGGTTGAAAGCGTATCCACTTCCTGCGGCAGGATGGTCACGCGACGACGCACTTCATTGTTGCGGACTTCGGCAATCATCATCTCTTTGCGGATCTGTGAGCGATAGACGCCATAGTTCATGCCGTCATAAGCCAGACGACTGCGCAGCTGATCCAGCGTCATGCGGTTCTGTGCGGCAATGTTCTTAATCGCCTGGTCCAGCTGCTCGTCGCTGATCTGGATCCCCGCTTTTTCACCCATCTGCAGAATGATGTTGTCCATGATCTGGCGTTCCAGAATCTGATGGCGCAGCGTTTTATCATCTGGCAACTGCTGACCTGCCTGCCGGGCCTGAGATTTCACCGTGCCCATCATGCCGTCCACGTCACTCTCAAGAACCACGCCGTTATTGACCACGGCGGCAACTTTATCAACGACTTGTGGTGCTGCGAACGCGGTGTTGGCACTGATTGCCACACCAAGAATCAGCATTCTCCAGTTCTTCATACTTTATCCATTGTTGGTTCCGCACTGCGGGATTGCCTGTCAAACATCACAACATCAGAAAGCGGGCTGGTAAGGGATAATCCCCTGACGCAGCATATCGTTGGTGCCTAAGCCATAGTTGGAGCTCAGACCACGCAGCTCAATGTTGAATGAGATTTGGTTGTCATATTTACTGTCGTCGTTTTCCCAACCGTTAATTTTGCGTTCGTAACCGACCCGAATGGCATAACAGCATGAGCTGTACTGCAGGCCTACCAGCTGCGAAGCCGGACGGCTGTTGCGGGTATCGTAGTAGTACGCGCCTACCACGGACCATGCATCCGCAATCGGCCAGCTGGCCGTGGTGCCCACCTGTGAAATCCCATTTTTGAAGATAGGATTGGTCACCAGGCTGCTGTCGTTCAGCGCGGTTGCGACATATTCCGGGCTGCTGTAACGGTAGCTCAGCTGCACCATGCGATCGGCATCACGACGATATTCCAGTACGGTATTGCCCTGGGAAACGTTGTCGAGTTTGGTGTCATACTGCAACCCACCCCGGACGCCCCAGCGATCGCTGATTTTCCAGTATGTATCGCCAGCCCAGATCAGGCTGCCGGTATCATCTTCTTTACTGGTCTGATTCACACCAGTACGAGAAGGGGTAAACGAGTAGATTTGACCTACAGAAACGTTAAAACGTTCAACCAGATCGGCATCATAAATGCGTGTGGTGACGCCGGTGGCCACTTCGTTAGCCGACGCGATACGATCCAGGCCGCTGTAGGTGCGGTCGCGGAACAGCCCGGTGTAGTCGGTCTGCAGCAACGTTGAGTCGTATGGATAGATGTTGCTCTGATTACGGTACGGGATATAGAGGTACTGCACCCGCGGCTCCAGCGTCTGGGTATAGCCCGCCGCGGAGTCCATATCGCGGTCAAAGACCAGACGGCCATCAACTTTAAACTGCGGCAGGGTGCGGTTTACCGACTCATCCAGATCGCCACTTTTGCCGTTGCGGTTCGCAAAGTTGTTGTTGTAGTAATCAACATTGGTCTGCTGATAGTGGGTTGCCAGGAATTTCGCTTCGGTATCCAGGCTCGCCCAGCCGTTTGACAGCGGCAGGTTCAGCGTTGGCTCTACGTGCAAACGGGTCGCTTCAGGATAGCGATCGCTGACGTTAGTGAATTTCACCGCCTGCGCATAGATCCGGCCATCAAACGGACCGATGTCATTCTGATAGAGATTGACGTCCAGCTGCGGCATGGCGCGATAGACGTTGTTGCTGCTGTTGTCGCCGAACACCTGGAAATCTTTGGTGGAAAGCGTCGCATCCCAGTTGGTGTCCGCGTAGCCAATACTGAATTTCTGCGTGGCGTAGTTGTCGGTCGAGCTGTAGTACTTCGAGTCGAGGTCGTTGAAGTAGTACTTATCGCTGACTTTGGTGTAGTCCGCGTTAAAGCGCCAGTGCTGATCGTAGACACCCGCATGACGCCAGTAGAACAGCCAGCGATCGGAGCTGTCATCTTCGGCGATGCCGCGCAGCGCTTTATCTTTGTCGTACTGCTTGTCTGAGCCGAGGTAGTCGAACTCCATCAGACCTGCGCCCAGCTCTGTCAGATAACGGAATTCATTCTCAAACTTCATGCCGCGCTTGCTGATGTAGTGCGGCGTAATGGTGGCATCGGCCTGCGGCGCGATGTTCCAGTAGTAGGGCAGGATGAACTCAAAGCCGTTGTTGCTGCCATATTTAGCATTCGGGATCAGGAAGCCGGAGCGACGACGGTCGCCAATCGGTAACTGCAGATAGGGACTGTAGAACACCGGAACGGAACCGAGTTTAAAGCGGGCGTTCCAGATCTCGGCCACTTCCTCTTCGCGGTCCTGAATCACTTCGGAGCCGACCACGCTCCAGCTGTTGGAGCCAGGCAGACAGGAGGTAAAGGTGCCATTTTCCAGAATGGTGTAGCGGTTATCACCGCGCAGTTTCATCTGATCGGCGGTGCCGCGACCCTGACGATCCACCATCTGGTACTGACCGTTCCAGACGTTGGTATCTTTACTGTTCAGATTTGACCAGGCTTTCGGACCTTTCAGGATGACCTGGTTATCATCGTAATGCACATTACCCAGGGCATCGACGGTACGAACCGGCATGGTCTGGCCCTCCTGCTGACGCTGATGAAGCTGAACTTCATCGGCCTGCATACGGCTGTTGCCCTGCTCAATATTCACATTGCCTGTGAAGACCGCATCATCGGGATAGTTCCCTTTGGCCGCGTCGGAGTGAATGGTGACAGGCAGCTGATTGGTATCGCCATTCACCAGCGGGCGGTTGTAACTCGGCACGCCTAACATACACTGCGACATCAGATCGTCGGCAACGGCTTGCTGGCTAATGGCTGCGCCGATCAGTGTGGCCAGCAGGGTAGGTATATGTTTTTTCATACGCGGTATCGAGAATTCCATGAAAACTGGCATCATGCCGACAATCGGGTCAGAGACTAACTTACTGCCCGGCGTTGCGCCAGTGTTAATCCTGGTCAGTCAGCGTTGCCGTTAGGCGCTGAGATAAATGACAGGTATGATAATGCAATTTTCAGCCGCAAGCATGGCGAATTGAGGAGTTTATGCGCTACTGGGGAAAAGTTGTGGGTCTGGCGCTGGGATTACTTTCCGGTGCAGGCTTCTGGGGTATTGTGATCGGTTTGATCATTGGCCATATGTTTGACAAAGTGCGCGGCGCGCAAGGTAAGGCTTACTTCTCAAATAATCAGACCCGACAGACGCTGTTTTTCAGCACCACCTTTCAGGTCATGGGCCATCTGACCAAGTCAAAAGGGCGCGTTACCGAAGCGGATATTCAGATTGCATCGCTGCTTATGGAGCGGATGCAGCTGCACGGTGACTCGCGCACCGCCGCCCAGCGCGCATTTCGCGAAGGCAAGCAGGCAGATTACCCGTTACGCAGCAAACTGCGGGAGCTGCGCAGCGCCTGTTTTGGCCGGTTCGATCTGATTCGCATGTTCCTGGAAATTCAGATTCAGGCTGCCTTTGCCGACGGTTCCCTGCATCCCAATGAGCGGCAGGTGCTCTATGTCATCGCCGAGGAGCTGGGCATTTCACGCGTTCAGTTCGATCAGTTCCTGCGCATGATGGAAGGCGGCCAGCAGTTCGGCGGCGGACAGCGCAGTGGCAGTGGTGGCTTTCAGCAGGCGCAACGTGGACCAACGCTGGAAGATGCCTGCAGCGTGCTGGGTGTGAAGAGCAGCGATGACGCCACCACCATCAAGCGCGCATACCGCAAGCTGATGAGCGAGCATCATCCCGACAAGCTGGTGGCGAAGGGGCTGCCGCCAGAGATGATGGAGATGGCGAAGCAGAAGGCACAGGAAATTCAGGCGGCGTACGATCTGATTCGCAAAGAAAAAGGCTTTAAGTAATCGCGCCTCTCTCCGCCTCTCAGAAGGAGGCGGCCAGGCGTACCGCCCTCCTTAAAAATCGGCGGGCTGACGAAACGTCATGGCATTACCGAATGCCGGATGGGTGATAGTCAGTGACTCCGCGTGCAGCAGCAGGCGCGGTGCCATCGCCCTGGCGTCCGGATGGGCATAGAAGTTGTCGCCCAGAATCGGATGGCCCAGGGCCAGCATATGCACCCGCAGCTGGTGCGAGCGGCCGGTAATCGGCTTCAGCGAAACGCGTGCACTGTTATCCGCACGATATTCCAGCACCTGATACTCCGTCTGCGCGGCTTTGCCGTTCTCGAAGCAGACCATCTGCTTCGGACGATTGGGCCAGTCGCAAATCAGCGGCAGATCAACCACTCCCTCCTCCTTCTCCGGATGACCCCAGATGCAGGCCACATAGGTCTTGGCGGGTTCCCGCTCGCGAAACTGCCGTTTCAGCTCACGCTCAGCCGCCTTGGTCAGGGCGACGACCATCACACCACTGGTCGCCATATCCAGCCGGTGAACCGATTCCGCCTGCGGAAAATCACGCTGTATCCGCGTCATCACGCTATCTTTGTGCTCCTCCAGCCGACCGGGTACCGAGAGCAGACCGCTGGGTTTATTCACCACCATGATATGCGCATCCTGATAAAGGATGTGCAGCCAGGGTTCACGTGGTGGATTGTAAGGTTCCATAGGGCTTTCCAAAAATAAGGGGCCGGAAGGCCCCTGAGCTTACTGGTGAGTCACCACAATCAGGCGCAGCGCGTCGAGACGCCAGTTGGCCTGATCCAGGCTTTCCAGCACCTGTTCACGGTTGCTTTCCAGCGCCTCGATCTCATCTTCACGGATGTTCGGGTTCACCGCTTTCAGCGCGTTGAGACGGGAAAGCTCTGCACCCAGCTTTTCATTCGCCTCGGCCCGCGCCGCTTCAATCACCGCACGTGCCTCGCTGACCACGCTCTCTTCACCCTGGGTGAGGATCGCATGCACATCCTGCTGCACCGCATTGACCAGTTTGCTGGCGGTGTGGCGGTTAACCGCATTCAGCTGGCGGTTAAAGCTTTCGAACTCCACTTTCCCGGCCAGGTTGGTGCCGTTGCGATCGAGCAGCAGACGGACAGGCGTCGGTGGCAGGAAGCGGGTCAGCTGCAGATGCTTCGGTGCCTGCGCTTCCACCACATAGATCAGCTCAACCAGCAGCGTGCCCACCGGCAGCGCTTTGTTCTTCAACAGTGACAGCGCGGAGCTGCCGGTGTCACCCGACAGGATCAGATCCAGGCCGTTACGGATCAGCGGATGTTCCCAGGTGATGAACTGGGTATCCTCGCGGGAGAGCGCCTGATCGCGGTTGAACGTGATGGTGCAGCCATCTTCCGGCAGGCCAGGGAAATCGGGCACCAGCATGTGGTCGGAAGGGGTCAGCACAATCAGGTTATCGCTGCGGTCTTCCTGATTGATACCAACAATATCAAACAGGTTCAGCGCGAAGTTCACCAGACCGGTGTCATTATCCTGCTCGCTGATGGCGTTCGCCAGCAGCTGAGCCGATTCGCCGCCGTTAGAGTTCAGCTCCAGCAGACGATCGCGGCCCTGTTCCAGCTGCGATTTCAGCGCCTCGTGCTGTTTACGGCACTCTGCGATAAAGCTGTCAAAGCCTTCACTGTTTTCCGGCGCGGCTAAATAGCCGATCAGCTGCTGATGCACGCTGTCGTAGATGGTACGACCGGTCGGGCAGGTGTGCTCGAACGCGTCCAGACCTTCATGATACCAGCGCAGCAGCACCGCCTGAGCGGTCTGCTCCAGCCACGGCACCAGAATCTGAATATCGTGCGCCTGACCAATACGGTCCAGACGGCCGATACGCTGCTCCAGCAGATCCGGGTTAAAGGGCAGGTCGAACATCACCAGGCGGCTGGCAAACTGGAAGTTACGGCCTTCAGAACCGATTTCAGAGCAGAGCAGTACCTGCGCGCCGTTCTCTTCCGAGGCAAACCACGCGGCAGCCCGGTCACGCTCAATGATCGACAGGCCTTCGTGGAACACCGCCGCCCGGATGCCTTCGCGCTCGCGCAGTACCTGCTCCAGCTGCAGCGCCGTGGCCGCTTTGGCGCAGATGACCAGCACTTTCTCTTTACGGTTGCTGGTGAGATAGCCCATCAGCCATTCCACGCGCGGATCGAAGTTCCACCAGGTGCCGCTGTCGCCTTCAAATTCCTGATAAATCTGCTCCGGGTAGAGCAGGTCACGCGCCCGCTCCTCGGCGCTTTTGCGCGTGCCCATAATGCCGGAGACTTTGATGGCAGTCTGATACTGCGCAGGCAGCGGCAGACGGATCTGATGCAGTTCGCGTTTCGGGAAACCTTTTACACCGTTACGGGTGTTGCGGAACAGGACGCGGCTGGTGCCGTGGCGATCCATCAGCATGGCGATCAGCTCCTGACGCGCCTCCAGCTTGCCCTCACGATCGCTGTTGGCGACCTGCAGCAGCGGCTCGATATCCTCTTCGCCCACCAGATCGTTGATCCGGTTCATCTCCTCCTGGGAGATCGCCTGGTCAGCCAGCAGCGCTGTTACCGCATCGGCAATCGGGCGGAAATGCTGCTGCTCTTCAACAAAGGCAGCAAAATCATGGAAACGGTCCGGATCGAGCAGGCGCAGACGGGCAAAGTGACTCTCCATGCCGAGCTGTTCCGGCGTCGCCGTCAGCAGCAGCACCCCGGCCGTTTTCTCAGCCAGTTTTTCGATGACCAGATATTCACGGCTGGGTTCGCCTTCGGACCAGGCCAGGTGGTGTGCCTCATCCACCACCAGCAGATCCCATTCGGCATCGGCCAGCAGTTCAAGGCGCTGTTTGTTACGGCGAACAAAGTCGAGCGAACAGATGATCAGCTGTTCCGTTTCAAACGGGTTATCGCTGTCGTGCTGCGCTTCGGTGTAGCGGTCATCATCAAACAGGGCGAAACGCAGGTTAAAGCGGCGCAGCATCTCGACCAGCCACTGATGCTGTAAGGTTTCAGGCACCACGATGAGTACCCGCTCGGCACGACCCGCTAGCAGCTGCTGCTGAATGATCATCCCGGCTTCAATGGTTTTACCCAGGCCCACTTCATCGGCCAGCAGTACGCGTGGCGCGTGGCGACGACCCACATCGTGTGCGATATGCAGCTGATGAGGGATCAGGTTGGTGCGCATGCCGCGTAACCCGCTGATCGGCAGACGGTATTGCTCACTCTGGTATTTGCGTGCGCGGAAGCGCAGGGCAAAGCGGTCCATGCGGTCGAGCTGACCGGCAAACAGACGATCCTGCGGCTTACTGAACACCAGCTTGCTGTCGAGCATCACTTCACGCAGGATCACATCGCTTTCTTCAGTATCCAGTCGGGTACCGATATAGGTCATCAGGTCATTTTCGTTGCGGACTTCATCGACGCGCATCTGCCAGCCTTCGTGACTGGTGATGGTATCACCCGGGTTAAAGATGACGCGGGTAACCGGCGAATCGTTGCGGGCGTAGAGGCGGTTTTCCCCCGTGGCCGGAAACAGCAGGGTGATCATGCGGGTATCGATCGCCACCACGGTGCCCAGTCCCAGTTCACTTTCCGTATCACTAATCCAGCGCTGACCTAATGTAAAAACCATATATTTTTAGCTCGAATTTTAACGTTTTTAGAGGTGTTCCCGAATCTCAGGCAATAGCGTTACCGCCAGACAACAAGGTCTGGAGCGTGCATAAGAGCGGTGAGTTTCAGGAAGGGCGCTATGGTACTGGATGGCAGGGCATTCGTCACCTGTCAAAAAAGCCCCAGCTGCCCCGTAATCAGTGTAGCAAAATCTCCTCCGACAAAGGGCAGGATCCCCTCTGCCACCGGCTGCAGCTGCTTCGTCACATAGTGGTCATAGTCGAGCGGCGTACTGCGCGCCTCCAGCGGTTCGGGGCCAGCCGTAGCCATGACGTAACGAATCCGGCCGCCGTTCTGATACTGCAGTGGCCGGTTCAGTTTGCGATTCTGCTCATCAGCCAGCCGGGCGGCGCGCACGTGCGGGGGCACATTTCGTTCATACTCCTTCAGCGGACGCCGCAGGCGCTTTTTGTAGATCAGCTGGTCGTCCAGCTCGCCCGCCAGCAGCTGCGCCACGGTTTCCCGGATGTAATCCTGCCACGGCTCGCGGTGGAAAATACGGTGGTAGAGCTGCTGCTGAAATGTTTTGGCCAGCGGCGTCCAGTCGGTTCGCACCGACTCCAGCCCCTTAAAGACCATGCGCGCACCGTCGGCGTCACGAATCAGTCCGGCGTAGCGTTTCTTGCTGCCCTGTTCCGCGCCGCGAATGGTCGGCATCAGAAAACGGCAGAAGTGGTTTTCATACTCCAGTTCCAGCGCGCTGGTCAGTCCCAGCGTCTGCTGCAGGTGATCGCGCCACCAGGCATTCACTTTCTGCACCAGCTGATGACCAATGGCAGCGGCCTGCTCCTCATCGTGGGCCGACTTCAGCCAGACAAAGGTGGAGTCGGTGTCACCATAGATGACGTCGTAGCCTTCCGCTTCGATCAGCGCGCGGGTCTGCTGCATGATGGCGTGACCGCGCAGGGTAATTGAGGAGGCGAGTCGCGGATCGAAGAAGCGGCAGGCGCTGGTGCCCAGCACTCCGTAAAAGGCGTTCATGATGATCTTCAGTGCCTGTGACAGCGGCTGATTGTTCTGTTTTTTCGCCGCTTCGCGCCCCAGCCAGATCTGTTCAACCATCGCCGGCAGGCAGTGGGTGTGGCGAGAGAAGCGCGCTTCCCGGAAACCGGCAACAGAATCCGCATCATCAGGATGAGCCAGACCCTCCACCAGGCCCACCGGATCGATCAGGAAGGTGCGGATAATCGACGGATAGAGGCTTTTGTAATCCAGCACCAGCACCGAGTCGTAGAGACCGGGACGCGAATCCATGACATAACCGCCCGGGCTCGCTTCCGGGGCCACCTCACCCATGTTAGGCGCGACAAACCCGACACGGTGCATGCGCGGAATATAGAGGTGACTGAATGCCGCCACCGAACCGCCATGGCGGTCCACGGCCAGACCATTGACCGCCGCGCGCTCCAGCAGAAACGGCATGATCGCCGTTTTGTGGAAGATGCGCGTCACCAGTTCGCAATCTTTCAGGTTGTAGCGCGCCAGCGCCGGTTTATCGTTGGCAAACCGCCAGTTGATCTCCTCCATGCGCTGCCAGGGGTTGTCGATCGCTTTGCCTTCACCCAGCAGCAGCTGCGACACCGACTCCAGGCTGAACGACGGAAAATCCCAGAACGCCGACTTCAGTGCGTCGATGCCATCAATGATCAGGCGGCCGCTGGCCTGCGCGAAAAAAACGCCTGGTTTAAAGCCATGTTCCCGCCACTCCAGCGCCGTCTGCTGGCGGCCAAGACGCAGCGGAATGCCGTAGCGGTCGGCATGTTTCTGCAGCACCCGCAGGTCAAACTGCACCACGTTCCAGCCAATCAGGACATCCGGGTCATGCTCTGCAAACCACTGGTTCAGGGCTTCCAGCAGCTGTGGCCGGCTGTCGAGATAGATCAGGTCGAAATCCAGCGTGCTGGCATCGCCGTTAGCCGGGCCGAGCATATAGACCTGGCGCTGACCGCAGCCCTCCAGTCCGATGCAGTAGAGCTCGCCATGCTGGGTGGTTTCAATATCCAGCGAGACCCATTTCAGCGGCGGGCGATAGTCTGGATGGGGCTTAAGCCGCGCGTTGACCAGCGTGTCGCCCTGCTGCTCGCCATCAAACCAGACGGGGGCGGTAATAAAGCGCTCCATCAGATAGCGTTCCGGCGGGCGGATATCTGCCTCGTAGATCGGAATCCCCTGTTCGCGCAGCCGTTTTTCGATGCGCTGCAGCTGACGATGCTGCTGGCAGTAGAGGCCCAGCACCGGACAGTGACGAAAATCTTTCAGCGCCAGCGGCTGGATACGCAGCTGGCGTTCCTCTCTCTGCAACTCGCTGATCTGCGGCTGATATTCCGCAGGCACAAAAGCGACAGACTCCTGCACAGGCAGCACCACGCGCTGCGCGCCCGCATCGGTGGCGAGCCAGAGGATAATTTCGGTGCCATTCGGGCTGTCCCGCCAGTGGCGGGTGAGCAGAAAACCTGCGCGGGGCATAGTCAGATGTTCTCCGGACGCCGTGTTTCAGGGATAAGTAAACAACCTGAGTATATCATGGATATTTATACAGTTCCTGTCGCCACGATTTGTCAACATTGTCCTACAATTCTTGCCTTGACGCTGTGTGGCTGGCTCTGGACAATCCAGCCTTCTGCTTTGACTAAGGACCACTATGGAAGCCTGGATTCAACAACTGATTACGCAGTCCCTGGAGTGGGCGCTGTTTGCCGTTGCGCTGGTGACGTTTCTGGAGTCGCTGGCGCTGGTCGGGCTGTTGCTGCCAGGTACGGTGATGATGGCCAGCCTGGGCGCGCTGGTCGGCAGTGGCGAGCTTGGTCTTTATCCTGCCTGGGCGGCGGGCTTTGCGGGCTGCCTGATCGGTGACTGGGTCTCCTACGGTATCGGCTGGAAATTTCAGGGGCCGCTGCACCGCTGGAAGTATCTGCAAAAGTACAAAGGTCTGCTGGATAAAACCGAGCATGCCCTGCATCAGCACAGTATGTTTACCATCCTGGTCGGACGTTTTGTCGGCCCCACGCGGCCGCTAATCCCGCTGGCGGCCGGTATGCTGGAGCTGCCGGTACGTAAATTTCTGCCGCCTAATCTCATCGGCTGTCTTCTCTGGCCGCCGATTTATCTGCTGCCCGGCATTCTGGCCGGGGTGGCGATTGACGTGCCAAAAGCGGCGCAGGGCGGCAGCTTTAAATGGCTGTTACTCGGCGCAGCGCTGCTGATCTGGCTTGGCGGCTGGTTAGGCTGGCGCTGGTGGCGCAGTGGCAAGAGCCGCGACTGGGCTACAGCCTGGCTGCCCCCGGCGCGCCTGCGCTGGGCTGGCCCGCTGGGGCTGGCGATCGCCGTGGCGGCGTTCGTCGCGATCCAGTTCCATCCGATGATGCCGGTTTTCCGCCATCTGCTGTGGCAGGTTTTCATCGCCTGAGCCGCTTAACGACGCGGGATGCCGAGTACGTCGGCCTCCCGCGTGTCGCCCGACAGCAGCTGTCGGGTTTCGCCCTCCCAGTAAACCCGGCCATCTACAATCACCACGCTGCGCGGCGCGATCTGCTGCGCATCTTCCAGACTGTGTGACACCATCAGCAGCGTGATGCTGCGCGCCTCACACACCGAACGCACCAGCTGAAGCATCTCGCCGCGCAGGGCGGGGTCCAGCGCGGAAAAGGGCTCATCCAGCAGCAGCACCGGTCGGTCACGCAGCAGGCAACGGGCCAGCGCCACGCGCTGGCGCTGGCCGCCCGACAGTTCGCCTGGCAGGCGTGACAGCAGATCGCTTAATCCCACCTGTTCAGCCAGCGCAGTCAGCTGCCGCTGCTGTTCCGCGCTGAGTCGTAGCCCCGGGTGCAGCCCCAGCGCCATGTTCTGCTGCACGCTGAGGTGCGGAAACAGGTTGTTCTCCTGAAACAGCATGGAGACCGGTCGTCGGGCCGGGACAGTGTGGGTGTGCTCCTGACCATCAATCAGCAGGGTGCCCTGATTCACCGTCAGAAAACCGGCAATCAGGCTCAGCAGGGTGCTTTTACCCGCGCCGCTGGGGCCGAGAATCGCGATGCGTTCACCGCGTGTGGCCCTGAAGCTGAAGCGCATCGGCAGATGCTGGTAGAGATAGGTAAGGTTATCAAGAGTCAGCATGGCGGCCTGGTAATTTTTCCATTAGCGTGAACAGCAATAAGCAGAGCAGCAGCAGCAGCAGGGCGGTAACCGCACCATCAGCGCCACGATAGGCACCTATCTGCTGATAGAGGTAGAACGGCAGCGTGCGGAAGTCGGCGCTGCCAAACAGCGCCACCACGCCAAAATCACCAATCGACAGCACGCAGGCAAAGGCCAGCGCCTGGGCCAGCGGACGTTTCAGCGCCCGCAACTCGATCAGCCGCAGCCGGTTCCAGCCCTGAATATCCAGTGAATCGCAGAGTCTGCCGTACCGCTCTGCGGCGTCGCGCATCGGGTTTTCCAGCACTTTCAGCGCATAGGGAATGGCGATCAGCGCATTGGTAAACATCACCAGCCCTTCAGCGGAGTCGGGGAGGCCAATGGTGGCGTTGAACAGCAGGAAAAAGCCGGTGGCGAGCACAATGCCCGGCATCGCCAGAATCAGCATTCCGCTGGTGTCGATAAGCGTGGCCGCCGCCGGATGCTGGCGCAGACGCAGCTCGCGGCTGCTCCAGAGCAGCATCATGGTCAGCACCACGCAGATCAATCCGGCCCCGGTGGCGATGCGTAATGAGGTCAGGGTTGCCCGCCAGAGAGCAGGCTGAGCCAGCGCACCGCGCACGCCGCCATGCAGGCCCTCCACAATCACCGCCGCCAGCGGAGGCAGCAGCAGGAGCAGCGCCAGCAGGATGAGCAGCGCATCGCTGAGCTGTGCGACCCATGAATCCTGCGGATCGCGCCAGCCCTTCAGCTGACGGGTGCCGGCGGGGATCGCCTTACTGAAGCGCTGGCTGAGCAGCACCAGCGTCAGGCAGCAGCCGAGCTGAATCAGCGCCAGCAGCGCGGCACGGCCCGGATCGTAGTCATAACTCAGCGCCTGGAAAATCGCCAGTTCGAGCGTGGTAGCCTGCGGCCCGCCCCCCAGTGACAGCACGGTGGCAAAGCTGGCAAAGCAGAGCATAAAGATCAGCGCGCCGGTCGGCAGCAACTGACGCCGCAGCCACGGCCACTCCAGCAGGCGAAAATGGTGCCAGCCGCGCAGGTCGAGCTGCGCCGCGAGCTGACGCTGCTCGGCCGGAATGCTCTCCAGCGCCTGCAGCATCAGACGCGTCGCCAGCGGCAGATTAAAGAAGACGTGCGCCAACAAAATGCCCGGCAGACCATAGGGTGAGAAGTGATAACCGATGCCCAGCAGCTGACAGAGCTGGGCCAGCCAGCCAACGCGGCCATAGACGGTCAGCAGACCAAACACCGCCACCAGTACCGGCAGGACCAGGGTCATGGCACAGAGACGCAGCAGCAGCTGGCGGCCGGGAAAACGGCGCCGATAGAGCGCACGCGCCAGCGGCACGGCAGGCAGCAGGGAGAGCAGGGCGGAGAGCAGCGCCTGACCGAAAGAGAAGCCGATCACGTGCCGCAGATATGCATCCTGCAGCACGCTGCGCCACTCCAGGCCTGGCGCGGCCATCCAGAGTGCGCCAAAGGCCAGCAGCGCCACGCCGGTTAGCAGCAGCGTGGCGAGCGAGCCGGGGATCAGCCAGCGCGGCATCAGCGGCTGACGGCGCGTTGCCACTGGCTGATCCAGCCTGAACGCTGTGTGGCCACCTCTTCAGGCGAGAACTGCAGGGCGGTGGACGGCACCGTCAGGCTGGCAAAACCGGCAGGCAGCGGCGTATCGATCACCGGGTACATCCAGTTGCCGGTGGGAATGGTGCGCTGGAACGCAGGCGAGACCATAAACTGCATGAACTGCTGTGCCAGCGCAGGCTGTTTGCTGCTGGCTAACTGTGCGGCCACTTCCACCTGCAGATAGTGTCCTTCGGCAAACGGGGCGGCGGCGTAGTTCTCTTTTTTCTCTTCGATGATGTGGTAAGCCGGAGAGGTGGTGTAACTCAGCACCAGATCGCCTTCGCCCTTCAGGAACAGGCCATAGGCTTCGCTCCAGCCTTTGGTCACCGTTACGGTTTTCTGCGCCAGCTTCTGCCACGCCTGCGGAGCCTGGTCGCCGTAGACCTTCTGCATCCACAGCAGCAGGCCTAAGCCGGGGGTACTGGTACGCGGATCTTCGTAGATCACCCGCCACTTTTCCGGGCTGTCGACCAGCTCTTTCAGGCTTTTGGGCGGGTTTTTCAGCCGGGTTTTGTCATAGACAAAGGCGAAGTAGCCATAGTCAAACGGCACAAAGGTGGTGTCGTGCCAGCCGCCAGGCAGGGTAAGTTTTGCGGTGTCGACCTGACTTTCAGCAAACAGACCGGTTTTCTGCGCCGCCTGCACCAGATTGTTATCCAGCCCCAGCACCAGATCCGCTTTGCTGTTTTTGCCTTCCATCCGCACGCGGTTCAGCAGCGAGACGCCATCTTCCAGCGTGACGAATTTCAGCTCACAGTTACATTGCGCCTCAAAGGCTTTTTTTACCGCCGGGCCAGGGCCCCAGTCGGCAGAGAAGGAGTCGTAGGTGTAGACCGTGAGGACCGGCTTAGCCGCCAGAACGGGGGCGGAGAGTAACAGCAATACCGGCAGAACTTTGTTTAACACTTTGCGCTCCTTCAGGAGAATAGGGGATGAGTCGCAAAGGATCTGAGCACAGCGGCCTCTCAAATCCCTACGTCGGTATTAACCGAATCAGGTTCGACGGGTCTCTCTCAGCTGCTTGCTGGTGGCAGGCGGCACCCCGTTGAGAACGTCACATTCTAGTCATTTCAGCGCCGTGGCGAAAGCATCACAGTGCCGGCGGCGCAAACCAGGCTGATTTAAAATCAAACCAGCCCAGGGTATTCATCCGCACGCCGCGCATGCTGCGCTGGCCCTCCAGCAATAGCCAGTGATGAAACAGCGGATGCAGGCCCGCGTCTTCAACCAGCTGTTTGCTCCACTCGGCCAGCGGCAGCGTTTTCTCGCGCCAGCGGGCCGCGTCACTGTGCCAGTCAATCGGCAGGCAGTGATGCAGCAGCGGGATCTCATACAGCTGGGCGAACAGCGACCAGTTCAGCGGCAGGGTAAAGTTGACGCTGCCGAGCCAGATATCACTCTCCGCGTCGCCCTGATACCAGCTTTCATAACTGATCTCACGGGTTTCCAGCGTGACGCCCTGTTGGGCCAGCAGGGGACGCAGCGCATTGGCGATGCCCTCATGCTCCACGTGCTGACTGTACCAGGTCAGCGTCAGATGGGTCAGGCCGGGCGGCTTTTCGACCGGGGTCAGGTCCCGGCGGTGGTGCCAGCGCGGCAGCAGGCCATAAGCCGGAAACCAGTATCGCTGATAGCCGACGCCCGCGTGGTTGAGCAGGGCGATAGGGTTAAAGAGATAACTGACCCAGCGCCTGACTGCCTCATTGCGGCCCTGCTCTGAACGCTGGTCAAACAGCAGATAGTAGCAGCCCTCCTCAAGGCGGCTCTCCTCCTGAATTTCATCCGCAGCGTCCCCCTGCAGGCGCACACCGGCATAGACCAGCTCATCGCTGATGTCGGGCAGCACCCAGATAGAGACATCGTCGATCAGGGCGCGAAAGCCAAAGTAATCATCAAAGGCTTCAATCTTCAGCTGGCTCTCATGATTGCGGATCACCCGGTAGGGGCCGGTGCCGATTGGCTGGCGGGCAAAATCCTGAATCGTCGGCCACTCGCGCGGCAGGATCATCGCGCTGACGCTGCCCAGCAGCCAGGGCAGGCCGTCGTCGGGCTGGCTCAGATGCACATCCAGCGTCCAGGGGGCGGGTGAGGAGATCTCCGCAATGTGGGAAAAGAGCGGATGAGGGCGCTGACGCTCCAGGGTGGCGATGACATCCGCCATTTCCAGCTCCCGACCGTGATGAAAACGAATGGCCGGACGCAGAAAGAAGCGCCAGTGCAGCGGGGAGGTCTGCTGCCAGTGATGCGCAATATCGGGCTCGATTTCCCCGTTTTCCTCATTTATCCGCGTCAGGCCATTAAAAATCTGCCGGGCGATGTGCGTTTCAGAGCGCCGCAGCGGCGAGCCAGGCAGCAGATTGAGCAGGGGACGATAGTAGAGCACCCGCAGGATATGCTTGCCCTGCCGGAAACTGCGGCCGAGATGCGCACTGATCATCTGCCGCACCTGATCCTTATCGCCCACCAGCTGGACCAGCTGATCGATGCGATCCTGCTCCAGCAGATCTTCGGCACGCTGCTGCTGTAAAGCCAGCCCGGTATAGCAGAACGTCAGATGTGACCGCCTGCCGCGTCCCGCTTCTGCCTGCCAGACCAGCCAGCCTGCCGCCTGCATCCGGTTGAGCAGATTGCGCATGTGGCGGCGCGAGCAGTGCAGCAGGTCAGCCAGTTCGCTGAGCGTAATGGCCTGCGACTGGCCCTGGCAGCTCTGCCACAGGCGAATGAATTGCTGCTTCAGACGTGACGAGGACATAAAAGAGGAACTCCTGCTGAAAAGCGCTCTGTTTTTTCTGCCTCATTTTAAGAGCAAACTTTGCGCTATGGGAAGAGCGGGAGGCATTCAGTCTGGAATGGCGTTCAACCCTGACTTCGCTGTTCAGCGGAGTGCTTTTCTGAGTAGGGTGCATTTACACCGCCAGCAGAGGATCTCTGCTGGCTTTTTTCATCGTGCGCGGTATGGTCTACCCTTCTTTTTTTCCTCTCTGTTTAGCCTCTAAGGGATTTCGCTATGAAATCGCTGTTAACGCGGCAGCGCCGCATCAATCCGGTTTACCTCGCTTTTATGGTTGCCTCGTTCATGCTGGGCGTGGCGGGCGCATTGCAGGCACCGACGCTGAGCCTGTTTCTGACGCGCGAAGTGCAGGCCCGCCCTTTCTGGGTCGGACTGTTTTTTACCATCAATGCGGTGGCCGGTATCCTGGTGAGCATGCTGGTGGCGAAGCGTTCGGACAGCGTGGGGGACCGCCGTAATATCATTCTGTTCTGCTGCCTGATGGCGCTGGTTAATGCGCTGCTGTTTGCCTTTAGCCGCCACTACCTGACGCTGATTACGCTGGGTGTGCTGCTTTCGGCGCTCGCCAGCGTCTCGATGCCTCAGCTCTTTGCGCTGGCACGGGAATATGCCGATCAGTCGGCGCGTGAAGCGGTCATGTTCAGTTCGGTGATGCGCGCGCAGCTGTCGCTGGCGTGGGTCATCGGGCCGCCGCTCTCATTTGCGCTGGCGCTGAACTATGGTTTTGTCACACTGTTTATGGTGGCCGCCGCGCTGTTTCTGATCTGTATCCTGCTGGTCTGGTTTACCCTGCCGTCAGTGCCCCGTGCGCAGCCGCTGCTGCAAAGCGGCGGTCTGCCGCTAAGCGGCTGGCGCGACCGGGATGTGCGCCTGCTGTTTATCGCGTCGGTGGTGATGTGGACCTGCAATACCATGTATATCATTGATATGCCGCTCTATATCAGTACGACGCTTGGCCTGCCGGAAAAGCTGGCGGGTCTGCTGATGGGCACGGCCGCCGGGCTGGAGATCCCGGTGATGCTGCTGGCCGGGCATTACGCCCGCCGCATGGGCAAGCGCCGGTTAATGCTGGTGGCGGTGGCCGCCGGAGTCCTGTTTTATCTGGGGCTGGTGCTGTTTAACTCCCGCACGTCACTGATGGTATTGCAGCTGTTTAATGCGGTGTTTGTCGGGATTATTGCCGGGATTGGGATGTTGTGGTTCCAGGATCTGATGCCGGGACGGCCTGGCGCCGCAACCACCCTGTTCACCAACTCCATCTCAACCGGCATGATTCTGGCCGGGGTGATTCAGGGTACGCTGAGCGAGCGGCTGGGACATGAGGCGGTCTACTGGCTGGCATTCGGGCTGGCGATTGTGGCGCTGGTGATGTCGGCGCGGGTGCGCGACGTATAAAGAAGAAGGGCGACAGGATGTCGCCCTTTTTTTAACTATTGAGGAATCTGGACCGGTCGCTGTGATAGCGAGCCTGCTCAGGGAACACGGTCAGATCGGAAAGGCGCTTAAGCCAATCCCTGGCCGCTTGGCCCGCGCGATTACGCACCTCATCCATGAGGTGCGCCCGTAAACGGGCCAACGCATTGCGTTGTTCAAAAACGCTCCCGACGTTTTTGTCCCTGGCGCGGGACGCTTTCCTCCTCTGACCGTGTTCCCTGCGCGTTAAGCTAAATTGTTGCTGTCAGATTAGCCCTGTCTTAACGCAATCAGCGCAGGAAGGCGGGCTGATTCTGCTCATACTGCGAAATTGACGCTTCATGCTGCAGGGTCAGACCGATGCTGTCGAGGCCGTTGATCATGCAGTGGCGACGGAAGCTGTCGAGTTCAAACGGGTAGACTTTATCGCCTGCGGTCACCGTCTGCGCTTCCAGATCGACCGTAAAGCTGATGCCTGGCTGAGCCGCAACCAGCCTGAACAGCTCATCCACTTCCTCTTCGCTTAACTTCACCGGCAGCAGCTGATTGTTGAAGCTGTTGCCGTAGAAGATATCGGCGAAGCTTGGCGCAATCACCACGTGAAAACCGAAATCGGTCAGCGCCCAGGGCGCATGCTCACGAGAGGAGCCACAGCCAAAGTTCTCGCGCGCCAGCAGAATGCTGGTGCCTTTAAACTCTGGCTTGTTCAGCACAAAGCTGGGGGTAGGGACTGTGCCAGCGTCATCTTCAAAACGCCAGTCATGGAACAGGTGCTGACCAAAACCGGTGCGGGTCACTTTCTGCAAAAACTGCTTAGGGATGATTGCGTCGGTATCGACGTTTGCGGCGTCCAGCGGCGCGACGATGCCGGTGTGCTGAGTAAATTTATTCGCCATGACTTATGCTCCTGTCGTCAGTTCACGGATGTCGGCAAAGTGGCCGGTGACGGCTGCCGCTGCGGCCATTGCCGGGCTGACCAGATGGGTTCGTCCACCGCGGCCCTGACGACCTTCAAAGTTACGGTTGCTGGTTGACGCGCAACGCTCGCCGGGATTGAGGCGGTCATTGTTCATCGCCAGACACATGGAGCAGCCTGGCAGACGCCACTCAAAGCCCGCTTCCAGGAAGATTTTATCCAGACCTTCCGCTTCCGCCTGTGCTTTTACCGGACCGGAACCGGGCACTACCATCGCAACCACACCCGGCGCAACTTTGCGGCCTTTGGCGATAGCGGCGGCGGCACGCAGATCCTCAATGCGCGAGTTGGTGCAGGAGCCGATAAAGACTTTATCAATCGCGACATCGGTCAGTCGGATGCCCGGCTGCAGATTCATATACGCCAGCGCTTTTTCCGCTGAGGCGCGCTCCACCGGATCGGCGAATGAGGCCGGGTTCGGGATCACCTGATCAACGGCGATCACCTGACCCGGGTTGGTGCCCCAGGTGACCTGTGGCGCAATCTCTTCTGCATGCAGCGTGACCACCGCATCATAGGTCGCGCCTTCATCTGACTTCAGTGTGCGCCAGTACTCTACAGCCTGCTCCCACTTCTCACCCTGTGGGGAGAACTGGCGGCCTTTCAGGTAGCTGAAGGTGGTCTCGTCCGGTGCCACCAGGCCCGCTTTCGCGCCCATTTCAATCGCCATGTTGCACAGCGTCATACGACCTTCCATGCTCAGCGCCTGAATGGCCGGACCGCAGAACTCAACCACATAGCCGGTTCCGCCTGCGCTGCCGGTTTTGCCGATGATCGCCAGGACAATATCTTTTGCCGTAATGCCGGTTGAGGCCTGGCCCAGCACCTCAATTTTCATGGTTTTCGCCCGGCCCTGCTTCAGGGTCTGGGTGGCAAACACATGCTCTACTTCGGAGGTGCCGATACCAAAGGCCAGTGAGCCGAAGGCTCCGTGCGTCGCCGTGTGCGAGTCACCGCACACGATGGTCATGCCTGGCAGCGTCATGCCCTGCTCAGGGCCGATAACGTGCACAATTCCCTGATACGGGTGGTTCAGGTCATAGAGCTGTACGCCAAATTCGGCGCAGTTCTTCATCAGCTCCTGCATCTGAATCCGCGCCATCTCGCCCGACGCATTGATGTCTTTGGTCTGAGTAGAGACGTTGTGATCCATGGTGGCAAAGGTTTTGCCCGGCTGACGCACCTTGCGTCCATGCGCGCGCAGACCATCAAAAGCCTGTGGCGAGGTGACTTCATGGATCAGGTGGCGATCGATATAGAGTAACGGCGTTTCGTTCGGCGCTTCGTGGACGACATGTGCATCAAATAACTTCTGGTATAAGGTTTTCATTTTTTTATTTTTCCTCGGCGATAAAGCGGGCAATGATGCTGCCCATCTCATCTGTGCTGACCGCTGGGCCATCACCGGCTAAATCTTTAGTGCGGTAGCCCTGTTCCAGCGTACGACTGATGGCGCGTTCGATACTGTCGGCAGCCTCATCGGCATTCAGGCTGTAGCGTAACAGCAGAGACAGCGACAGGATCTGCGCGACCGGGTTAGCAATATTCTGTCCGGCGATATCCGGTGCGGAGCCGCCTGCCGGTTCAAACAGGCCAAAGCCCGCTTCATTCAGGCTGGCGGAAGGCAGCATCCCCATCGAACCGGTGATCATGGCGCACTCATCAGAAAGAATGTCGCCGAACAGGTTGGAGCAGAGCAGCACGTCAAACTGTGACGGATCTTTGATCAACTGCATGGTGGCATTGTCGATATAGATGTGGCTCAGCTGTACGTCCGGATACTCTTTAGCGACCTCGTTAACGATTTCACGCCACATGACTGAGGTCTGCAGGACGTTGGCTTTATCTACTGAGGTCACTTTATTGCGGCGTTTACGCGCAGACTCAAACGCGATACGGGCGATGCGCTCGATCTCGAAGCGGTGGTAAACCTCCGTATCGAATGCCCGCTCTTCCGGGCCGCTGCCTTCGCGTCCTTTAGGCTGACCAAAATAGATGCCGCCGGTCAGTTCACGCACGCACAGGATATCGAAGCCTTTCGCCGCGATGTCGGCGCGCAGCGGGCAGAAAGCTTCCAGACCGCTGTAGAGTGCCGCCGGGCGCAGGTTACTGAACAGTCTGAAGTGTTTGCGCAGGGGCAGCAGGGCACCGCGTTCCGGCTGCGAGGCCGGTGGCAAATGTTCCCACTTCGGTCCGCCAACCGAACCAAACAGGATCGCATCCGCCTGCTCGCAGCCCGCCACGGTCGCAGGAGGCAGGGGCTCGCCGTGCTGATCGATAGCGATGCCGCCGACCGCATATTCCTGAGTGGTAATCTGCATATCAAAGCGCTGGCGAATGGCGTCCAGCACTTTCATTGCCTGTGCCATCACTTCCGGGCCAATGCCGTCACCGGGTAAAACTGCGATATGAGAAGAGCTGGACATAGTTATACGGTTTCCTTCTGATCTTTAAATTTGCGTTGCAATTCCTGTTCAACCTGGCGGGCACGCCAGATATTGTTCAGCGCATTCACCATCGCTTTGGCGGACGATTCCACGATATCGGTCGCCAGACCGACGCCGTGGAACTTACGGCCGTTGTAGCTCACCACAATGTCGACCTGACCCAGCGCGTTTTCGCCGTGGCCTTTGGCGGTCAGTTTGTAGTTAACCAGCTCTGCGTCGAACTGAGTAATACGGTTAATAGCCTGATAGACCGCGTCAACCGGGCCGTTGCCGGTGGCCGCATCCGCTTTGGCATCATCGCCGCAGCCCAGCTTGACAGAGGCGGTAGCGGTGATGCCGGAACCGGTCTGAACGTTAAATTCATGCAGCTGAAAATGCTCCGGCTCTTCATTCTGTTTATTGATGAAGGCCAGCGCTTCCAGGTCGTAGTCGAACACCTGACCTTTTTTGTCAGCCAGCTTCAGGAAGGCGTCATACAGGGCATCCAGATTGTAATCCTGCTCTGCATAGCCCATCTCTTCCATACGATGTTTTACCGCCGCGCGGCCAGAACGTGAGGTCAGGTTCAGCTGAATCTTGTGTAAGCCGATCGACTCCGGCGTCAGGATTTCATAGTTTTCGCGATTCTTCAGCACGCCATCCTGATGAATACCGGAGGAGTGGGCGAAGGCGTTGGAGCCGACCACCGCCTTGTTCGCCGGGATAGGCATATTGCAGATCTGGCTCACCATCTGGCTGGTGCGGTAGATCTCCTGATGATTGATATTGGTGTGCACATTCATGATCTGCTGGCGGGTTTTGATCGCCATGATCACCTCTTCCAGCGCACAGTTACCGGCACGTTCACCCAGACCATTCAGCGTGCCTTCAACCTGACGTGCACCCGCCTGGACAGCCGCCAGGGCGTTTCCGGTCGCCATACCCAGGTCATCGTGGGTATGGACAGAGAGAATCGCTTTGTCGATGTTAGGCACGCGGTTGATCAGCTGGCTGATGATGTGAGCATATTCGCCTGGCAGGGTGTAACCCACGGTGTCCGGGATATTGATGGTGTTGGCACCGGCATTAATTGCGGCTTCAACCATCCGGCACAGGTCATCAATCGGGGTGCGGCCGCCATCTTCGCAGGAGAATTCAACGTCATTGGTGTAGTTGCGGGCACGTTTCACCATGTGTACCGCGCGCTCAATCACCTCTGGCAGCGTGCTGCGCAGTTTGGTGGCGATGTGCATCGGTGAGGTGGCGATAAAGGTATGAATACGGAAGGCTTCGGCAACGCGCAGTGATTCGTACGCCGCATCAATATCCTTCTCCACACAGCGGGCCAGACCGCAGACCCGACTGTTTTTAATGGTGCGCGCGATGGTCTGTACGGATTCAAAATCGCCAGGTGAGGAGACCGGGAAACCCACTTCCATGACATCCACGCCCATACGCTCCAGCGCTAATGCAATCTGCAATTTTTCTTTCACACTCAGGCTGGCCTGTAATGCCTGCTCACCGTCGCGCAGAGTGGTATCGAAAATAATGACTTGCTGACTCATCGTATTCATCCTTATGCATTTTCTGGCCTGGCAACGAGCATAAAAAAACCCGCGACAGGCGCGGGTTTTTAACTTTCAGCAGGTTTGAATCAGTGTTTGATTCCGCCCACAAGTCTACCGCGCAAGCTGTATGCGTTTAGTAGTAGACCGAGAAGGCGAGCAAAACGAAACATGGATTCAAACCTTATAAATTGTTGTGCTGCCTATATTGGTACTGCAATCACTCAGGGATGTCAACCTTCTGTGCAGGGTTATTCTCCAGCGAGTAAAAGGAAGATCGTCTGTTATTTTACGGCCTGACAGCGTAATGAATAGCGCAGAAGTGAGTGCCGCGCCGGTCAGGCAGGATAAGTACGCTGTTGCAGTGTGGTGACTGTGTTATCTATTTGAAAAATAATAATTTTATTTTTATGCTTCTCAGGCGTGACGCAGAATTTATGTCCGCTTGCTTAGCATAATCGTATGCACTTTAGCGATTTTCTGGTTAATTAACCCAGAAAATAAAACGGCGGGGCGATTGTGGGCTGGGGCAGGTCACAATAAGTTTTCGTTATTTCTTAGATCACGCTAAAAATAATTTCTTAGTCAGCATTTTCCTCTGCGGTTCTGCGGCGTAATTAGTTTAATCCGCGCAGCCAATTCTTATCGGGCAGAGCCTTTACGTCCCTGCCATTTAATTTACACGGCTTTGCAGTTTGCCTGCCCGCTGAAGTGCGGTTATGGTAATCGACCTACTCTCAGAACAATGAACTCGACAGATTTCTCTGTAACCGGACAGCGGCACAGGTTTCCGCTGTCGTGCATAAACATAAGATTTTGATTGGCAGAGCAGGCACCGGCGTGACGCGATACGTGCAAACGGCCCTATTCATGGCGCCCGGTCCTGAAGCCTGGAGGCAGAAGATGGAGATGTTGTCAGGAGCCGAAATGGTCGTCCGTTCGTTAATCGATCAGGGCGTTAAGCAGGTATTCGGTTATCCGGGTGGCGCGGTATTAGATATCTATGATGCGCTGCAAACCGTCGGGGGTATCGATCACATTCTGGTACGCCATGAGCAGGCTGCGGTGCATATGGCTGACGGCCTCGCACGCGCGACGGGTGAAGTCGGGGTCGTGCTGGTCACTTCCGGCCCCGGAGCGACCAATGCGATCACCGGGATCGCCACCGCCTATATGGACTCTATTCCGCTGGTGATTCTGTCGGGCCAGGTGCCTACCTCGCTGATTGGCTATGATGCCTTTCAGGAGTGCGACATGGTCGGCATTTCACGGCCGGTGGTGAAGCACAGTTTTCTGGTGAAAAGTACCGAAGAGATCCCCACCGTGCTGAAAAAGGCGTTCTGGCTCGCCGCCAGCGGAC
Source organism: Pantoea sp. GM_Pan_3 (assembly GCF_026541045.1). Classification (NCBI taxonomy): domain Bacteria; kingdom Pseudomonadati; phylum Pseudomonadota; class Gammaproteobacteria; order Enterobacterales; family Erwiniaceae; genus Pantoea; species Pantoea sp. GM_Pan_3. The sequence continues at coordinate 146,708 of NZ_JALNVA010000002.1, read as the reverse complement.
GTCCGGGCCCCGTGGTTATCGATCTGCCGAAAGATATTCTCAACCCGGCCAATAAGCTCCCTTATCACTGGCCGGACGCTGTCAGCATGCGCTCCTACAATCCGACCATCCAGGGCCATAAAGGTCAGATTAAGCGTGCGCTGACGACACTGCTGGCCGCAAAACAGCCGGTGATTTATGCCGGTGGCGGAGCCATCACCGCGGGCTGTGAAGCGGAACTGTTACAGCTGGCCGAAAGCCTGAACATTCCGGTCACCACGTCGCTGATGGGGCTTGGCGCGTTTCCTGGGACGCACCGTCAGTGCGTCGGGATGCTTGGCATGCACGGCACCTATGAAGCCAACATGACGATGCACAACACCGATCTGATTTTTGGTATCGGCGTTCGCTTTGACGACCGCACCACCAATAATCTGGCGAAGTATTGCCCCAACGCCACCATCATGCACATTGATATCGACCCGACCTCTATCTCCAAGACGGTGGCGGCGGATATCCCGATCGTGGGTGATGCGAAGCAGGTTCTGCAGCAGATGCTGGAGCTGCTGGCGCAAAATGACAGTGAGCCGCGCTCTGAGAGTCTGCAGGCGTGGTGGAGCGCGATTGAGGGCTGGCGCAGTCGTCAGTGCCTGGAGTTTGATCGGACCAGCGACAAAATCAAGCCGCAGGCCGTCATTGAAACCATCAGCCGTCTGACCCACGGCGACGCCTACGTCACATCCGATGTGGGCCAGCATCAGATGTTTGCTGCGCTCTATTATCCGTTCGATAAACCGCGTCGCTGGATCAACTCCGGGGGACTGGGGACGATGGGCTTTGGCCTGCCCGCTGCGCTGGGTGTCAAGATGGCGCTGCCGGACGAAACCGTTATCTGCGTGACGGGCGATGGCAGTATCCAGATGAACATTCAGGAGCTCTCTACAGCACTGCAGTACAATCTGCCGGTGCTGGTACTGAGCCTGAATAACCGGGTTCTGGGCATGGTGAAACAGTGGCAGGATATGATCTACTCCGGCCGCCACTCGCAGTCATATATGGAGTCACTGCCTGACTTCGTGCGTCTGGCTGAAGCCTACGGCCACGTCGGGATTGCCATTGAGCATCCGGCTGAACTGGAAGAGAAGCTGACGCTGGCGCTGGAGAAACTGGCACAGGGGCGTCTGGTGTTTGTGGATGTCGCCGTGGACGGTAGCGAGCATGTTTACCCGATGCAGATTCGCGGCGGCAGCATGGATGAGATGTGGTTAAGCAAAACGGAGAGGACATAACTATGCGTCGCATTTTATCAGTTCTGCTGGAGAACGAATCTGGCGCATTATCCCGTGTCGTCGGTCTCTTTTCGCAGCGCGGCTACAACATCGAAAGCCTGACCGTTGCGCCTACCGACGATCCCACCCTGTCGCGGATGACCATTCAGACGGTAGGCGACCAGAAGGTGCTGGAGCAGATCGAAAAGCAGCTGCACAAGCTGGTGGATGTGCTGCGCGTGACCGAACTGGGGCAGGGTGCCTACGTTGAGCGTGAGATCATGCTGGTGAAGATCCAGGCGAGTGGCTATGGCCGTGAAGAGGTGAAGCGCAACGCTGAGATCTTCCGTGGTCAGATCATCGATGTAACGCCTACGCTGTACACGGTTCAGCTGGCAGGCACCAGTGACAAACTGGACGCGTTTCTCAATTCCGTGCGTGAGGTTGCCGAAATCGTTGAAGTGGCCCGCTCCGGTATTGTGGGCGTATCACGCGGCGATCGCATCATGCGTTAATCACGCTGCGTCACCATCGAACATCACCTAACCCGGCGAAATGCCGGGTTTTTTTATTTTTTATGCGCCAGGCTGGTTACATTCAGAAAAGCGGTTGCTCCGCGCACTTTTCTGCTGTTAGATGATAGCCATGAGTTATCCATAGCTTAACTGCGGCTATTTCTGCCGTAAAAGCGGATTTGATGGTGGGGTTATCGTGAAGCTGGATGAAATTGCGCGTTTGGCAGGCGTGTCGCGCACCACGGCCAGTTATGTGATCAATGGTAAAGCGCGGCAATATCGTGTCAGCGACAAAACCGTTGAGAAAGTGATGGCGGTCGTACGTGAACATAATTATCACCCCAATGCGGTGGCCGCCGGGCTGCGCGCCGGGCGAACGCGCTCTATTGGGCTGGTGATTCCCGATCTGGAGAATACCAGTTACACCCGTATTGCAAATTATCTTGAACGACAGGCGCGTCAGCGAGGCTATCAGCTGCTGATCGCCTGCTCAGAAGATCAGCCTGATAACGAGATGCGCTGCATTGAGCATCTGCTACAGCGTCAGGTCGACGCGATCATCGTCTCCACCTCGTTACCGCCAGAGCATCCCTTTTATCAGCGCTGGGTCAACGATCCGCTGCCGATCATTGCGTTAGACCGTGCGCTGGATCGTGAACATTTCACCAGCGTCGTGGGCGCCGACCAGGACGATGCCCATACGCTGGCGGCTGAACTGCGTCAGCTTGAGGTCAAAAACGTGCTGTTCCTCGGCGCCCTGCCTGAGCTGTCAGTGAGCTTCCTGCGTGAGATGGGATTCCGTGATGCGTGGAAAGATGACCCGCGGCCGATAGATTACATCTACTGCAACAGCTTCGAACGCACCGCTGCCGCCGCGCTGTTTGAGCGTTATCTTGAAGAGCATCCGATGCCGGAGGCGCTTTTTACCACCTCTTTCGGGCTGCTGCAGGGCGTCATGGATGTCACGCTGAAACGAGACGGCCGGCTGCCTACCGAGCTGGCGATTGCCACCTTTGGCGACCACGAATTACTGGACTTTCTTGAGTGCCCGGTGCTGGCCGTAGGACAACGCCATCGTGACGTCGCCGAACGGGTACTGGAATTAGTTTTAGCCTCGCTGGATGAGCCAAGAAAACCTAAACCCGGTTTAACCCGTATCCGCCGTAATTTATATCGTCGCGGACAATTAAGCCGAAGAGTTAAATGAGGGAAGGGCAGTATTACACTGCCCGCCACGTTTATTTTTTCCGAATTACTGATTAAATAAACAGGTCGACGTAAAAAAGCGTAAATTCTGCTCATCAATTCTAACAAAGCAGAAAGGGTTATTTTTATTATCTGCTTACAACTTCAACAAATGCCGCTTTCCTGTCCGGCCTGAGCCGCTGGGCTTTCTTTCGGAAATCCCCTAAAATGCCGCCGCTGTCTCAGAAACCACGAGAAATATTCAGCGTGTGACGCTGTTTCATTTTTAATCGTTTTTTCCGCGCCCGCTTTTTTTATTCAGGTATTCATTGGCTTAATTTTTTCTTTCTCTTTTTATTCGATCAGGGCGTCGGCAGCCATTAATTCGGCGCTCTGTAAATAGTGATATTCAACTGCCGCTCCGGCTTGACAAGGATTTCATCGAATCCTTAAACTCGTTTCGTGGTAAAAAGTGGGATAAAGTGGTGCAAACGGGTGACCAGGGGGAGAGACTGGCATGTTCCGCGGAGCAACGTTAGTCAATCTCGACAGTAAAGGGCGGCTTGCCGTACCCACGCGATATCGCGATTTGCTGATCGGGGAATCTCAGGGGCAGATGGTCTGTACCATCGACCTCCACCAGCCATGCCTGTTGCTTTATACCCTGCCCGAATGGGAAATCATTGAAAAAAAGCTCGCCCGCTTATCCAGTATGAATCCACTTGAGCGCCGTGTGCAGCGTCTGTTGCTGGGACATGCCAGTGAATGTCAGATGGATAATGCAGGACGCCTGCTGCTGGCGAATACGCTTCGGCAGCACGCAAAATTAACCAAAGAAGTGATGCTGGTCGGACAGTTCAACAAGTTTGAGCTGTGGGATGAACAGACCTGGTATCAACAGGTCAGGGACGATATTGACGCAGAACAGTCAGCTCAGGAGCCTTTATCTGAGCGGTTGCAGGACTTGTCGCTATAGCTATGCAGGAAAATTTCAAACATACCACCGTGCTGTTGGATGAGGCGGTTAACGGCCTCAATATCAGGGAAGACGGTATCTACATCGACGGCACGTTTGGTCGTGGTGGTCATTCACGTCTGATTCTTTCGCAACTGGGAGAGAAGGGACAACTGATCGCCATCGATCGCGACCCTCAAGCTATCGCCGCTGCCGCTGAGATTACAGATCCCCGCTTCTCTATTATTCATGGCCCTTTTTCCGCCCTGGCAGAGTACGTCTCTGAGCGGGATTTGGTCGGAAAAATTGACGGCATCCTGCTGGATCTGGGGGTTTCCTCACCGCAACTGGATGACGCAGAGCGCGGCTTCTCGTTTATGCGTGACGGACCGCTGGATATGCGTATGGATCCTTCGCGCGGTCACTCCGCCGCCGAGTGGTTGCTGCAGGCGGAAGAGGCAGACATCGCTTTCGTTCTGAAAACTTACGGTGAAGAGCGGTTCGCCAAACGTATCGCCCGCGCCATTGTTGAGCGCAATCGCGAAGCGCCGATGACCCGGACACGGGAGCTGGCTGAGGTGATCGCCGTTGCCACGCCGGTTAAAGATAAGTTCAAGCATCCGGCGACGCGCAGTTTCCAGGCGATCCGTATCTGGATTAACAGTGAACTGGAAGAGATCGATATTGCGCTGAAAGGGGCAGTTGAGGTGCTGGCACCACAAGGGCGCCTTTCGGTGATCAGCTTCCACTCGCTGGAAGATCGGCTGGTGAAACGCTTTATGCGCGATCAGAGTCGCGGGCCGCAGGTTCCAGCCGGGCTGCCAATGACGGAACATCAGCTGCGTGCCCTGGGCGGTCGTGAACTGAAATTACTCGGCAAAATGTCGCCAGGCGATGCCGAAGTTTCTGAGAACCCGCGCGCACGCAGTTCGGTATTACGTATTGCGGAGAAAACCGACGCATGATCGGTAATGAGCGTCACAGTCTGCCCGCCGTCATCGGCGGGGATCTGCTGCGAAAGGGCAAGATCCCGGTGCTGTTGCTGATCGCTGTGGTGGTTTCTGCCGTGCTGGTGGTCACCACCACCCATAAAACCCGACTGTTAACCGCACAGCGTGAACAGCTGGTACTGGAGCGCGACGCGCTGGATATCGAATGGCGCAACCTGATTCTGGAAGAGAATGCGCTGGGCGATCACAGCCGTGTCGAACGCATCGCCACCGAGAAGCTGCAGCTGCAGCACGTTGATCCTTCACAAGAAAATATCGTGGTGCAGAAATAAGGACCTCAGATAGCGAATGAGCGGTACAGGCAGAACGCTGAAGTTAAAGAAACCGGAAGATAAGGCCAGCTTTGTAAGCTGGCGTTTTGCGTTGCTGTGCGGCTGTATTTTGCTGGCGCTGGGGGGACTGCTGTCACGCGTTGCCTGGCTGCAGGTGATCAATCCAGGCAAGCTGGTCAAAGAGGGCGATCTTCGCTCGCTGCGCGTGCAGGCGGTGCCGACGTCGCGCGGGATGATCAGCGATCGAGCCGGACGCCCGCTCGCCGTCAGTGTCCCGGTAAATGCCATCTGGGCCGATCCCAAAGAGCTCCACGCCGGCGGCGGCGTCACACTGGACAGCCGCTGGAAGGCGCTCTCCGATGCGCTTTCGATTCCGCTGGATCAGCTGGCGGCGCGTGTAAACGCCAACCCGAAAGGCCGCTTCGTCTATCTGGCGCGCCAGGTCAATCCGGCTATCGGCGAGTACGTTAAAAAACTCAAACTTCCCGGTATTCATCTGCGCGAAGAGTCGCGCCGCTACTATCCTGCCGGGCAGGTCACCTCCCATCTGATTGGTTTTACCAATATCGACGGACAGGGTATTGAAGGCATCGAGAAGAGCTTTGATAAGTGGCTGACCGGTGCGCCGGGCGAACGAACGGTGCGTAAAGACCGTTACGGTCGGGTCATCGAAGATATCTCTTCCGTCGACAGCCGGGCGGCCCACAACCTGACACTGAGCATTGATGAACGTCTGCAGGCGCTGGTTTACCGCGAACTGAATAACGCCGTGGCGTTCAACAAAGCGGAGTCGGGCACGGCGGTGCTGGTGGATGTGAACACCGGTGAAGTGCTGGCGATGGCTAACAGCCCGGCTTACAACCCGAACAATCTCAGTAATACCTCCAAAGATCTGATGCGCAACCGCGCCATCACCGACATTTTCGAGCCTGGCTCAACCGTGAAGCCGATGGTGGTGATGACGGCGCTGCAACGCGGCGTGGTCAGAGAGAACAGCGTTCTGAATACCGTGCCGTACCGCGTCAATGGTCATGAGATCAAAGATGTGGCGCGCTACAACGAATTGACCCTGACAGGGGTTCTGCAGAAGTCGAGTAACGTCGGGGTTTCACGTCTGGCGTTAGCGATGCCCTCCTCAGCGCTGGTAGAAACTTACTCGCGTTTTGGACTGGGCAAACCGACCAATTTGGGGCTGGTCGGGGAAAGCAGTGGCTTATACCCTAAAAAACAACGGTGGTCTGACATAGAGAGGGCCACCTTCTCTTTTGGCTACGGGCTAATGGTAACGCCGTTACAGTTAGCGCGAGTCTACGCAACCATTGGCAGCTATGGCATTAATCGCCCGCTGTCGATTACCAAAGTCGACCCGCCCGTCGCGGGGGAGCGCGTTTTCGATGAGTCGCTGGTGAAAACCGTGATGCATATGATGGAAAGCGTGGCGCTGCCCGGTGGCGGGGGTGTCAAAGCGGCCATCAAGGGCTATCGCATTGCGATAAAAACCGGTACGGCGAAAAAAGTCGGGCCGGATGGTCGCTACGTCAACAAATACATCGCCTATACCGCAGGTGTTGCACCTGCCAGTCATCCTCGGTTCGCGCTGGTGGTGGTGATCAACGATCCCCAAGCCGGCAAATATTATGGTGGTGCGGTTTCTGCTCCGGTGTTTGGTGCCATCATGGGCGGCGTACTGCGCACCATGAACATCGAACCGGATGCGTTACCGACCAATGACAGAAACGAGCTGGTGACTAACAGAAGTGAGGAATCAAGTGACAGATCGTAACCTGCGCGACTTACTCGGCCCCTGGGTGCCAGGCGCGCCGGCGCGCCCACTGCGTGACATGACCCTGGACAGCCGCCTTGCGGCTTCTGGCGATCTGTTTGTCGCTGTTTCAGGCCATCAGGTTGATGGACGCCGCTTTATCCCGCAGGCGATTGCGCAGGGCGTCGCTGCGGTTGTGGCGGAAGCCGAAGGCGAAGCCGCCGACGGTGAAATCCGTGAGATGCACGGCGTGCCGGTTATCTATCTGGCGCAGCTGCATCAGCGTCTTTCGGCATTAGCCGGACGCTTTTACCAGCAGCCAGGTGAAAAACAGAAGCTGATCGGCGTGACCGGCACCAACGGCAAAACCACCACCACGCAGTTACTGGCGCAGTGGGCAATGCTGCTGGGTGAAACCAGCGCGGTCATGGGCACGGTCGGCAACGGCCTGGTAGGCCAGCTGGCCGCCGCCGAAAATACCACCGGCTCTGCGGTAGACGTACAGCATCTGCTGCACGATCTGGCTGAAAAAGGGGCGACCCTGACCGCCATGGAAGTTTCTTCACACGGGCTGGTTCAGCATCGCGTCGCGGCGCTGCCGTTTGCCGCTGCGGTCTTCACCAATCTCAGCCGCGACCACCTCGACTATCACGGTGACATGGAGAGCTACGAGTCCGCCAAATGGCTGCTCTTCTCTGAGCATCAGGTCGGTCAGGCGATCCTCAACGCGGATGATGAAGTGGGGCGTCGCTGGCTCGCGCGCTTACCGGATGCGGTCGCAGTCACCATGGAGAATAACCTCCAGCCGGGTTGCCATGGCCGCTGGCTGAAAGCCGACGCGGTGGAGTACCACGACAACGGCGCCCATATCCGTTTCAGCTCCAGCTGGGGCAATGGCGACATTGCCAGCCCGCTGATGGGCGCATTCAATGTCAGCAATCTGATGCTGGCGCTGGCGACCCTGCTGGCGCTCGACTATCCGTTGGCGACGCTGATCGACGCCGCCCCCCGGTTACAGCCGGTCAACGGGCGTATGGAAGTGTTCAGTGCCGCAGGTAAACCCACGGTCGTGGTCGATTACGCTCACACGCCAGACGCGCTGGAAAAAGCGCTGGAAGCGGCACGCCTGCACTGCACAGGGAAACTGTGGTGCCTGTTTGGCTGCGGTGGCGATCGTGACAAAGGGAAACGCCCGTTAATGGGGGCGATTGCCGAGCAGTTTGCCGATGTGGTGGTGATTACCGATGACAACCCGCGCAGTGAAGATCCGCAGGCCATCGTCAACGATATTCTGACCGGTTTGCTGGACCCGGGCCGCGCCCGTGTGGTCTCCGGTCGTGCGCAGGCGGTGACTAACACCATTATGCAGGCGCAGCCTGACGACATCGTGCTGGTCGCGGGCAAGGGCCACGAAGATTATCAGATTATCGGTACACACCGGCTTGATTACTCCGACCGTGCAACGGTCGCGGCTCTGCTGGGAGGCACAGCATGATTCCGGTTTCATTACAGACCCTGGCACAGATCACCGGCGGCACGCTTTATGGCAGCGACCTCACTCTGAACGAGGTCACCACAGATACCCGCAAGGTGACGGCTGGCAGCCTGTTTGTCGCGCTGGTGGGTGAGCGTTTTGATGCGCATGACTTTGTCGGCGATGCGATTGCGAATGGCGCACAGGCGCTGCTGGTCAGTCAGCATTTACCTGTCGCTGTACCGCAAGTGGTCGTTGAGGATACCCGTCTCGCCTTTGGCAGACTGGGGGCCTGGGTTCGCCAGCAGTCCACCGCCCGCGTCGTGGCGCTGACCGGCTCATCCGGAAAAACCTCGGTGAAAGAGATGACCGCGGCGATTCTGCGTCAGTGCGGTGAAACGCTCTATACCGCCGGTAATCTCAATAACGACTATGGCGTCCCGATGACGCTGCTGCGCCTGACACCTGAACATCAGTATGCGGTGATCGAGCTGGGCGCGAATCATCAGGGCGAAATCGCCTATACCACCGATCTGGTTCGGCCGGAGAGTGCGCTGGTTAACAACCTGGCGGCAGCACATCTGGAAGGCTTTGGTTCACTGGCGGGCGTTGCCAAAGCTAAAGGCGAAATTTTTCAGGGCTTACCGCCGCACGGCATTGCGATTCTGAATGCCGAGAGCAATGACTGGCCAAAGTGGCAGGCAAATCTGCAGGATAAAACCGTGTGGCGCTTTGCACCGCAGGCGGCAGGGTGCGACTTCTCCGCCCGCGATATCCGCATTGCTCAGGACGGTACCCATTTTGTCATGGTGACTCCGCGTGGCGAAGTGGAGATCGTTCTGCCGCTGCCGGGTCGGCATAACATCGCTAATGCCCTGGCCGCTGCGGCGCTGGCCCTGTCAGTGGACGCGCCGCTGAGCGCCGTTCAGCAGGGGCTGAAAAGCCTGCAGTCGGTGCCTGGCCGTCTGTTCCCGGTGCGCCTCTCTGCGCAGCAGCTGCTGCTGGATGACAGTTACAACGCTAACGTCGGTTCAATGACCGCAGCGGTTCAGGTGCTGTCCGAGATGCCGGGCTATCGGGTGCTGGTGGCGGGGGATATGGCCGAGCTGGGCGACGAGACCGAACAGTGTCACCGCGAAGTCGGCGAGGCGGCACGTGACGCAGGCATCGATCGCGTGCTGACGACCGGCAGATTCAGCCATTTCATCAGCGAAAGCAGCAAAGCTGGCGAACATTTCAGCGATAAGACGGCGCTGACTGAACGTTTACGCCAGCTGTTGTCCGAACACTCAGAAATTACTGTCTTGATAAAAGGTTCGCGTAGTGCCGCCATGGAGCAGGTAGTACAGAGCTTACAGGAGAAAGGAACATGTTAGTTTGGCTGGCCGAGCATCTGGTCGCTTTATATTCCGGTTTTAACGTCTTTTCCTATCTGACGTTTCGCGCCATTGTCAGCCTGCTGACCGCGTTATTTATCTCGCTCTGGATGGGACCGCGCCTGATCGCCTGGCTGCAGAAGTTACAGATCGGTCAGGTTGTCCGCAATGACGGCCCGGAGTCTCACTTCAGCAAGCGCGGCACGCCGACCATGGGCGGCATCATGATCCTGACCTCCATCACCATTTCGGTGCTGATGTGGGCCTATCCGTCGAATCCGTATGTCTGGTGTGTGCTGGTGGTGTTAATCGGCTTTGGCATCATCGGCTTTGTCGACGACTACCGCAAAGTTGTACGTAAAGACACCAAGGGACTCATCGCCCGCTGGAAATATTTCTGGATGTCGGTGATTTCGCTGGGCGTGGCGTTCGCGCTGTATGCGGCAGGCAAAGATACGCCGGCGACCCAGCTGGTGGTGCCATTTTTCAAAGACATCATGCCGCAGCTCGGCCTCTTTTATGTGCTGCTGGCCTACTTTGTGATTGTCGGAACGGGTAATGCGGTCAACCTGACCGATGGCCTGGATGGTCTGGCTATTATGCCGACCGTCTTTGTAGCGGCCGGCTTCGCGCTGGTTGCCTGGGCAACGGGTAACGTGAAATTCGCAGAATATCTGCATATACCTTACCTGCGTCATGCCGGTGAACTGGTGATTGTCTGCACCGCTATCGTCGGGGCAGGGCTGGGCTTTCTGTGGTTTAACACCTACCCGGCACAGGTCTTTATGGGGGATGTGGGCTCGCTGGCACTGGGCGGCGCGCTGGGAACCATCGCGGTGTTACTGCGTCAGGAATTTTTACTGGTGATCATGGGCGGCGTGTTTGTGGTTGAGACGCTGTCGGTGATCCTGCAGGTGGGATCGTTCAAGCTGCGCGGTCAGCGTATTTTCCGCATGGCGCCGATCCATCACCACTATGAACTGAAAGGCTGGCCGGAACCGCGCGTGATTGTGCGCTTCTGGATTATTTCGCTAATGCTGGTGCTGATTGGCCTGGCCACGCTGAAGGTGCGTTAATCATGGCTGACTATCGGGGTAGAAAAGTCGTCATCATCGGGCTGGGCCTGACCGGGCTCTCCTGTGTTGATTTCTTTCTGGCGCAGGGCGTAACGCCTCGCGTGATGGATACCCGTGTCTCGCCGCCGGGGCTGGATAAATTGCCCGGGCAGGTTGAACGCCATCTGGGCGGTCTTAACGGCGACTGGCTGCTGACCTCCGATCTGATTGTTGCCAGTCCGGGCATCGCGCTGGCGCATCCGCTTCTCAGCGAAGCAGCAGATGCCGGCATCGAAATCGTCGGCGACATCGAGCTGTTTTGCCGCGAGGCGCAGGCACCTGTCGTGGCGATTACCGGTTCCAACGGCAAAAGCACGGTGACGACGCTGGTGGGCGAGATGGCCAAAGCCGCAGGCTGGCAGGTGGGTGTGGGCGGCAACATCGGTCTGCCCGCACTGAGCCTGCTGCAGTCTCCGGCGCAGCTCTACGTGCTGGAGCTCTCCAGTTTTCAGCTTGAGACTACGCACAGCCTGAAAGCCGCGGCGGCAACCGTGCTGAACGTCAGCGAAGATCATATGGATCGCTATCCGCTGGGGATGCAGCAGTATCGTGCCGCCAAACTGCGGGTTTACGAGAATGCGCAGACCTGCATCGTTAACGCCGATGATGCCCTGACGATGCCGGTTCGCGGGGCGGACACCCGTTGTGTCAGCTTTGGCATCGATTTCGGTGACTATCACCTTAACAAGCAGCAGGGCAGTATCTGGCTGCGGGTTAAGGGTGAGAAGGTGCTCAACACCGCTGAAATGAAAATGACCGGCCAGCACAACTACACCAATGCACTGGCGGCGCTGGCCCTGGCTGATGCCGTAGGGTTGCCACGCGCCTCCAGCCTGGCCGCTTTAACGTATTTTAACGGTCTGGCACATCGCTTCCAGCTGGTGCATGAGCATCAGGGCGTGCGCTGGATTAACGACTCTAAAGCCACCAATGTTGGCAGCACCGAAGCGGCACTGAATGGTCTGCAGGTGAACGGCACGCTATGGCTGCTGATGGGCGGCGATGGCAAATCAGCCGACTTTACGCCGCTGATCCCCTGGCTGCAGGGTGACAATGTGCGTCTCTACTGTTTTGGCCGCGACGGTGATGCGCTGGCGGCGCTGCGTCCTGAGATCGCCGTACGCACGGAGACGATGCGTCAGGCAATGGAGCAGATCGCGCCTCAGGTTAAATCCGGCGATATGGTTCTGCTGTCGCCCGCCTGTGCCAGCCTTGACCAGTTCCGTAACTTTGAGCAGCGCGGCGATCAGTTCGCGCAGCTGGCGAAGGAGCTGAGCTGATGCGTATTCCTGGCGCCGGACTGGCTCACTATTTCTCAGGACGCCTGAAAGATTGGGTCATGGGAGCACGTGAAAGTGATGACACTTCACTGGTGCTCTATGACCGCACGCTGTTATGGCTGACGCTCGGTCTGGCAGTGATTGGTTTTGTGATGGTGACCTCGGCCTCTATGCCGGTCGGTCAGCGTCTGAATGACGATCTCTTTTACTTTGCCAAGCGTGACGCCTTCTACATTGCGCTGGCGCTGGGCATGGCGCTGGTCACGCTGCGGGTGCCGATGGATTTCTGGCAGCGCTACAGCAACGTGATGCTGATGGTCACGATCGTCATGCTGCTGATTGTTCTGGTGGTCGGCAGCTCGGTTAACGGTGCATCGCGCTGGATTGCGCTGGGTCCGTTGCGTATCCAGCCTGCGGAGCTGTCGAAGCTCTCCCTGTTCTGCTATCTCGCCAGTTACCTGGTGCGCAAAGTGGAAGAGGTGCGTAATAACTTCTGGGGCTTCTGTAAACCGATGGGCGTCATGGTCGTGCTGGCGGTGTTACTGCTGGCGCAGCCCGACCTGGGAACGGTGGTGGTGCTGTTTGTTACGACGCTGGCGATGCTCTTCCTGGCGGGGGCCAAGCTGTGGCAGTTCATGGCGATCATCGGCTCCGGTATCTTTGCGGTGATCCTCCTTATCATTGCAGAACCCTACCGTATGCGCCGTGTGACGTCGTTCTGGAATCCCTGGGAAGATCCGTTTGGGAGTGGCTACCAGCTGACCCAGTCGCTGATGGCCTTTGGCCGCGGTGAGTTCTGGGGACAGGGACTCGGTAACTCCGTGCAAAAGCTGGAATATCTGCCGGAAGCGCACACCGACTTTATTTTCGCCATCATAGGGGAAGAACTCGGTTACATCGGTGTGGTATTGGCACTTTTAATGGTATTCTTCGTCGCTTTTCGTGCGATGTCGATTGGCCGACGTGCGCTGGAGCTGGATCAGCGTTTTTCCGGCTTTTTAGCCTGTTCAATTGGCGTCTGGTTCAGCTTCCAGGCGCTGGTTAACGTCGGGGCTGCAGCCGGTATGTTACCGACTAAAGGCCTGACCTTACCGCTGATCAGTTACGGTGGTTCGAGTCTGATCATTATGTCGACCGCCATCGTCTTTTTATTACGCATAGATTATGAAACGCGCCTGGCGAAAGCGCAGGCGTTTACCCGAGGTGGTCGATGAGCGGTAAGCGATTGATGGTGATGGCAGGCGGAACCGGCGGACATGTTTTTCCCGGTCTGGCTGTCGCCCATCATCTGATGGAACAGGGCTGGCAGGTTCGCTGGTTAGGCACCGCCGACCGCATGGAGGCCGATCTGGTGCCGAAGCACGGCATTGAGATCGACTTTATCCGCATCAGTGGACTGCGTGGTAAAGGCCTGAAAGCGCTGCTGCTGGCGCCCATGCGCATCTTCAATGCATGGCGTCAGGCGCGCCGCATTATGAAAGCCTGGCAGCCCGATGTTGTGCTGGGCATGGGCGGCTACGTTTCCGGTCCCGGTGGCCTGGCGGCCTGGAGTTGCGGCATTCCGGTGGTACTGCATGAGCAGAACGGGATTGCCGGACTGACTAACAAATGGCTGGCGAAAATTGCCACCAAAGTGCTGCAGGCGTTTCCGGGGGCTTTTCCTGCTGCCGATGTGGTGGGCAATCCGGTGCGTACGGATGTGCTGGCGCTGCCTCTGCCGGCACAACGGCTGGCCGACCGGTCAGGCCCGATCCGGGTGCTGGTGATTGGCGGCAGTCAGGGCGCGCGGATACTGAATCAGACGCTGCCGCAGATTGCGGCGCTGGTGGGTGATGAGATCACCCTGTGGCATCAGACCGGTAAAGGGGCGCTGCCCGAAACGGAGAAAGCCTATCAGCAGGCGGGTCAGACGCAGCACAGGGTCACCGAGTTTATCGATGATATGGCGGCGGCCTATGCCTGGGCCGATGTGGTGGTCTGCCGCTCCGGAGCGTTAACCGTGAGTGAAGTCGCTGCCGCTGGTTTACCGGCGATTTTCGTGCCGTTTCAGCACAAGGATCGCCAGCAGTACTGGAACGCGCTGCCGCTGGAAAAAGCGGGCGCCGCCAGAATTTTTGAGCAGCCGCAGTTTACTGCGGAGGCCGTAGCGGATCTGCTACGCCACTGGGATCGCGCAACCCTGTTGACGATGGCTGAGCAGGCCCGTCAGGTGGCGATCCCCGATGCGACCGATCGGGTCGCACAGGAAGTGGCTCGCGCCGCAAAGTAATCATTCCGGTCAGCGTGTCTGACCTGTACCCGGGCCGGGTACAAACTGAAAGAGCAGGTAATTGAGAGCGATGAATACACAACAATTGGCAAAACTGCGTTCTATCGTGCCCGAGATGCGTCGCGTCCGGCACATCCACTTTGTCGGCATCGGTGGTGCTGGCATGGGCGGTATTGCCGAAGTGTTAGCAAATGAAGGCTACCATATCAGCGGTTCAGATCTGGCCCCTAACCCGGTGACGCAGAACCTGATAGCGCTGGGTGCGACCATCTATTTTAACCATCGCCCTGAAAACGTGAACGATGCCAGCGTGGTGGTAGTCTCCAGCGCGGTTTCACAGGATAACCCTGAACTGGTGGCGGCGCGTGAACAGCGCATTCCGGTCATCCGTCGCGCGGAGATGCTGGCGGAGCTGATGCGATTCCGTCACGGCATCGCCGTTGCGGGCACCCATGGCAAAACCACCACCACGGCGATGGTCTCAAGCATTTATGCGGAAGCCGGACTGGATCCGACCTTTGTGAACGGCGGACTGGTCAAAGCAGCAGGCACCCATGCCCGTCTGGGCAACAGCCGCTATCTGATTGCCGAAGCGGATGAGAGTGACGCGTCGTTCCTGCATCTGCAGCCGATGGTGGCGATTGTGACCAACATTGAAGCGGACCACATGGACACCTATCAGGGCGATTTTGAGAACCTGAAGCAGACCTTTATTAACTTCCTGCACAACCTGCCGTTTTATGGTCGCGCAGTGATGTGCGTGGATGATGCGGTGATCCGCGATCTGATCCCACGTGTAGGACGGCACATTACCACCTACGGTTTCAGTGATGACGCTGACCTGCGCATTGAGAATTATGAGCAGAGTGGTGCGCAGGGACATTTCACCCTGATCCGTCAGGATAAAGCGCCGCTGCAGATTACGCTGAACGCACCGGGCCGCCACAACGCGCTGAATGCGGCCGCCGCGGTTGCCGTCGCCAGTGAAGAGGGCATTGAAGACAACGCCATTCTGGCCGCGCTGGAGAGCTTCCAGGGCACGGGCCGTCGCTTTGATCTGCTGGGTGAGTTCCCGACCGAACCGGTAAACGGGCAGCCGGGCAGCGCAATGCTGGTGGATGACTATGGTCATCACCCGACTGAAGTTGAGGCGACGATCAAAGCGGCACGTGCAGGCTGGCCGGACAAAAAACTGGTCATGGTATTTCAGCCGCACCGTTTCAGCCGAACCCGCGATCTCTTCGATGATTTCGCCAACGTGCTGTCACATGTCGATGTCCTGCTGATGCTGGATGTCTACTCTGCCGGTGAGACGGCCATTCCGGGCGCAGACAGCCGTTCGCTCTGCCGTGCGATTCGCAACCGGGGCAAAGTGGATCCGATTCTGGTGCCGGAACATGACGCGCTGCCGGAGATGCTGGCACCGCTGCTGTCAGGCAACGATCTGATTCTGGTGCAGGGAGCCGGTAACGTCGGCAAGGTTGCCCGCAAGCTGGCTGACGCGAAGCTCCAGCCGGAGCAGAAAGCGGAGGATCGTCATGGCGGATAAAGTTGCCGTATTAATGGGCGGTACCTCGGCAGAGCGTGAGGTGTCGCTTAACTCGGGTCAGGCTGTGTTAGCCGGATTACGGGAAATGGGCATTGATGCACATGGCATCGATACCCGTGATGTTTCGGTTCTCACGCTGAAAGAGCAGGGCTTTACCAAAGCCTTTATCGCTCTGCATGGCCGGGGTGGCGAAGATGGCTCGCTGCAGGCGGTGCTGGAGTTTCTGCAACTGCCCTACACGGGCAGCGGCGTGATGGCCTCAGCCGTCACCATGGACAAGCTGCGCACCAAACTGCTGTGGCAGGGGCGCGGCTTACCTTCAGGGCGCTTTGTCTGGCTGACGCGTCAGCAGTTTGCTGCCGGGCTGGATGCAGAGAGCGACGCGGCGATTGCGGCGCTTGGCCTGCCACTGTTTGTTAAGCCAGCCTGTGAAGGCTCCAGCGTGGGTATCAGCCGGGTCAACGATCTGAGCGCGCTGCCTGCTGCACTGGAACTGGCGTTTAAGCACGACAATGACGTGCTGGTCGAGGCGTTTCTCAGCGGCGCGGAGTATACCGTCGCGATTGTGGGCGATCGTATTCTGCCTGCCATTGAAATTAAGAGCGCCAGCGAGTTCTATGACTATGAAGCTAAATACATTTCTGACGATACTCAGTATCTCTGTCCGGCCGATTTAAGTGCCGAACGGGAAGCAGAATTGCAGCAGCTGGTGCTGGCAGCCTGGCGTGCGCTGGGATGCCGTGGCTGGGGACGGGTTGATGTGATGACCGACGGAGAGGGGAACTTTCAGCTGCTGGAAGCCAACACCTCACCGGGCATGACCAGCCACAGTCTGGTTCCGATGGCGGCGAAACAGGCGGGTATGCATTTCCCGCAGCTGGTTGCCCATATTCTGGAGCTGGCCGACTGATATGTCACAGGCGGCGATGAGAGTTCGAAACCGTGAACCGCAGGAGCGTACTCGCACCGGGCGCAGTAACGGAGCCCGACTGTTCGGTATTGTTTTCCTGCTGATCGTCATCGGGATTATGATTTCCGGCGGGCTGGTGGTGCTGAAGTGGATGAATGATGCGTCCCGGTTGCCGTTATCCAGACTGGTGGTAACGGGGCAGACGCACTACACCACGCACGATGATATTCGCCAGGCGATCCTGTCGCTTGGCCCACCGGGCACCTTTATGTCGCAGAATGTCGACATCCTGCAGCAGCAGATCGAGCGGCTGCCGTGGATCAAGCAGGTCAGCGTGCGTAAACAATGGCCGGACGAGCTGAAGATTCATCTGGTGGAGTACACGCCAGTGGCGCGCTGGAACGATGTGCATATGGTGGATGCTGATGGGGTTTCCTTCAGTGTGCCTGCCAGCCACATTGGTAAAGAGACGTTGCCAATGCTGTATGGACCTGAAGGGAGTGAGAAAGAGGTCCTGGCGGGCTATCACAGCATGGATGATGTGCTGAAAGCCCGGAAGTTTACTCTGAAGGTGGCGTCGATGACGGCCCGGCGTTCATGGCAGCTGGTCACCAGCGATGATGTTCGTATTGAGCTGGGCCGCAGCGACACCATGAAACGACTGAATCGCTTTATTGAGCTCTACCCGGTGCTGGAACAGCAAGGTCAGAACGAGAGCAAACGTATCAGCTACGTGGATTTGCGATACGACTCGGGCGCTTCTGTTGGCTGGACACCGGTTGTGATGGAGCCACAGGACAGTAATCAGCAACAGAACCAGGCACAGGCTAAACAACAATGATCAAGGCAACGGACAGAAAACTGGTAGTTGGACTCGAAATCGGCACTGCGAAGGTCGCCGCCCTGGTTGGGGAAATTCTGCCCGATGGTATGGTCAACATTATTGGGGTGGGCAGCTGTCCCTCCCGCGGTATGGATAAAGGTGGCGTAAACGACCTTGAGTCGGTGGTGAAATGCGTTCAGCGTGCCATCGACCAGGCTGAGCTGATGGCAGATTGCCAGATCTCCTCTGTCTACCTTGCTTTATCGGGCAAACATATCAGTTGTCAGAACGAAATCGGGATGGTTCCGATTTCGGAAGAGGAAGTGACTCAGGATGATGTGGAGAACGTCGTGCATACCGCCAAATCGGTGCGTGTGCGTGATGAGCATCGCATCCTGCACGTGATTCCTCAGGAATATGCCATCGACTATCAGGAAGGGATTAAGAACCCGGTCGGCCTTTCCGGCGTGCGTATGCAGGCGAAAGTGCACCTGATCACCTGTCACAACGACATGGCGAAGAACATCGTGAAAGCCGTTGAGCGGTGCGGGCTGAAAGTCGATCAGCTGATTTTTGCCGGTCTCGCCTCCAGTTTTGCCGTTTTAACGGAAGACGAACGTGAGCTGGGCGTGTGTGTTGTCGACATTGGTGGCGGTACAATGGACATTGCCGTATATACCGGCGGCGCTTTACGGCACACTAAGGTTATTCCGTATGCGGGCAACGTCGTCACCAGCGATATCGCCTATGCGTTTGGCACACCGCCAACCGATGCGGAGGCGATTAAAGTGCGCCATGGCTGTGCGCTGGGATCGATTGTCGGCAAAGATGAGAACGTTGAAGTGCCAAGCGTGGGTGGACGTCCACCGCGCAGCCTGCAGCGTCAGACGCTGGCAGAGGTGATTGAGCCGCGTTATACCGAACTTTTGAATCTGGTCAACGACGAGATTCTGCAGTTACAGGAACAACTGCGTCAGCAGGGCGTGAAGCACCACTTAGCCGCAGGCATTGTCCTGACCGGTGGCGCCGCGCAAATTGAAGGACTGGCGGCCTGTGCGCAACGCGTATTCCATACGCAGGTGCGTATCGGACAGCCGCTGAATATTACTGGCCTGACTGATTATGCGCAGGAATCGTACTACTCGACCGCGGTGGGACTGCTGCACTACGGCAAAGAGTCGCACATGAACGGTGATGCAGAGACCGAAAAGCGTGTCTCAGTAGGTAACTGGTTCAAGCGTTTTAACAGTTGGTTAAAAAAAGAGTTTTAATTTTTGTGAAAGGAGATCATGCTGTTTTCTTTAGTGATCTCCAGGCGACAGGCACATAACGGAGAGAAATCATGTTTGAACCTATGGAATTAACCAACGACGCGGTGATTAAAGTCATCGGCGTCGGTGGCGGCGGCGGTAACGCCGTAGAGCACATGGTACGCGAGCGTATCGAAGGTGTGGAATTCTTTGCTGTGAATACCGACGCTCAGGCGCTGCGTAAAACAGCGGTCGGCCAGACGATCCAGATCGGTAATAACATTACCAAAGGTCTGGGTGCGGGTGCGAACCCGGAAGTGGGCCGTAACTCTGCAGAAGAAGATCGCGAAGCACTGCGTTCTGCGCTGGAAGGGGCAGACATGGTGTTCATCGCAGCCGGCATGGGCGGCGGTACCGGTACCGGTGCAGCGCCTGTCGTGGCTGAAGTGGCAAAGGATTTAGGCATCCTGACGGTGGCCGTGGTCACCAAGCCGTTCAACTTCGAAGGCAAAAAACGCATGGCGTTTGCCGAGCAGGGGATCGCTGAACTCTCTAAGCATGTCGATTCACTGATCACCATTCCTAACGACAAGCTGCTGAAAGTGCTGGGTCGCGGAATCTCCCTGCTGGATGCGTTTGGCGCAGCCAACGACGTGCTGAAAGGTGCAGTCCAGGGTATTGCCGAGCTGATCACCCGTCCGGGCCTGATGAACGTCGACTTTGCTGACGTGCGTACCGTCATGTCTGAAATGGGCTATGCGATGATGGGTTCAGGCGTTGCGTGCGGTGAAGATCGCGCGGAAGAAGCGGCTGAAATGGCGATCTCCAGCCCACTGCTGGAAGATATCGACCTGTCTGGTGCACGTGGCGTGCTGGTCAACATTACGGCAGGCTTCGATCTGCGTCTGGATGAGTTCGAAACCGTGGGTAATACCATCCGCGCCTTCGCCTCTGACAACGCAACCGTGGTTATCGGCACCTCGCTGGATCCGGAAATGAACGACGAACTGCGCGTCACCGTGGTGGCAACCGGTATCGGCATGGACAAGCGTCCGGAAATTACGCTGGTCACTAACAAGCCAGCCAGCCAGCCTGTGATGGATCATCGCTATCAGCAGCACGGTATGTCACCGCTGCCGCAGGAGCAGAAACCCGCTGCCAAAGTGGTTAACGACCAGGCTGCGCAGTCGAACAAAGAGCCCGACTATCTTGATATTCCGGCCTTTTTACGCAAGCAGGCCGATTAGGATTAACCCTATAATTGGGGTTCTCCGCTCTTTGTGCTAAAGTGTCTGCCCGCTGGTAAAGTATACTGGCGGTCGGAAAGGTAATATTGCGAGATAATGCGATGATCAAACAAAGGACATTAAAACGTATTGTTCAGGCGACGGGTGTCGGTTTGCATACCGGCAAAAAAGTCACCCTGACATTACGCCCTGCGTCGGCTAACACCGGGGTCATCTATCGTCGCACCGACTTGAATCCACCGGTAGATTTTCCGGCTGATGCAAAATACGTGCGCGACACCATGCTGAGTACCTGCCTGGTGAATGATGACGGCGTGCGTATTTCAACGGTCGAACATCTCAATGCCGCCCTGGCCGGTCTGGGTATCGATAACATTATTGTTGAAGTCGATGCTCCGGAAATCCCGATCATGGATGGCAGCGCAGCACCGTTTATCTATCTGCTGATGGATGCGGGTATCGAGCAGCTTAACAGCGCGAAGAAATTTGTGCGCGTTAAGCAGACCGTGCGTGTGGAAGAGGGTGATAAATGGGCCGAGATCAAACCGTACAACGGTTTCTCGCTTGATTTCACCATCGACTTCAAACACCCGGCTATCGATTCCAGCTCACAGCGTTATGCGATGAACTTTTCTGCTGATGCCTTTGTTCGTCAGATCAGCCGGGCGCGTACATTTGGCTTTATGCGTGAAATCGAATATCTGCAGTCTAAAGGCCTGTGCCTGGGCGGTAGCTTAGATTGTGCGATAGGTCTGGATGATTTCCGCGTACTGAATGAAGAAGGCCTGCGTTTTGAAGACGAGTTTGTCCGTCACAAAATGCTGGACGCTATCGGCGACCTGTTTATGTGTGGTCACAACATCATTGGTGCATTTACTGCATTCAAATCAGGCCACGCACTGAACAACAAGCTGCTGCAAGCGGTTCTGGCTAAGCAGGAAGCCTGGGAATGGGCAACCTTCGAAGACGAAGCTGAACTGCCGCTGGCATTCAAAGCACCGAATCTGGTTCTGGCTTAATTACCCCGGAACGCGAAACGGCTGGTTATGCTGACACCCTCTCCGGTCAGCGGCGCCAGCCGTTTTTTATTGCCCTCCTGTTCTCCGTCGCAATTGTGTGACCGCTCTCGTAACGCCTTGTCTGTTCTGCTGAATTGCTGAACAATCGCTCGCCTTTTCTCACACCGCCACTTTAATCTCAGGTGTGGATGCCCCACATTAATGATACTATCTGTGGCGCTTTTACAGGCCGAAATCCGTTGCAGCATGCGGCGGTTGAACGAAAACAAAGGCGCAGGAGCATGCGCAATGGAAAGGGTGTGATCGGGATTCTTCAGCGCTGGCGACAATTGGGTAGACGCTATTTCTGGCCCCATCTCCTGTTAGGGATGGTCGCGGCCAGCTTTGGCCTGCCAGCCTGTGCGCAAAGCTCCGAACTCAGCACCTCTTCAGAATCTCCGGCCAGCAGCCTTTTTCTGGGCAGTGCCGCACGTTTTGACCACCTGATACGGCTTCAGGAAGCGTCCCGCCGTCCTAGCTTCAGCGTGGATTACTGGCATCAGCACGCCATCCGGACGGTTATCCGTCATCTTTCGTTTACGCTGGCGCCACAGGCCCAGGCGGAGCCACAGATTTTACCGCTGGCGGCACAAAAGCTGGCGCTGATTGATTCACTGCATAACTTACTGACGTCCCATTCTGCGCGGCCTACCGCCCCGCAGCTGATGACGGCACCCCCGCTTTTCACCGCCGTAACCCGCTCATGGGTTGAGTGGCATGCCAGCGTGCATGGCATTCGCGCCGGACCTGCCCGATTGTTCTGCTAATATTTTTGGTTTTATTCACTCTGTTAAGATTTCGCAGTCCGGCAAGCGCCGGCTGAATTGAGAAACTATTGATTATGTTAAGCAAAATATTGACCAAGGTTTTTGGCAGCAGCAACGATCGTACGCTGCGCCGCATGCGCAAAGTGGTAGATGTCATCAACAAGATGGAGCCTGATTTCGAGAAGCTCTCTGATGATGAACTGAAAGCCAAAACGGACGAGTTCCGCGAGCGCCTGAAAAAAGGCGAATCGCTGGAGAGCCTGATTCCTGAAGCCTTTGCGACGGTGCGTGAAGCCAGTAAACGTGTATTTGGCATGCGTCACTTCGACGTTCAGCTGATCGGCGGCATGGTGCTGAACGACCGCTGCATCGCTGAGATGCGCACCGGTGAAGGTAAAACCCTGACCGCGACCCTGCCAGCCTACCTGAACGCACTCTCCGGCAAGGGCGTTCACGTGGTGACCGTCAACGACTATCTGGCTCAGCGCGATGCGGAAAACAACCGTCCACTGTTCGAGTTCCTTGGCCTGAGCATTGGTATCAACATGTCGGGCCTGCCTGCGGTAGCGAAGCGCGAAGCCTACGCTGCAGACATCACCTACGGCACCAACAACGAGTATGGCTTCGACTACCTGCGCGACAATATGGCTTTCAGCCCGGAAGAGCGCGTACAGCGTAAACTGCACTACGCGCTGGTGGATGAGGTCGACTCCATCCTGATCGATGAAGCGCGTACGCCGCTGATTATCTCCGGTCCGGCAGAAGACAGTTCTGACCTCTACACCAAAGTGAACAAAATCATCCCTCATCTGGTTCGTCAGGATAAGGAAGATAACGAAACTCATCAGGGTGAAGGTGACTTCTGGGTCGATGAGAAAGCGCGTCAGGCTCACATGTCCGAGCGCGGTCTGGTTAAGGTGGAAGAGCTGCTGGTCAGCCAGGGCATCATGGAAGCGGGTGAGTCACTCTATTCACCGACCAACATCATGCTGATGCATCACGTTACGGCGGCGCTGCGTGCTCATGCGCTCTTTACCCGCGACGTGGACTATATCGTCAAAGATGGCGAGGTCGTGATTGTTGATGAACACACCGGCCGTACCATGCAGGGTCGTCGCTGGTCCGATGGTCTGCATCAGGCGATTGAAGCCAAAGAAGGGGTAGAGATTCAGAACGAGAACCAGACGCTGGCCTCTATCACTTTCCAGAACTACTTCCGTATTTACGAGAAGCTGGCCGGTATGACCGGTACCGCAGACACTGAAGCGTTCGAATTCAGCTCCATCTATAAACTCGACACTATCGTGGTGCCGACCAACCGTCCGATGGTACGTAAAGATCTGGCTGACCTGGTCTACATGACCGAGAAAGAGAAGATCGACGCTATTATCGAAGATATCCGTGAGCGTACTGCTAACGGTCAGCCGGTGCTGGTGGGGACGATCTCGATTGAAAAATCGGAAGTGGTCTCTAACGAACTGACCCGTGCGGGTATTAAACACAACGTTCTGAACGCCAAGTTCCACGCCCGCGAAGCGGATATCGTGGCGCAGGCGGGTCAGCCGGGTGCGGTAACGATCGCCACCAACATGGCGGGTCGTGGTACAGATATTATGCTGGGCGGCAGCTGGCATGCCGATGTGGCGGCGCTGGAGAATCCGACCGAAGCGCAGATCGAAGAGATCAAAGCGGCCTGGAAGGTTCGTCACGATGCGGTTCTGGCATCAGGGGGTTTGCACATCGTCGGTACCGAGCGTCACGAGTCCCGCCGTATCGATAACCAGCTGCGTGGTCGCGCAGGTCGTCAGGGTGATGCCGGTTCCTCACGCTTCTACCTCTCAATGGAAGATGCGCTGATGCGTATTTTTGCCTCCGATCGCGTGTCGAATATGATGCGTAAACTGGGCATGAAGCCCGGCGAGGCGATTGAACATCCATGGGTGACCAAAGCGATCGCCAATGCTCAGCGCAAAGTTGAAAGCCGTAACTTCGATATTCGTAAGCAGCTGCTGGAATATGATGATGTGGCAAACGATCAGCGTCGCGCTATCTACAGCCAGCGTAATGAACTGCTGGATGTCTCTGATGTGAGCGAAACCATTAACAGCATTCGCCACGATGTCTACAAAGCGACCATCGATACCTATATTCCGCCGCAGTCACTGGAGGAGATGTGGGACGTGCCAGGGCTGGAAGAGCGTCTGCGTGCCGACTTCGATCTTAACCTGCCGATAGCGGAATGGCTGGATAAAGAGCCGGATCTGCACGAGGAAGTGCTGCGTGAGCGCATCATGACCCACGCGACCGAGAGCTACGCTGCCAAAGAAGAGATCGTCGGTGCCGAGATGATGCGTAACTTCGAAAAAGGCGTGATGCTCCAGACGCTGGATTCGCTGTGGAAAGAGCATCTGGCTGCGATGGACTATCTGCGTCAGGGCATCCATCTGCGTGGCTATGCGCAGAAAGATCCGAAGCAGGAGTACAAGCGCGAATCCTTCGCCATGTTCGCTGCGATGCTGGAATCACTGAAGTATGAAGTGATCAGTACCCTGAGCAAGGTTCAGGTGCGTATGCCTGAAGAGGTTGAAGCGATGGAGCAGCAGCGTCGTGAAGAAGCCGAGCGTCTGGCGCAGCAGCAGCAGCTGAGCCACGTAGAAGAGGATGCGCTGGCAGAACCGGCGGCAGAGCAGAGCGGTGAACGTAAAGTCGGCCGCAACGATCCCTGCCCGTGTGGTTCCGGTAAGAAATACAAGCAGTGTCATGGCCGTATCGCCTGATACGCAATGCTGATGAAAAAGGAGCCGCTGGCTCCTTTTTTTATGTCCGCGGCCCATCCCGCCAGAGCAGACGTAAAGCGGTTAACTTCCGCTATAGCATGTTCTAAAATCAGCCCTCACTCATTACGACCGGACAGTTTCCATGAAGCACCTGCAGGTTGCGGTTGGCATCATTCGCAATGCCAGTAAACAAATTTTCCTTGCCCAGCGCGCGTCAACGTCTTATATGGCGAACAAATGGGAGTTTCCCGGCGGTAAGATTGAAGCGGGCGAAAGCGCGGAAGAGGGGCTCGTCAGAGAACTCCACGAAGAAACCGGTATTGAAGTGACCGATGCGCGTCCGATTGGTCATGCCGACCACACCTATGACGATCTGCGCGTGACGCTGCATTTCTTTCTGGTCGAAGGCTGGAAGGGAGAGCCGTGGGGTAAAGAGGGGCAGCCGCAGCGCTGGGTTGATCAGCAGGCGCTGGTCGCCGACGAATTTCCGGCCGCGAATCATCAGCTGATTGCGCGTCTGGTCGCCGGCGAGCTCTGAGCGGATGGGGCAGTGCGCCCCATCCTTCTGTCAGCGATCTTCTTCGCTCCAGTTTTCACTGTCGTTCATATCATCGCTGCTGGGAATGCGTTTCTCTTCGGCAGCCCATTCCCCTAAATCGATAAGCTGACAGCGTTTACTGCAAAACGGCCGAAACGGGCTGAGTTCATCCCAGATCACCTCTTTGCCGCACTGCGGACAGGAGACGGTCATGACTTCTTGCTGCATAGTTACCTCTAACAACAGGCCAGCTGGAAGTTAAGGCGGGCGGGCACTTCGCCGCGCTCGCTGTCCAGCGGCATAAAACGAATGGCGTAGCGGCTTTTGTGGCCGGACACCTGTGGATAGAGCGCATCGTCCAGCGACAGCTGCAGTCGCAGCAGATCGGCATCCTCGGCATTATCCTGATAAAAGCCATTGAGGCTGGTCTGCGTATGGAACGAACCCGACTGGCGGATCAAATCCAGCACCATCGCCAGGGCATGATGGAGTGGCTCCAGGGTCTGCATCCAGGCTTCAACCTGCGCATCGCGGACTTCCTGTGGCAGATGCAGCCAGATGTGCAGACCCGGCAAATCAAAACTGCAGCAGCCGCCAGGAATGCTCAGACGCTGGCGCACCAGGGCAATGAGACGATCCTCGCGGAGTTGCTGCCCCATCCGTGGCGCATTCATCAACCGGGTTGACTGACTTTTGAGTTTATCGCTCAGGGCATCAACCCGCGTCATATCGACACCCGGCACATCCGCCCAGGCGCGTAATTTCTGCTGCTGACGCTCCAGCTCTTTCAGCAGCTCTGTGCGAATATCGCCCCGCTCGAAAATGTCGAGCAACTCGCCAGTGAGGCGGAAAAAGGTCAGTGCATTGACGGTTTTATCCAGCGGAGTTGTTTCGTCTAACTGATTAATTAAAAACTCAACCCGTAGCCAGGTCCGCATTTTTTCATTCAGTGGGTGTTCAAACAGAACGGGTGTGCTCATGTTATTAATCCTGTTTCGTTGCCGCCAGCCGGAGGTAGCGCTGGTGAAGTCCGGCAACCTGTGGCAAGGCGTCATCGGGCTCGCCACTGTTATCAATAATATCGTCGGCACAGGCGAGGCGCTGCTGGCGCGTCGCCTGCGCGGAAAGAATACGTTGCGCCTGCTCAAGGGAGAGCCCATCGCGCTGTCGGGTACGGGCTAACTGCGTCTCCTCATCAACATCCACGACCAGCACCCGATCAGCCTGGTGCTGTAACTGATTTTCTACCAGTAGTGGCACCACCCAGAGCACATAAGGTGAGGCCGCCTGGGCGATCAGCTGTCGCGTCCGGGCGTTAATCAGCGGGTGCAGCAGCGCGTTTAACCAGCTTTTCTGTTCGGGCTGCTGGAAAATAATTTCGCGCAGGCGGGCACGGTCAAGCGTTCCCTGTCCGGTCAAGATGGATGCGCCGAAGCGCGCCTCAATGGCCTGCAGAGCGGGAGTGCCCGGCTCGACCACTTCGCGTGCGATCAGGTCAGCATCAATAATTTCCACACCAAGCGCAGCAAAGGCCCCGGCTATCGTGCTTTTACCACTGCCGATTCCTCCTGTGAGCGCAACGGTATAGGGCATGTTTCTCACCTGGCTTCTCATATGGACATAGGTTCAGGGTAATGATCTGAACAAAAAACGCAAAATTGAGCGACAGATCACACCAGTAAAGCAGCAATAAATTTTACGGATTGTAGCGTAAATAAAGTGAAATTCGCAGTCTTGTCGCGTCGCCAGAGGCGCGTAATATAACGTCACTGGAACCGTGCTTATTTCGCGAACGGCGAGTTGTTGCCACCTACCAGGACACTGTTTATGCGTATTGAAGAAGATCTGAAACTGGGCTTTAAAGATGTCTTAATCCGGCCCAAACGCTCCACGCTGCAAAGCCGCTCGCAGGTCGAGCTGGAACGCAGCTTCACCTTCCGCCACTCCCGCCTGAGCTGGAGCGGCGTCCCGATTATCGCGGCCAACATGGATACCGTCGGCACCTTTTTAATGGCTGAGGCGCTGGCCAGTTTTGCTATTCTCACCGCCGTTCACAAGCACTACAGCGTGGAGGAGTGGCGGGCGTTTATTCAGCGCGTCCCCGCCACGGTTCTGAAGCATGTGATGGTGTCAACCGGCACCTCTGAAAACGATCTGAACAAGCTGGTCGCCATTATGGCGCTCTCCGACGATCTGCAGTTTATCTGCATCGACGTGGCCAACGGTTACTCGCAGCATTTTGTCGATTTTCTGCAGCGCGCCCGTGAGATGTTCCCGGCGAAAACCATCTGTGCCGGTAATGTGGTGACAGGGGAAATGGTTGAAGAGCTGATTCTGTCGGGCGCGGATATCGTTAAGGTTGGCATCGGTCCGGGGTCGGTCTGCACGACCCGGGTGAAAACCGGCGTGGGCTATCCGCAGCTTTCTGCCGTCATCGAATGTGCCGATGCGGCCCATGGCTTAAGTGGACAGATTGTCAGTGATGGCGGCTGTTCGGTGCCAGGCGATATTGCGAAAGCTTTTGGTGGCGGAGCGGACTTTGTGATGCTGGGAGGCATGCTGGCGGCACACGATGAGTGTGAAGGGCAGGTCGTCGAAGAAAATGGCGAAAGCTTCATGCTGTTTTACGGCATGAGTTCTGAATCGGCGATGAAACGTCATGTCGGCGGTGTCGCCCAGTATCGGGCCGCCGAAGGTAAAACGGTGAAGCTGCCACTACGTGGCCCGGTGGCTGATACTGCACGGGATATTCTGGGAGGTTTGCGGTCCGCCTGCACCTACGTCGGGGCTGAGCGTCTGAAAGAGCTGACCAAGCGCACGACCTTCATCCGGGTTAATGAGCAGGAAAACCGCGTATTCAACCGGTAATTGTCCGGGGCGCATCCGGCGCCCCTTAATGCATCGCATCACCCAGACCGAATACGGGCAGATACATCGCGACTACCAGCGAGCCGACGATAGCGCCAATGACTACCATCATGATCGGCTCCAGCGACGCCGCCAGGGTATCAGCACGTTTGCGGGTCTCTGCCTCGTGCCACTCCGCCAGACGCGCCAGCATCACATCCAGTGCCCCCGCCTCTTCGCCGACCCGAATCAGCTGACCACATAACGGCGTGAACAGCGAGTGATGCATCAATGCCTGATGCAGGGGATGACCCTGAGCAATGTGCTGCTGGAGGGCGGCCATGGCCTCCCGCCAGAGCAGGGCAGAGAGCGTCACTTCTGCGGCGGCCAGTCCCTGCAACAGGGTCAACCCGGCACGCTGCGTCAGCGTCAGGATGGTGTAGATCTGCGTCAGCTGCATCCCCCGCCATAATCCGGCAAGCAGGGGGAGGCGCAGCAAAAGCGCCTGTTCGCGGCGCTGCCAGTCCGCAGAGCGCCGTCGCAACTGAAACACAATCGCCAGTATCAGCGTTACGCCGAAAGCGAGGACGCCTCCCCATGCCTGAAGCTGGGCTGATAGCTGCATCACCGCTGCCGTAAAGGCGGGCAGGGGCGCGTCAAAGGCGTCATAGACGGCAACGAACTCAGGCAGCACAAACAGCAGCATGCCGCAGGTGACAGCGAGGGCCACCAGCAGGATGAACAGCGGATAACGCAACGCTTTCACCACCTGCTGACCTAACTGCTGTTGCCGGATCTGCTGACGGGCCAGCTCATCGCAGCAGACATCAAGCTGACCGGTCAGTTCACCCACCTCCATCAGTGCCGGATAGAGCGCCGGAAAAATCTGTGGCCATTCACGTAATGCCTGAGAAAAAGGGGTGCCGCTGAGCACCCGATAATGCAGGGCGAGCAGCAATGCCCGCCAGCCTGCATGCGGATGCCCCTCAGCCAGTAACGCCAGACTCTCTGCCAGCGGCAGACCGGCTTTGAGCAGGGTTGCCAGCTGGCGTATCAGATCGCTCTTCTGCTGCCACTTCCATTCCGACTGACGCCAGCCCTTTTCCCGCTTCCAGCTCACGGGCAGCAGGTCGCGCTGCGCCAGCACCCGCAGCAGAGTTTCACTGTCAACCGCCAGCAGCTGACCACTGCGCAACTGCCCCTGGCTATCTACCGCCTGCCAGCGGAACAGCGCTGCATCAGCCATCGTCCAGCCCGATGACCCGCTGCATCTCTTCCAGCGAGGTGTCGCCCCGGCTTACGGCTTCCAGACCGGAAACCAGCAGGGTGCGCAATCCCTGCTGTTTTGCCAGCGTGAGCAGATTCTCCAGCGGCATCTCAGCAGCAATGGCATTCTGTAGCCTGGCATTGATCGGCAGCAGTTCAAACAGCGCCAGCCGGCCAAAGTAGCCGGAGAAACAGTGATCGCAACCGGGCGCCCGCCAGGTTTGCAGCGTGCCGGGCCAGATTTCTGTGGGGTAGTGCGCCACCGCCTGGGCCGGCTGACGGCAATGGGGGCAGAGGCGCCGGACCAGGCGTTGAGCCACGATCAGCTTCAGCGCCGGGCCCAGCAGATAACCGGGGATGCCCATCTGCCGCAGCCGCGTCAGCGTCTCGGCGGTAGAGTTGGTGTGCAGGGTTGAAAGCACCAGATGGCCGGTCTGCGCTGCCTTCACTGCAATCTCTGCCGTTTCGGCATCGCGGATCTCTCCGACCATAATGACATCCGGATCCTGTCTCAGTAACGCCCGCAGCACACGGTTAAAATCCAGCCCCTTGCGGTTATGGATCTGCGTCTGATTAATGCCGGACAGCGGGATCTCAATCGGATCTTCCACGCTGCACAGGTTTTTTTCTGGCCGGTTCAGGGCGCTGAGTCCACTGTAGAGGGTAAATGTCTTGCCGCTGCCGGTCGGCCCGGTGACCAGGATCATCCCCTGCGGCTGGGCCAGCGCCGCCGTGAAGAGGCGCAGCTGCGCAGGGGGGAGACCGAGCTTATCCAGTGACAGCGCCGCGCTTTCACTCTGCAATAGCCGGATGACCGCTTTTTCACCGCCATACACGGGTAACGTTGCCAGACGAAAGGAGGCTGACTGACCGGCGATCGCCAGACTGAACTGACCATCCTGGGGCAACCGGCGTTCGGCAATATCCAGTCCGCCGAGGATTTTCAGGCGCGCCAGCAGCGCCGCAGGCTGGGTCACAGGCAGGGAAGAGAGCGGGTGAAGGACACCGTCAATGCGCAGCCGCACCCGCATCCCCTCAGCGCCGGGTTCGATATGCACATCCGAGGCGCGACGTTCCAGCGCCTGACGCAGAATCAGCTCGGCGGCTTCAATCGCCGATTCAGCGGGTGTCTCTTCGCGCGCGACCCGCCCCGTGTCGGCATGCTGACGTTGATCCAGGCGGGCCTGCGGCCAGCATTCAATGTCAATCTGACACTGACTGGCAAAGTGAAGCGCTTCAGAGAGGCCGGGCGGAACGCTCTCCGCTACGGCAACGCGTAACCGATCGGCATCATGCTGCAAAATCAGCGCGCGATAGCGCTGGCAGAGTGCTGTTATTGCGTCGTCAGGCGGATTCATCGCTGGCCCCTTTATCCGCAAAGCGGAACTGTTCCAGGCAATTGTCGCGCAGATTGTTGTTGCTGCTGGTGCAGCTGCGCTGCCAGCTGATACTGCCATCCGTGGCATCATGAATCGGCACCATTTCAACGCTCAGGCCATTCAGACTCTCCTGGCCGGTCAGTGTAATCACCCCGTTAGTGACGCTCAGTGCCGAAACGTAGCGCGATCCTTTCGCAGCAGGGATACCAGCCTGTCCGGCCTGACACTGCGTCGGGCCGCCGCGCTCCATGGCACAGAGTTCGACGGCGGTTTTATAGGGCACCATCGTTTGCAGCATGTCGGTGAGCGCGGCGCGCTGCAGATAGTTTTGATAGGCGGGCAGGCCGATGGCACTCAGAATCGCCACAATGCCGACCACAATCATCAGTTCAACCAGCGTAAATCCACGTTGATAGTTCATTCCATCGTCTCCTGATTAAGAAGTCGACAGGGTAGAAAGCGGGGGCAATGAAAAACAGTGGCGAGTTTTCAGGCTGGAAAGGATCACCGAAAGAATGTGCGTCGTTACAGCGCAGTAGCAATGGCGCTGTAAGCGAGGTCGCAAAACGTGTGGCCGCGCGGGCAGGTCAGCAGAGTGCGCGGACAGAGGCAGCGGCACTGACCGTGCCGCTGCGGTTTACTTTTGCTGAAAACGCATCGAGAGATCCAGCGCCCGGACATGTTTGGTCAGTGCGCCAACCGAAACGTAGTCCACGCCGGTCAGGGCGATCTGCGGCAGGGTGGCTTCGGTAACGTTGCCGGAAACTTCCAGCAGCGTCCGCCCCTGATTCAGTTCGACGGCGGTACGCATCTCCTCCAGGCTGAAGTTATCCAGCATGACAATGTCAGCGGCGGCCTCCAGCGCCTGGCGTAACTCCTCCAGCGATTCCACCTCAACTTCAACCGGCACGTCTGGCTGTAACCACTGCGCTCTTTCCACCGCCTGAGCAATCGACCCGCTGGCGATAATATGATTCTCTTTGATCAGATAGGCGTCAGAGAGGCCGAGCCGGTGATTGCTGCCGCCACCGCAGAGCACGGCATATTTAAGCGCCGTCCGCAGGCCGGGCAGGGTTTTACGCGTGTCCAGCAGCTGGGTCTGGCTGCCTGCCAGCAGCGCGACATAGCGGCTGACTTCGGTCGCCACGCCGGAGAGCGTCTGCACAAAATTGAGCGCCGTCCGCTCGGCGGTCAGCAGCAGGCGCGCCGGGCCTTCAATTTCAAACAGCAGCTGGTCAGCCTTGATCGGATCGCCATCACTGACGTGCCAGTTCAGGGTGGCGTGCGCGCCCAGCTGAATAAACACCTCTTCGACCCAGCGTTTACCACAGAAAACACCGGCTTCGCGGGTAATGACCTGCGCATGGGCCTGGGTGTCGGCCGGTAACAGCTGTGCGGTGATATCGCGGTCGGCGTCGATCTCCCCACCGAGATCCTCCTTTAACGCCAGCGCAACGGCATCCGGGATGTCACTTTCAATGCGTTTAATCAGCGCCTGACGGCGGCTGTCGGGATCATAACCACGAGAAGACATAGGCTTACACTCCAGAAAAGGGGATGTCTGAGGCGGTCACAATAGCCTGAACTGCCACGCGGTGCCAGCCATAAACCGTATTTTGTTTAGTATCCTTAACAAGGAATCAGATAATGTCACGCTGCCGACACACTAAGGGGCAAGAATCCTTTATTATTCATGCTATTCTCAGCCAGGCAGAACAAGGAAATCCGGTATGAAAATCAAACAGGGCTGGCTGACCGGTGTACGTCAGGTGCCCTCATTACATTGCAATGAACGACCTGACAATGAGGCGCCGTCGCTGCTGGTGATTCACAATATCAGCCTGCCGCCGGGAGAGTTTGGCGGACCGTGGATCGATAAGCTGTTCACCGGCACGCTTCCGCCGGATGCGCATCCCTATTTTGCCGATATCGCGGCACTGAAAGTGGCGGCACACTGCCTGATTCGCCGTGACGGCGAGATTGTGCAGTATGTTCCCTTTGATAAGCGCGCCTGGCATGCGGGGGTTTCGCAGTTTGAGGGCCGGGAAAACTGCAATGACTTCTCTATTGGCATCGAGCTGGAAGGAACTGACAGCGAGCCTTATACCGGGGCGCAATATCGGGCTTTGCAGCAGGTTACGCAGTTGCTGCTGCAGCACTATCCGGTCACGCCTGCACGTATTACCGGGCATAGCGACATCGCTCCGGCGCGCAAAACCGATCCTGGTCCTGCTTTTGACTGGGAGTACTACAGAGAGCTGTTAACGCAGCAAAAATCCTGATTTTTGCGGGGTCAGTATGACGTTGTTTACCTTGTTGTTGGTTCTGGGCTGGGAGCGCCTGTTTAAACTGGGTGAGCACTGGCAGCTCGAACACCGGCTGGAGCCGATTTTTCGCCATCGCCGCCACTTCTCCATGATGCGGACGCTGCTGATGACCGTGCTGGCGATGGCGCTGACGGCACTGGTGCTGGTGACGCTGAAAGGCGTGCTGTTTGGCGTGGTGCTATTGCTGTTCTGGATTGTGGTCGGGCTGCTCTGTATCGGGGCCGGTTCAGTGCGGCAGCACTACCATCACTATCTGAAGGCGGCCAGTCATGACGACGATGCGGCGCATCAGGCGATGGCGGCGGAGCTGACGCTGATTCATGGTGTGCCGGTGGAGTGCAGCGAACGCGAATTTCTGCGCGAGCTGCAGAATGCGCTGATCTGGATAAACTTCCGTTTCTATCTGGCCCCGATGTTCTGGCTGGTGGTGGGTGGCCCCTGGGGACCGGTGCTGCTGGTGGGTTACGCCTTCCTGCGAGCCTGGCAGGGCTGGCTGGCAAAGCACGGCACACCGATGGCGCGGGCGCAATCGGGGGTCGACGGTATTCTGCATCTGCTCGACTGGATACCGGTCCGGCTGGCGGGGGTGGCTTACGCTCTGCTGGGCCACGGTGAAAAGGCGCTGCCCGCCTGGTTTGTCTCACTGACCGATCGTCACCGTTCTCAGTATCAGGTGCTGACCACCCTGGCGCAGTTCTCGCTGTCCCGCGATCCGCACACGGATAAAGTTGAAACGCCACGGGTGGCCGTGGCGTTGGCGAAACGGACCTCACTGGTGCTGGTGGTGGCCGTAGCGCTGCTGACGATTTATGGCACGCTGGTGTGATCAGCAGGGGGCACGCCAAAATCGGGCGTGCCATCGCTGCGCCAGCTGAAGTATTTCAGTCGGGTATGGCGGTTCGGGTCCCATAACGGATCGCCCTCAATCTCCGTGTAGTTTCGTGCATGGTAGACCAGCACGTCCCGCCCCGACTCATCCTGCGTAAAACTGTTGTGCCCCGGCCCATACTGATGATTGTCCCAGCTGGAAACAAACACCGGCCGCGCCGATTTCTGCCATGCGGTCACGTCGAGCGGGTCCGCCTCTGCGGCAATCGACAGCATGCCCAGGCAGTAATTCTCATCGGTGGCGCTGGCGGAGTAGGTAACAAACAGCCTGTCACCATGACGAATGACCGCCGGTCCTTCATTCACGCTAAATCCTGCACACTCCCACTCATATTCAGGCCGGCTCAGCATTACCGGCGTGCCTTTCAGCGTCCAGGGATTAAGCAGCTCCGCCAGATAGAGGTTGGAGTTACCGGGAATGGCGGGATCTTTCTGTGCCCAGAGATACCAGTTTTTACCCTGATGCACGAAGTGGGTGGCATCCAGTGAAAAGCTGTCAAGCTGGCTGAAGACGCGCCGGCAGGGCTGCCATTCGCCCTGCAGCGGGTCGCCGGCCTCGCACACCAGTGCGTACATCCGATGCTGGAATAATCCCTCTTTAATGTCGCGCGTCGGTGCCGCCGCGAAATAGATCACCCACAGCCCGTCGATATAGTGCAGCTCGGGTGCCCAGATGAGTTCGCTGCAGGGGCCGCTCTCCGGCTTGCGCCAGACCACCACCGGTTCTGCGCTGCGCAGGTCAGCCAGCGTGGTGGCGCGGCGAATCTCCAGCCGGTCATATTCCGGTACTGAGGCGACAAAATAGTAGTGCTGTTCATGGCGCAGAATAAACGGGTCAGCGCGCTGCTCAATAAAAGGATTCGGCCAGGTTGGGCTCATTTTACATCTCCGGTTGGCGTGGCAGCACGGTTGTGCAGACGAACAGTGTGTAAGTCGTGGAAGTTTTCGCGACGCAGCGCCAGATCCTGCTGGATGGTGAGCATCATTTTGCGGTCAACCTTCATCAGCCGTACTACGCCGGCGGTGATCAGGTAGCCGACGCCCGGAATAACGGTAAACAGCAGCATGATGCCGTTAATCGCCTCGGCTGACTGCTGTTTTGCGCCCGCGTTGTAGCCATACATTGAGAGCAGAAAACCGACCATCGCCCCCGCGACAGCCAGACCCACCTTGAGGAAAAAGAGGTTGCCGGAGAAGCTGATGCCGGTAATGCGTTTACCGGTTTTCCATTCGCCGTAGTCATCCACATCGGCCATCAGTGACCAGTGCAGGGGGGAGGGGATCTGATGCAGAATATTCAGCACAAAATAAGCCACCACGACCATCAGAGTGGCGTGTGGATCGATCCAGTAAAAGCCGCTGGAAAAAAGGGCCAGCGCGATATTGGTCCAGAAAAAGACTTTGAGTTTGCACCAGCGGTCGGTGAGCACTTTCGCCAGCGTGCTGCCCACCATCATGCCGATTACCCCCAGGCTGATAAACAGGGTGGCGAAGTGCGTTGACTGACCCATGACCCAGGTTACGTAGTACATGGTCGCCGCCATGCGAATGAAGCCGGGACAGACGTTGCAGAAGGTGAGCAGCAGGATCCGGACCCACTGGTCATTCTTCCAGACGTCACGCAGATCTTTTTTCAGGTCATCATTGCTGGGAACGGCAGGGCGGATGCGTTCACGCACCGTAGCAAAGCAGAACAGAAACATCGCCAGGCCCAGGGTGGCCAGCACCGCCATCGCCATCTGATAGCCGCGCGCCTTATCCGCGCCGCCAAACCACTCCGCCATCGGCAGCAGTGA
The DNA here is from genome assembly GCF_026541045.1 of Pantoea sp. GM_Pan_3. NCBI lineage: Bacteria > Pseudomonadati > Pseudomonadota > Gammaproteobacteria > Enterobacterales > Erwiniaceae > Pantoea > Pantoea sp. GM_Pan_3. The sequence goes on along the minus strand of NZ_JALNVA010000002.1, from coordinate 110,826 downwards.
CAGGGAGAGGGTCAGCGTGGCGATGCCCACCATAACAAAGCGGTAGGACTGGCAGGAGACGCGCTCGCCGGGATCGCTGGTAATCACGCCGCCCAGTGAACAGTAAGGAATATTAATGGCGGTGTAGGTCAGTGACATCAGGAAGTAGGTGACAAATGCCCAGATCACCTTGTTGTGATAGGTCCAGTCTGGCGTGGTAAACATCAGTACGCTGAACAGCACGTAGGGAACGGAAACCCACAGCAGCCAGGGACGAAAACGGCCCCAGCGACTCTGGGTGCGATCGGCAATCGCGCCCATAATCGGGTCGGTGACCGCATCCAGCACCCTGACCGAGAGCAGCAGCGTGCCCACCAGCGCCGGAGCCAGGCCGAACACATCGGTATAGAAGTAGTTGAGGAACAGCATGATGGCACCGCCAATCATGTTGCATCCGGCATCGCCCATGCCATAACCCAGTTTTTCTTTGAATGTGAGTGCCGCGGGCTTCATTGTGCTTCTCCTGCAAACCATGAAGCTAATGATTATCAGCGCTTAAGTCATTCACGGCGTGGCAGTATTGAGTCACAGAGATGGACAAAACGGGCGGGCGCAAAAAAATGTGAACTGGCACGCAGGCGCGGGCCCGTTCACATCACATTAAGCGGGGCAGGGCGGCAGAGAATCGTTAAGCTGCGCTGTTATTCTGCCCTTCAACCAGGCCACCGAGAAGACTGCCAATCCAGCCACCAATGGTGCTGAAAAGCGTACTGGCCACCGAGGAGATCACGCCGTTAAGAAAGGGAATCGGTATCAGGGAACCCATCACGCTGCCCAAAAGCGAACCGGCCTGCTGGCCGACGGCGGTGGTGATATCCTGAATCAGGCCACATCCGCTGACGGCCATAATTTCTGAAGGTGCGAGTTCACGCATAGTTATTTTTTCCTTTATTGGGTGAGAAGCAGGAAAAAATTATCACTACCCGTCAGCAATAAAAATAGTAACAAAACGAAAGTGGCCGGTGCGCCTGAGCAGGCGCACCGGATATGAGAAGGGATCAGACTTTCTGCGTCTGGTTCTTAATAAAGTAACCCAGCGCCAGAATCACCAGCCAGACCGGGATCAGCCAGACAGAGATGGCCATGCCCGGCGTGGTTGCCATCAGCACCAGAATTGCCGCCAGGAAGATCAGGCAAATCCAGTTACCGGCCGGATAGAGCAGCGCTTTGAAGCGGGTGGTCACGCCCTGCTGATCTTTCTTACGACGGAACTTAAGGTGCGCCAGGCTGATCATCGCCCAGTTGATGACCAGTGCAGAAACCACCAGTGACATCAGCAGGCCGAACGCTTCACCGGGCATCAGGTAGTTGATCAGCACGCAGAGCGCCGTGGCGACCGCAGAAACCAGAATGGTTAAGACCGGAACGCCGCGACGGTCAACTTTCAGCAGCGATTTGGGCGCGTTGCCCTGCTGAGCCAGACCAAACAGCATACGGCTGTTGCAGTAAACGCAGCTATTGTAGACCGACAGGGCGGCCGTCAGGATCACCACGTTCAGCGCATTCGCCACCATGGCATCGCCCAGCTCGTGGAAGATAAAGACAAACGGGCTGACTTCAGAGGTGACACGACTCCACGGCATCAGTGACAGCAGCACCGCCAGTGAACCAATGTAGAAAATCAGGATGCGCCACAGCACCTGGTTGGTCGCTTTCGGGATGCTGACTTCCGGATTATCGGCTTCAGCGGCGGTGATCCCCACCAGCTCCAGCCCACCGAATGAGAACATGATGATCGCCATGACCGTCACCAGACCGCCAATGCCGTGCGGGAAAAAGCCGCCCTGTTCCCAGAGGTTACGCACCGTCGCCTGCGGACCGCCGTTGCCGCTGAAGAGCAGCCAGCCGCCGAACAGGATCATGCCAATGACCGCCACCACTTTAATAATGGCGAACCAGAACTCCATCTCACCAAAGACTTTCACGTTGGTCAGGTTGATGGCGTTAATCATGACGAAGAAGATGGCTGCCGAGGCCCAGGTCGGAAAGTCGGGCCACCAGAACTGAATATATTTGCCGACGGCAGTGAGCTCTGCCATGGCGACCAGCACGTAAAGTACCCAGTAGTTCCAGCCCGAGGCGAAGCCGGCAAAGTTGCCCCAGTATTTATAGGCGAAGTGGCTGAAGCTGCCGGCAACCGGCTCCTCAACGACCATCTCGCCCAGCTGGCGCATGATTAAAAAGGCAATAAAACCGGCAATGGCATAGCCCAGAATAACGGCCGGACCGGCGGATTCGATGACCGATGCGCTGCCCAGAAACAGGCCGGTTCCTACTGCTCCACCCAGCGCGATGAGCTGAATATGGCGGTTCTTAAGACCACGTTTCAGCGCCTCGCCTTGCTGTTGTTCCATACAAACCTCGTGATGTTTTTATTCTTCGTTCCCAGCGCGGTTCGCTGTAAGGAAGTAGTTACATTAACGTATTGATTATTTTACGGTATCTGGCGTGCCGAGTGCTGCCATGCGCTACCCTGGCGACAAGAATAGTGATAAGCGAATCGCTTTGCACCTGCTTTCGCCTTTCGTGCTGAGAGTTGACTGAAAAAACGCCGTCCCGGTCACGTCAGGCCAGAGAAATTTCTGCCATGAAATGCGGTTCATGACGAATAGCTTTCACTTATGGATGCCGCTGCGCTTCGGGGCTAAGCAGGTGTAAGGTTTGGTAAAAGTGAATTTATTTAACATTCAGCCCAACGCGAATTTTTCATTTTTTTAACCGCAAGTTAGCGTCAGGGCGGGCTTCAGAGGCAGGGGAATGTCACAGACACCATATAGACACAAGGTGAATACTTTGTTACTTTACCGCCACCTCTGTACAATTGGTATTACCAATTTACTCCGGACGACTGGCTTAATAAGAAGGGATGATGGCTTACAGTAAGATTCGCCAACCCAAGCTCTCAGATGCTATCGAGCAACAGCTCGAATCCCTGATTATGGAAGGGACACTGCGTCCGGGAGAGAAGCTGCTCCCTGAGCGCGAACTCGCCAAACAATTCGATGTCTCACGTCCGTCTCTCCGCGAAGCGATCCAGCGCTTAGAAGCGAAAGGATTGTTGCTGCGCCGTCAGGGCGGCGGAACATTCGTACAGGAGCATCTCTGGCAAAGCCTGAGTGATCCACTCGTTGAGCTTCTCGCAGACCATCCGGAATCACAGTTTGACCTGCTGGAAACGCGTCATGCCTTAGAGGGCATCGCCGCCTATTACGCGGCGCTGCGCGGCACAGAAGAAGATCTGCTGCGCATTCGCGACTGCCATGTGCACATCCAGCAGGCGCAGGATAGCGGCGATTTAGACGCCGAAGCGGACGCCGTGATGCAGTATCAGATCGCTGTCACAGAAGCGGCCCATAATGTGGTGCTTTTGCATTTGCTACGCTCAATGGGCCCTATGCTGGAACAAAACGTCCGTCAGAATTTCGAATTGCTCTACTCTCGCCGGGAAATGCTGGCAAAAGTGAGCGGTCACCGCGCCAGAATCTTTGAGGCGATTGTGGCCCGTGAGCCAGAAAAAGCGCGCGAGGCTTCACACCGTCACCTGGCGTTCATAGAGGAAATCTTGCTGGACAGAAGTCGGGAGCAGAGCCGTCGAGAACGCTCCCTGCGTCGTTTACAGCAACGTAAGGAATAACGTGCGACAAAGATCGTACGGACATGTGCGACGAGCCTGCCTGCTTGTGCTTTGACAGGCTCCCGATTATTCAACGTATTAGACACAGATAAGGAACACACCCATGTCAGAACGTTTACACAATGACGTGGATCCGATTGAAACTCGTGACTGGCTACAGGCGATCGAATCGGTCATCCGTGAAGAAGGTGTTGAACGTGCACAGTATCTGATCGATCAGGTACTGGGTGCAGCCCGCAAAGGCGGCGTGAACGTTGCTGCAGGTTCGTCTGCTATCAGCAACTACATCAACTCTATTGCCGTTGAAGATGAACCCGACTATCCGGGCAACACCTCTCTTGAACGTCGTATCCGTTCCGCTATCCGCTGGAACGCCATCATGTCGGTGCTGCGCGCATCGAAGAAAGATCTGGAACTCGGCGGCCATATGTCCTCCTTCCAGTCTTCTGCGACCATTTATGAAGTGTGCTTCAACCACTTCTTCCGCGCGCGTAATGACAAAGATGGCGGCGATCTGGTCTATTTCCAGGGCCACATCTCTCCGGGCATCTATGCCCGTGCGTTCCTTGAAGGTCGCCTGACCGAAGAGCAGATGAACAACTTCCGTCAGGAAGTTGACGGTAAAGGTCTCTCTTCTTATCCGCACCCGAAATTAATGCCGGAGTTCTGGCAGTTCCCGACCGTTTCTATGGGTCTGGGTCCATTGTCAGCGATCTATCAGGCGAAGTTCCTGAAATATCTGGAACACCGTGGCCTGAAAGATACCTCTGCTCAGACCGTCTACGCCTTCCTGGGTGATGGTGAGATGGATGAGCCAGAATCCAAAGGTGCGATCACCATCGCGACCCGTGAAAAACTGGATAACCTGGTCTTCATCATCAACTGCAACCTGCAGCGTCTGGATGGCCCGGTCACCGGTAATGGCAAGATCATCAACGAGCTGGAAGGCATCTTTGCCGGTGCTGGCTGGGAAGTGATCAAAGTCATCTGGGGCGGTCGCTGGGATGAGCTGCTGCGCAAAGATACCAGCGGCAAGCTGATTCAGCTGATGAACGAAACCGTCGACGGTGACTACCAGACCTTTAAATCCCGTGATGGCGCCTATGTGCGTGAGCACTTCTTTGGTAAATATCCGGAAACCGCCGCGCTGGTTAAAGACATGTCCGATGATGAAATCTGGGCACTGAACCGTGGCGGCCACGATCCGAAGAAAATCTACGCGGCACTGAAAAAAGCGCAGGACACCAAAGGCAAGCCGGTGCTGATCCTGGCGCATACCATCAAAGGTTATGGTATGGGCGACACCGCGGAAGGCAAAAACATTGCTCACCAGGTGAAGAAGATGAACATGGATGGCGTGCGCTATATCCGTGATCGCTTCAACGTGCCGGTTGCTGACGATAAAATCGAAGATCTGCCGTACGTGACCTTCGAAAAAGGCTCAGAAGAGCACACTTACCTGCACGGTCAGCGTGAGAAGCTGGGTGGCTACCTGCCAACGCGTCAGCCGAAGTTCACCGAGAAGCTGGAAATGCCAGCGCTGGAAGAGTTCGGTGCGCTGCTGGAAGAGCAGAACAAAGAGATCTCCACCACCATCGCCTTCGTTCGTGCCCTGAACGTGATGCTGAAGAACAAGTCGATCAAAGATCGTCTGGTTCCGATCCTCGCGGATGAAGCGCGTACCTTCGGTATGGAAGGTCTGTTCCGTCAGATTGGTATCTACAGCCCGAACGGCCAGCAGTACACTCCGCAGGACCGTGAGCAGGTTGCTTACTACAAAGAAGATGAGAAAGGCCAGATTCTGCAGGAAGGGATCAACGAGCTGGGCGCAGGTTCATCCTGGCTGGCAGCGGCGACCTCTTACAGCACCAACAACCTGCCGATGATCCCATTCTACATCTATTATTCGATGTTCGGTTTCCAGCGTATCGGCGATCTGATGTGGCTGGCGGGTGACCAGCAGGCGCGCGGCTTCCTGGTCGGCGGAACCTCCGGTCGTACCACGCTGAACGGCGAAGGCCTGCAGCATGAAGATGGCCACAGCCATATTCAGTCGCTGACCATCCCGAACTGTATCTCTTACGACCCGTCTTACGCCTATGAAGTGGCTGTCATCATGCATGATGGTCTGGTGCGTATGTATGGCGAAGCGCAGGAGAATATCTACTACTACATCACCACGCTGAACGAAAACTACCATATGCCAGCCATGCCGCAGGGTGCGGAAGAGGGTATCCGTAAGGGTATCTACAAGCTGGAAACGGTAGAAGGCAGCAAAGGCAAAGTGCAGCTGCTGGGCTCAGGTTCTATCCTGCGTCACGTACGTGAAGCGGCACAGATCCTGGCGAAAGATTACGGTATCGGCTCTGATGTCTACAGCGTCACCTCGTTCACCGAACTGGCGCGTGATGGCCAGGATTGTGAGCGCTGGAACATGCTGCATCCGACAGAAGAAGCACGCGTGCCTTACATCGCTCAGGTGATGAATGACGCGCCAGCGGTTGCCTCAACCGACTATATGAAACTGTTCGCTGAACAGGTTCGCAGCTATGTTCCAGCCAGCGATTACCGCGTGCTGGGTACCGATGGCTTTGGTCGCTCTGACAGCCGTGAGAATCTGCGTCATCACTTTGAAGTTGATGCATCTTATGTGGTGGTTGCTGCGCTGGGTGAGCTGGCTAAACGCGGCGAGATCGAGAAGAAAGTGGTGGCGGATGCCATTACCAAATTCAACATCGATGCCGATAAAGTTAACCCGCGTCTGGCTTAAGAGGTAAGAGAGTAATGGCTATCGAAATTAAGGTACCGGATATCGGGTCTGACGAAGTTGAAGTCACCGAGATTCTGGTGAAAGTTGGCGACAAGGTGGAAGCCGAGCAGTCGCTGATCACCGTGGAAGGCGACAAAGCCTCAATGGAAGTGCCTTCCCCGCAGGCTGGCGTAGTGAAAGAGATCAAAATCGCCACCGGTGACAAAGTAGAAACCGGCTCGCTGATCATGGTGTTTGACGCAGAAGGGGCCGCAGAAGCGGCACCTGCCGCCGCCGAAGAGAAGAAAGCGGACGCAGCACCTGCACCCGCCGCGGCAGCAGCCACCGCCAGCAAAGAAGTGGCTGTGCCGGATATCGGCGGTGACGAAGTCGAAGTCACTGAGATTCTGGTGAAGGTTGGCGATAAAGTTGAAGCCGAACAGTCACTGATTGTGGTGGAAGGTGATAAAGCGTCAATGGAAGTGCCGGCTCCGTTCGCGGGTGTGGTTAAAGAGATCACCATTGCGACCGGCGACAAAGTCAGCACCGGTTCTGCCATCATGGTCTTTGAAGCGGAAGGGGCTGCACCGGCCGCTGACGCGAAGCCAGAAATGAAAGAAGAAGCGGCATCGGCACCCGCCGCAGCGGCGGGCGTAAAAGAGGTTAATGTCCCGGACATCGGCGGTGATGAAGTAGAAGTCACCGAGATCCTCGTGAAAGTGGGCGACAAAGTTGACGCTGAGCAGTCACTGATCGTGGTGGAAGGCGATAAAGCGTCAATGGAAGTGCCTGCGCCATTCGCGGGTACCGTCAAAGAGCTGAAAGTGGCGACCGGCGACAAAGTCAGCACCGGATCACTGATCATGGTGTTTGAAGTTGAAGGTGCCGCACCGGCCCCGGCGGCAGCGAAGCAGGAAGCCGCACCGGCCCCGGCTGCAAAACCAGAAGCTAAATCTGCGGCGCCTGCTCCGGCAGCCAAAGCGGACAGCAAAGGTGAGTTTGCCGAGAACGATGCGTACGTTCACGCCACCCCGGTGATCCGTCGCCTGGCGCGTGAGTTCGGTGTGAACCTGGCGAAAGTCAAAGGCACCGGCCGTAAAGGTCGCATTCTGAAAGAAGACGTGCAGACTTACGTGAAAGAGGCGGTGAAACGCGCTGAAGCGGCACCGGCTGCGGCAAGCGGTGGCGGCCTGCCAGGCATGCTGCCATGGCCGAAAGTGGACTTCAGCAAGTTCGGTGAAGTTGAAGAAGTCGAACTGGGTCGTATCCAGAAAATTTCGGGTGCGAACCTGAGCCGTAACTGGGTGATGATCCCGCACGTTACGCATTTCGACAAAACCGATATCACCGATCTGGAAGCGTTCCGTAAGCAGCAGAATGCCGAAGCAGAGAAGCGTAAGCTGGATGTGAAGTACACCCCGGTGGTGTTCATCATGAAAGCTGTCGCTGCCGCGCTTGAGCAGATGCCACGCTTCAACAGCTCGCTTTCCGAAGATGCGCAGAAGCTGACGCTGAAGAAATACATCAACATCGGTGTGGCGGTCGATACGCCAAATGGTCTGGTGGTTCCGGTCTTCAAAGACGTGAACAAAAAGGGCATTACCGAGCTGTCGCGTGAGCTGATGGCGGTGTCGAAGAAAGCGCGTGACGGTAAGCTGACTGCGGGCGATATGCAGGGCGGATGCTTCACCATCTCCAGCCTTGGCGGCCTGGGAACCACGCACTTCGCGCCGATTGTTAACGCGCCGGAAGTGGCTATCCTGGGTGTCTCTAAATCGGCGATGGAGCCGGTGTGGAACGGTAAAGAGTTTGCGCCGCGTCTGATGATGCCAATCTCTCTCTCCTTCGACCACCGCGTGATCGACGGAGCTGATGGTGCAAGATTCATCACCATTATTGGCAATATGCTCTCTGACATACGTCGTTTAGTTATGTAAATGTGAAGAAGGCCGGCGGATGCCGGCCTTCCTTTAACGTTTCGTCGCGTCACGGTTGGCAGTTTGTTAACAATTCTGTAAACTCTTGCGGTGAAAGTCCCGGTGGAACAAGGGCATTATAAGAACGTCTGACCCGCCGGATATCAAATAAGAGGTCATGATGAGTACAGAGATTAAAACCCAGGTCGTGGTACTTGGGGCAGGTCCTGCAGGTTACTCTGCAGCCTTCCGTTGTGCGGATTTAGGTCTGGAAACCGTACTGGTAGAGCGTTACAGCACCCTTGGCGGTGTGTGTCTGAACGTCGGTTGTATCCCCTCTAAAGCGCTGCTGCACGTTGCCAAAGTGATCGAAGAGGCGAAAGCCCTTGAAGAGCACGGCATTGTGTTTGGTCAGCCCTCTACTGATATCAACAAGATTCGCAGCTGGAAAGAGAAGGTGATTAACCAGCTGACTGGCGGCCTGTCAGGAATGGCAAAAGGTCGTAAAGTCAAAGTGGTTAATGGCCTCGGCAAATTCACCGGTGCTAACACCCTGGTGGTGGAAGGTGAAGGCGGCGCGACCACCATCAACTTCGATAATGCCATCATCGCTGCGGGTTCACGCCCAATCGAACTGCCTTTCATTCCTCATGACGATCCCCGCGTCTGGGATTCAACCGATGCGCTGGAACTGAAAGAAGTGCCGAAGCGTCTGCTGGTTATGGGCGGCGGTATCATCGGTCTGGAAATGGCGACGGTGTATCATGCGCTGGGTTCAGAGATCGATGTGGTTGAGATGTTTGACCAGGTTATCCCGGCTGCGGATAAAGATGTCGTCAAAGTCTTTACTAAGAAAATCAGCAAGAAGTTCAACCTGATGCTGGAAACCAAAGTGACCGCCGTTGAAGCAAAAGACGATGGCATTTACGTTTCAATGGAAGGCAAAAAGGCACCGGGTGAAGCGCAGCGTTATGACGCAGTGCTGGTGGCTATCGGTCGTGTGCCGAACGGTAAAGGTCTGGATGCTGGTAAAGCGGGCGTGGAAGTGGACGATCGCGGCTTTATCCGCGTCGACAAGCAGATGCGTACCAACGTGCCACACATCTATGCTATCGGCGACATCGTCGGTCAGCCAATGCTGGCGCACAAAGGCGTGCATGAAGGCCACGTTGCGGCGGAAGTGATCTCCGGTCTGAAGCACTACTTCGACCCGAAAGTGATCCCATCCATTGCCTATACTGAGCCAGAAGTTGCCTGGGTCGGTCTGACCGAGAAAGAAGCGAAAGAGAAGGGCATCAGCTACGAGACCTCCACCTTCCCGTGGGCTGCCTCTGGCCGTGCTATCGCTTCAGATTGTGCAGACGGTATGACCAAACTGATTTTCGACAAAGAGACGCACCGTGTTATCGGTGGCGCGATTGTCGGCACTAACGGCGGCGAGCTGTTAGGCGAAATCGGTCTGGCGATTGAGATGGGTTGTGATGCGGAAGATATCGCGCTGACCATCCATGCTCACCCGACCCTGCATGAGTCAGTCGGTCTGGCAGCAGAAATCTTCGAAGGCAGCATCACCGATCTGCCTAACGCGAAAGCGAAGAAGAAGTAAGTTTCCGCTGCTGCAAAGAGAAAGCTCCCGTTATGGGGGCTTTTTTTTGGCCTGGATTCTGAGCAGTATATTTAGTATGTATCTGGGGTAAGTCAGGGTGTAAAATCTGGTAGATTTTTGGTGTCCGAAAAAATCTATTTTAATCATCAAGATAATTTTAGAGTGTTCCCCGCGCGAGCGGGGATAAACCGCCCTCCGGTGGGTATCAGTGTTGTGCTGATGGGTGTTCCCCGCGCGAGCGGGGATAAACCGCGCGAGGAGGCTGATGCCCGGCAGTACAGCGAGTGTTCCCCGCGCGAGCGGGGATAAACCGGCCTCAGCCGACACATGGTGACCCGAAAAGCCGTGTTCCCCGCGCGAGCGGGGATAAACCCACCTCACCGCCATTTATAGCCGCCTCGTGATTGTGTTCCCCGCGCGAGCGGGGATAAACCGATGGTGGTGTGTGGATAGTAGAGGGACACCGTGTGTTCCCCGCGCGAGCGGGGATAAACCGCCTGCCGGGAATACTGGCGAGACGGAGAGCACGTGTTCCCCGCGCGAGCGGGGATAAACCGATTTTTGACGGGGGAAAATGGAAAGGCGGTTTGTGTTCCCCGCGCGAGCGGGGATAAACCGCCATTCGCAGAGGGCGAGCCGAGGGCGAGCTGGTGTTCCCCGCGCGAGCGGGGATAAACCGAGATTGATCTTGCCTTAGGTTATCGCGATAGAGTGTTCCCCGCGCGAGCGGGGATAAACCGGCTGGCGCTGGCGGACTTTTCCAGTTCACACGGTGTTCCCCGCGCGAGCGGGGATAAACCGCTGGCCCGAATGAAAACATAAACATCTGGGAAGTGTTCCCCGCGCGAGCGGGGATAAACCCAGGACACTGCAAATCACCTCCTCAAACAGATCGTGTTCCCCGCGCGAGCGGGGATAAACCGGTCGTGACCCCGGAGGAACATACGGGTTTGGTGTGTTCCCCGCGCGAGCGGGGATAAACCGAAAACTTAGAGCGTTTGCAGACTCTTCATTAAGTGTTCCCCGCGCGAGCGGGGATAAACCGATGGCAACCACGTACCGAAAGAAGCATAGAAAGTGTTCCCCGCGCGAGCGGGGATAAACCGGCGTGCCGCCTGGCCGGCCTGTATATTGTGGAGTGTTCCCCGCGCGAGCGGGGATAAACCGTCACCCATAACCGAACCCGCCAGCCTAAAATTGTGTTCCCCGCGCGAGCGGGGATAAACCGGTTGTACCGCCATACTGATGTGATGCAACTTGGTGTTCCCCGCGCGAGCGGGGATAAACCTGTACAACAACCAATGATTCCTCTTTGTATTATGTGTTCCCCGCGCGAGCGGGGATAAACCGCGCCAGATTTAGCAGCGATTGCAGCAACAACAGTGTTCCCCGCGCGAGCGGGGATAAACCGTAATGCCATGCCGTATGCGAAGCCCGCTATTCGTGTTCCCCGCGCGAGCGGGGATAAACCGTCATCTGTAACCCCTCGCTACTGCCTGTCTGCGTGTTCCCCGCGCGAGCGGGGATAAACCGCTGTATGAACCATTGGCTACGATAACTGCTGGGTGTTCCCCGCGCGAGCGGGGATAAACCGCTGATTTCCGCCGCGCACTCTTTTTCAAAACCGTGTTCCCCGCGCGAGCGGGGATAAACCGCCGCCGCGATGACGCAATTCGACGCCAAACAAGTGTTCCCCGCGCGAGCGGGGATAAACCGAAATGGCAGGGCTGTAAATGAGGCCGTCATAGGTGTTCCCCGCGCGAGCGGGGATAAACCGGCTCGTAAGCCGGATGCTGGCGATAATAACGAGTGTTTCCGGCGCCAGCGGGGATAAACCGTGATGTTTCTCTGAAGTCCTCGCCGTGAGACCGTGTTCTCCGCCGGAGCGGGGATGAACCGTCCAGCTGTTCACGATGGTAGAGGGCTAAACGGTATTCCCTGTATGAACAGGGATAATTCCCCCAATAAATCTTTACTGGATATATGACAGCAGAGTGTCCCCCGCGTATGCAGGATAAAACGCCGGATACATAATCGGTTGCGCCGTTAACTTTAAATTCAAAGCAAGTTTTTTACAGTAACAGCCGGGCAAGCAGAGAAATACTTAATATAAATTAACCTTATCAGGGAGTGTTTTTTAACATCGCCATCAAAATCGAATTCAAATCAAAAAAAACACAAAAATCTTCGAAAAATGTTGGAATTCTATTCCTGGGGCGTATTTTAGGAAAGAATTTAGCTGATTCCCTGAATAAGGAATTTTATGGTGTTAGCAAAGGACGAACTTTACCACTATTGGGGGAAGGCAAATCGCAGTGACGCGAATGCTCCGCCAGTGTCTCATTTATTACCTTATCATTGCCTGGATGTTGCAGCTGTAGCAGCCTATTGGTGGGATCACGCCCCTGCATTAAGAAAGAGCTTTTCTCAGAAAGAGAACCAGGCAGAATATCGCGGCTGGTTACTTTTTTTTATTGCTCTGCATGACCTGGGTAAATGGGACATACGATTCCAGGCTAAATGCTGGCGTGCCTGGGAGGCATTAAATAGCGTCACCTCAGGAAAAAATGTGATTGGTAAAACGTGGGATCACGGTCAGGGTGGTCTTTACTGGTTTAAACAAGATTTCGATCAGGATAGCGATTATGACGGCGCTTTTATTACGCATAGTCTGCATCCTAAAGAGAAATGGTTTCCCTGGGTGGAGGCCGTTACAGGGCATCATGGTTATATTTATCAGCATATCAATCTTACCACATCAGATTTAGCGTTAAGCGTTCAATTAAAGCTTCAGGGCGAGAGAGATAAAAAGGCTCGTCTGGCATGGCTTGATGCACTGGCTGTCCTCTTTCTGCACCCGGTCGGGCTATCGCTTGATGATAATCCGCCATCCTGCTCATCCTTACTGGCAGGTTTTTGTTCAATATCGGACTGGCTGGGATCCTGGAATAGTGAAGAAACGTTTCAATTTCAGTCAACGCCGGAACCTTTACACGACTATTATTTGCGCCGTTATGCTGTTGATGCACCAGTAGTAATGAAGCGAAGTGGCTTGCTGAGCAAGATTAACCCCTGGGGGGGTACCGCTGCCTTACTCAATAAGGGCTATAAGCCACGTCAGCTTCAGACGCTGGTTGAGGCGTTGCCGGATGAGCCGGGATTGATAATTATTGAAGCTCCGACAGGGTCTGGGAAAACGGAAACTGCACTGGCCTATGCCTGGCGACTATTAGCCAGTGGTTATGCCGACAGCATAATTTTTGCCCTTCCTACCCAGGCGACCGCCAACGCAATGCTTAATCGACTTGAGAAGCTGGCTTCAACGCTATTTGATAAGCCTAACCTGATTCTTGCTCACGGCAACTCACGTTTTAGCTCGGATTTTAATGCCATTAAATCGCGCAGCAAAAGTGTGCAGGAACAGGAAGCCTGGGCTCAATGCTGCGAGTGGTTGAGTCGGAGTAATAAACGTGCTTTTCTGGGACAGATTGGCGTCTGCACCATCGATCAGGTGCTGATCTCCGTGTTACCAGTGAAGCATCGCTTCATTCGTGGCTTCGGTGTTGCCCGCAGCGTGTTGCTGGTTGACGAAGTCCATGCTTACGACACCTACATGCACAGCCTGCTGGAAGAGGTATTACGACAGCAGGCCATGGCCGGACAAAGTGCGTTACTGTTATCCGCTACTTTGCCTCCATCTTTAAAACAACGCCTACTTAAAACTTACGGTCACTCAGCTACAACCTCTCCATCGGATGAATATCCTCTGGTCATATGGCAACAGCAGGATCTCCAGCGTTGCTTTGATCTTAGCGCTGCTCCAGAGCATCTACCGCCAGTTGTTCAGCTCAATATCGAGTGCTGTTATCTCAATGAAATGCAGCCTGATGCTGGCCTGCTTGAGCAAATGATCGCTGCCGCTCAGGCGGGGGCTCAGGTCTGTCTGATCTGTAATCTTGTGGATGTTGCCCAGCAGGTTTATCAGCGGTTGTGCGCCAGCACAGCGCTTGAGATCATCCTTTTTCATTCTCGCTTCACCTTGACCGACCGGGCAACGAAAGAAGAGCTGACGCTGCGCTATTTTGGCGCGTCAGGCGATCGCAGCATCGGACGTATCCTTGTGGGCACTCAGGTCGTGGAGCAGTCTCTGGATGTCGATTTTGACTGGCTTATAACGCAACTTTGTCCCGTAGATTTGCTGTTCCAGCGTGCCGGACGACTGCATCGTCATTCCCGTCAATGCAGACCTGAAGGCTATCAGCAGCCGAAACTGACCGTGCTGCTTCCTGCCAGTCATGATTATGGTAACAGTAATTACGTCTACACCAATACGCGTGCCATGTGGCGAACCCAGCAGTTGCTTGAGCAACAGGGCCAGTCAGCTCTCTGTTTCCCTCAGGCATACCGACTTTGGATTGACCATGTCTATCGGGATGAAACGGACGAGTCAGAACCTGACTGGGTTGCAGAGGGATTGGCTCGCTTCGAATCACAGGAGCAATCGAAGCGTTATAACGCCCGACTTTCATTAAATCAGGCGACACGAGTCACCCCCTTTGCTGATGACGATGTACGTATCCGCGCGGTTACCCGTGATGGTGAAATGAGTCTGCCAGTCGTTCCTTACGTAGAGACAGCCAGAGGAAAGCAGCTTTGCGACAGACAATATCTCAGTCAGCTGTCTGAGTTTTCACTGCCTGAGGCACTGGCACTTAACCGGGTTAATGTGCCGGGTAGCTGGCAACGGAGATACAGGCTTGAGCCAGATGAGGAGGGGATGGTGTGGATAGCCGGAACACTGAAAAATGGTCAGTGGACAGCAGAGATGGTTGATTACTATCTGGTTTATTCGAAAGAAGTGGGGATGAGTCTTATTCAGTTCAATTTTCAGGGAGGAATTTAATGAATTTACTTACGGATCGCTGGATCCCGGTCAGGCCGGTTGCGGGCTGCGGAGTGGAGCAGATAAGCCTGGAAACATTGCTATGTGAACCCCATCAGCGAGCACTTTCTCTCCCGCGTGATGACATGGAAATGGCAGCCTGCCAGCTACTTGTTTGCATCGTTCAGCTACTCTGGCCCCCGACGAACATGGAACAGAGTATCCAGCGCATACAAACTCCGCTTACAGAAGAGGAGTTTTTAGCAGGTCTCATTGGCTGGGAAGAGAGTTTTATTCTTAATCATCCTGAGCATCCATTTATGCAGGTTAAAGGCGTCATTGCCAAAGAAACCACTGGCATGGACAAGCTCATGGTTGGCCTGACCGGCTCCACCAGCTGTGCCTTTGTGAATCAGCCTGGTCAGGGCGAAGCACTTTGTGGCGGATGTGCTGCCATCGCACTATTTAATCAGGCTTGCAATGCGCCTGGATTTGGCGGTGGATTTAAAAGTGGTTTACGAGGCGTTGCGCCCATAACTACGCTAATCCAACAGAGATGCCTGCGCTCGACACTCTGGGCCAATGTACTTAACGCTGAAAGCCTGGAAAGGGATTACCCTGAATGGCAGAAACAGCACTGTCAGGGTTTTACCTGGCAAAAACCGATTGTCAGTAATGAAAAGATCCCGTCGCATAGCATCGGGCTGGCACGCGGTCTGTTCTGGCAGCCCGCACATATTGAACTTTCACCTCCCTCGGCAGCAGGGCAGTGCAGCGCTTGTGGGTGCCAGGCTGATAAACGTTATCTGAGCTTTCTTAAAGCCAAATTTAACTACACCGTTGAAGGCTTCTGGTTGCACCCGCACTCTCCTTGCGTGGAACAGACCAAAAAGAGAATACCTGAAAAACGTCATATCGGCTTCACATTACCGATCCCTTGCTGGACGCAGGTTGGACGACTATTAATCTCTCAGCAGTTAGAAAAGAACCAGGAAGGTCGACGTGCGGCACTGGTCATTGAGCAGGCAAGACAACTTGCTAACGGTAAACCGCTATATATGAGTATTGGTGGTTATCGTAATAATCAGGCGGCAATAGTGGAGCGGCGACATGAGGTAATGGTATTCAGCCAGGGCTGGGATCGCCATCAGGATATCATCAATGAAATTATCCATACTGGTCAGGGGTATCGACTTGCACTACGCAAAGCACTTTATCTTTTTGTTGAGGGTATGAAGGATAACGATATCATTGGCTCGCGTATTCCGGTTCATGAGGTCGCTGAACGTCGTTTTTATCGTGAAAGCGACATCTATATTACCCGGCTGCTGGCGACAATAAATTATGAGCAGCCTTTAAAAGAACTGGAATCGCTGCATCTTTATCTTTCCGCTTTATGCCAATCATTGTTTGAAGCCGCTACCGATCCCTATGATCACCATGTGAAATTAATCCAGACCCTGGCAATTTCCCGTCGCGTATTAATAGCACAGTTATCCGCTTTAAAAATGCAAGGAGAGCAAGCTGATGAACCCACACCTTGAAACTAAGGCGCTCTATGACGCCTGGTCCAGCCTGGATAAAGGCAGCCAGGCAAAATTAAGACGGGCTGACTCACCCGACAAACTACTGGAGATCCCTGATTTCTACGTATTAGCAGGTAAGTTTGGCTGGCCGGAAGAACGTTTCGCATTGCAAAGAATGATCTATTGCCTGGCTACAGGAGCTATTAAACACAGCGATGATGAATCACTAACTTTGGGTAAGGCGCTGGCACAAAGTAAAAAAATTTCACTAGTGCGCGTAATGCAACTTGTCCGGCAGGAATATCCTAATGATATGGTTCAGCTAAGACGCATGTTAATTCATGCTGAGCCCGTAGTGCATTGGCCTTTGCTGGCAGCACAATTGAAGTGGTGGGGCAAACATGAACGCCGGAACCTGATTGAAAGTTTTGTTCTCTCTTCTCCTAAAAAATAACTGTGTAAGGATAGCCGATGAATAATTTTCTTAACTTTCATGTTTTGATTTCTCATAGCCCCTCCTGTCTTAACCGCGATGATATGAACATGCAGAAGGATGCAATCTTTGGCGGCAGACGTCGCGTGCGCATCTCCAGCCAGAGTCTGAAGAGAGCAATACGCAAAAGCCGCTACTACCAACGTCATATTGGCGAATCCAGTATCCGGACAATTCATCTGGAACGGCTGCGGGACGTTGTGCATCAGAAATTGTCAGAAAAATATCCTGCTGAAGTCATTAACACCACGCTGAGTCTGCTCAGTGGCAAAAATATTGCTCAGGAAGAGAAAATCGACGGAGGAGCCGTTTCTCCATGGGTACTGGATGAGATTGAGTGGTTTTGCCAGCAAATTAATGACCCGCAAAATAGTGCTCTGGGTACAGATGAGAAAAAATGGACCAAAGCGTTAAAAGATCAGATCACGGGGCTACGTTCCATGCTCAGCAGCGCGGTGGACATCGCGCTGAGCGGCCGGATGGCGACCAGTGGCCTGATGAGCGAACTGGGTAAAGTTGATGGTGCAATGTCACTGGCACATGCCATCACGACGCATGTTGTTGAATCTGACATCGACTGGTTTACTGCTGTTGACGATCTGCATGAAAGCACTGGTGCGGCTCATCTGGGCACTCAGGAGTTTTCTTCAGGCGTGTTCTACCGTTATGCCAGCCTGAACCTGGCTCAGCTTCAGGAAAACCTTGGTGGAGCCACTCGTCAGCAGGTGCTGAAGATTGCTGCCCATCTGGCCCACATGCTGGCAACAGAGATTCCCGGCGGTAAGCAGCACAGCTTTGCGGCGTTTAACCCAGCTGACATGGTAATGGTTAATTTTTCTGATTTGCCAGTTTCGATGGCAAATGCTTTTGAAAAACCGGTACCCGCCAGCAAAGAGGGTTTCCTGCGTCCTTCCCTTGAAACTTTTAACAGTTACTGGACGAAAGTCTCCCGAGGTTATGGTCTGGCAGGCCCGGTGGCTCAGTTCGTGCTCGATGACGTTGCTTCAGCAGAAGGGGTAATGAAGATGCCCGATTTGAAAGCACTTAAGCAATGGATAGGTAATAACGGTGAGGTCTGAGATGCAGGATTTTTTGATTTTGCAACTAAGTGGACCGATGCAATCATGGGGGTTACCTACCTTTGAGGGCATCCGGCCGAGTGCGCCTTTCCCAGGCCGTGGTGGGTTGCTGGGGTTACTTGGCGCATGCCTTGGTATTAAGCGCAACGATCGCACATCACTGCAGAAGCTTTCAGCAGGCACACGGTTTGCTGTCCGTTGTGATAACCGTACCAGCTATCATCCCGTAAACATCTCCGATTTTCATACCGTCAAGGATGCCAGGGAAAAACCGGGAAGCCTGAAAATGAATGATACCATTATCACCCGTCGTGAATATCTGTATGACGCCAGCTTTACAGTAGCGGTCTGGACTGCTGGTTTACCAGAGCAATGCTATACACTGTCTGAGCTTATTGATGCGGTTCAGCGTCCTTGCTATACCCCTTATCTTGGAAGAAGGTGCTGTCCACTTTCCCGACCACTCTTCAATTCTGTTCAGCAGGCGAAAAATCCTTTTGCGGCTTTAGCAGCAGGCGTTCCTGGTGACGGTGTTATTTACAGCGAGGAACCACTAACCGGTAATGAACGCTGTTTGTCAGTACGTGATGACCCTATCATCGATCTGCCCCGGCAGTTCGCCAGACGATCGTGGTTTGTCATTCAGGGAGACAAAAATGTTCCTGAGTAAAGTGCTTGTTAACTGGCGCTGGGCTAAAGATCCTTACCAGCTTCATCGTGCGCTGTGGCAGTTATTTCCTGATCGTCCTCAGGAGCAGCGCGACTTTCTGTTCAGAGTTGAAAGTGGAGAGGCCAGACAGGGTCTCAATGTGTTACTGCAATCATCTCACTCTCTGCAGCCGGCAAAAGCAGTCACGGTGCTGGCAACGAAATCTTTTAATCCGGTTTTACCGTATGGCAGATATCGCTTCCGGCTGCGGGCCAATCCCATCAAATGCATTAAAGATGAGCAAGGGCGTTTAAATGCACGTGGGGAAATAAAAAACTGTCGGGTTCCGTTACTCGGAGACGAAGAGTGCATGAAATGGCTGGTACGCAAACTCGGTCATGCGGCACAGCTGGAATCGGCTCAAATGGTTAAAGAACCGGTGATGGTGTTCAATAAAAAAGAGACGAGCGGCAAAATTCAGACAATCTGTTTTGATGGCATCCTCAGCATCAGGGATGCAGAGGCATTTGCTTCGCTGCTCCATTCCGGTATTGGTCCTGCTAAAAGTATGGGATGCGGCCTACTTTCTCCAGGGCGGATATGAAATAAGGATAAAGCGGCGCAATGCCGCTTTTACAGGATGTGATAATGACTTATGTGCCTCTGGTTCCACTTCCTCTTAAAGATCGCATTTCAATAATTTTCCTTAAGTATGGTCAGGTTGACGTCCTTGATGGTGCTTTCGTCCTTATCGATGCATCAGGTATACGTACTCACATCCCGATAGGTAATGTAGCCTGCATTATGCTGGAACCTGGGACCCGTGTTTCACATGCTGCGATAAAACTGGCCGCCATGGTCGGCACATTACTGGTATGGGTGGGTGAAGCCAGTGTGCGGTTATATGCCGCAGGACAGCCAGGAGGAGCGCGTTCCGATAAGCTACTTTATCAGGCGCGACTTGCACTTGATGAAAATCTGCGGCTTAAAGTTGTTCGCAAAATGTTTGAACTTCGTTTTGGCGAAGAGGCCCCATCCCGACGTTCTGTTGAACAATTGAGAGGCATTGAAGGCGTTCGTGTTAAAGGTATTTATCAACTTCTGGCAAAGCAATATGGCGTCAGATGGCAGGGACGCCGTTACGATCCTAAAGACTGGGAGAAAGGAGACATTATTAATCAGTGCATCAGCGCGGCAACTGCCTGTCTTTATGGCATCACTGAAGCCGCAGTGCTTGCAGCTGGATATGCACCCGCGATTGGATTTTTACACAGCGGCAAACCACTCTCTTTTGTCTATGACATTGCCGATATTATTAAATTTGAAACTGTTGTACCTGCTGCTTTTGAGATAGCAGCCCGCCGTCCTGACGAAGTGGAAAAACAGGTCAGGATGGCGTGCCGTGATCTCTTCCGAACCAATAAAACTGTTGCCAGGCTTATTCCTTTAATTGAGGAGGTGCTTTCTGCTGGTGGTATTACACCGCCACCGCCTCCTCAGGATGCTCAGCCAATAGCCATTCCTGAACCGACTCCCTTTGGGGATGTCGGACATCGGAGTGCATGATCATGAGTATGTTGATGGTTGTTACTGAGAATGTACCACCACGTTTAAGGGGCCGGCTGGCCATCTGGCTGCTGGAGGTACGTGCCGGCGTTTATGTGGGTGATGTTTCTCGTCGCAGCAGAGAGATGATCTGGCAACAGATTAGTAAGCTATCTGAAACGGGCAATGTCGTAATGGCATGGGCGAGTAATAATGAATCTGGTTTTGAGTTTCAGACTCTAGGAGAAAACAGGCGTTTGCCGGTGGAGATGGATGGTATCCGCTTAGTCTCTTTTCAACCCATTAATAATCAATAGATTATGGCTCTTTAAAAATGCAGATAAGTTGGTGGAATTTTTAGTAACTAAAATATCATCATATTTCAAATGCATACATTTAGAGTGTTCCCCGCGCGAGCGGGGATAAACCGGACGGTGTGCAAATTTTGCCGTTCAGCCAGATCGTGTTCCCCGCGCGAGCGGGGATAAACCGAGACCGGCTTTTTTTTGGCGCTGCATTACTGGGTGTTCCCCGCGCGAGCGGGGATAAACCGTTATGCGTTTTTTTCTCATCACGGCAGCTGCTGTGTTCCCCGCGCGAGCGGGGATAAACCGGCCGCGAACGTTTCACCCGCTCGGGCAGGGTCGTGTTCCCCGCGCGAGCGGGGATAAACCGCCCTATCTCTTCTCGGATTCTCAGCTGATGTCGTGTTCCCCGCGCGAGCGGGGATAAACCGCCTGCCGGGAATACTGGCGAGACGGAGAGCACGTGTTCCCCGCGCGAGCGGGGATAAACCGAAAAAATTATAAGCCGTACCGATAGCGGCATGGTGTTCCCCGCGCGAGCGGGGATAAACCGTCGCCAATGAGAGAAATTATTGTTGATAACTTGTGTTCCCCGCGCGAGCGGGGATAAACCGACACACACCACTTTTCCCATACCGGAATAAAAGTGTTCCCCGCGCGAGCGGGGATAAACCGTTGGTGGAAAAACCTATCAGCATGGCGATGTGGTGTTCCCCGCGCGAGCGGGGATAAACCGCCGGTTATGGATTATTTCGAAAAACTGGTTCAGTGTTCCCCGCGCGAGCGGGGATAAACCGGCTGTTAACAGCCTGCGCTTTACCGCCCGTATGTGTTCCCCGCGCGAGCGGGGATAAACCGTCAGACGATGGCATTGCTTTGCCAGTCTCATAGTGTTCCCCGCGCGAGCGGGGATAAACCGGTGTATTTGGTAAATCGGGGTATCTGGAGAATGTGTTCCCCGCGCGAGCGGGGATAAACCGCTGGCAGAGCTGGAGAAGCAGGCTAGTGAACAGTGTTCCCCGCGCGAGCGGGGATAAACCGGAGGCTGACCATGCGTGAACGCCCTATCATCTGTGTTCCCCGCGCGAGCGGGGATAAACCGTTCCTGCTCCAGTGGAAGAACCACAGGTACAAGTGTTCCCCGCGCGAGCGGGGATAAACCGCGCCAACCTGATCACCGTCATAGCTTGCTTGTGTGTTCCCCGCGCGAGCGGGGATAAACCGAGCGTGGCACGATGTTTTGTGCCGATGAAATGGTGTTCCCCGCGCGAGCGGGGATAAACCGTGTTTATATAGGCGGGTTTATATACGGGTACTGTGTTCCCCGCGCGAGCGGGGATAAACCGTTGGCCAGATACTGTCGGGAACGCTGGCCATAGTGTTCCCCGCGCGAGCGGGGATAAACCGAAAAATGAGAAAATTTATAATTTTTTTGACACGTGTTCCCCGCGCGAGCGGGGATAAACCGGGCTGGGCGGCAACGCCCGCCAACATCCGCAAGTGTTCCCCGCGCGAGCGGGGATAAACCGCAAAATTTCCGGGCGTTAAATTCTCGGTGCGTGTGTTCCCCGCGCGAGCGGGGATAAACCGCGAGACAGATAAGCGCGCTCAGAAGGCCGAAAGTGTTCCCCGCGCGAGCGGGGATAAACCGGTCGGCCCCGGCCATCCATAGCTCACACATTTGTGTTCCCCGCGCGAGCGGGGATAAACCGGCGCGGGAAAAAAATGCGCAGTTGCTGTTTCTGTGTTCCCCGCGCGAGCGGGGATAAACCGTTCGATAAATCACCCCCCCTGATTCGATAAATGTGTTCCCCGCGCGAGCGGGGATAAACCGTTCGATAAATCACCCCCCCTGATTCGATAAATGTGTTCCCCGCGCGAGCGGGGATAAACCGTCATATTGTCGACGTTTATTTTTTGCGCCACGGTGTTCCCCGCGCGAGCGGGGATAAACCGCCGCTAATCTGGATCGGTAGCAGCAGGAAAGAGTGTTCCCCGCGCGAGCGGGGATAAACCGCAAAGTAATATAATAATTTCATCAAGACAAACGTGTTCCCCGCGCGAGCGGGGATAAACCGGTGGCTATCATGGTTAGTAAAAACACAAAATCGTGTTCCCCGCGCGAGCGGGGATAAACCGGGTTACGGCGTTTATGTACCTGCCCGATTGCAGTGTTCCCCGCGCGAGCGGGGATAAACCGGCGACTCCGAAAATGATGGTACTGGCTTTGTTGTGTTCCCTGCGCGAGCGGGGATAAACCGCGGGATCGCTGCTGGAAACCGGTGCCAGTGAAGTGTTCCCCGCGCGAGCGGGGATAAACCGAGATCACCATAACGATGGTGCTGACACTGACGGTGTTCCCCGCGCGAGCGGGGATAAACCGAAATTTCAGATGAACAGATTCTGTCTAACAGCGTGTTCCCCGCGCGAGCGGGGATAAACCGGATGGCATCTCTTTTGAACACTCTTTCACTCCGTGTTCCCCGCGCGAGCGGGGATAAACCGACGCAAACGCGCCGGATTATGACGCCGCAACCGTGTTCCCCGCGCGAGCGGGGATAAACCGGCGGCTCTCGACGTAATCCTGCGCCGGTGATGGTGTTCCCCGCGCGAGCGGGGATAAACCGATCTGACGCTGTTCCAGACGTTTACGGATCAGGTGTTCCCCGCGTCAGTGGAAATAACCCCATCACCTCTCCTCCACGGCGTCCTGTAAACCTTCTGATCACCGCTCAGCGACGCGCTCCCCATACCGCCACCCGCTCCACAAACATCTGCGCCAGGGCCGCAATGGCGCTGTTGCCGGGCAGCCTCTCTTCATTGATATACATCACCAGCGAACTGCTGCGTCGGCGGCCCTGCAACAGCGGCAGAGGGCGCAGTTCACCGCTCTTTAGCAGCCCGGCGATATTCTGTTCCGGTAACCAGCCATAGCCCAGCTGATGCTGGACTGCTTCAATCGCGGCGGAGAGCGTCGTGAAGGACCAGTTCTCCGCCTGATCGCCACTGACTTCGGATTGGTGCTGTTGCTGCCGATCCAGGATGGTGATGCAGGGCCAGCGAGCCAGCGTGGCGGCACTCAGTGGGGCGGGTTCACTGTGCAGGGGGTGATCCCGATGGGCAACGGCCACGAAATCGACGCTCATCAGGCTCTCGCCGGCAACAGGGGCATCGCCATATTGCGCAACCAGCCAGAGGTCAGCCTGCTGCTCAGCCAGCCTTTCCGGCGTTTCGCTGCGAACGATTTCGCTGAACCAGATGCGGACATGGGGGTAGTGCTGCTGAAAGGTCTGCAGCACATCAAACAGCAGAGGTTTAGGCAGCGTCGCGTCCACCATCAGATCGATGCGCGAACGTTCGCCCCGCTGCAGCGCATGCGCCTTAGCTTCAAGCGCGCCGAACCCCTCCAGCAATGGACGAACCTGAGCCAGTAGCTGATGTCCCTCGGCAGTGAGGACGGCGCGACGCCCCTCCTGTTGCAGCAGTGTCAGACCCAGCCGCTGCTGAAGCAGGCTAAGCTGATAGCTCAGTGAAGACTGGCTGCGATGATGCTTTTCTGCGGCCAGCGCAAAGCTTCCTTCATTCACCACCGCGTCGAGCAGCGCCCACTGTTCCAGTGTCGTTTTATACATGGCAACTCATCGAAAAATTGGATTATTAAGTGCTAAAAATAGCGTTATTCATCTCATCTGTAACGCGTAATAATCTCCTCAAGGCAAATAAATGAGGAATTGACCATGAGCACTTTTGATAAACATGATCTGTCAGGCATCGTTGGCAAACACCTGGTTTACACCTACGACAACGGCTGGAATTACGAGCTCTACATCAAAAATGCCAGCACTATCGACTATCGCATCCACAGCGGCATGGTGGGTAATCGCTGGGTTAAAAACCAGCATGTCTATGTCGTCCGTCTGGCGCAGGATGTCTATAAAGTTTCCTGGACCGAACCTACCGGCACCGATGTCAGCCTGGCCGTGAACCTGGCGGATAAAATCTTCCACGGCACCATCTTCTTCCCGCGCTGGGTAATGAACAATCCGGAAAAAACCGTCTGTTTCCAGAATGACCATCTGGAAGAGATGGCTGCCTTCCGCGAAGCGGGTCCGGCTTACCCAACCGAAGTCATTGACGAGTTCGCAACGCTGACCGTGATCCGCGATGTGGGCGAAAATAACGAAAGCGTGATCGACTGCCCGCCCGATCAGCTGCCCGCTGACTTCCCGGAAAATCTGAAAAACTGATAGCAGGCAGAAGAGGCCATTAAGGCCTCTTCTGCACCGCTGTGTCTGGCCGGTGGCATCGATGGCCAGTCCCACAAACCGCACCTTTCTATTCCTGTCCGTTATCGATTCCGCACTGATACTTCTCTTAAACCGCGATAAACCAGACATTTTCCAGGGCTAATTTCCCCGGCATGCGGTACGCTCGGGACCGTCCGTTTACGCACAGTCAGCCCGCGCAGACGGCGAACCGGACGGGCAGAATGGGCGTAGTCGATTATGTTGTATTTTTGTAAACAGATTAACAAACAGACGAAATCCTGCTATTCTGCCCTCCGCGAAACCGGGCACCTCAACCTGGACAAGAAAAGGGAAGGTTGTTCTCCATAAGTGAGCAAGGTGGTCGGAAAGCCCTACATAATGAGAGCGAGGATAACGTCGTGCTAGAAGAATACCGTAAGCACGTTGCCGAGCGTGCTGCCCAGGGAATTGTTCCTAAGCCTTTAGAGGCTTCCCAGATGGCCGCGCTGGTTGAACTGCTGAAAAATCCACCTGCGGGTGAAGAAGAATTTCTGACCGATTTACTGGTCAACCGAGTCCCACCTGGCGTCGATGAAGCGGCGTATGTCAAAGCCGGTTTCCTGGCGGCTGTTGCCAAAGGCGAAGCAACCTCTCCTCTGATCTCTCCTGAAAAAGCGGTCGAACTGCTCGGTACCATGCAGGGCGGTTATAACATTCATCCGTTGATCGAGGCGCTGGACGACAGCCGACTGGCCCCCATCGCGGCCAAAGCCCTTTCACACACCCTGCTGATGTTCGACAACTTCTATGATGTCGAAGAGAAAGCTAAAGCGGGCAATGAATACGCGAAGCAGGTCATGCAATCCTGGGCCGATGCGGAATGGTATCTGTCACGTCCTGAGCTGGCCGAAAAGATCACGGTCACGGTATTCAAGGTAACGGGCGAAACCAACACCGACGACCTCTCTCCGGCCCCGGATGCCTGGTCACGTCCTGACATCCCGCTGCACGCCCTGGCGATGCTGAAAAATGCCCGCGAAGGCATTGAGCCTGATGAGCCGGGCAATATCGGCCCGATCAAACAGATCGCAGCGCTGCAGGCCAAAGGCTATCCGCTGGCTTACGTCGGTGACGTGGTCGGAACCGGCTCATCCCGTAAATCCGCCACCAACTCGGTGCTGTGGTTCATGGGCGACGACATCCCGAACGTGCCAAACAAAAAAGGCGGCGGCGTGGTGCTGGGCAGCAAGATTGCGCCTATCTTCTTCAACACCATGGAAGATGCGGGCGCACTGCCTATCGAAGTGGACGTCAACGACCTGAACATGGGCGATGTGATCGACATCTACCCCTACAAAGGGGAAGTGCGTAACCACGAAACCAACGACCTGCTGGCCAGCTTCGAACTGAAAACCGAAGTGCTGATTGATGAAGTGCGCGCCGGTGGCCGTATTCCGCTGATCATTGGCCGTGGCCTGACCACCAAAGCGCGCGAGTCGCTGGGTCTGCCGCACAGCACCGTATTCCGTCAGGCGAAAGATGTTGCGGAGAGCACCCGTGGCTTCTCACTGGCGCAGAAAATGGTCGGCCGCGCCTGTGGCGTGACCGGTGTGCGTCCGGGCGCGTATTGCGAACCGAAGATGACCTCCGTGGGATCGCAGGATACCACCGGTCCGATGACCCGTGACGAGCTGAAAGATCTGGCTTGCCTGGGCTTCTCGACCGATCTGGTGATGCAGTCCTTCTGCCACACCGCCGCCTATCCTAAGCCGGTCGATGTGAACACGCACCACACGCTGCCAGACTTCATCATGAACCGTGGCGGTGTCTCACTGCGTCCGGGTGACGGCATTATCCACAGCTGGCTGAACCGTATGCTGCTGCCGGATACCGTAGGAACCGGCGGTGACTCCCATACCCGCTTCCCTATCGGCATCTCTTTCCCGGCCGGTTCGGGCCTGGTGGCGTTTGCCGCGGCAACGGGCGTCATGCCGCTCGACATGCCGGAATCGGTCCTGGTGCGCTTCAAAGGCAAGATGGAACCCGGTATTACGCTGCGCGATCTGGTTCACGCCATTCCGCTTTATGCCATCAAACAGGGCCTGCTGACCGTTGAGAAGAAAGGTAAGAAAAACATCTTCTCTGGTCGCATTCTGGAGATTGAAGGTCTGCCGGATCTGAAAGTTGAGCAGGCGTTTGAGCTGTCCGATGCGTCAGCAGAGCGTTCTGCGGCGGGCTGTACCATCAAGCTGGATAAAGCGCCAATCATCGAATATCTCAACTCCAACATCGTGCTGCTGAAGTGGATGATCGCAGAAGGTTACGGCGATCGTCGTACGCTGGAGCGTCGCGTGGAGAGCATGGAGAAATGGCTGGCCGATCCTCAGCTGCTGGAAGCCGATGCGGATGCGGAATACGCCGCCGTGATCGAGATCGATCTGGCTGATATCAAAGAGCCGATCCTCTGTGCCCCTAACGATCCAGACGATGCCCGTCTGCTCTCGGACGTTCAGGGCGAGAAGATCGACGAAGTGTTTATCGGCTCGTGCATGACCAACATCGGTCACTTCCGTGCTGCCGGTAAGCTGCTGGACAGCCACAAAGGTCAGCTGCCAACCCGTCTGTGGGTGGCGCCGCCAACCAAGATGGATGCCGCACAGCTGACTGAAGAGGGCTACTACAGCGTCTTCGGTAAAAGCGGTGCGCGTATCGAGATTCCGGGCTGTTCACTCTGCATGGGTAACCAGGCACGTGTGGCAGACGGTTCGACAGTGGTTTCCACCTCGACCCGTAACTTCCCGAACCGTCTGGGGACCGGCGCAAACGTCTATCTGGCGTCTGCTGAGCTGGCTGCCGTTGCATCACTGCTGGGCCGGCTGCCTACGCCTGATGAGTATCAGCAATTTATGGCGCAGGTCGATAAAACGGCCAGCGACACCTATCGCTATCTCAACTTCGACCAGCTGGCGCAGTACACCGACAAAGCGGAAGGCGTGATTTTCCAGACCGCAGTCTGATCTTTCACCTTGTAAGCATGTATGAGGGGCGATGATTCGCCCCTTTTTTTCGTCTTCGCGCCGGTCACCGGCACGATCAAAAGCTGGATTTCGCCTGACAGCCTGTAATAATGCGCGACGTGTCACATTATGCTGCAAAGCCAGCCGTGACACTCATTGAGTGACGCGACGACGTTGAGAGGAACGGGCGATGGAATATGAATTTTTACGCGATGTGACCGGACAGATTAAGGTCCGCATGTCGATGGATCATGAAGCGGTCGGCCACTGGTTCAACGAAGAGGTGAAAAACGATCCGGGTCTGCTGGATGAAGTCGAAGCCGCTATCGAAGACGTCAAGGGCAGCGTGCGACAGTGGCAGCGCATCGGCAGCGAATACACCATCCTGGTGGATGAGGAGGAGGTGATGATTCGCGCCAACCTGCTGGCGCTGGAAGATGACGGCATGGAGGAGGGGATGAACTACTACGACGAAGAGAGCCTCTCATTCTGCGGCATTGAAGATTTTCTGCTGGTCATCGCCGCGTACCGCCAGTTTGTGAACCAGTATGGCAATCCCGTCCGGCGCTAAATGCCGGACAGGTGGCGCTTCACGTCCGGCCGGGATGTGAAACCGCCCGGCGTCAGAGGCAGCTTAGCTCAGCGAGGCGCCACCGCAGATCACCAGTTGCTGCCCGGTGATTGCCGCTGCTGAGGGAGAGAGCAGGAACGCCACCAGATCGGCCACTTCCTGCGGCTGAATATAGCGGCCTATCGGCGGCAGGCGCGGCGGTGAACTGGCGCGGCCCGGCTGGTTCAGCATCGGGGTTTCGGTCGCACCGGGGGCCACGATATTGGCGGTAATGCCACGCGGAGCCAGTTCTGCCGCCCAGCTGCGCACCATGCCGATCATCGCTGATTTGGTCGCCACGTACTGACTGCGGCCTGCGGCGCCGCCTGACGTACGGCTCCCCAGCAGCAGCACTCTCCCGCCTGCCGCCATCCGCGGTGCAAAATGGTTCGCCAGCTGTTCCGCAGCGGCGACGTGCAGCTGCCACAGACGGGCGCTGGCCGCCAAATCCAGTTCCCCCAGCGGCGCGGCCTGCATCATACCCGCGGCATGGATCACCGCCTGCGGCACAGGCAGTTGTTCCAGCAGCGCCTGCAGGGCAGCGCTGTCACTGATGTCGATCTGATGACTCTGCCAGCCCGGTTCTGTGCGGCTGACCGCCGAACGGCTCAGGCCGATCACCTGCCAGCCGTCACTCAGTAAGCGGTCACAAATCGCCTGACCGATGCCGGAGCTGGCACCGGTCACCAGCGCCATCCGTTCATTCACGCGTCACCTCCCTGCACCCATGACTCCTCAATCCGCACATATTTGATCGCCTGACGATACCAGGTATAGGCGATATGCAGTTCGCCATGCAGACCCTCTTTGATGCTGGGATAGGAGAACTCACGGTTTAACTTCTGCTGCGAGTTATTGGTCATACAGTAGCCATCGCCTTCGTCCAGATTGCGCTGCAGCGGCCAGCTTTTGCCGCCATCGGTTGAGATCGCCAGCGTCATGGGCGCTCGGGGCGCACCCCAGAAGGCAGTGCGGCCGCTGTGAACCACCGCTTCGGCGGCAACCGCCACCTCATCGTCCTCTTCATCATCTTCAATTTCGTCATAGAGCGACAGGCGACGTTCGCTGGCACCTTCAGCGCTCATGGCGTTAAACACCAGCGCCAGATGACCGTTGCGCAGCGTCGTGACCTGAATAGAGGAGTTGTTATTTGGCAGCGACAGCGCTTCGGGTGCACTCCAGCTCTCTCCCTGATCAAACGAGCGGCTCTGGTAGATGTGATCGGCCCAGCGACTGCGGTAGAGCGCCAGCAGCGAGCCATCCTCCAGCAGGGTGACGTTCATATGGACGCAGCCGGTACTGTCAGGCACGCTGACATCGCGCCAGCTCCGGCCTTTATCCTCCGAGATCTTCACGGCGCTGACATCATAGTTACCCACCCATTTTTCACCGGGCGGCGTCAGGCAGTAAAAGACCGGCAGCAGCCAGTTACCATTCGGCAGCACCACGATCGGCTGACGAATAAAGGTGCCAGGCTTATCCAGCAGGGTGTCGATCGCGCCCCAGCTCCGGCCCAGATCGTGAGACTGACGATAGCGCACGATGGCGGTGTCCTGATTACCGGACTTCTGCGCCGTCCAGAGCAGCCACAGGACCTGATCGGGATCGAGGAACAGCACCGGATTCTGCTCGGACCGCGTCGGATCCTCAGAGAGTTTCTGCGCCTCACTCCAGCGATCGCTGCCTTTCTGCAGCCGTGAACACCAGACAGAGATATCGGCGATCCCCTCCTGGGTGCCGCCAAACCAGACGCAGAGCAGATCGCCATCCGGCAGCGGCAGCAGGTTAGCCGCATGGTTTTGCGGGCAGGAGGAGGGCAGCATCGCAACCTGCTGCGCGCTATCCTGCGGATGCGGCGCAAGCTGACCGGTACGTTCGGCGGTGACGGTTTCCTGAGTCATATTAGGCTCCACTCTTTTGTGCATTGCGTTGCGGTTGAGGCTGAGACTGGCGTGACGGGATGCAGCGATCAATCACCATAATGATCGCCGGCGTGGCCAGCGCCACATACATATTATCGATGCCAAACGGATTCCCCATCAGGAACCAGACGGAGGTGACCAGACAGGAACCAATCAGACCGGCGTTAGCGCCGCGTGTGCTCTTAAACCACGGCAGATAGAACGCCATGATCGCCACGACGGTGATCGACAGGCGAATCGCGCGGGTAAAGAAGGAGAGCTTCAGCACTTCCGGGAAGAACAGCACAAACAGCAGCGGAAAGAAGCCGATGGCAATCGAGAACCAGCGCGTCACTTTGAACTCGCGCTCTGGCGTAGGGTGACGGTAAGGAACATAAAAATCTTTCACCACCAGCGAGGCGATGGCCAGCGCCACGGTGCCGACGCTGACGAAAATCGAGGCCACCAGCGAGGTCGTCACGATGCCAGCCAGCCAGGGGGACATATCCTGCAGAAACACCGGCAGCGCATAGAGGCTCTTGATATCGGGATGGGCAAACTTCGCCGCCACGCCGATCAGTGCCATCGCCAGGCCGATAGGCAGGCAGAAGAAGAAGGCGACCCACGTGGCACGCTTAGCGGATTTGACATCTTTGGTCGAGGAGATCGCCTGGATCACAAACTGGGTGCAGAAGATCGAGCCCACGGTTCCGATCAGCCAGGCCACAATGGTACTGGCCCCGACGTGACCATCCCACGTCCAGTAGAAGGCGGGCATTTTCTCGATCATCGGAGCCACGCCGCCGGTCATCTTCAGCGCCACGTAGAGGATAATCAGGATCCCGATGTACTTAATGGCGCTGTGCAGCAGCGTCACCCAGGCCACTCCTTTCATGCCGCCAAACGCGAAGTAGAAGGTACTCACCACCGCGGTAATAAAGGCCGCCTGGGTCAGGTCGATCTTCAGCACGGTAGAGATCGCCGCCGCGCCGCTGATGTAGTTGCCGACGTTCACCAGCAGCAGCGCATAGATCATGATCAGCGAAATGATGTTTTTGGTCGAACTGCCATATTTTTCGGCAATCGCCCCGGAGATGGTGATCTTACCGGTGTTGTAGATGCGCTTCACCAGGATCAGACCAAACAGCGGGAAGCCAATCGCCGCGCCGATCACTGACCAGGAAGCGGCGAAGCCATTTTCAAAGGCGGCCTGCGCAGTGCCGATCGTGGATTTTGCCCCGATATATTCCGACATCAGCATGATGCCGACGATAAAGGCGGGCATGGCGCGGGAGCCTTCCATAAAGTCACCGCTGCTTTTACTGCGCAGCCGCCAGGTCAGCCAGGTGGTGAACAGGATATAGGCGACCACCATGCCTACGATCAGTAAGGTGCTCTCAGTTGAAAATGCGTTCATCATAACCTCGATTGTGCTGGCAGATGGCGACCATCAGGTTCGTTCTCATCTGGCCGGTAGGAGACAAAGGCGATGGCGTTTATTGCAGGTAGTGGGTGACGATCTGACGGATCTGCTGCTGCTCTTCGGCGCTGAACTGCACCGCATAGCGGCTTTCGCCCACCTCAAAGCCCAGCAGGCTGACCGCTTTTTTCACGGCGGCCGGTGAGAAACCGATGCTGTAGAGCGCCGTGCGCAGACCGGTGACGTTCTCCTGAGCCTGCTGCGAACCGGCAATATCGCCGGCAGCGAAGCGCGCCCAGATAGCGTTAATCGCCTCCGGGGCCACGTTGGCCAGCCCGGAAATGGCGGCGGAGCAGCCCTCAACAAACCCCTGATGGATCAGCGAGTCGGGGCCATTCAGCACATCAAAACCGTCACAGTCGGCGGTGGCCTGCAGGAAGCCGCGCAGGCTGTCATAACTGCCCGCCGAATCTTTGATGCCGATGATGTTGGGATGGGCGGCCAGCGTGCGCACCGTCTCCGGCTGCAGCGTATTGCCGGTGCGCGCCGGGATGTTGTAGAGGAACAGCGGCACCGTCAGCGCGTCAGCCACGCGCCGGTAGTGATCGATAAGCTCCTGCTGTTTCAGCGGCACAAACCAGGGGGTGATCGCGGAGACGGCATCCACGCCCAGGCGGGCGATCTGTGTGCCGAGCCGGATCGTTTCACGCGTCGAGATTTCGCCGATATGCGCCACCACCGCCGCGCGGCCGCTGACTTCATCCACGCAGGTGGCGGTGACGGCGAGCTTTTCCTGCTCGTTCAGCACAAAGAATTCGCCGTTGGTGCCGCCGCAGAAGATGCCGTTACCGGCCCGGAGCTGTCGTCTGACCTGCTCACGCTGTCTCACCGGATCAAAAGCGCCGTCACGATCGAAGGTGGTGACGATGGCAGTCAGTACGCCGCTTATTTTCTTATTCATGACAATCCTCATTACGCCTGGCAGGAAGGAAACAGGGTCAGATAGACCGCGCGCACATCGTCAGCGGTGACCGCCATCGGGACATTTTTCATCAGGCGCTGCACGTCGAGCGCGGCTTCCACCAGATAGGGCAGGTGATCCGGGCCGATGCCCAGCGCTTCCAGACTGGCAGGCAGCTGCAGACGCGCCACCAGTGCGGTGAAGTAGTCGACCAGCGCATGGGATTTCGCTTCATCACTTAAACGGTGGTCAGCATCAGGCAGCAGGTCATAGGCCTGAGCGAATTTACTCACCGCCGCCGGACGGACAAAGCGCATGCAGGGGGCCAGCAGAATGGCATTCGCCACGCCGTGCGGCAGATGATATTTGCCGCCGAGCGGGTAGGAGAGGGCGTGCACCAGATGCGTGCCGGCATGGGCAATCGACGCGCCGCCATAATAAGAGGCCCACAACATCTCCAGTCGTGCCTGCAGATTCTCCGGCTCCCGCAGAGTGGTTTCGAGATTGGCGAACAGCTTCTTCATCCCGATCAGCGCATAGTTATCGCTGACCGGATTGGCGACGCAGGCGGTAAAGCACTCGATCAGGTGGCAGAGGGCATCAATACCGGTTGAGGAGGCGATGTGTGCGGGCATGCTGGTGGTGAGTTCCGGCACCAGCGCGACGACATCGGGCAGCATAATCGGGGAAATAATGCCGACTTTGGTCTCCTTCTCCGGGATCGCCAGAATCGCATTGGGCGTGGCTTCTGAGCCGGTACCCGCGGTGGTCGGAATCAGCATGGAGCGGGTGCGGTGCTGCGGTTTCTCCCCCGCCAGCAGGGCTTCCAGCGACGGGGCCGCATCCACGCACAGCACCGACAGCAGCTTTGCCACATCCAGCACGCTGCCACCGCCGATACCGATCACCATGTCAGCCCTGCGTGACGTGAGTGCGGCAAGAAGGGCGGCCACATCATGCTGGCTCGGCTCGGGGGGAACACTGTTCACCACGCTGATGTGGGGGATCTGCTCCCGGAGTTGCCCCAGCAGCGCCTGCACAGCCGGAATCGCTTCAATGTTCCGGTCAGTTACCACTACCGCGGATGAAACCCCCTCCAGCAGATAGCGCATGTCGTTTAACGCCTGATAGCCGCTGATCACCGTGCTGTTAATGTTCATTTCATACCCTTATATCGATCGCGTCTGAGCAGATGATTAACTTTGCTCATCTCAATGCGAGGTCAGTCACTCTGTATGGCTCATTTTATAGGGCATATCGATTTCGATTAATTTGAAGTTGCTCACATATAATCAATTATGATTGAATATAATCAATGGCAGCGGTAATCGCCTGACAGGAGTGAGGATGGGCTCATCATTATGGAAAACGCCGGTACTGGTCATCGCCGATGACTTTACCGGTGCCAACGATGCGGGAAGCGGACTGGCGCAGGCCGGCGCAGGCGTTCAGGTGCTGTTCGACACCCAGGGCGCGTTGCCAGAGACGGCAGATGTGCTGGTCGTCAGCACGGAGAGTCGGGCGATCAGCGCCACCCAGGCGGCAGAGCGCGTTACGCAGGCGGTGCGGCACTTCGCGGCGCAGTTTCAGCACGGCTGGCTGTTCAAAAAGATCGACTCCACGCTGCGCGGCAATATCGGCGCTGAAACGGCGGCGGCACTGAAGGCCAGTGCGAAAACGCTGGCGCTGGTTGCACCGGCGGTGCCCCGACTGGGCCGCACCACGTGCGGAGGTCACGTCCGGGTCCATCAGCGTCTGCTCACGGACACCGAATTTGCCAGCGATCCGAAAACCCCGATCGCCAGCGCCAGCGTTCTTGAACAGATGCAGATCGCCGGCAGCGTGCTCGATCTTGCCACGCTGCGCAGCGACCGGCTTGATGCGGTGCTGGCGGCGGCGCACGGCATCGTCGTGGTGGATGCCGAAACCGGGGCGGACCTGGCGCGACTGATCGCCGCGGCTGCGCGGCTGCGCGAGACGCCGCTGCTGGTCGGTGCCGCCGGATTAAGCGATGCGCTGGGTGCCGCGCTCCGGGTGCGAACGCCCCGGCCGGTGCTGGCGGTGGTGGGATCGATGAGCGAGAGCGGGCAGCAGCAGGTTGCCACGCTGCTCAGCCAGCGTGACGCCGCGAGAGTGGATGTCGATATCCGGCAGCTGTTCCGGCAGCCCGCCTGGCCCGATCGGGATCGCTGGATCGACGAGGCGGCTGCGGCACTGCGGGCCGGTCGCCATACGGTGATCACCACCTGCCAGCACGAGGCGCAGCGGCACGAGATTGCGCAGCTCTGTCAGCACTTCAGCATGACGCGCCAGCAGCTGGGGGAGGCGATCTGTCAGTTTCTCGGCGAGATCACCTACCGGCTCTGCCGCACTGCGCAGCCGCATGCGCTCTATCTGTCGGGAGGGGATGTGGCGATGGCCGTCGCCCGGGCACTGGGTGCCAGCGGCTTTACCATTCAGGGTCTGGTGGCGGGCTGTGTGCCGCACGGGGCTCTGCTTAACAGTGAATTTACTCTGCCGGTGATGACCAAAGCGGGTGGCTTTGGTGATGAAAACACCCTGGTAGCAGCCATTGATTTTATTGAGGAGAAGTCGAGTGAGTAAAATTATTGCGATCACCATGGGCGACCCGGCGGGCATCAGTCCGGAAATCATCATTAAATCGCTCTCTGAAGGTGAGCTGAATGGCATTCCTGCCGTAGTGATTGGCTGCGCCAGTACGCTGCGCCGCATTCTGGCGATGAACATTACGCCCCAGGCCGAGCTGCGGGTTCTTGACCGGGTGCAGGATGCACGCTTTGCTCCGGGCATCATCAACGTGATTGACGAGCCGCTGGCTGACCCCGACGCGCTGAAACCCGGCGTGGTGCAGAAAGAGGCGGGCGATCTGGCGTGGCGCTGTGTGAAACGTGCTACGGCGCTGGCGCTGGCGGGCGACGTGCAGGCGATTGCCACCGCGCCGCTGAACAAAGAGGCGATGCATGCGGCCGGCCATCTCTATCCGGGGCACACGGAGCTGCTGGCCCACCTCACTGACACCCGGGATTACGCCATGGTGCTCTACACCGATAAGCTGAAGGTGATTCACGTCACCACCCACATTGCACTACGTAAGTTCCTCGACACGCTGAACCAGTCGCGCATTAAAACGGTCATTGGTATGGCGGACACTTTCCTGCGGCGCGTCGGTTATCAGGCTCCGCGCATCGCCGTGGCGGGCGTCAATCCCCATGCCGGAGAGAACGGGCTGTTTGGCGATGAGGAGATCACCACCGTTGCACCTGCCATTCAGGCGATGAAAGCGCAGGGGATTGATGTCGCCGGGCCGTGCCCGCCGGACACGGTGTTCCTGCAATGCCAGGAGGGGCACTATGACATGGTGGTCGCGATGTACCACGATCAGGGGCATATCCCGCTGAAGCTGCTGGGCTTCTATGACGGCGTCAACATTACCGCCGGCCTGCCGTTTATCCGCACCTCTGCGGACCACGGCACCGCCTTTGATATCGCCTGGACAGGTAAAGCGAAGTCTGAGAGCATGGCGATCTCTATCAAACTCGCGATGCAGCTCGCATAGGGAAATATGAAGGGACAGAGCCGTCTTGACCAGATTATGGATTATCTGAAAAGCCATAATCTGGTGACTGTTGAGCAACTGGTCAGTGCGATCTCCGCCTCACCCGCCACGATTCGCCGTGATTTGATCAAGCTGGATAAAGAGGGCGTGATCAGCCGCAGTCACGGTGGTGTCACCCTGAATCGGTTTATTCCCGCCCAGCCGACCACCCTGGAGAAGATGCAGCGTCACCTGGCGGAGAAGCAGGCCATTGCGGAGTGCGCCGCCAGCTTTGTCCGGGCAGGCGATGCCATCGTGCTGGATGCCGGCACCACCATGCTGGAACTGGCGCGTCAGCTGACACATCTGCCGCTGCGGGTGATCACGGCCGATCTGCACATTGCGCTGTTTCTGTCGGAATTTAAGCAGATTGAAGTGACGATTATCGGCGGGCGGATTGATGACTCCAGTCAGTCCTGCGTGGGGGAACATGGACGCCGGTTGCTGCGCAGCATCAATCCCGATATCGCTTTCGTCAGCTGTAACTCCTGGAGCCTGGAGCGCGGCATCACCACGCCGACCGAGGAGAAAGCGGGGCTGAAACATGACCTGCTGGCCAATGCGGCTCGCCGGGTTCTGCTGGCGGACAGCAGCAAATATGGTTCCTGGTCGCTGTTCTGCGCGGCACCGCTGGATGAGTTGACCGATGTGGTGACGGACAGCGGTTTAGAGGACGCGGTCTGCCGCACGCTGCGCGAGTGCGGCATTGCGCTCGCGCTGACGGCCTGAGAGACAGCACGCGCAGGTTACCGCCGGTAACGCTGCGCGCCGGGTGATTACAGCGTCTTCAGACCGACAGAAGGGATGTTTCTGCCGTAGTAGATCTCACGCATCTCTTTCCACAGCAGGTCGGTGATGCGTTTGTGCTCCTGCGGGCTGAGATCTTCCGGACGGGTGTTAAACAGGTAGTGCTTCAGTTCAAACTCTTTCAGCAACATCTTGGTGTGGAAGATGTTTTCCTGATAGACGTTCACATCCACCATGTCATACATCGCCTTCATATCCTCAGACATGAAGTTCTGAATCGAATTAATCTCGTGGTCGATAAAGTGCTTCATCCCTTTCACGTCACGGGTAAAGCCGCGTACCCGGTAATCGACGGTGACGATGTCTGACTCCAGCTGGTGGATCAGGTAGTTCAGCGCTTTCAGCGGTGAGATCACGCCACAGGTTGAGACTTCAATATCCGCGCGGAACGTGCAGAGTCCGCCTTCAGGGTGGCTCTCCGGGTAGGTGTGCACGCAGATATGGCTCTTATCCAGATGGGCCACCACCGAGTTGGGCAGGGGACCCGGATGTTCTGAGTTATCGATATCTTTCGGATCGATCGGCTCTTCGCTGACCAGAATCGTGACGCTGGCTCCCTGCGGCTCATAATCCTGACGCGCGATGTTCAGCACGTTGGCACCGATGATGGAGCAGGTCTCGGTCAGGATCTCCGTCAGGCGATTCGCGTTATATTGTTCATCGATATAGGCGATGTACCCATCGCGTTCAGCTTCAGTATTCGCATAGCAGATATCGTAAATACAAAAACTCAGGCTTTTCGTCAGGTTGTTGAAGCCATGTAGTTTTAGCTTTTGCAATTTCATTCACCCCCTTAGAAATGTGCTGTCAGCACGCGGCAGACAGCGCATTCAACAGATATTGTGGCAGGGCAAAGCTGCCGGTATGGATGGCTGGCGTGTAGTAACGGCAGGCCAGGCCAGCGGCCTCGAAACGCGCCTGTAGCGTGGCGGTATCCAGGTGGCGCAGCGCCGGATTGTCGCTCGCCCAGGCAAACGTCATGATGCCGCCGTAGTAGGTCGGGATCGCGGCCTGATAGAAGCTGACATCCGCAAAGTAGTGACCCAGCTTGCGATGGCTGTTTACCGCCTCATCCTGCTGCAGGAAACAGACGCCATTCTGTGCCACAAAGATGCCATTTTCATTAAGGGCCGCTTTGCAGCCGGCATAAAATTCAGAGGTGAACAGACTCTCGCCCGGACCAATCGGATCGGTACAGTCGGAGATGATCACATCGAATTTTTCCTGCGTCTGATTGACGAAGTTTACCCCGTCATCGATCACCAGCGTAAAGCGCGGATCGTCGTAGGCGCCTGCGCTGTGGTTCGGCAGGTACTGGCGGCAAAAGGTCACGACGCCCGCATCGATCTCCACCATGGTAATCTTTTCGATCTGCGAATGACGCGATACTTCACGCAGCATCGCACCGTCACCACCGCCAATGATCAGCACGCTCTTCGCGGCGCCGTGCGCCAGCAGGGGAACGTGAGTCATCATTTCATGATAGATAAATTCGTCACGCTCGGTCGTCTGAACCACACCGTCCAGCGCCATGACGCGACCCATCGCGGCATTTTCGAAAATGATTAAATCCTGATGCGCAGTCTTTTCACGGTACAGCTCTTTGTCTACCGTAAAATACTGGCCAAAACCGGCATGAAGGGTTTCATGCCACGTTTCATTGTGGGCCATGGTGCTCTCCTCTGATGTCGCCATGAAGATGGGCGGCACATCATAGCTAACACTGACCGTGGTTGCACGGTCAAATGTCCGGCAGCAGAGGGCGGGGGCGTTACCTGACGTAAGCCAGCAGGCTCAGTGAATCGCGGGCCAGAGACTTGCACTTTTTGTCGTTGGTGATGGCGATGCCGCTGAGGTCGCGATAGCTCTCTTCGCCCAGCGCTTTCATGTTGTAGTTGCTGTAGTTGCTTAAATCCCAGCGGTTCTGCTGAGCAAAAAAGACCAGCGCTTTGCGAATCTGCGCGTCCGGAAGATCCTGATAGCCACAATCATTTTTCAGATAGACGAAAACCGCCGTGAGATCCGCCAGATCTTCCGCTTCGGATTCACTCAGGGCAAAACTGGTGGAGGAGAAGCCAAGGAGTCCCGTCAGCAGCAGGATCTTGATGCTTTGCTTCATAGTCGTTCTCTTCAATGGATATTGTTAATGACGTTAGCACAGTTGCTCTCAGGTTTTCGATTAATTTGCCGTGGTGAGCCGCTGCGTCGCCTTTTTTCGTCAGATTCTCACGGGTAGCGCT
Organism: Pantoea sp. GM_Pan_3; assembly: GCF_026541045.1. Taxonomy (NCBI): domain Bacteria; kingdom Pseudomonadati; phylum Pseudomonadota; class Gammaproteobacteria; order Enterobacterales; family Erwiniaceae; genus Pantoea; species Pantoea sp. GM_Pan_3. Next base: position 71,584 of record NZ_JALNVA010000002.1, on the reverse strand, counting down.
TGACCTTCCCATAAGGTCAGGGTTTAGGCTGTGCGCTCTGATGCCACAAGGATGATCACCATGCAACGTCGCCACTTCCTGAAACTCACCGCCGCACTGAGTGCAGCCGGAGCGTTACCGCTCTGGAGCCGTTCGCTGATGGCGGCACCCCGTCCGCTGCTGCCGATTCCCTCTCTGCTGGAACCCGACGCCAGAGGCACATACAGCCTCACCGCGATGCAGGGGAGCACGCAGTGGAACGGCAAAGCGGTGCCGACCTGGGGCTACAACGGCAGCCTGCTGGGGCCGGTACTGCGGCTACAGCGCGGCCAGCCGGTGACGGTGAACATTCATAACCGGCTCAGCGAAGCGACCACGCTGCACTGGCACGGGCTGGAAATCCCTGGCGCGGTGGATGGCGGACCGCAGGCGGCGATAGCCCCCGGCGGCTCGCGTCAGGTCTCCTTCACGCCCGATCAGCCCGCCGCAACCTGCTGGTATCACCCTCATCTGCACGCCAAAACCGGGCATCAGGTGGCGCAGGGGCTGGCGGGCCTGATCCTGCTGGAAGATAAAGAGAGCGGCACACTGCGGCTGCCTGTGCAGTGGGGCGTGGATGATGTGCCGCTGATTTTTCAGGATAAGCAGCTGACTCAGGATGGCCGCCATATCGACTATCAGCTCGACGTGATGCGCGCGGCGGTAGGCTGGTTTGGTGACATGATGCTGACTAACGGGGCGCACTATCCGCAGCATGCGGTGCCGCGCGGCTGGCTGCGTCTGCGCCTGCTCAACGGCTGTAATGCCCGGTCGCTGCACGTTGCCGCCAGTGATAAACGTCCTCTCTATGTGATCGCCAGCGACGGCGGTCTGCTGGCGGAGCCGGTCAGCGTCGAGGCGCTGCCGATCCTGCCAGGCGAGCGCTTTGAGGTGATGATCGACACCTCCGACGGCAAAGCCTTTGATCTGGTGACGCTGCCCACCGATCAGATGGGGATGACGCTGCCGCCATTCGATCAGCCGCTGCCGCTGGTGCAGATCCTGCCGCTGCGGGTGATGGCCAGCGCCACGCTGCCGGATCGGCTGGCGACGCTACCCGCTCTGCCCGCGACAGAGGGGCTGCACACCCGCTGGCTGCAGCTGATGATGGATCCGCAGCTGGACCAGCAGGGGATGCAGGCGCTGATGCAGCGCTATGGCGAGAAAGCGATGGGCAAAGGCGGGCATCACGCGATGCCGCAGAGGCAGGGCAAAGCCGGGGAGACGGGCGACCATCCGGCGATGGCGCAGGCGCACGGCTCATCCGCCGCGCCGATGGATCACAGCATGCACGGTATGGCGGGTATGGCGCAGCCAGCGGGTTATGATTTCCGAAACGGCAATAAAATCAACGGTCAGGCGTTTGATATGACGAAACCGTCGTTTGCGGTGAAGCTGGGTGACTATGAGAAGTGGACGATCTCCGGCGAAGGCGATGCGATGCTGCATCCGTTTCATATTCACGGCACGCAGTTCCGCATTCTCTCCGAGAATGGCAAACCGCCGGCACTCCATCGGCAGGGCTGGAAAGATATGGTCAATGTCGACGGCTGGCGCAGTGAAGTGCTGGTGCGCTTCAACTATGTCGCCGCCGCCGAACACGCTTATATGGCCCACTGTCATCTGCTGGAGCATGAAGATACCGGCATGATGCTGGGCTTTACCGTGAGCTGATTACGCCTGCTCCAGCGCCAGCTTCACATCTTCAATCAGGTCGCCCGCGTTCTCAATGCCAATCGACAGCCGCACCGTGGCGTCAGTGATACCGATTCGCTGACGCACCGCCTGCGGCACGCCGGAGTGGGTGGTGCTGCCCGGATGGCTGGCCAGCGACTCGGTGCCGCCCAGACTCACCGCCTGCTTGAACAGCGACAGCGCGTTGAGGAAACGGAACGCCGCAGGCTGGCCGCCGACGATATCGAACGAGAAGGTCGAACCGGCGCCGCTGCACTGCTCGCGATACGTTTTGCCCTCGGCGCTCTCCGCGTCGAGATAGGGCAGCCAGTGCAGCTTCGCCACTTTCGGGTGATCGCGCAGAAACGCCGCCACGGCTTCCGCATTCTGCCAGGCCTTTTCCATGCGCAGCGACAACGTTTCCAGCGATCGGCTGAGCATCCAGCTTGAGTGCGGGTCCAGCTGGGTGCCGATGGCGCTGCGCAGGGCGCGAACTTTTGCCATCAGTGCTTTGCTGCCCATCGCCGCCCCCGCAATCAGGTCCGAATGTCCCCCCACATATTTAGTCAGCGAGTAGAGCGAGAGATCCGCGCCCAGGGTCAGCGGCTGCTGGAACAGCGGGCCGAGCAGCGTGTTGTCACAGGCGATAATGGGTCGGGAGCCCTGCTGCTGGTCAATCTCATCAGCGATACGCGCCATCAGACGAATGTTGACCAGGCTGTTGGTGGGATTCGCCGGGGTTTCAATCAGGATGATCGCCACGCGGCCCTGCGCCATCGCCTGCTGTGCCGCTTCACGCACTCTGGCCTCATCATTGCCGTCGCTGAAGCCGACCGCGCCAATCTCCAGATTGTGCAGCGTCTTGCTGAGCAGGGTTTCGGTGCCGCCATACAGCGGCTGGGAGTGCAGGATCACCTCGCCGGGACGGGCAAAGGTCAGCATGGTGGTGGCGATAGCGGCCATGCCGGAGGAGAAGAGCGAACAGCTCTCCGCCTGCTCATAGACGGCCAGCCGATCCTCCACGATTTCGCTGTTAGGGTGGTTAAAGCGGGAGTAGACCAGCCCGCCCGATTTGCCCTCTGGCGGCTCGCGCCGGCCGGAGACGTAATCGAAGAAATCGCGTCCCTCTTCGGCGCTGTCGAAGACAAAGGTGGAGGTCAGAAAGACCGGCGGCTTCACCGCGCCTTCTGACAGGCGGGGATCGTAGCCATAGTTCAGCATCTGCGTTTCAGGGTGCAGCGGCCTGTCGCCGATATGCGTTTTCTTGCTTGAAGGTGAAGTCATTGTGATCTCCGGCCTGCGGCGCGAGTAGGGTAACGATATGTTGGATAAAGGCTACCATGCAGCGAATCATGCTGGTAAATGCCGTAATGTTCTAAGGTAATGCGCATTTGAGCCAGCCGCAGACGACCGTGAACAATTTTCGCGACGTAATCGTTTGCCTGCGCTGCGGCGCAGCCGACGCGGCGGCGTCTGTGATAGACTTCGGGGCTTTTCTGACGTAACCGGGCTGAACGCAATGAAACACACTGTTGAAGTGATGATCCCTGAACAGGCAATCGCCACGCGCATCGCTGAACTGGGCAAAGAGATTACCGATCACTACCGCGACAGCGGCAGCGATATGGTGCTGGTGGGGCTGCTGCGCGGCTCATTCATGTTCATGGCTGACCTGTGTCGCGCCATTGAGGTGCCGCATGAAGTCGATTTTATGACCGCCTCCAGCTACGGCAGCGGCATGTCCAGCTCACGTGATGTGAAAATCCTGAAAGATCTGGACGAGGACATTCGCGGCAAGGATGTGCTGATCGTCGAAGATATCATTGACTCCGGCAACACCCTGAGCAAAGTGCGGGAGATCCTGCAGCTGCGTCAGCCAAAATCACTGGCGATCTGCACCCTGCTGGATAAGCCTGAACGCCGCGAAGTCGAGGTTAACGTTGAGTATGTTGGCTTCGCCATTCCCGATGAATTTGTGGTGGGCTTTGGTATCGACTACGCCCAGCACTATCGCCATCTGCCTTACATCGGCAAAGTGGTGCCGCTGGAATCCTGACAGCACATAACCGCACATTCTTCCAAGGCCTGCACCCTCCGACTGGTGTAGGCTATGTCGCGTTTTGCGCCGCGATCGGTTCAGGCTTCGACCTTCATCTGCAGACTGGCGATGCCGTTGCGGTAGCGCTGTTCCAGGATCTCCCGGCTGTCTGCCGTGACATCAAGGTTACGCAGGCAGCCGTCCTGAATGCCGTAAACCCAGCCGTGCAGTGAGACTTTCTGCCCGCGTTTCCAGGCAGATTGCACTACGGTCGAGTGTCCCAGGTTATAGACCTGTTCAATCACGTTGATTTCACACAGTTTGTCCAGGCGCTTATCCGGCGGGAGTTCCCCCAGCAACACGCTATGCTTGTACCAGAGGTCGCGGATGTGCAGCAGCCAGTTGTCGATCAACCCCAGCTCCGGGTTATCCATCGCGGCCTGCACGCCGCCGCAGCCGTAGTGGCCGCACACGATGACGTGTTCAACTTCCAGCACTTCAATAGCGTACTGCACCACGGACAGACAGTTCAGATCGGTGTGGATCACCAGATTGGCGACGTTGCGGTGAACAAAGAGTTCGCCCGGTTCCAGTCCGGTCAGGCGTTCGGCAGGAACACGACTGTCTGAGCAGCCGATCCACAGGAAGCGCGGTTTTTGTGCCTGGGCGAGCCGCTCAAAAAAGCCGGGATCTTCTTCAATCAGTAATTTTGACCATTCGCGGTTGTTACTGATCAGGGTGTTAATGTCTGTCATGGCGTTGAGCGACCGGTTACTGCGCAAGGTGCGCGCGCGTACTATATGCCAGGGCTGACTAAATTTAAACGGCATTACGATGCCACCAAAACAGGGTATGGATGCAGAATGACATATGCACTGGAACTTTCTCAGCTGACCAAGACCTATCCCGGCGGCGTACAGGCGCTGAAGGGCATCGATCTTAACGTTGAAGCGGGTGACTTTTATGCGCTGCTGGGGCCAAACGGTGCCGGTAAATCCACCACCATCGGGATTATCAGTTCGCTGGTCAATAAGTCCGGCGGCAGCGTGCGGGTGTTTGGCTACGACCTGCAAAAAGATGTGGTGAATGCCAAGCGCCAGCTCGGCCTGGTGCCACAGGAGTTTAACTTTAACCCGTTTGAGACGGTGATGCAGATCGTCGTTAACCAGGCGGGTTACTACGGCGTCGGACGGCGTGAGGCCAATCAGCGGGCGGAGAAGTACCTGAAACAGCTCGATCTGTGGGGAAAACGCAGTGAACGGGCGCGCATGCTCTCCGGCGGGATGAAACGCCGTCTGATGATCGCCCGCGCGCTGATGCATGAGCCCAAACTGCTGATTCTGGATGAGCCGACGGCGGGGGTCGATATCGAACTGCGGCGCTCAATGTGGGGGTTCCTGAAAGATCTGAATGCCAAAGGCACCACCATCATTCTCACCACCCACTATCTGGAAGAGGCGGAGATGTTGTGCCGCAACATCGGCATCATCCAGAGCGGTGAGCTGGTGGAAAACACCTCGATGAAAGGGCTGCTGTCCAAGCTGAAATCAGAAACCTTTATCCTCGATCTGGCGCCGCGCAGTCCGCTGCCCGCGCTGGAAGGATTCCAGTATCGCCTGACGGATACCTCCACGCTGGAGGTGGAAGTACTGCGTGAGCAGGGGCTGAACAGCGTCTTCAGCCAGCTGAGTGCGCAGGGGGTGCAGGTACTGAGTATGCGAAATAAAGCGAACCGTCTGGAAGAGCTGTTCGTTGGCCTGACGACGCAGGGAAAAACAGGAGCAAAAGCATGACACATTTGTACTGGGTGGCGCTGAAAAGTATCTGGGCCAAAGAGATTAACCGTTTTGCCCGCATCTGGATCCAGACGCTGGTGCCGCCGGTGATCACCATGACGCTCTATTTCATCATCTTCGGTAACCTGATCGGGTCACGCATTGGTGAGATGCACGGCTTCAGCTATATGCAGTTTATCGTGCCGGGATTGATCATGATGGCGGTAATTACCAACGCCTATGCTAACGTCGCATCCTCATTCTTCAGTGCCAAATTCCAGCGCAACATTGAAGAGCTGCTGGTCGCGCCGGTGCCGACCCACATCATTATTGCGGGGTATGTCGGCGGCGGCGTGGCGCGTGGCGTCTGCGTCGGGGTTCTGGTCACGGCCATTTCGCTCTTCTTCGTGCCGTTTCACGTTCACTCCTGGACGATGGTGGCGGTGACGCTGCTGCTGACCGCGATTCTGTTTTCACTGGCCGGTCTGCTGAACGCCGTGTTTGCCCGGACCTTTGACGATATCAGCCTGATCCCGACCTTTGTGCTGACGCCGCTGACCTATCTGGGTGGCGTGTTCTATTCGCTGAGTCTGCTGCCGCCATTCTGGCAGGCCGTTTCGAAGCTGAACCCCATCGTCTATATGATCAGCGGGTTCCGCTATGGCTTCCTGGGCATTAATGACGTGCCGCTGGCCTTTACGCTTTCGGTATTGATCGCGTTTATTCTGGTCTTTTACGGGCTGGTCTATGCGCTGATTCAGCGCGGACGCGGATTACGCACCTGACGAAACCTTTACCGAAGCCACGCAGCGAAACGCGCGTGGCTTTTTTATTGTGGATAAAAAATAGCCGCCTTTTCCGGTTGTCACTGGCCTTAAAAAACGATCCTTTCTTCTGTTCCGCCTCTCTTTTTTCACGCGATTGCGGGAAATAGCCGCCTTTTTCACCCTCCTGATAAAAAATAACCCTAAGCATTATCTGATATTAAAGTGGAACCGGTTTCTATCTTAATGATTCTCCACTGTTAAATTTTTTTTAAGATTAGCCTTAAGCCCCGACTGTTGTTTATTTCAGCGCGAGTGATCAGAATACCGCCGAATAAGGTTATTCCTCTGCTCAGGGACGAAAGGGCGGGAATGGAGTGTCTGTAATAAGAAGAATGGTCGCACATTCAGGGCCAGTTTTTAATCAAAGGCAGGAAAAGATGAATCGTATAACGTGGATCGACAATCTGCGGGGATTGAGTATTCTCGCAATCATTTTTTTGCACAGTACTATCGCTGTCCATAACAATGCCGGTCATTTTACCGCCTTCAGCAGCCTGCTAAATGAGATGCTGGCACCGGTAAGGCTGGGGCTGATGTTTTTTGTGTCGGGCTTATTTGTCGATGCCGGATTAAGAAAAGGCCTGGGTCCTTTTTTTAATAACAAGGTGCGCAGTATTCTCTATCCGTTTGTGGTCTGGGTGGCGGTTTATGGCGGGCTGAAAATTCTGTTCAGCTCAATGGCCAATACGCCGCAATCGCCGATGAATATTATTCTCTCTCACCTGACCGGTGGCGGCGATATGACCTGGTTCCTGCATTCGCTGTTTATCTTCTTTATTGTAATTATCTTTGCCCGCCATCTGCCGTTCCTGCTGGTGTTCGGCATCTGTATGGCGCTGAGCTGGGCACTGCCAGCCATTGACCCGGACGGCGTGTTTGCCAGTTTCGATAACAGCCACATTAATAAATCCCTTTATCTGTTTGTTTTCTTCTATCTGGGCGATTACGTGGTGAGAAAGCAGGTGGATATCGCGGAGAAAGTGCAGCACGGTCCGACCCTGCTCATTTCGGTGGCCAGTTTTGCGCTGCTCTCCTGCCTGAATATTTTTGTGCTGGATCGTCATTCGCAGGCATTACTCTCACCGCTGGCACTGCTGTCGGTTCCGTTCTTTGTCTGGATTGCGCTGAAGCTGAAGTCTGAACTGGTTTATTATATCGGCGTCAATTCTATCGTCTTTTACCTGTCGCATTATCTGGCGATTCAGTTCTTCAGTAAGATTGTGAAATTTGAAAGCCCGTCCGCCTGGGTTAACGATCTGAAGTTTATTTCAGCTTTCCTGGTGGCGCTGGCGTTACCCTGGACGCTCTGCCTGATGAGAAAGCGTGGCTGGTTTAATTTCCTCTTTACGATGAAAAAACCGTCGAAGCCGCTGGCGGCCAAACCGGTTTAACGGAAATAACCGTAAAGAAAAAGGGCCGTCCGTATCACGGGCGGCCCTTTTTTTATCAGGCGATCTGTACCGGCAGCGCTTTTGCCAGACGCTTCATCTGGTTGTCACCCTCAAAATAGGCGACCTTAGGCTGCCACTGACGCGCTTCCGCATCTTCAACCTGCACATAGGAGCAGATAATTAAAATATCGCCCTGGCAGGCGCAGCGGGCGGCCGCACCATTTACCGAAATGATCTTTGAGCCACGCTCAGCCGCGATAGCATAGGTGGAAAAACGCTGACCGTTGGTGACGTTATAAATATCGATCGCTTCATATTGCAGAATGCCGGAAGCATCCAGGAAATCCTGATCGATTGCGCAGGAACCTTCGTAATTGAGGTCCGCCTGCGTCACTTTCACGCGGTGTAATTTGCCTTGCAGAACAGTGCGAATCATAGCCAGAAACCTTGTCAGAGAAATAAAGTAATCTGTAGCGGGTGAGCTTACAGCGTCAGGTCAACGGTTTGGTTGTCAATCAGGCGGGCATTGCCCAGCCAGGCGGCCATCAGCACGACAGCGCGCTGGCTGTCCACCGTCAGCGGCTGCAGCGTTTCCGCATCGCAGATCGCCAGGCCATCAGGACGCAATCCCTGCGCGACCAGCGCCTCACTGGCCGCCTCGATAATCTCTTCAACATGGCGCTCGCCGTTTTCCAGCCGCGTCGCCATCTGACGCATCACCTGGCTCAGCACCGGGGCCAGCTGACGCTCATCGGCCGTCAGGTAGCCGTTGCGCGAACTCAGCGCCAGACCATCCGCAGCCCGTACGGTAGGCACGCCGACAATTTCAATGTCGAAGCCCATATCGGCCACCATCTTACGAATGATAGCCAGCTGCTGAAAATCCTTTTCACCGAAACAGGCAATGTCGGGCTGCACCAGATTAAAGAGTTTGCTGACGATGGTGGCCACGCCGCGAAAATGGCCCGGACGGGTCGCGCCCTCAAGCAGAGAGGAGAGCACCGGCACCTCAACAAAGGTCTGATTCTGCGCGCCCTGCGGATAGACTTCAGCCGGAGAGGGGGCAAAGACGACATCCACCTGATGGCGGTTCAGCTTTTCGCAATCCTCCTGCAGCGTGCGCGGATAGCGAGCCAGGTCGTCTGCCCGGTCAAACTGCATCGGATTCACGAAGATCGACACAATCACGATGTCGCCGCGCGCCCGCGCCTCATCCACCAGCGTCAGATGCCCTTCATGCAGGTTGCCCATGGTCGGCACCAGCGCAATACGTTTACCCTGCTGACGCCAGCGACGGACTTCCTGGCGCAGCATCAGCAGCGTTTCAATGATCAACACGGTGACTCTCCCGAATTACTGGAAACTGTGCTCGGCCGCCGGGTAGGTGCCGGCTTCAACTTCAGCGATATAGTGGCGTATCGCCGCGCGAACATCGCCGCTCTCCGCCAGGAAATTTTTGGCAAATTTAGGGATGTGGCCGCCGGTCACGCCCAGGGCGTCATGCATCACCAGAATCTGTCCATCGGTGACGTTACCGGCACCAATGCCGATCACCGGAATAGTGAGGGCGGCGGTGATCCGCCGGGCCAGCGAGACCGGCACACACTCCAGCACCATCAGCTGTGCACCCGCGGCTTCCAGCGCCAGCGCGTCGGCCAGCAGCTGCTCGGCTCCCGCTTCATCACGCCCCTGGACTTTATAACCGCCAAAGATATTGACCGATTGCGGCGTCAGCCCCAGGTGACCACACACCGGCACCGCCCGCTCGGTCAGCATCCGGACGGTTTCAGCCAGCCAGCTGCCGCCTTCCAGTTTGACCATGTTGGCTCCGGCGCGCATCAGCTGCGCAGCGTTGTCAAAGGTCTGTGCCGGCGTGGCATAGCTCATAAAGGGCAGGTCAGCGAGCAGCAGCGCCTGCGGCGCGCCACGGCGCACGGCGGCGGTGTGATAGGCGATGTCGCTGACCGTCACCGGCAGCGTTGAGTCATGCCCCTGAATCGTCATACCTAACGAATCGCCAACCAGCAGCACCTGAATGCCTTCATCGGCAAACAGGCGGGCAAAACTGAAATCGTAGGCGGTCAGCGTCGCGAATTTTTTACCGCTGGCTTTCGCCTGACGCAGATGTGAAATCGTGGTGGGTTTCATGGCGCTCTCAACTCAGGAATTCTGATGGGCGCAGTTTACTGGATAGCGTCAGAGAGCGGAATCAGAGAGTTGTGTTTGTCTGCTCAGCGCGGCCACAGGGTGATGCTGCGGCTGTCGAGCGTGGTCAGAATCGTGCTGAGCGCGCGGCCATCCGGCAGGCGAACATCCGGCGCAATCGCCAGCAGCGGCACCAGCATAAACGCCCGATTCAGCAGGTCATAGTGCGGCACCGTCAGGCGTTCGCTGTTGATTACCGCCTCGCCAAACAGCATCAGATCGATATCCAGCGTGCGCGGTCCCCAGCGCTCCGCCTTTCGCACCCGGCCATGCTCCTGCTCAATCCGCTGGGTGTGGTCCAGCAGCGCTTCTGCGCTGAGATCGGTCTCCAGCGCCACGGCGGCATTCAGGAAGTCGGGCTGATCAGGCGGGCCATAGGGCGGCGTGCGGTAGAAGGGCGAGGTGGCAATGCGCTGCGTCTGCGGCAACGCATCCAGGGCGCGAAGCGCTGCATCAACCTGATGCAGCGGGTCGGCCAGGTTACTGCCTAATGCCAGGTAAACCCGGGTCATGAGGCGTTCTGGTTGTCACGACGCGGCGCGGAAGAACGGCGGCGCGGACGACGCGACTTATGGCGCGGCACCGGATCGTCGCCGAGGTTGTTCAGCATGTTTTTCTGCTGCGGCGGCGCGGCGACCTGGAATTCGCCCCACCACTGGCTCAGACGCAGCAGTTCCGGGTTATTTTCCACTTCCGCCCGCAGCGCCAGCAGATCGTAAGCGGCGCGGAATTTCGGATGCTCCATCAGTTTCCAGGCGCGTTTACCGTGACGGCGCGACATGCGTAGCTGCAGCAGCCAGATATCGCGGATCAGCGAGGTGATGCGCTTCGGAATCGCCAGCGCACGGCAGGCTTCATCCAGCGTATCATTCATCGCCATCGCAAAGGCTTCAAAGTAGGTCAGGCCACTTTCCTGCGCAATACGCTCTGCCGCTTCCAGCTGCGGATACCAGAACATCGCGGCAAACAGAAACGCCGGATTCACGCGCATATCATTCTGAATGCGGTTATCAGTGTTTTTCAGCACCTGCGCCAGCATGCGCTCCATGTGGCTGTCGCTGTTTTCCGTGAAGTTGCGCGCCAGCGTCGGGAACAGCGGCTGGAACAACTGATATTCACAGAGCTTCAGATAGGTGCTGTAGCCGTAGCCCGCCTGAAGCAGCTTCAGCGACTCTTCAAACAGGCGAGCCGGTGGAATATCACGCAGCAGCGAGGCCAGACGCGGGATCGGCTCTGCCGTTTCCGGCGCAATGCGCATATTAAGCTTCGCAGCAAAGCGCGCCACGCGCAGCATACGGACCGGGTCTTCGCGGTAACGGGTTTCCGGATCGCCAATCAGGCGGATGATGCCCTGTTCCAGATCGCTGATGCCGCCCACGTAGTCACGCACGGTGAAATCCGCCACGCTGTAGTAGAGGCTGTTGATGGTGAGATCGCGGCGCTGAGCATCATCTTCAATCGAACCGAAAATGTTGTCGCGCAGCAGCATGCCGCTCTGGGCACGCTGCGAACTGTTGCGATCCTCAGCCATCTCTTCCGCCTGATGATGTCCACGGAAGGTGGCAACTTCGATCACTTCCGGGCCAAACATCACGTGTGCCAGACGGAAACGGCGACCGACCAGACGGCAGTTGCGGAACAGCTTGCGCATCTGCTCAGGTGTGGCGTTGGTCGTCACGTCGAAATCTTTCGGTTTTTGCCCCAGTAGCAAATCGCGCACGCCACCGCCTACCAGATAGGCTTCATAACCGGCTTTATTGAGGCGATAGAGCACTTTGAGGGCATTTTCGCTGATGTCTTTACGTGAGATGGTATGGCTTTCACGAGGGATGATGGTCATAAGACGCTCTGGTTCAACCTCTGCTGGGGCTTCCTCTTCATCACGCTTCAGGACTTTCCGGCAAAAATTAGCTACTCGGGTAAAAATGGGACACCTCGACAGTGGCATAAAAAGGGTGTAGGTAAAATCAGCGGCTAATCATAGCCTGTTGAGAACCGTTTGAGAATGCTGTTGTCTATGCATCCGGTTTCAGGGCGTTCTCCTGCGGCATCAAAGCGATATTCCACTGCGACACCGCATCAGACAGCAGTTTGTCCTGTGTTAAGTCCTGCCAGCCGGGTGGAACAGGCTGTCCGAGAAAGCGCAACGCCGCCACTAACAGCGGCCGGGCGTCGCCATCCGGCAGCGACGGCGCATGATTCTGCTTCGACAGCTTATTACCGTCGTGATTAAGCGCCAGCGGCAGGTGCAGCCAGGCGGGCACCGTCCAGCCGAACTGCTGATAAAGCGTAATCTGCCGCACGGTCGGCTCAATAAGATCGGCGCCGCGCACCACTTCGGTAATTCCCTGAAAGTGATCGTCAACCACCACCGCCAGGTTATAGGCAAACAGCCCGTCGCGCCGGTGAATAATAAAATCTTCCTGTGCCAGCCCCCTGTCCGCCTCAACGTGACCGCGCAGCCGATCCTCAAAGGCAAAAACCGGGGCATGCTGACGTAAACGCAGCGCAGCATTCTCCGGCCCGCGATGTCGATCGCGGCAGTAGCCATCATAGAAACCGCCAATCTCCTGAATGCGGCGCCGGGGGCAGGTGCAGAAATAGCTCTGACGATGCTGCTGCAGCCAGGCCAGCGCCTCCCGGTAGGCTTCATGACGCTGCGACTGCCACAGCACCTCGCCATCCCACGCCAGTCCATAGTGCGCCAGCTGATGCAGGATACGATCTGCAGCCCCCGGCACTTCGCGTGGCGGGTCGATATCTTCAATCCGCACCCGCCAGAGCCCGTTCTGCGCACGCGCGCTCAGGTAACTGCCCAGCGCAGCAATCAGCGAGCCGAAATGGAGTTCACCAGAAGGAGAGGGGGCGAAGCGGCCGATACAGGAGGATGACATAGGTTTCAGAAGTGACCACGCAGCGGACAGGACAACAGGTGTACCGCTGCGTGGCAACAGGCTGGACGCGGCATCAGCCGGCCATTTGTTTCTCACGAATTTCTGCTAAGGTCTTACAGTCGATGCAGAGATCGGCGGTAGGACGCGCTTCGAGACGGCGGATACCGATCTCTACGCCACAGGAATCGCAATAGCCGAAGTCGTCATCTTCCACTTTCTTCAGCGTCTTCTCGATCTTTTTAATCAGTTTACGTTCGCGATCGCGGTTACGCAGCTCCAGGCTGAACTCCTCTTCCTGCGCGGCACGGTCTACCGGGTCCGGGAAGTTAGCAGCTTCATCCTGCATGTGCGATACGGTACGATCGACTTCGTCCCGCAATTGATTACGCCAGGCTTCCAGAATCTTGCGAAAATGGGTCAGCTGCGCGTCGTTCATATACTCTTCGCCCGGTTTCACCTGGTAAGGTTCGACGCCGGCGATAGCGAGAATACTCAGGGACGATGTTTTACGGTTTTGACCTTCTTGCATGTTGCTTCTCCTGGATAACACGCACTATACCCTTCGACTTGCGTCTCGCAGGGGCGTTGCTGCCAGCCTGCATTTGACATCTGCGGGGTACATCGATCCCCCATTGGGGAAAAAAACAGGCCGCTATAAATAACAGAAGCAGTCAGGGTTGGCAATTCTTCGTGAACACACCTTGACAAGCCTGTGAGGAACAGCGTAGTTGGTCCCCGATTTTGAGCATTCTTACCACATAAAATTGCAAAAGATATTACAAGGTTACGTTAACCGGCGTTTTAAGAACTATTCCCGCCGCGGATAAGTCTGCCTGATACGCGAAAACCTCTACGCCCTCTCGCTGCGCCTGAGCCAGTTGTTCTGCATACGCCGCATCAATGTGGCGTGCCGGGGAAACGTCCTCAATCCCCGAGTGCAGAACGGCAAACAACAAAACGGCCCGATGACCCTCTGCCGCAACCGTCGCCAGTTCACGCAGGTGTTTCTGTCCTCGAATCGTCACCGCATCCGGAAAATAACCTTTACCTTCATGTAAAAGGGTTACGGATTTCACCTCAATATAGCAGTTGCGTCGGCCCTCTGCTCTGAGCAGGAAATCAATTCTGCTTTTTTCACTGCCATATCTGACTTCCGCCTGACGCTGGGCATAACCGGTCAGTTCCGCTATCCGGTTCTGGTCCAGCGCTTCGGCTACCAGTTGATTCGCGCGCAGCGTATTGACGCAGATCCACTCTCCCGCCTGCGTCTCGGTCAGCTCCCAGCTGTGCGGGTATTTGCGCGTCAGGCTGCCGGAGGTGGAGTACCAGACCCGATCGCCTGGGGTGGCGCAGCCGGTCATGGCGCCGGTGTTGGCGCAGTGAATCGTCAGCTGCTCGCCCTCGGGCGTCACGACATCGGCCAGGAAGCGCTTGTAGCGGGCGATCAGGCGGGCGGGTTTAAGAGGAGGAGAGAAGTGCATGGGGATCCTGAGAGCGTAACGGCCAGCTGGCCAGGGTGCGATAACGGGTACGGCCCCGGCTGTACTCCGAGGCAAACAGCGAAAACGCCGGGACATGAAAACGCCAGTGAAAGCCGCGCGGCGGCAGCGCCACGGGCTGTGTCGCCTGGCGTAACAGCGTAATGTGCGGATGAAACGGCTGCGGGCTCTGGTGGCAGCCGTGTCGGGCAGCCTGGGCCCGCAGCAGGCTGGCGAGCTGTAACAGACCGCGTGGGGCGCGCTGGCAGCCGAGCCAGACCACGCCGGGGCGCGGCCAGTGACCGGCATCATCCAGCTCGAGATCGAAGCCGGGCTGATCAATACGCGATGCCAGCGTCTGCAGGCGCTGGGAGGTCTCCGGCGCGACCTCGCCAAGAAACGCCAGCGTCAGGTGCAGACTGGCGGCGGCCACCGGCTGGCCCGCCTCCGCAGGAAAGGTGTCGGCCCGCCAGCGCACCAGCTGTTGCTGCATCGCGTCAGGCAGGCTGATGGCAAAAAATAAGCGTTGTGTCGCCATGGCGCTCTCCGGCAAATATCACGGATGGATGCTACAATGCGCGCCATCTTAGCACAGGCAGAAGCGGAGTTTGCTGTGAGCGATTTACCGGTCAGCGCGGTGCTGCCTGACATTCTGGCGGCGCTGAGCCACGCCCCTCAAATCCTGCTGGCCGCACCGACGGGGGCGGGCAAATCGACCTGGCTGCCGCTGCAGCTGTTACAGCAGGCGGCGTTGCCGGGGCGAATCATTATGCTGGAGCCACGGCGGCTGGCGGCGCGCAACGTAGCGCAACGGCTGGCGGAGCAGCTCGGCGAGCAGCCGGGGGCGACGGTGGGATTCCGCATGCGCGGCGAAAGCTGCGTCGGGCCAGAGACGCGACTGGAAGTGGTGACCGAAGGCATGCTGACGCGCATGCTTCAGCACGACCCGATGCTGGAGGGCGTGTCGCTGGTGATCCTGGATGAGTTTCACGAGCGCAGCCTGCAGGCCGATCTGGCGCTGGCGCTGCTGCTTGATGTGCAGCAGGGGCTGCGCGACGACCTCCGAATCCTGCTGATGTCCGCCACGCTGGACAATGCCCGGCTGGCGGCGCTGCTGCCCGACGCCCCTTTGATCGTCTCTGAAGGACGCAGCTTTCCGGTGGAGCGGCGCTATGCGTCGCTGAACCAGACGGTGCGTTTCGAAGAGGCGGTAGCGCGTGAAGTCGCCCAGCTGCTGCGGGAGGAGAGCGGTTCGCTGCTGCTGTTTCTGCCGGGCGTGGCGGAGATCGAACGGGTTAAGCGTGAACTGGAGGCGCGCATCAGCGACGACGTGGATCTGACGCCGCTCTACGGTGCGCTGCCGCTGGCGGCACAGCGCCGGGCAATTCAGCCCGCCGCGGCCGGACGCCGCAAATTGGTGCTCGCCACCAATATTGCCGAAACCAGTCTGACCATTGAGGGGATCCGGCTGGTGGTCGACAGCGCACTGGAACGCAGCGCCCTGTTCGATGCCCGCAGTGGCGTGACGCGTCTGCAGACCCAGCGCATCAGCCAGGCGTCTATGATCCAGCGTGCGGGCCGCGCCGGGCGCCTGATGCCGGGGATCTGCCTGCATTTACTGCCGCAGGAGCAGGCCGCCCGCGCGGCCGCGCAGAGCGAGCCGGAGATCATGAACAGCGATCTCTCCTCGCTGTGGCTGGATCTGCTGCAGTGGGGCTGCACCCAGCCGCAACAGCTGCAGTGGCTGGATCAGCCACCGGTGAAAAACCTGGCGGCGGCCCGGCAGCAGTTAACCCGTCTGGGGGCACTGGATGACCATGGCCTGCTGAATACCCTGGGGCGGCGCATGGCACAGCTGGGCAGCGATCCGCGCCTGGCGGCGATGCTCTGTGCGGCGGGCGACGAGGCGGATGCGGTCGCCAGCGCCGCACTGCTGGTGGCGATTCTGGAAGAGCCACCCCGCAGCGGCAGCGCCGATCTGCGCGATGCGCTGCACCGGCCTCAGGCACAGTGGCAGCGACGGGCGCAGCAGTGGCAGCAGCGACTGAAGGTACGCGGCGGACGGGTCGATGAGGATCGTTTCGCTGGCTTGCTGGCGGTGGGGTTTGGCGATCGGCTGGCGCGGCGACGCGACCAGAGCGGCCGCTATCAGCTCGCCAACGGGCTGGGGGCCAGGCTGGATGAGCAGGATGGCCTGACGCGTCATGAATGGCTGATCGCGCCTGCCCTGTTACAGAGCAACGCCGCGCCGGATGCCCGGATGCTGCTGGCTCTGCCGGTCGACATTGAGGCGCTGTGCCAGCAGCGGCCCGCCCTGGTTGAGCGCCGCACCGAGGTTGAGTGGGATGAAGAGAGGGGCACGCTGCGCGCCCTGAAGCGTGAGCAGATTGGCGCACTGATACTCCGGACGCAGCCGATGGCAAAGCCGGAACCGGCGGTGCTGCACGCGGCGATGCTGCGCTGGATTGCGGAAAAGGGGCTGTCCGTGCTCGGCTGGACGCCAGAGGCAGAGCAGCTGCGGGTGCGTATCCAGTGTGCGGCGCAGTGGCTGCCGGAAGAGGGCTGGCCTGTCGTCGATGATGCGGCACTGCTTGAACGTCTGCCGGAGTGGCTGCTGCCGCAGATGACCACGGTGCGCGATCTCCGCAGCCTGCAGGCGGTAAACCTGACCTCCGCACTCTTACATTTACTCACATGGTCACAACGTCAGCGGCTGGATAGTGCGCTGCCAACTCATTACACTGTGCCGACCGGAAGCCGGCTGCCGATTCGCTACGATGCGGAGAAGCCGCCCGCGCTGGCGGTACGGATTCAGGAGATGTTTGGTGAAGCGCAGAACCCCACCGTAGCGGAAGGCCGCATTCCGCTGGTGCTGGAGCTGTTATCGCCCGCCCAGCGGCCATTGCAGATCACCCGCGATCTGGCGGCATTCTGGCGCGGTGCCTGGCCGGAGGTCAGGAAAGAGATGAAGGGACGTTATCCGAAACACCTCTGGCCCGACGATCCGGCTACCGCCTTGCCAACAAGGCGAACCAAAAAAATGTCCCCGCAGGGTTGAGTCCACTGGATCGAATTCAGAGGGTTCTGCCATGCGTTATGCGAGAAAGCAGTTAGAGTAGCGGCGCTGCCGTAAGCACTGCCTGGAGAAGAAAAGTAATGTCTGGGAACGATCGCGAACCAATAGGGCGCAAAGGTAAAGCGTTGCCGCCGCGCAGCAGTGCGGGGCGGGGACGACGCAGGGATATCGAACAGGATATCGACCAGGACGATTTTAATGATGACGAGGAGGAAGCGCCGGTGCCACGTAAAGGTAAAGGTGGAAAACCGCCGCGCGGCAAACGCCGTTGGCTGGGATGGGTAATTAAACTGTTCCTGGTGTTTGTGGTGGTTATGGCCGCGTGGGGCATCTACCTCGACTCGGAAATTCGCAGCCGTATCGACGGTAAAGTGTGGCAACTGCCTGCCACCGTCTATGGCCGCATGGTCAGCCTGGAACCGGGCATGGCCTACAACAAAAGTGAAATGGTCGCCCTGCTGGAAGGCACCCAGTATCGCGAAGTGTCGCGCATTACCCGTCCCGGCGAGTTTTCGGTGAAGGGCAACACGATCGAGCTACTGCGTCGTCCGTTTGATTTCCCCGACAGTAAAGAGGGGCAGATCCATGCACGCATGAGCTTCAGCAAGGATGAGCTGAGCGAGATTAAAAACCTCGAAACCGGTCGCGATTTTGGCTTCTTCCGCCTCGATCCCCGGCTGATCACCATGCTGCAGTCGCCAAATGGCGAACAGCGACTCTTCGTGCCCCGCGCCGGTTTCCCGGATCTGCTGGTCGATACGCTGATTGCCACAGAAGATCGCCATTTCTATGAGCATGACGGCATCAGCCCTTACTCGATTGGCCGTGCCTTCCTGGCGAACATCACCGCCGGCAAAGCGGTGCAGGGCGGCAGTACGCTGACGCAGCAGCTGGTGAAGAACCTGTTCCTCACCAACGAGCGTTCGCTGTGGCGAAAAGCGCGTGAAGCCTACATGGCGGTGATCATGGATGCGCGCTACAGCAAAGACCGCATCCTGGAGCTCTACCTGAACGAGGTCTATCTCGGCCAGGCGGGCAGCGATCAGATCCGCGGTTTCCCGCTGGCGAGCCTCTATTACTTTGGCCGTCCGGTCGATGAGCTGAGTCTGGATCAGCAGGCGATGCTGGTCGGCATGGTAAAAGGTGCCTCGCTCTACAACCCATGGCGCAACCCGAAACTGGCGCTGGAGCGACGCAACCTGGTGCTGCGCCTGCTGCAGCAGCAGAAGGTGATCGATCAGGAGCTGTATGACATGCTGTCGGCGCGTCCGCTGGGCGTGCAGCCAAAAGGCGGCGTGATCACGCCACAGCCTGCCTTTATGCAGATGGTGCGTAACGAACTGCAGGCGAAACTGGGCGATAAGATCAAAGATCTCTCCGGGGTGAAAATCTTCACCACGCTGGACCCGGTGTCGCAGGATGCGGCGGAAAAAGCGGTGGTTGACGGGATTCCGACGCTGAAAAAACAGCGCGGCCTGAAGGATCTGGAAACGGCGATGGTGGTGGTTGACCGCTTCAGTGGCGAAGTGCGCGCCATGGTCGGCGGTGCCGATCCGCAGTACGCCGGGTACAACCGTGCGCTGCAGGCGCGCCGTTCGATTGGCTCACTGGCGAAGCCGGCGACCTATCTGACCGCGCTGAGTCAGCCTAACAGCTACCGTCTCAACAGCTGGATCGCCGATGAGCCGATTGCGCTGAAGCAGCCCAACGGCAGCCTCTGGAAACCGATGAACGACGATCGTCGCTTCAGCGGCAAAGTGATGCTGGTGGATGCGCTCACCAACTCCATGAACGTGCCGACGGTGAACCTCGGTATGACGCTGGGGCTGGATGCGGTGGTGGACACCTGGACGAAGCTGGGCGTGGCGAAGGATCAGCTCAATCCGGTGCCTGCCATGCTGCTGGGTGCACTGAACCTGACGCCGGTTGAAGTAGCGCAGGCGTTCCAGTCGATTGCCAGCGGCGGTAACCGCGCTGAGCTCTCGGCGGTGCGGTCGGTGATCGCCGAAGATGGCAGCGTGCTCTATCAGAGCTATCCGCAGGCGCAGCGCGTGGAACCGGCTCAGGCCGCCTATCTGACGCTCTATACCCTGCAGCAGGTCGCCGATCACGGCACCGCCCGTGCGCTGGGCGCGCGTTTCCCGAATGCGCATCTGGCCGGAAAAACCGGGACCACCAACGATCTGATCGACAGCTGGTTTGCCGGTATTGATGGCAAAGAAGTGGCGATCACCTGGGTGGGACGCGACAACAACCAGCCGACCAAACTCTACGGTGCCAGCGGTGCGATGCAGATCTACCGTCGCTACCTCGATAATCAGGCGCCGATGCCGCTGCAGCTGACGCCGCCGGAAGATGTCTCGCTGATGAACATCGACTCTGCCGGTAACTTTGTCTGCGGCACGGGCAGCAGTACCTGGCGCGCGCTGCCGGTCTGGGCGCTGGATCCGAATGCGCTGTGTCAGCAACAGCAGCAACAGGTTCAGCAGCAGCAACAGTTGTTCGATCAGCAGCAGCAACAGCAGCAACAGCAGCAGCCGACTCAGCAACCGCAGGAGCAGAAAGAGAGCGACGGCGTAGCAGGGTGGATAAAAGATATGTTTGGCAAATAAATCGGCCAGATGGGTTAAAAAGGGCGCTTCGGCGCCCTTTTTTTGTGGTCTTTTATTACTCTTCAATCGCCCCGCAAACGGCGTCAACGCTGGGATTTGTTCTTGCAGTGCCCGCTGCAGTTCGCATATTATCTAATCCGTTATAATAATCATTATCGTTTCGATTCGCTCGCCTGAGCCTATTTTAAGAGACACTTTTATGAATGCGCGAACGCGTTTTGCCGACAACACCAAAAAAACATTTTCCCGACCGCTTCTGGGCGTCATGATTTCACTCAGCCTGAGCACCTCGCTGTATGCCGCGCAGACGGAGACGATGGTCGTCTCGGCAGAAGGCGGCAGTGGGGTCGAAGCCGAAAGCCCCTGGGGCCCGGCGCCAACGATCGCCGCGAAGCGCAGCGCTACCGGCACCAAAACCGATACCCCAATCGAAAAAAATCCGCAGTCCGTCTCCGTGGTGACCCGCGAAGAGATGGAGATGCGCAACGTGACCAGCGTCAAAGGAGCGTTTAACTACACGCCTGGCGTGCTGACCGGCAACCGTGGCAGCTCAGACGTGATCGATGCGTTGTCGATCCGCGGCTTCAGCGAAACCAACACCAACCAGTATCTGGATGGCCTGAAACTGCAGGGGGATAACTACTCGGAGTTTGCCCTCGACCCTTACTTCCTGGAGCGTGCCGAGCTGCTGCGCGGTCCGGTGTCTGTGCTCTACGGCAAAAGTAACCCCGGCGGCGTGGTCGCGCTGGTGAGTAAGCGTCCGACGCAGGAGACCCTGCGTGAAGTCCAGTTCCAGATGGGTAACGACAATCTCTTCTCAACCGGCTTTGATTTTGGCGGCGCGCTCGATGATGACGGTGTATACAGCTATCGACTGACCGGGCAGGCGCGCAGTCAGGATGCGCAGCAGGCGATGAACAAAGAGAAGCGCTACACCATCGCGCCCGCATTCAGCTGGCGTCCCGATGAGCGGACCCGCGTTGACCTGCTGACCTATTTCCAGAACGAGCCGGAAACCGGCTATTACGGCTGGCTGCCGCGGCAGGGCACGATCGTGCCGATCACCCGCGCGGATGGCCGTGAATATAAGCTGCCGACCAACTTCGATGAAGGCGAGCAGAGCAACAAAATCTCCCGCACCACCAAAATGGTGGGCTACAGCGCCGAGCACAGCGTCGACGACACCTGGACGCTGCGTCAGAACCTGCGCTACGCCGATCTGCGCACCGACTACCGCAGTATTTATGGCAATGGTTTCAACGCTGCGACGCAGGAGATTACCCGTGGGTCAGCAGCCTCCAGCGAGAAGCTGAATCAGTTTGCCGTGGATACGCAGGCGCAGGCGAAATTTGCCACCGGCCTGGTGGATCATACGCTGCTGCTGGGTGTCGATTATCAGCGGACGCGCAATGACATTGATGCAGCTTTTGGTAGCGCTGCGCCACTGAATGCCATTAATCCGCAGTACGGTAATGATGCGAATATCGGCACCCCATTCCCTTATCAGTACCTGAATAAACAGGAGCAGACAGGCCTGTATACGCAGGATCAGATGGAGTGGAATCGCTGGGTACTGACCCTGGGTGGCCGTTACGATTATGCAATGACATCAGCGCTGAATCGTAATGGGGATACGGAGGTTAAAAATCATGATCAGGCGTTTACCTGGCGTGGTGGCCTTAATTACGTATTTGATAACGGGATCGCGCCTTATTTCAGCTACAGCGAATCGTTCATACCAACGGCAGGCACAACGTCTGACGGTCAGCCTTTCGATCCGGCGCGCGCTAAGCAATATGAAGCAGGCGTGAAATATGTGCCGAAAGATCGTCCGGTCGTGGTGACGGCGGCGGTTTATCAGCTGACCAAAACCAAAAACCTGACAGCCGAACCCGGTAATGTTCTTTTCAGCGTGCAGAGCGGTGAGATCCGTTCGCGCGGTGTTGAGCTGGAAGCCAAAGCGGCGCTGAATGCTAACGTCAACCTGACCGCCTCTTATACCTACACCGATGCGGAATATACCGAAGACACCCTGCTGAAAGGCAAAACGCCGGTGCAGGTGCCGAAGCATATGGCCTCACTCTGGAGCGACTACACCTTCCACGAAACCGCGCTGTCAGGCGTGACGATCGGTGCTGGGGTACGGTATGTGGGCGAAAGTCAGGGGCTTTACAGCACTGGCTCTGAGCAGAACCAGAACTTTAAGGTTGCCGGTTACACCACGGTGGATGCGGCGCTGAAATATGATCTGGGCCGTTTCGGATTGCCAGGCTCGTCGGTGGGCGTTAACGTCAACAACCTGTTCAACCGCGAGTATGTCGCCAGTTGCTACCGTGAATACGCCTGCTACTGGGGTGCAGAGCGCCAGATTGTCGGTACCGCCACCTTCAGATTCTGATTTAACCGGGCGCTGCGGCGCCCGTTCACAGGGATTATCATGCCGTATCCGCACGCAGAAGAGGCCACCTTTACGCTGGATAACGCCAGCTTTGAGGTCCCGGGCCGAACCCTCCTCCAGCCACTTTCACTGACTTTTCCACCAGGCAAAATGACTGCGCTGATTGGTCACAACGGTTCAGGTAAGTCGACGCTGTTGAAAATGCTGGGTCGTCATCATGGTGCCAGCCACGGCGAGGTTCGTCTGAATCAGCAGCCGGTCGGGCGCTGGAACAGTAAAGCCTTTGCCCGTCAGGTCGCCTATCTGCCGCAGCAGCTACCGGCAGCCGAAGGCATGACGGTTCGTGAGCTGGTGGCGATTGGCCGCTATCCCTGGCACGGCGCGCTGGGCCGCTTTGGTCAGGAAGATCGCGACCGGGTGGAGGATGCGATTACGCAGGTGGGGCTTAAACCCTTTGCCGGTCGGCTGGTGGACAGCCTGTCGGGCGGTGAACGCCAGCGCGCCTGGCTGGCCATGATGGTGGCGCAGAACAGCCGCTGCCTGCTGCTCGATGAACCCACCTCGGCGCTGGATATTGCTCATCAGGTTGAGGTGCTGGCGCTGATCAAAAATCTCAGTGAGCAGCGCGGCTTGACCGTGATTGCGGTGCTGCATGATATCAATATGGCAGCACGCTATTGCGATCATCTGGTGGCGCTGCGTCAGGGAACAATGATTGCCGAAGGTGACGCAGAGGCCATTATGCAGGCTGAGGTGCTGGGTGCGATTTATGGCATCCCGATGGGGATTTTACCGCACCCGCAGGGTGGCGCACCGGTCAGTTTTGTCTGTTAAGGAAAGGATGATGCCCGATCTTTCTCGCCGCCGCCTGATGCTGGCACTGGCGGCCTCGCCACTCTTTTGTGCGCTTCCCCTGCGTGCCGCGACGCCGAACCCTGGCCGGATTATCGCGCTGGAGTGGTTACCCACCGAATTGCTGATGGCGCTGGGTATCACACCTTACGGCGTGGCCGATCTGCATAACTACAACATCTGGGTCGGAGAGCCGCCGCTGCCGGCGGGCGTGACGGATGTCGGTCTGCGCACGGAACCCAATCTTGAGCTGATGGTACAGATGCAGCCGTCGCTGATCCTCTGCTCCAACGGCTACGGCCCTTCGAAAGAAAAACTGATGCGCATCGCGCCGATCATGGGCTTTGACCTGCAAAGCGGCGACGGCAAACCCCTGACTGCCGCCCGGGCATCGCTGCGCCAGCTGGCTGCGCGGCTTGGGGTCAGCGAGCGGGCGGAGCAGCATCTGCGCGAGGTCGACGCTCAGCTGGCGGCAGCGCGGCAGCGTCTGGCACCCTATGCCGGACGCACCCTCCTGCTGATGTCGCTGCTCGACAGCCGTCATGCCATCACCTTCGGCAAAAACAGTCTGTTTCTGGAAGTGATGACGCTGCTGGGCCTGAAAAATGGCTGGCAGGGCGAAACCAACTTCTGGGGCAGCGCGGTGGTTGGCATCGAACAGCTGGCGCAGGCCGGGGATGTGCAGGCAATCTGCTTCGATCACGACAACGATGCCGATATGGCACAGCTGATGCGCAGTCCGCTGTGGCAGTCGCTGCCGTTTGTGCGCGCCGGACGTTTTCAGCGCGTTCCGGCGGTCTGGTATTACGGTGCCACGCTCTCGGCGCTGCACTTTGTTCGCGTGCTGGAACGCGCGCTGGAGACGCAATGATGCGCCATGCCCTGTTTCCTCTCCTGCTGCTTAGCCTGCTGTTTCTGCTGGCGCTCAGCCTGACGCTGGTCAATCTGCAACAGGCCCTGCCGCCCGCCGACTGGGCGCAGGCGCTCTGGTCACCGGCTGTCGATAACCTGTCGCAGATGGTGTTTCACTACAGCCTGCTGCCGCGCACCGTACTGGCGCTGCTGGTCGGTGCCGGACTGGGGCTGGCCGGTCTGCTGTTTCAGCAGATCCTGCGCAATCCGCTGGCGGAGCCGACCACGCTGGGCGTCTCGTCCGGGGCGCAGCTTGGGATCACCGTAGCGACGCTCTGGCATCTGCCCGGCGGCGCGCTGACCCAGCAGTTTGCCGCGCTCAGCGGCGCGGTGCTGGTGGGGGCGCTGGTGCTGGGTGTGGCCTGGGGCAAGCGCCTGTCGCCGGTCACGCTGATTCTGGCCGGCCTGGTGCTGAGTCTCTACAGCGGCTCGGTCAATCAAATCTTCGCTATCTTCAATCACGATCAGCTGCAGAACATGTTTCTGTGGAGCACCGGCGCACTGAATCAGATGAGCTGGGACAATGTGCAGCAACTCTGGCCGCGCCTGCTGCTGGCCTTTGTGCTGGCCCTGGCGCTGCTGCGTCCGCTGACGCTGATGGGGCTGGATGATAGTGTGGCGAAGAATCTGGGCCTCGCGCTCTCTGTGGCGCGCATTGGCGGCCTTGCGCTGGCCATCCTGCTCAGCGCCCAGCTGGTGAATGTGGCCGGGGTCATCGGTTTTATCGGGCTGTTCGCTCCTCTGCTGGCGAAGCTGCTGGGGGGAAGACGTCTGATCACCCGGATGATGCTGGCTCCCCTGACGGGTGCGCTGCTGCTCTGGCTGGCGGACAGCGGCGTGCTGTGGCTCAGCACGCACTGGCGTGATATTCCGACCGGTACAGCCACCGCGCTGCTGGGCGTGCCCATCCTGCTGTGGCTGCTGCCGCGTCTGCGAACCGGCTCCGTGCCGCCCGCCTTGAATCAGGGTGACAACGTGCCCGCCGAGCGGCAGAATCTGCTGCGCTGGGCGCTGATCGGCATCGCCGTGCTGGCCCTGCTGGCCTGGGTCGGCCTGGCCGGGGGCCGGGATGCGCAGGGCTGGAGCTGGTCAGCAGGTGAGATGCTGCATTCACTGCTGCCGTGGCGTGCGCCGCGGGTGCTGGCTGCGCTGGTGACCGGCCTGATGCTGGGCGTAGCAGGCAGCCTGATCCAGCGGCTGACCGGCAATCCGATGGCCAGCCCGGAAGTGCTGGGCATCAGTTCCGGTGCCGCCTGTGGTGTGGTCGTCATGATGTTTCTCGTGCCGGGGGATGCTCTGGCGTGGCTGCTGCCTGCCGGTGCGCTGGGGGCGGCGCTGACGCTGCTGGTGATTATGCTGGTCGCCAGCCGGGGGGGATTCTCGCCGGAGCGGATGCTGCTGGCAGGTATGGCGCTGAACAGCGCCTTTGTCACGCTGCTGATGCTGCTGCTGGCCAGTGGCGATCCGCGCATGGGCGACCTGCTGAGCTGGATCTCCGGCTCGACCTATAACATCAGCGGCCGTCAGGCGATGCAGAGCGCGCTCTGCGCGCTGGTGCTGGTCGCGCTGACGCCGCTCGCCAGTCGCTGGCTGACCCTGCTGCCGCTCGGCAGTGTCACCGCGCGCTCGGCCGGCATCGCATTAACACCGGTGCGGCTGAGTCTGCTGCTGCTGGCGGCCGCGCTGACCGCCAGCGCGACGCTGACTATCGGTCCGCTGAGCTTTGTCGGGCTGATGGCTCCGCATATGGCGCGGATGCTGGGCTTCCGGCGGGCTCTGCCGCAGATGGTGCTGTCAGGATTGCTGGGAGCGGGGTTAATGGTGCTGGCGGACTGGTGCGGGCGGATGCTGGCCTTTCCGGATCAGATCCCAGCCGGGCTGATGGCGACGTTTTTAGGCGCACCTTACTTCATCTGGCTGTTGCGGCGTTCAGTTTAATAAGACCGGCGCCGCCGCCGGTCTGAGAGTATTGACAAAATCTGGTCCGACTCGCTGTCAGACCGAGCCTGCGCAGGGAACACAGTCAGATCGGAAAGGCGCAAAAGCCGTCATCCCTGACACGCTCGGCCCGCGCCATCCCTGGCGCGGGACGCTTTCCTCCTCTGCCTGTGTTCCCTGCGCATTGAGTTTCGTGTTGCTGTGAGATCCTGGATCGGATGCTACTGCCGATCTGCATCTCTACTGCCGCCTGTTACAGCTTCGCGAAACAACGACGCGCGGCATCGATGGTGTGCTGAATATCCACTTCGCTGTGTGCCAGCGACATAAAGCCCGCTTCATAAGCCGATGGAGCAAAGTAAACGCCTTCCTCCAGCATCAGGTGGAAGAAGGTTTTGAAGCGATCCACATCACAACGGGTCACGTCCGCGTAACAGGTCACGCTGTCAGCGTCGGTGAAGAAAAAGCCGAACATGCCGCCAACGTGGTTCACCACCAGCGGGATATTCTGCTCTTTCGCCGCGTCACGCAGACCTTCAGCCAGCTGACGGGTCAGCGCATCCAGTTTCTCATGGGTGCCCGGCTGTGCAAGCTGAGTCAGACAGGCGTAGCCCGCCGCCATCGCGATCGGGTTACCGGAGAGCGTACCCGCCTGATAAACCGGACCGGTCGGGGCCAGCGCCGCCATCACTTCGCGACGGCCACCGAATGCGCCTACCGGCATACCGCCACCGATGATTTTACCCAGGCAGGTAAGATCGGGACGGACATTGTAGTGAGCCTGCGCGCCGCCCAGCGCAACGCGGAAACCGGTCATCACTTCGTCAATAATCAGCAGCGCACCAAACTCGTCGCACAGGGCGCGCAGGCCCGGCAGAAACTCAGGCTGTGGCGGAATGCAGTTCATGTTGCCCGCGACCGGCTCAACGATAATGGCGGCAATCGCCTCAGGGTATTGCTCAAACGCGCTGCGCACCGAGTCGAGGTCGTTAAAGATGCAGGTCAGGGTATGTTTGGCGAAATCGGCCGGGACACCCGGCGAGTTTGGCTGACCGAGGGTCAGTGCACCGGAACCCGCTTTCACCAGCAGATGATCGGCGTGGCCGTGATAGCAGCCTTCAAACTTGATGATTTTGTCGCGGCCGGTAAAGCCACGCGCCAGACGGATAGCGCTCATGGTCGCTTCGGTGCCGGAGTTCACCATCCGCACCATCTCCATGCTCGGCACCAGATCGCACACCAGCTGCGCCATGGTCACCTCCATGCCGGTCGGTGCGCCAAAGCTCAGGCCACGCCCGGCCGCTTCGATCACCGCATCGCGGATCGCCGCATTGTTGTGACCCAGTACCATCGGGCCCCATGAGCCGACATAATCGATATAGGCTTTGCCATCGGCGTCATAGAGACAGGCTCCGTCAGCGTGATCGATAAACAGCGGAACGCCGCCCACACCGGTAAATGCGCGTACTGGCGAGTTTACGCCACCCGGGATCAGGCGTTGTGCCTCGGCAAACAGTTGTTCGGACTTACTCATTTTCGGCTCCAGCGGTTCAGAAAAATAGGGTGCCATTCTACGGAAGAGGGGCAGCCGGCGAAAGGTGGTTTCACCCGCAGCGCCCCTTACAGAGGGGAAAGCGGCACAGAGTGCGAAGGGCAGAGCTTGATTGCGCTGAGGTGCTGACTGATAATAGCGTAATTAAGGTCGTTTTCTGACCTGGACGTTTAGCGGAGTAAAACATGAGTGATGAAGTAGTAGCACTGCCGTTGCAGTTTACCGACGCCGCAGCTAACAAGGTCAAGAACCTCATTGCCGATGAAGAGAACCCGGCGCTGAAACTGCGTGTCTATATCACCGGTGGCGGTTGCAGTGGTTTCCAGTATGGCTTCACCTTTGATGACCAGCTGAACGATGGCGACATGACGATTGAAAAGCAGGGCGTCTCGCTGGTGGTTGACCCGATGAGCCTGCAATATCTGGTGGGTGGATCGGTGGATTACACCGAAGGGCTGGAAGGTTCGCGCTTCATCGTGACCAACCCGAATGCGAAAACCACCTGTGGCTGTGGCTCCTCTTTCAGTATCTGATGATGCAGGCCGTCAATCTGACGGCCTCGTTTACCACTCTACCGTTACCAGACGGATTCCCTGCTTCTGACTTCCCTCTGTCCGGCTCTGGCTCTCTGTAATGCGCGGCTGCGCACTGGCCTGTCTGCCACAGTCAACCTGCGGTGCGGGCTGACCACGTGCCGTGTTAATTTCACAGCGTGAATAGATGACAAGCCTGGCGCCTATAGAGCCAGTGATCGATCCCGCACAGGCAGATCCGGCGATCGTCAGCCCTATGGCCAGCAGCAGTGCTCTGGTCATATGAAGTTCCTGGTGTTTAAAAGGCGCCGGGGCGCTAAAAGGAGGGCGAGCATACGTGGCTCGCCCGTCTCTGTTATTGATTAACGGCAAAAAGTGCGGCGGCTTTAATCAATTCGCTGATTTATCGATCGGGATGCAGGGCCGCACAGAGTTGCTGCGCCGCCAGCAGCAGTCGCGGGCCAGGGCGGCTAAGCCAGTCCTCGTTGATGGCGATCACCGGCACCCTGAGCTGCGGCTGCCAGAATGTCCGGATATTCTCCGCCTGCTGCGCATCGCCGCCCGTCACTATCGCCTGAGGATGGCGCATCAGAACCTGCTCGCGGCTCACCTGCGGCCAGCTGACGCGGCTGTCAGCAAAGATATTCCTGCCCCCGCAGAGGGTAACCATCTCATTCTGCATCGTCTCTCTGGCGGCGGTGAACAGCGGTTGCTGGCCAAACTGCAAAAAAAGCGGAACCGCAGCCAGGTGAGTATAGCGCTGGCGCAGCGCCGTTGCCTGCTGATGTAACTGCCGGGCCGCGCGGGCCGCCTGCTCCGGCCTGGGGCTCCAGTGACCCAGATCGGCCAGCGCCGCGATCATCTCATCCAGCGTCCGCGGATCGATCCACTTAACCGGTACACCCAGCTGCTGTAACTGGGCGATCTGCCGCTGCGGATTGCCGCCCCGCCAGGCCAGAACCAGATCGGGTTTAAGCTGCAGGATCCGTTCTGTTCTGATGCCCTGCCAGTCGGCAACCTGTTCAATCTGTTTTGCCTGTGGCGGAAAGTCGGACCAGGCGCTGACCGCAATCGGGGTGATCCCGGCGGCAAAGGCGAGCTCGGTGAGATGGGGAGCAAGGGTAATAACGCGGGGTGGGGAAGCCAGCAGGCTGCCGCTCAACAGCAGCAGCCAGCAGAAGAGCAGGGTTTTAGCCACGCGCCAGATGCGCCAGCAGGTTCTCCACCATCAGTGAAGATTGCTTTGCTGCCACGCTGAGGAACTCATCAAAACTGAGGTGCGACGCTTTGTCGGCCACGTCAGAGATGGCCCGCACCACCACAAATGGCACCTGGAACTGATGGCAGACGTGACCGATGGCGGTCGCTTCCATCTCAACCGCAATCGCCTGCGGGAACTGACTGCGAATGCGCGCCAGCGGTTCGGCGCCGTTGATAAAGGCATCTCCGCTGACCACCAGGCCGCGCACGGCATTCAGATCAAGCTGTTTAATGCAGGCTTCCGCTGCGGCGATGAGGGTGCTGTCTGCCACGAACGCGGCCGGACAACCCGCCATCTGACCCGGCTCGTAGCCAAAGGCCGTGACGTCCGCATCGTGATAACGCACTTCTTCAGAGACCACGATATCGCCCACGCTGAGCGACGGCGCTAATCCACCCGCAGAGCCGGTGTTGATCACGACGTCAGGCTTGCAGAGTTGCAGCAGCAGCGTGGTACCCAGCGCGGCAGAGGTTTTACCAATGCCCGATTTCAGCAGTGCCACCTCAACGCCCTGCAGGGTGCCGGTATAAATTTCACAACCCGCCAGCGACAGCGTTTGACGGTTTTCAATTTTGTCGCGCAGCAGTGTGACTTCCTGCTCCATCGCGCCAATAATGCCTGCTTTCATAGTGAGTCCCGCTAATGTAAAAAATGAAAAATTAGGGCATAGTTTAGCATGGCATTCAGGGGATTAATTCACGAAAAAATAAGGGGTAATCCATGTCGGCGATCAATTTCAGGAAGAAGATCAGCTTCTCGCGCCCTTATACCAGTCGAAAAGATCCGGAAGGCGAATATTACATTACCCGCCATTTTGAGAGCGACCGCGGGCGGATTATCAACTCCGCCGCTATCCGTCGCCTGCAGCAGAAAACCCAGGTGTTCCCGCTGGAGCGCAACGCCGCCGTCCGCTCCCGCTTGACGCACTCGCTGGAGGTTCAGCAGACCGGCCGCTACATCACCAAAGAGATCCTGCAGACGCTGAAGATGCAGGGCGGGCTGGCGCACTATGGTCTGGATGAGTTAGAGGGAGCGTTTGAAAGTCTGATAGAGATGGCGTGTCTGCTGCACGACGTCGGCAATCCGCCGTTTGGCCACTTTGGCGAGGCGGCGATCAACGACTGGTTTGAAGAAAATCTGCCTGCCGAACTGGTCGATCCGCTGGTGGCCGGTGTGGAAGGGGAGGCGCAGCGTCAGGCTTTTGATCAGCTCAACGCCACCATCCGCCAGGATCTCTGCCATTTTGAAGGCAACGCCCAGGCCATTCGCATGGTGCATACGCTGCTGCAACTCAATCTCAGCTATTCTCAGGTTGCCTGCATCCTGAAATATACGGCCCCCGCCTGGTGGCAGGGTGAAAAACCCGCCGAATTTAGCGTCCTGATGAAGAAACCGGGTTTTTATCTCTCTGAACAGGATTATATTATCGAGCTGCGTGCTGCCACCAATATGAAAGAGCACCACCGCTTTCCGCTCACCTATATAATGGAAGCCGCGGATGATATCTCCTATTGTATTGCCGATTTGGACGACGCTGTAGAAAAAGATATCTTCAATGTTGAGAGTTTGTATGAATTTCTCAATAAAGCCTGGGGGCCGGTTAAAAATAATGATGCTTTCAGCCGGACGATTGGCGAAGCCTGGCGTGAAGCCTGTAATAAAAAACGCCGCAGCCGCAGCGATCAATTTTTTATGTCATTACGCGTAAATGTTCAGAGTGTATTGGTCAGCTATGCGGTCAAGCGTTTTGTTGATAATCTGCCTGCCATATTCGACGGCAGTTTCAACCATGCGCTGCTGGAAGATGAGGGTGAAGAGGGGCGTTTGCTGCAGCTGTTTAAGACCGTCGCCCGTCAGCAGGTCTTTAACCATTCTGAAGTGGAGCAGCTGGAACTTCAGGGTTACCGGGTCATCAGGGGCCTGCTGGAGATCTATCAGCCGCTGATGCGCCTCAATTACGAAGCCTTTACCACGCTGATAAATGAAGATTTCCTGCGTC
Organism: Pantoea sp. GM_Pan_3; assembly: GCF_026541045.1. NCBI lineage: Bacteria > Pseudomonadati > Pseudomonadota > Gammaproteobacteria > Enterobacterales > Erwiniaceae > Pantoea > Pantoea sp. GM_Pan_3. Next base: position 40,151 of record NZ_JALNVA010000002.1, on the reverse strand, counting down.
AGCATCCCATCGAAACCCGGCTTTTTCATAAGCTCTCCGGTAAACACCGCAAAGCGTATTTACATAAGATGCGTAACCTGGTGGTGGAGCATAAATATCAGCGGCTGTTGTGGGAGCGTTATTATCGCTTCCGCCTTATTCAGGATTATATCAGCGGCATGACCGATCTCTATGCCTGGGATGAGTACCGGCGGCTGATGGCCGTAGAATAAGCCGCCAATTGTAAAGAGCGCGAATAAATTTTTACTTTTTCCTGAAACTTTTTAAGGAACTTCGCGCTAAAACATTTATCTCACCTTTCGACCACAGCAATGGTCTGAACAGTAATCTTACAGAGAAACGAAAAATGAAAAAAAAGACCTTAGTATTAAGTGCGCTGGCGTTAAGCCTGAGCATGGCGTTCGCCCCTGTTACTGTTTCTGCTGCGCAAACGGCCTCTTCAGATAGCCAGCAACTGCCAAGTCTGGCTCCAATGCTGGAGAAGGTCATGCCGTCTGTGGTCAGTATCAGCGTCGAGGGCACCACCACGGTTAAAACTCCCCGCATGCCACAACAGTTTCAGCAATTCTTTGGCGACAATTCGCCTTTCTGTCAGGACGGCTCGCCGTTCCAGGGCTCACCAATGTGCCAGGACGGTGGAGCAGGCGGTAACGGCGGAGCGCCAGGCCCGGATACCCAGCAAGAGAAATTCCGCGCGCTGGGATCGGGCGTCATCATTAACGCCGAAAAAGGCTATGTGGTCACCAACAACCACGTGGTGAACAACGCCACCAAAATTCAGGTGCAACTGAGCGATGGCCGTCGCTATGACGCCAAGGTCATTGGCAAAGATCCGAGCTCTGATATTGCGCTGGTGCAGCTGCAGGACGCCAAAAACCTGACCGCGGTGAAGATCGCCGACTCTGACAGCCTGCGTGTGGGTGACTACACCGTGGCCATCGGTAACCCTTACGGACTGGGTGAAACCGTGACGTCAGGTATCGTCTCTGCGCTGGGACGCAGCGGCCTGAACGTGGAAAATTATGAGAACTTTATTCAAACCGATGCGGCGATCAACCGGGGTAACTCCGGCGGCGCGCTGGTTAACCTCAACGGTGAGCTGATCGGAATTAACACCGCGATTCTGGCACCGGATGGCGGCAACATCGGTATCGGCTTTGCTATCCCCAGCAACATGGTGAAAAACCTGACGGCGCAGATGGTGGAGTTTGGTCAGGTGAAACGGGGTGAGCTGGGCGTGCAGGGAACAGAGCTGAACTCCGAGCTGGCTAAAGCGATGAAGGTGGACGCACAGCGCGGTGCCTTTGTCAGCCAGGTGCTGCCGGACTCAGCTGCCGCCAAAGCGGGGATTAAAGCCGGTGACGTGATCGTCTCCATGAACGGCAAACCGCTCAGCAGCTTTGCCTCGCTGCGTGCGGAAGTGGGCTCACTGCCGGTGGGCACTACGCTGAAGCTGGGACTGCTGCGTGACGGCAAGCCGCTCGACGTCTCTGTCCAGCTGCAGCAGAGCAGCCAGGCGAAAGTTCAGTCTGCGACCATCTACACCGGCATTGAAGGCGCCGATCTCAGCAACATCGAAGCGGGTGCCAAAGGTGTGCGGGTGGATAACGTCAAACCGGGCAGTGCCGCGGCGCGTATCGGCCTGAAGAAGGGCGACGTGATTCAGGGCGTAAACCAGCAGGTGGTGACCAACCTGGGCGAGCTGCGTAAAGTCCTCGACACCAAACCGTCGGTTCTGGCGCTGAACGTGAAGCGTGGTGACAATACGCTCTATCTGCTGATGCAGTAAGCGACGCGTAATAACCTCTCAGGCGGACTGCGGTCCGCCTTTTTTATGCCCGCTCTCCGCCGTGGCAGAGTGTGATAGTGACCGCAAATCCGGGAAATCAGCGCCAGCCTCTGTGCAATTGCACAATGCTCCGCGTGCGACGCCTGCGTATTCTGTTGCTCCCCTATTTTTTCAGGAGTAATGGATGGCTGCCTATCACCTTGATGCCCGGCTGGCGCAGGATATCGTGGCGCGCACCATGAGAATTATCGACAGCAATGTCAACGTGATGGACGCGCGGGGCCGCATCATTGGCAGCGGCGATCCTGAACGCGTTGGAGAGTTGCACGAAGGCGCACTGCTGGTGCTCTCTCAGGGACGCGTGGTGGACATTGATGACGCCGTGGCTAAACATCTGCACGGCGTGCGGCCAGGCATCAACCTGCCGCTGCGCCTGGATGGCGATATTGCGGGTGTGATTGGCCTGACCGGCGAACCGCTGTCGCTGCGTCATTATGGCGAGCTGGTCTGTATGGCGGCAGAGATGATGCTGGAGCAGGCGCGGCTGCTGCACATGCTGGCCCAGGATAGCCGCCTGCGTGAAGAGCTGGTGCTGAATCTGATCCGCAGTGACACGCTGTCGCCGCAGCTGACCGAGTGGGCGCAGCGGCTCGGCATCGACCTCAATCAGCCTCGCGTTGCCGCTGTCATCGAGGTGGACAGCGGCCAGCTCGGCGTGGACAGCGCCATGTCAGAGTTGCAGCAGCTGCAGACACTGCTAACCACGCCGGAGCGCGATAATCTGATCGCCATTGTTTCGCTGACCGAAATGGTGGTGCTGAAACCCGCCCTGAATGCGCATGGACGCCACGATCAGGAGGATCATCGCCGCCGCATCGAGCAGTTGCTGCAGCGGATGAAAGAGCGTGGGCATCTGCGGATGCGTATTGCACTCGGCAATGTTTTTACCGGGCCCGGCAGCATTGCGCGCTCCTATCGCACCGCCCGCACCACCATGATGGTAGGCAAGCAGCGGATGCCGGGATTACGCAGCTACTTCTATCAGGATCTGGTGCTGCCGGTGCTGCTCGACAGCCTGCGAGGCGGCTGGCAGGCGAATGAGCTGGCGCGGCCACTGGCAAAGCTTAAAAGCATGGATAACAACGGCCTGCTGCGTCGTACGCTGATGGCCTGGTTTACCCATAACGTGCAGCCGGGCGCCACTGCGCGCGCGCTGTTTATCCATCGCAACACGCTGGAGTACCGGCTGAACCGGATTTCTGAACTGACCGGGCTTAATCTGGGACAGTTTGATGACAGGCTGTTGCTCTATGTGGCGCTGCAGCTGGATGAGCAGGGATAACACGCAAACAGCGGGCATAAAAAAGGCCAGCAGTGCTGGCCTTTCCGGTCGGGCAGGGAATTAACGACCGTTACGGGTTAATTTTTCCAGGTCCGATTCAATCTCACTGATTTTGTGAGAAACCACGCTTTCCAGATGACGCAGGTCATCCAGAATTTTGCGTTTCAGATCCACTTCAACCTGGTCACGCTGGCAAATCTGGTCCAGTTCGTCGATGACATAACGCAGATTCGGGCTGATCTCCTGAACTTCTTTATAGCCCTGGGTCGCGTGATCGGCCACGACGGTTTTGCGCTGACGCGGATATTTGAATTTGACGCTTTTCGCGAAAAATTCACCTTTATCTTTGCGGAAGTAGATTTTCAGAATGTCGTTATTCGCTTCCTGACGCAGGCTGTAGCGATCGATGTCGTCCGGATTACTGATTCCTAAGCTTTTCAGATTGTCATACATGGCGTTGTTTCCATCAAAAGTGAGAAGCGCGCAGTCTTGTTCATGACGTCAGACAACTGTAGACATAAATCAGCGGGATGAACATTGCGCGACAGGATTTAACTGGCGCGGATTATGACCTGGATGAAATCTAAACGCACCCGTTCCTTCGCGGCGCGAATCAGGTTGATTTGGAATGGCTGTAAAGAAAAGATGACGGGCTGGTTTCCAGCCCGTCACTGACATCAGTCGATGTTGCGCAGCAGTTCGTTGATACCGGTTTTGCTCAGGGTTTTCGCGTCAACTTTCTTCACGATCACCGCACAGTAGAGGCTGTAGCTGCCATCTTTAGACGGCAGGTTACCGGAAACGACGACCGAACCGGCAGGAACGCGGCCGTAATGCACTTCGCCGGTTTCGCGGTCATAAATTTTGGTGCTCTGACCGATATAGACGCCCATTGAGATCACGGAGCCTTCTTCAACAATCACGCCTTCAACGATTTCAGAGCGTGCGCCAATGAAGCAGTTGTCTTCGATAATGGTCGGGTTTGCCTGCAGCGGTTCCAGCACGCCACCGATTCCCACGCCACCTGAGAGGTGAACGTTTTTGCCGATCTGCGCACAGGAGCCGACGGTCGCCCAGGTGTCCACCATGGTGCCTTCATCCACGAAAGCGCCGATGTTGACATAAGAGGGCATCAGCACCGTGTTACGGGCAATGAACGCACCCTGACGCACAGCCGCAGGCGGCACCACGCGGAAACCGGCGGCTTTAAAACGCGCCTCATCCCAGCCAGCAAACTTCATCGGGACTTTGTCGTAAAAACGGGTTTCTGCCCCTTCCATGACCTGATTGTCGTTGATGCGGAAAGAGAGCAGCACTGCTTTTTTCAGCCACTGATGCGTTACCCACTCGCCGTCGATCTTTTCAGAAACGCGCAGTTCGCCGCTGTCCAGCAGGGCGATCACCTGGTTGATGGCATCACGGGTTTCGCTGTCAACGCTGACGGGGGTAATGTCCGCGCGACGTTCAAAGGCGGATTCGATAACGCTCTGTAACTGTTGCATATTTTTTTCCTGATCGGTCATGTGCAATGCCGGGCACTCTCCCGGCACAAATAAAAATAGAGGATGATAAATCGTGTCTGGTCACACTTTATCGTTTGGATTAAGGGCCTCTGTCAACCGTTGTTGCAATGCTTTGCGCATTTCTTCGTCCAGCGCCTGCCGCTCACTGTTGGCCAGAATAAAGAGATCTTCGACCCGTTCGCCGATGGTGCTGATGCGCGCGCCGTGCAGTGAAACGCCGAGATCGGCAAAGACTTCACCAACCCGGGCCAGCAGACCCGGCTGGTCCAGCGCCACCAGTTCCAGGTAGCTGCGCCGGTCGGTGTGGGTCGGCAGGAAGTTGACCTCGGTGTCCACACTGAAGTGCCGGAGTTTGGCTGACGGTCGGCGGGTGCGCGGCGGCACCCACTGCGACTGGGTTATCGCCTGCTCCAGCGCCTGAATGATCATCGGATGGCGATCCGGGGAGAGCGGACTGCCATCGGGTTCCAGCACAATAAAGGTATCCATGGCCATGCCGTCGCGGCTGGTGAAGATCTGAGCGTCATGGACGCTGAGATTGCGGCGGTCCAGTTCACCGGCGACAGCGGCAAACAGGTGGGGGCGATCGGGGCTCCAGATAAAAATCTCCGTTCCGCCGCGCGTGGCCTGCGGGCTGACCAGCACCAGCGGCTTCTTCAGGTCATGCACCAGCAGATGGCGGGCATGCCAGGCGATCTGATTTGGCGTATGGCGCAGGAAGTAGTCAGCGCGGCAGCGGTTCCAGATCTGATGCAGGCGCTCCTCATCTATATTGTCCATCCGCAGCAGCGCCAGCGCCTGCAGACGATGATGGCGCACCCGCTCGCGCAGATCCGGACTGTTCTCCATGCCACGACGCAGCTGCTTCTCCGTGGCGAAAAAGAGTTCGCGCAGCAGGCTCTGCTTCCAGCTGTTCCAGAGGCTCTCGTTGGTGGCGCAGATATCGGCCACCGTCAGGCAGACCAGATAGCGCAGCCGGTTTTCGTTCTGCATCACCTCCGCGAACTGCTGGATGACCGTCGGATCCTGAATATCGCGCCGCTGAGCCGTGACCGACATCAGCAGATGATGGCGCACCAGCCAGGCCACCAGCTGCGTTTCCCGCGAGTTGAGGCCGTGCATTTCCGCGAAGTCGAGCGCGTCCTGTGCGCCGAGAATCGAGTGGTCACCGCCGCGCCCCTTGGCGATGTCATGCAGCAGCGCGGCCATCAGCAGCAGCTCCTGCTGAGGCAGGCGCGGCCACAGCTCGACGCACAGCGGATGCTGCGGACGGGTGGACTCGCTGGCAAAGCTCTCCAGCTTCTGCAGGACGCGAATGGTGTGCTCATCCACGGTGTAGGCGTGGAACAGATCAAACTGCATCTGGCCGACAATATGGCCCCACAGCGGCGTATAGGCCCACAGCACGCTGTGGCGATGCATCGGCACCAGCGCCCGGCTGACCGCGCCAGGGTGGCGCAGAATCGACATAAACGTGCGGCGCGCCTCCGGGATCTGACACAGCGGCTGTTTCAGATGGCGGCGGGCATGGCGCAGGTGACGCAGCGTAGTGGAGTAGATGCCTTTGATGTTCTCGTTGCGCACCATGACGTAGAACATGCGCAGGATCGCCTGCGGCTCACGGGTGAACAGCGTTTCATCACGCAGGTCGATCAGGTCGCCACGCAGCTGAAAGTCGTCATCGACAGGTCTGGGCTTCTCATTGGTGGAGAGCGCCAGAATCGCCTCATCAAACAGCTGTAACAGCATCTGGTTCAGTTCACCGATGCGTCGCGTACCCCGGTAGAAATCCTTCATCATCCGCTCGACCGGCTCGTTGCCTTCGCCCTGATAGTTCAGGCGCTGCGCCACGCTGAGCTGGCGATCAAACAGCAGGCGGTTATCGTAGCGGGGCAGGGAGAGGTGCAGCGCAAAGCGGATGCGCCAGAGAAACGCCTGGCATTCGTTGAGTTCGCTGCGCTCTGCCTCAGTGAGAAAGCCAAAGCCGACCATCTCATCCAGCGTGGTGGCACCGAAATGGCGTCGGGCGACCCATTGCAGCGTATGAATGTCACGCAGGCCGCCGGGGCTGCTTTTAATATCCGGCTCAAGGTTGTAGCTGGTGCCGTGATAACGTTTGTGGCGCTCCTGCTGCTCTTCGATTTTGGCGGCAAAAAAGCGGGATGAGGGCCAGAAGCCGTCGCTGAAGACGTTCTTCTGCAACTCCAGGAACAGCGCCACGTCGCCGGTCAGCATGCGTGACTCAATCAGATTGGTGGCGACGGTGAGGTCAGATAACCCCTCCAGCAGACACTCCTCCAGCGTGCGCACGCTGTGGCCCACTTCCAGCCGGAGATCCCACATCAGGGTCAGCAGTTCGCTGGTGCGCTGCGCCGCCTGCTCATCCAGCGGCTGACGGCTGAGGATCAGTACATCGATGTCAGAGAGCGGGTGGAGTTCGGCCCGCCCATAGCCGCCCACGGCCACCAGCGCGATGGCGGGCATCGCATCGAAGCCAAAGAAGCGCCACAGGCGGCGCAGCAGCCGATCGATAAACAGCGTGCGGGCATCAATCAGCTGTTCCACGGCTTCACCGGCGTCGAACGCTGCAGCCAGATGCTGCTGGAACTGCTCCAGCCGCGGCTTCAGCAGCTCGCGCGTCAGCTGATCGTCACCCCATTCGGCCGGTGAATCGACCAGACCGTTTTTTACCTCTTCCGACAGGCTCACGCTCATGCTGCTCTTCTCTTTTTTAGCCAAAAAAAAGCCGGCACATGGCCGGCTTGATCTCTATCCGGGGAATTACCCCTCTGCGACGAGCACAGCAGGCAGCGTGTCGTCTTTGCGCAGGGTTAAAATCTCGCAGCCGTTTTCCGTCACCACAATAGTATGCTCATACTGCGCGGACAAGCTGCGATCTTTGGTTTTTACCGTCCAGCCATCTTTCATGGTGCGGATGCGGTAATCGCCGGCATTGACCATCGGTTCAACGGTAAAGGTCATGCCCGCCTGCAGCACGACGCCGCTATCATCCGCATCGTAATGCAGCACCTGCGGCTCTTCGTGGAACCCTTTACCGATGCCGTGACCGCAATATTCGCGCACCACGGAGAAGTCATTGGCTTCTACATACTTCTGGATAGCCCGGCCCAGCTCGCGCAGACGGATACCTGGCTTGATCAGACGCAGTGAAAGATAGAGGCTCTCCTGGGTCACGCGGCAGAGGCGCTCGCCCTGAATGGTCGGTTTGCCGACAATAAACATCTTTGAGGTATCGCCGTGGTACTCATCTTTGATCACGGTGACGTCAATGTTGACGATATCGCCATCCTTTAACGGGCGATCGTCGCTCGGGATACCGTGGCACACCACTTCGTTCACCGAAATGCAGACCGACTTTGGAAAGCCGTGATAGCCGAGGCAGGCAGAAACAGCCTGCTGCTTTTGGGTAATGTGATCGTGGCAGATGCGGTCCAGTTCACCGGTGGTCACACCCGGTTTAACGTGCGGTTCGATCATCTCCAGCACTTCGGCGGCCAGGCGGCCCGCGACGCGCATTTTTTCGATTTCTTCAGCTGTTTTGATTGAAATTGGCATTAAATTAATCCGCATTTGTCGAAATTTTCGACAATAATAAGTTCTGTGCTGTCATGTTAGCAGCCAGAAAATGGGCTGCCAAATAGAGAACGCGCTGGCTTCCGTCAGCGATCATTTATTGGCGTCCCCCGGCGGTTTGTGGTATAAAGCGCGCCGACGATTCTCTGTATGGCCGTTTTGGTCAGCAGGAAACGCATAACTCTCATTATGTGTAATAAAACACACATGTATCGACACATACGCCGGGGTGCCTTGAAAGAGGTCGGTCGTATGGGATACATGGAGGCCCAACCCCAAATCAAATTTCAGAGGTAATCATGGCAACTGTTTCCATGCGCGACATGCTCCAGGCTGGTGTTCACTTCGGTCACCAGACCCGTTACTGGAACCCAAAAATGAAGCCATTCATTTTTGGTGCACGTAACAAGGTTCACATCATCAACCTGGAAAAAACCGTTCCTATGTTCAACGAAGCTCTGGCTGAACTGAACAAGATCGCTTCCCGTAAAGGTAAGATCCTGATCGTAGGTACCAAGCGCGCTGCTGCTGAAGCGGTAAAAGAGTCTGCACTGAGCTGCGACCAGTTCTTCGTAAACCACCGCTGGTTAGGTGGCATGCTGACTAACTGGAAAACCGTGCGTCAGTCAATCAAGCGTCTGAAAGATCTGGAGACTCAGTCTCAGGATGGTACTTTCGACAAACTGACCAAAAAAGAAGCGCTGATGCGTGCGCGTGAGCTGGCCAAGCTGGAAAACAGCCTGGGCGGTATCAAAGACATGGGCGGTCTGCCAGACGCGCTGTTTGTTGTTGATGCTGACCACGAACACATCGCAATCAAAGAAGCAAACAACCTGGGTATCCCGGTATTTGCTATCGTTGATACCAACTCTGATCCAGATGGCGTTGATTTCGTTATCCCAGGTAACGACGACGCAATCCGTGCTGTAAGCCTGTACCTGAATGCCGTTGCGACCACCGTTCGCGAAGGCCGTTCTCAGGATCTGGCTGAGCAAGCTGAAGAAGCGTCTTTAGAAAACGCTTAATAAGGTTTGCTCTGCATAAGAGCCCTTAGTATTCAGATGTGATCTGTAAGGGGCCTGTACTGGCCCCTTTATTTTATCTAAGTCTGTAACGCCCCCTGTCGGACGGCGGGACAGAGTAAATTTTCCGCAAATAAGTGTCTGCTGGTGCACATGTACTCAGGCACGAACCGAGGATTCTGGAATGGCTGACATTACCGCTGCATTGGTAAAAGAACTGCGCGAGCGTACTGGCGCTGGCATGATGGACTGCAAAAAAGCGCTGACCGAAGCGAACGGCGACATTGAGCTGGCGATTGAGAACATGCGTAAGTCTGGCGCAATCAAAGCAGCGAAAAAAGCAGGTAACGTTGCGGCTGATGGCGTGATCAAAACCAAGATCGTTGGCGACTACGGCGTGATTCTGGAAGTAAACTGCCAGACTGACTTCGTCGCAAAAGATGGCGGTTTCCAGGCATTCGCAGACAAAGTTCTGGACGCGGCTGCAGCCGATCGCGTAACCGATGTAGAAGTTCTGAAAGCGCAGTTCGAAGAAGAGCGCGTTGCACTGGTTGCTAAAATCGGTGAGAACATCAACATCCGTCGCGTCGCAATCCTGGAAGGCGCAGAGCTGGGCAGCTACCTGCACGGCGCACGTATCGGCGTACTGGTTTCAGCGAAAGGCGCTAACGAAGATCTGATCAAACAGATCGCTATGCACGTTGCGGCAAGCAAGCCTGAATTCGTTAAGCCAGAAGACGTTTCTGCTGACGTGGTTGAGAAAGAGTACCAGGTTCAGCTGGACATCGCGATGCAGTCTGGCAAGCCAAAAGAGATCGCAGAGAAGATGGTTGAAGGCCGCATGAAGAAATTCACCGGCGAAGTCTCTCTGACTGGTCAGGCTTTCGTTATCGACCCAAGCAAAACCGTTGGCCAGGCTCTGAAAGAGCAGGGCGCTGACGTCATCAACTTCATCCGCTTCGAAGTGGGCGAAGGCATCGAGAAAGTTGAGTCTGACTTCGCTGCAGAAGTTGCAGCCATGTCCAAGCAGTCTTAATGCTCTGAAAGAACCGCCAGATGGCGGTTCTTTTTTGTCTGTGAACCGCAACAGACACATTTTCAGTTTCATCCCAATAGCAATTTCATTGCGGTAAGCGGATGATCGATCACAATTTACTTCTCCTTTACACCCTATCTTCCAGGAAGAACTGACCATGGCGACCAACGCAAAACCTGTTTATCAACGTATCCTGCTTAAACTCAGCGGTGAAGCCCTGCAAGGCGCTGAAGGTTTTGGTATCGACGCGAGTGTGCTGGACCGTATGGCACAAGAGGTAAAAGAGCTGGTTGAGCTGGGCATCCAGGTTGGCGTTGTGATCGGCGGGGGTAACCTGTTCCGCGGAGCGGGCCTGGCGCAGGCCGGGATGAACCGCGTTGTGGGTGACCACATGGGTATGCTGGCTACCGTAATGAACGGCCTGGCGATGCGTGATGCGCTGCACCGCGCCTATGTGAATGCCCGCCTGATGTCAGCGATTCCACTGAATGGCGTCTGCGATAACTACAGCTGGGCAGAGGCGATCAGCCTGCTGCGTAACAACCGCGTGGTGATCTTCTCCGCCGGTACCGGCAATCCGTTCTTCACCACCGATTCTGCGGCCTGCCTGCGCGGTATTGAGATCGAAGCGGATGTGGTCCTGAAAGCGACCAAAGTGGATGGCGTCTATTCTGCCGATCCGGTAAAAAACCCGGATGCGACCCTGTATGAGCAACTGACCTATACTGAAGTGCTGGATCAGGAGCTGAAAGTGATGGATCTTGCGGCCTTTACCCTGGCGCGTGACCACAAACTGCCTATCCGTGTTTTCAACATGAATAAGCCAGGCGCGCTGCGTCGCGTAGTGATGGGTGAAAAAGAAGGCACCCTGATTACGCATTAATACCCGAGGCGAGATAAAATAAGGTATATTCTGTCTGCGCGATGATGACGCATCGCGCACCAGTCAGGATTATCGATGATTATCGATCCCGCTTCCGGCCAGGCCGGAACTGGCCAGGTCAAACCGAATCCAAGGGTTTCAACGTGATTAACGACATCAAAAAAGATGCTGACACGCGCATGGAAAAATGCGTTGAAGCATTCAAAAACACCATCAGCAAAGTGCGCACGGGTCGTGCTTCCCCTTCGCTGCTTGACGGCATCGTCGTCGAATATTACGGCACGCCGACGCCACTGCGTCAGCTGGCTTCCGTCACTGTGGAAGACTCACGCACGCTGAAAATCAACGTGTTTGATCGCACCCTGAGTGCGGCAGTTGAAAAAGCGATCATGAAGTCCGATCTCGGTCTGAACCCAAGTTCAGCCGGTAGCGACATCCGTGTTCCGCTGCCTGCGCTGACCGAAGAGCGTCGTAAAGATCTGATTAAAATCGTGCGCGGCGAAGCCGAGCAGGGCCGTGTGTCGGTACGTAACGTCCGTCGCGATGCCAACGATAAAATCAAAGCGCTGCTGAAAGATAAAGAGATCAGCGAAGACGACGAACGTCGTGCGCAGGATGAAATCCAGAAAATGACGGATGCTTACATCAAGAAAGTGGATGCTGCACTGTCAGAAAAAGAGACGGAGCTGATGGATTTCTAATCCCATCGCTGCCGGAAAAAACGCCGTACAGAGAGGTATTCGTATGAATGCGACATCTGGCGGCGTTTTACATTGTGCCTCTGTGCACGCTGACTTCACACGGATAGCTTCATGAAGCGATTAACTCTGCTGGGATCAACCGGCTCAATCGGCACCAGCACGCTGGCGGTGGTTCGCGCCAATCCGGCGCTCTATCAGATTACAGCACTGGTGGCCGGTCATAACGTGGCGCTGATGGCCGAACAGTGTGCAGCCTTTACCCCGCGCTACGCCTGCATGGCAGACGAAGCCTCCGCTGCTGCGTTGCGTGAGCGACTGAGAGCAATCAGGGTCAATACTGAAGTGCTCTCCGGCGTTCAGGCAGCCTGTGAGCTGGCCGCGCTGGATGAAGTGGATCAGGTGATGGCGGCGATTGTTGGCGCCTCCGGCCTGCTGCCGACGCTGGCAGCCATCCGTGCCGGAAAAACCGTGCTGCTGGCGAACAAAGAGTCCCTTGTCACCTGCGGCCGTTTGTTTATGGAGGCCGTGCGTCATCATCACGCACAGTTACTACCGGTCGACAGCGAGCATAACGCCATTTTTCAGAGTTTACCGGCTACCATCCAGCATCAGTTAGGTTACGCTGACCTGCGGGATAATGGCATCGAGTCGATTATCCTTACGGGATCAGGTGGTCCTTTTCGTGACACAGATTTAGCCGATCTCAGCGCCATGTCGCCCGATCAGGCCTGTGCTCATCCGAACTGGTCGATGGGGAGAAAAATCTCTGTCGACTCGGCCACCATGATGAATAAAGGTCTTGAGTACATTGAAGCCCGTTGGTTGTTCAACGCCAGCGCAGCGCAGATGGAAGTGATACTCCACCCGCAGTCGGTGATTCACTCCATGGTGCGATACTGCGATGGCAGCGTGCTGGCTCAGTTAGGTTCACCGGATATGCGTACGCCCATTGCTCACAGCATGGCCTGGCCTTCGCGCATCAATGCAGGCGTGACGCCGCTGGATTTCACCCGCATGTCGGCGCTGACGTTTGCTGAACCTGACTTTAATCGCTACCCCTGTCTGAAGCTGGCCATTGATGCCTGCGAAGCAGGGCAGGCGGCCACCACCACGCTCAATGCAGCCAACGAGGTTGCCGTTGCGGCTTTCCTGAATCACCAGATCCGCTTTACCGACATCGCTGCGCTGAACAGTGCGGTGCTGGCGGCACAGGTATGTGCGGAACCGGATTCGGTGGACGCTGTCCTTGAAATCGATCGCTCTGCGCGCGCGCGGGCAACAGAAATGTTGTCGCGCTTCACGTCGTGACGCCGATCGATATGAGGCCATTTGTTCGCTTCAGGTGAAAATGGTATAGTCGCTGGCTCGCGTTTCACGGTCTGTCACCGAATTCGGTGTGGCCCGACACTGAGAATCTGTCGGGATTTGAATCGGGCGCAATGTATTCAGAAACCACAGCATTTCTGATGAAAGGAATTGGTTAAGCGTTATGTCGTCTAACAATCACAACAACACTGATGACCAGCAGGGAAACGGTCCGCGCCACGTCGCTATCATCATGGATGGCAACGGTCGCTGGGCCAAAAATCAGGGAAAATTGCGCATTTCAGGCCACAAAGCGGGCGTCAAATCGGTACGTCGTGCCGTCAGCTTTGCTGTCAGCAACAATCTCGAAGCCCTGACGCTTTACGCCTTCAGCAGTGAAAACTGGAGCCGTCCGGCGCAGGAAGTCACCGCGTTAATGGAACTGTTTGTCTGGGCACTCGACAGTGAAGTGAAGAGCCTGCACAAACACAACGTCCGGTTACGCGTCATTGGCGATACCAGCCGATTCAGCCCGCGTATTCAGGAACGTATTCGCCGTTCTGAGACGCTGACTGCAAATAATAGCGGCCTGACGCTCAACATTGCTGCCAACTATGGCGGCCGTTGGGATATTATCGAAGGCGTGAAAAAACTGGCTGAACAGGTTCAGGAGGGCTTACTGCGTCCTGACCAGATTACCGAAGAGAGCCTGACGTCGCAGCTCTGTATGCAGGAGCTGGCGCCAGTGGATTTAGTGATAAGGACCGGGGGAGAGCATCGGATTAGCAACTTCCTGCTGTGGCAGATTGCCTATGCTGAATTCTATTTTACCGATGTGCTCTGGCCGGATTTCGATGAACACGTTTTTGAAGGTGCACTGAATGCATTCTCTCTGCGGGAGCGTCGTTTTGGCGGCGCTGCACCAGGCGGCGCCTGAGCAATCTGGGGGTAACCTTTGCTGAAGTCTCGTCTGATTACCGCGTTAATTTTAATTCCGCTGGTAATAGCTGCACTGTTCTGGTTACCACCTGTGGGTTTCGCAATTACCACCATCATTATCTGTATGCTGGCCGCCTGGGAATGGGGTCAGCTGGCAGGGATGGCATCCCGTCAGCAGCGCGTCTGGCTGGCGGTTCTTTGTGGCCTCTTACTGGCCCTGATGCAGTTTACTCTGCCTCCTTATCAGCATGATGTGCATCTGCCGCAGGTGGCGACATCGCTCTGGGCGTCGCTGGTGTGGTGGGTCGTTGCGCTGCTGCTGGTTCTCTCCTATCCCGCTTCGGCCGCCTTCTGGCGCCATTCACGTCCGCTTCGCCTGCTGTTTGGTCTCTTAACCCTGGTGCCTTTTTTCTGGGGCATGATGGCGCTGCGTCAGTATCACTATGAAACCGATCACTTTGCCGGGGCCTGGTGGCTGCTGTTTGTCATGCTGCTGGTGTGGGGCGCGGATTCAGGGGCCTACATGTTTGGCAAGATGTTCGGCAAACACAAGCTGGCGCCAAAGGTCTCACCGGGTAAAACCTGGGAAGGTTTTCTGGGCGGTCTGGTCTCTTCCGCGCTGATTGCGCTGCTGTTCGCAACGCTGGCCCCTCTGACGGTGTCAGCTGGCACGCTGGTGGTTTGCGCGGTGATTGCGACGCTGGCGTCGGTGCTGGGTGATCTCACCGAAAGTATGTTCAAACGCGAAGCGGGCATCAAAGACAGCGGTAATCTGATCCCCGGTCACGGCGGGATTCTGGATCGCATTGATAGTCTGACTGCGGCAGTGCCGGTGTTTGCCTGTTTATTGCTGCTGGTGTTTCGCACCCTTTAAGGACAGGCAAAGATGTTGAGCATAATCTGGAGTTTTGTCGCCTTTATCGTTGCGCTGGGCGTGCTGATTACCGTCCATGAATTTGGCCATTTCTGGGTCGCCCGTCGCTGCGGCGTCAAAGTTGAACGCTTTTCCATCGGTTTCGGTAAATCACTCTGGCGGCGTCGTGACCGCCAGGGCACCGAGTTTGTCATCGCGCTGATTCCCCTTGGCGGCTACGTGAAAATGCTCGACGAGCGTGTCGAGAGCGTGCCCGCCGAACTGCGTCATCAGGCTTTCAACAACAAAGCCGTCTGGCAGCGCGCTTCCATCATTGCGGCGGGTCCTGTCGCTAACTTCCTCTTTGCCATCTTTGCCTACTGGGTTGTGTTTATTCACGGCGTGCCGGGTGTGCGCCCGGTAATCGGTGAAATTTTAAACGGTTCGGTCGCGGCGGAAGCGCAAATTGCACCCGGTATGGAACTTAAGGCGGTTGACGGTATCGAAACGCCTGACTGGGATGCTGTGCGGATGGCGCTGGTGGGTAAAATCGGCGACAGCAGCACAACCCTGACGGTGGCACGATTTGGCGAGGACGCGACCCAGGAGAAACAGCTGGATTTGCGTAACTGGCAGTTTGAGCCAGACAAGCAGGATCCGGTTGTCGCGCTGGGCATCCGGCCACGTGGTCCGCAGATTGAGACTACGCTGGCAGAAGTGCAGGCGAACTCGCCAGCCAGTGAAGCCGGTTTGCAAGCTGGCGACAGGATCGTTAAAGTCGATGGTCAGCCATTATCGCAGTGGCAGACTTTTGTCACGCAGGTCCGGGATAACCCGGGCAAAAGCATGGCGCTTGAGGTGGATCGCGGCGGTGATGCAATTACGCTGACCATGACGCCAGAAGCCAGAACGGGCAGCAAAGGCGAAGGATTTGCGGGTGTTATCCCGCGCATTGTCCCGCTGCCGGAAGAGTTCAGAACGGTAAGACAGTATGGCGCGTTTGCGGCTATCGGTGAGGCCAGTGTAAAAACCTGGCAGCTGATGAAGCTTACCGTTTCTATGCTGGGCAAGTTAATCACGGGTGATGTGAAGCTGAACAACCTGAGCGGGCCAATCTCGATTGCGCAGGGTGCCGGGTTGTCAGCAGAGTATGGGTTGATTTACTACCTGATGTTCCTGGCGCTGATCAGCGTCAACCTGGGCATCATCAACCTGTTCCCATTGCCGGTTTTAGATGGTGGGCATCTGCTCTTCCTGGCGATCGAAAAGATCAAAGGTGGACCGGTGTCCGAGCGAGTTCAGGACTTTAGTTATCGCATCGGTTCGATTTTGCTGGTGCTGTTAATGGGGCTTGCACTTTTCAATGATTTCTCCCGTTTGTAACCGCTGGAACGCGAACATTCAGGGGATGTGTTAGGAAAACGCATAATAACGATGGCGATGAAAAAGTTGCTCATAGCGTCGCTGCTGTTTAGCAGCGCCACCGTTTACGGTGCAGACGATTTCGTGGTGAAGGATATTCATTTCGAAGGGCTGCAGCGAGTCGCCGTCGGCGCGGCTCTGCTGAGCATGCCAGTTCGGGTTGGCGATACGGTGAATGACGATGATGTCAGAAACACCATTCGCTCACTGTTCGCGACTGGCAACTTTGAGGATGTTCAGGTCCTGCGAGACGGTACAACGCTGATTGTCCAGGTCAAAGAACGTCCTACCATTGCCAGCATTACCTTCACCGGTAACAAAGCGGTGAAAGAGGATCAGCTGAAACAGAATCTGGAAGCCTCCGGTGTGCGTGTCGGCGAAGCGCTTGACCGCACCACGCTCTCTTCTATCGAAAAGGGCCTGGAGGATTTCTACTACAGCGTCGGTAAATATACGGCCAACGTGAAAGCGGTGGTCACGCCTCTGCCGCGTAACCGTGTCGATCTGAAGCTGGTCTTTACGGAGGGTGTCTCTGCCAAAATTCAGCAGATCAACATCGTCGGTAACAAGGCGTTCAGTTCTGATGAACTGATCTCCCGCTTCCAGCTGCGCGATGAAGTGCCATGGTGGAACGTGGTCGGCGACCGTAAATACCAGAAACAGAAACTGGCCGGTGACCTCGAAACCCTGCGCAGCTTCTATCTGGATCGCGGCTATGCCCGCTTTAATATCGATTCGACCCAGGTCAGCCTGACGCCGGATAAAAAAGGCATCTACATCACGGTCAACATCACTGAAGGCGATCAGTACAAAATCGCAGGCGTGATCGTGAATGGCAGCATGGCAGGCCACTCAGCAGAGATTGAACATCTGACCAAAATTCCGGCAGGCGAGCTCTATAACGGCGCCAAAGTCACGAAGATGGAAGATGACATCAAGAAACTGCTGGGCCGCTACGGCTACGCCTATCCGCGCGTCGTGACACAGCCTGAAATCAACGATGCTGACAAGACCGTCAAACTGCACATCAACGTGGATGCCGGTAACCGCTACTACGTGCGTCACGTTCGCTTTGAAGGTAACGACACCTCAAAAGATGCGGTGCTGCGTCGTGAAATGCGTCAGATGGAAGGGGCCTGGCTGGGCAGCGACCTGGTCGAGCAGGGCAAAGAGCGTCTGAACCGCACCGGTTACTTTGAAAACGTCGATGTGGATACCCAGCGCGTGCCAGGTTCACCGGATCAGGTTGATGTGGTCTATAAGGTTAAAGAGCGCAACACCGGGACCTTCAACTTCGGCGTCGGTTACGGCACTGAGAGTGGCGTAAGCTTCCAGGTCGGGGTCACGCAGGATAACTGGCTGGGCACCGGTAATACCGTCGGCATCAGCGGCACCAAAAATGACTACCAGACCTATGCCGAGTTCTCGCTGACTGACCCTTACTTCACCGTGGATGGGGTGAGTCTGGGTGGTCGTCTGTTCTATAACGACTTTAAAGCGGACAATGCCGACCTCTCTGACTATACCAACAAGAGTTATGGTCTGGATGGCACGCTGGGCTTCCCGGTTAACGAAAACAACACCCTGCGTGTCGGTCTGGGCTATGTCCACAACGACCTCTCCAACATGCAGCCGCAGGTGGCGATGTGGCGTTATCTGGATTCAGTCGGCAAGCCGCAGCAGCTGGATGATAAAGGCGAATTCTCTGCTGATGACTTCACCTTCAACTACGGCTGGACCTACAACACGCTGGACCGTGGCTTCTTCCCGACGGCGGGTAACCGCACCAACCTGAACGGTAAGGTGACGATTCCTGGCTCAGACAACAGCTTCTACAAGGCCACGCTGGACACCCAGCAGTATGTGCCGATTAACCAGGATCACACCTGGGTGCTGCTGGGTCGTGGCCGTGTGGGTTACGGCGATGGTCTCGGCGGCAAAGAGATGCCGTTCTATGAGAACTTCTACGCCGGTGGTTCCAGTACCGTTCGTGGCTTCCAGTCCAATACCATTGGTCCGAAGGCTGCCTACTACAATAACAACTCGTCGAATTGCCGCCTGGCCGATCCGGATGGCATCTGTAAGTCTGACGATGCGGTCGGCGGAAACGCCATGGCGATTGCCAGCCTGGAGCTGATCACGCCAACGCCGTTCCTGAGCGAGAAGTATGCCAACTCGGTACGTACCTCGGTGTTTGTCGATACCGGTACCGCATGGGATACCCACTGGGAAAACACGGCCGAAACTCGTGCGGCGGGCATTCCGGACTACAGCGATCCTAACAATATCCGCGTTTCAAGCGGTGTTGCGCTGCAGTGGATGTCACCGCTCGGCCCGCTGGTGTTCTCTTACGCCCAGCCGATAAAGAAAGTGGATGGAGACAAGTCAGAGCAGTTCCAGTTTAACATTGGTAAAACCTGGTAATGTTCTGAGCATGGATGCATAGCTGAAGTCTTGCTGCCGGACAGCGCAGGCTGTTCCGGGGCAAACACTGTGTCGCTGACACAAACGTTGATGGTAAGGAGTTTATAGTGAAAAAGTTGTTGTGTGCCGCAGGTCTGGGTCTTGCTTTAGCGGTTTCCGCTGGTGTTCAGGCTGCTGACAAAATTGCAGTGGTAAACGTGTCCAGCATTTTCCAACAGTTACCGCAACGTGCGACTGTTGCTAAACAGCTGGAAAATGAGTTCAAAGGCCGTGCAACTGAGCTGCAGAGCCAGGAACGCGATCTGCAAACTAAAATGCAGCGTTTACAGCGTGACGGCTCTACCATGAAGGCCAGCGAACGCAGCCGCATGGAAAAAGATGTTATGTCTCAGCGTGAAGCTTTCTCTTCAAAAGCCCAGGCCTTTGAGCAGGATAACCGCCGTCGTCAGATGGAAGAGCGTAACAAGCTGCTGAGCCGCATTCAGGACGCCGTGAAGAAAGTCGCTGACAGCGATGGTTACGATGTCGTGATCGATGCGAACGCGGTGGCTTATGCATCAAACGCAAAAGACATTACTGCTGACGTGCTGAAACAGGTTAAATAATTCATGGCATCTATTCGACTGGCTGATTTAGCCCAGCAGTTGGATGCAGAATTGCACGGAGATGGCGATATCGTCATCTCCGGCATTGCTTCTATGCAATCCGCCACAACTGGCCAAATCACATTTCTTGCAAACAGCCGTTACCGCGAGCAACTCGCCCTGATAAAGGCTTCAGCCGTGGTGCTGACGGAAGCGGATCTGGAGTGGTGCAATACGGCAGCGCTGGTGGTGAAAAATCCCTACCTGACCTATGCGCGTATGGCACAGATACTCGATACCACCCCCCAGCCCGCGCAGAATATCGCGCCCAGCGCGGTGATCGACCCTTCAGCCCGACTCGGCAACAACGTCGCGATTGGCGCTAACGCCGTCATCGAAGCGGATGTGGAGCTGGGCGACAACGTGGTGATCGGCGCAGGCTGCTTTGTGGGCAAAAAAACCCGCATCGGTCGTGGCACCCGTCTCTGGGCCAACGTCTCAGTTTATCATGAGATTCAAATCGGCCAGGATTGTCTGATTCAGTCAGGCACCGTCATCGGTTCTGATGGCTTCGGCTATGCCAACGATCGCGGTAACTGGGTGAAAATCCCGCAGTTAGGCGCGGTAATTATCGGCGATCGGGTGGAAATTGGTGCCTGCACTACCATTGATCGCGGTGCGCTGGATAACACTCTGATAGGCAATGGTGTTATCATAGACAACCAGTGCCAGATCGCTCACAACGTAGTTATTGGCGACAATACTGCGGTTGCAGGCGGTGTGATCATGGCGGGTAGTTTGAAAATTGGACGTTACTGTATGATTGGCGGTGCCAGCGTCATTAACGGCCATATGGAAATCTGTGACAAAGTCACCGTGACCGGTATGGGCATGGTCATGCGTCCTATCACAGAGCCTGGCGTCTATTCCTCAGGCATTCCGCTGCAACCCAACAAAACCTGGCGCAAAACTGCAGCGCTGGTGATGAACATCGATGACATGAGCAAACGCTTAAAAGCCATCGAGCGCAAGGTCGGCAAAGACGACTGACCGCCATCCCAAAACTGACCGGCTTTCATAATAAAAATGTTAAGCAGGGAAGCCCGGCGCCACAGAACCTATTTGCGGCCTGCGGAAGATCATTTTGATCTGTGCAGGCCGTGTTATTGATGTCATCAGATTTTTAGGACAGGAAGAGTATTTTGACTACTGAAACTCATACTCTGAAAATTGAAGAGATTTTAGAGCTGCTGCCGCACCGCTATCCGTTTCTGCTGGTAGACCGCGTGCTGGAATTTGAAGAGCACAAATACCTGCGTGCAGTGAAGAACGTTTCTGTTAACGAACCGTTTTTCCAGGGGCATTTCCCTGGTAAACCGATTTTTCCTGGCGTTCTTATCCTGGAAGCGATGGCGCAGGCCACCGGTATTCTGGCGTTTAAAAGCGTAGGTAAACTGGAGCCAGGTGAACTCTATTATTTTGCCGGTATCGACAACGCCCGCTTCAAGCGCCCTGTGGTACCAGGCGACCAGATGATCATGGAAGTCACTTTCGAGAAAACCCGCCGTGGTCTGACCCGCTTCAAAGGCGTGGCGACTGTCGACGGTAAAATCGTTTGTGAAGCGACCATGATGTGTGCCCGCAGCCGGGAGGCATAATTCGTGATTGATCCAACCGCCACTATCCATCCCAGTTCTGTCATCGAAGAGGGCGCGGTTATCGGCGCCAGCGTTCACATTGGCCCGTTTTGCTTTATTGGCGCGAATGTGGAGATCGGTGAAGGAACGGTACTGAAGTCACACGTTGTGGTGAACGGCCACACGCGTATCGGTAAAGATAACCAGATCTATCAGTTCGCCTCTATCGGCGAAGTGAACCAGGATCTGAAATATGCCGGTGAGCCAACACGGGTTGAAATCGGCGATCGCAACCGCATCCGTGAAAGCGTGACGATTCATCGCGGCACCACTCAGGGTGGCCATGTCACCACGGTGGGCAGCGATAATCTGCTGATGGTCAACGTTCATATTGCGCATGACTGCGTCATCGGCAACCGCTGTATCTTCGCCAACAACGCGACCTTGGGTGGTCACGTCACGGTCGATGATTTCGCCATTATTGGCGGCATGACAGCGGTGCATCAGTGGTGCACTATTGGTGCGCACGTGATGGTGGGTGGCTGTTCCGGCGTGGCGCAGGATGTGCCGCCTTACGTTATTGCGCAGGGCAACCATGCCACGCCGTTCGGGATCAACATTGAAGGCCTCAAGCGCCGAGGGTTCAGCAAAGAGTCGTTGCACGCGATCCGCAACGCCTACAAGTTGCTCTATCGCAGCGGCAGAACGCTGGAGGAAGTGAAGCCGGAGATTGAAGCGCTTGCGCAGCAGCATAGCGAAGTGCAGCCTTTCTACGATTTCTTTGCCCGTTCAACCCGTGGATTAATTCGTTAATTCATGTCAGCGCGTCCTCTAACAATTGCCCTGGTCGCCGGAGAAACCTCCGGCGATATTCTTGGTGCAGGTCTGATTCGAGCCCTGAAAGCGCGCCATCCCGAAGCGCGTTTTTTCGGCGTAGCCGGTCCGCTGATGCAGGCGGAAGGGTGTGAAGCCTGGTATGAGATGGAAGAGCTGGCGGTCATGGGCATTGTGGAGGTGCTGGGACGTCTGCGCCGTCTGCTGACGATCCGCCGCGATCTCACCCGGCGCTTTACCGAACTCCAGCCCGATGTGTTTGTCGGGATCGATGCGCCTGACTTCAATATTACGCTGGAAGGTAACCTGAAACGCGCCGGTATCCGTACCATTCACTACGTCAGTCCCTCTGTCTGGGCCTGGCGTCAGAAGCGCGTCTTCAAGATTGGTCGTAACACCAATCTGGTGCTGGCCTTCCTGCCGTTTGAAAAAGCGTTCTACGATCGCTTCAATGTTCCCTGCCGTTTTATCGGTCACACCATGGCGGATGCGATGCCGCTGCACCCTGACAAACAGGCTGCGCGTCGTCACCTGGGGATTGCCGATGATGCGCTCTGTCTGGCCCTGCTGCCCGGCAGTCGTGGCGCAGAAGTTGACATGCTCAGCGCCGATTTTCTCAAAACGGCCCGGTTACTGCGCCGTCACTATCCGGCGCTGGAAATCGTCGTTCCGCTGGTAAACGCCCGCCGGCGCGAACAGTTTGAGAAGATAAAAGCCGAAACGGCTCCCGACCTTCCTGTGCACCTGCTGGATGGTCAGGGACGCGAGGCGATGATCGCGAGTGATGCCGCACTTCTGGCATCGGGCACTGCTGCGCTGGAGTGCATGCTGGCAAAATGCCCGATGGTGGTGGGGTATCGTATGAAACCGGCGACCTTCTGGCTGGCAAAACGGCTGGTGAAGACCCCCTATGTTTCGCTTCCCAACCTGCTGGCAGGGCGGGAACTGGTGAAAGAGTTACTGCAGGATGAGTGTCAGCCTGAAGCCCTGGCCGCGGCGTTAGATCCGCTGCTGCATGCCGGGCCTGAGCGCGAAACCCTGCTGCAGACGTTCAATGAATTACATCAACAGATCCGCTGGAACGCCGATGAACAGGCGGCGGATGCGGTCCTGGAGCTGGTGAATGCCTGATTTTATCTATCCTGCCGCCACGCTGATTGCCGGTGTGGACGAAGTCGGGCGCGGCCCGCTGGTTGGCGCGGTCGTTACGGCGGCGGTGATCCTCGATCCGGCCAACCCGATTACCGGGCTGGCGGACTCGAAGAAGCTGTCGGAAAAACGCCGGCTGGCCCTGTTTGACGAAATCAAAGAGAAGGCGCTGGCGTGGAGCCTGGGCCGGGCAGAACCGGAAGAGATTGACCAGCTGAATATCCTGCATGCGACTATGCTGGCGATGCAGCGTGCGGTTGCTGGCCTCTGCATTCAGCCTGACTATGTGCTGATCGACGGTAATCGCTGCCCGGCGCTGCCGATGCCGTCGCAGGCGGTAGTCAAAGGGGACAGTCTGGTCGCTGAGATCAGCGCCGCTTCTATCATTGCCAAGGTCTCCCGCGACCGTGAAATGGCTGAACTCGATCTGCTGTTCCCGCAATATGGCTTTGCACAGCACAAAGGCTATCCGACGGCGCTGCACATGGAAAAACTGACGCAATATGGCGCGACCCCGCACCATCGTCGCAGTTTTGCTCCTGTCCGCAACGCGCTGATCGATGCGGACGTACTGGCCGCCAGCCAGCCCCATACGCTTTAATAGCCTGACGCTGTTTTAACCGGAAACTGATATGGCTGAACCCCGTTTTATACATCTGCGCGTCCACAGTGACTATTCGATGGTTGATGGCCTGGCGAAAACCGGGCCGCTGATCAAAAAGGCGGCTGCGCTCGGCATGCCCGCGATTGCGATCACCGACTTCACTAACCTGTGTGGCCTGGTGAAATTCTACGGCGGGGCGCACGGCGCAGGGATAAAACCGGTTATTGGTGCCGATTTTAAGGTCGCCAGCGAGCTGATGGGGGATGAACTCACGCAGCTGACCGTGCTGGCGGCGAACAATACCGGCTATCAGAACCTGACGCTGCTGATCTCCCGCGCCTATCAGCGTGGCTATGGCGTGGACGGGCCGATTATTGATCGCGACTGGCTGATGGAATTGCAGGAAGGGTTAATCCTGCTGTCAGGCGGACGCCGCGGAGATGTCGGCCGCAGCCTGCTGCGCGGTAACAGCGCGCTGGTTTCACAGTGCCTCTCTTTTTATCAGCAGCATTTCCCTGACAGATACTATCTGGAACTGATTCGCACCGGCCGTCCGGATGAAGAGAGCTACCTGCACGCGGCGGTGGAGCTGGCGATTGCCGAAGGCATTCCGGTGGTCGCGACCAACGAAGTCTGCTTTATCAATGAAGAGGATTTCGACGCGCATGAAATCCGCGTGGCCATCCATGACGGCTATACGCTGGATGACCCCAAGCGTCCGCGCAACTACAGTCCTCAGCAATATATGCGCAGCGAAGCGGAGATGTGCGAGCTTTTCTCGGACATCCCGGAAGCGCTGGAAAACAGCGTAGAAATTGCTAAGCGTTGTAACGTCACGGTCCGGCTGGGCGAATACTTCCTGCCGCAGTTCCCGACCGGTGATATGACCACGGAAGATTATCTGGTCGCGAAATCCCGCGAGGGGCTGGAAGAGCGTCTGGTGTTCCTGTTCCCGGACGAAGCTGAGCGGCTGCAGAAACGCCCGGAATATGATGAGCGTCTGGAGGTTGAACTCAACGTGATCAACCAGATGGGCTTTCCGGGCTACTTCCTGATCGTGATGGAGTTCATCCAGTGGTCCAAGGATAATGGCGTGCCGGTCGGGCCGGGTCGTGGTTCCGGTGCCGGCTCGCTGGTAGCCTATGCGCTGAAAATTACCGATATCGATCCGCTGGAGTTTGACCTGCTGTTCGAACGTTTCCTGAACCCGGAACGTGTCTCAATGCCCGACTTTGACGTCGATTTCTGCATGGAGAAGCGTGACCAGGTGATTGAACACGTCGCGGACATGTACGGGCGCGAAGCGGTTTCACAGATCATCACTTTCGGCACCATGGCGGCGAAAGCGGTTATCCGTGACGTTGGCCGCGTGCTGGGTCATCCCTACGGTTTCGTGGACCGCATTTCCAAACTGATCCCGCCCGATCCCGGCATGACGCTGGAAAAAGCCTTTATTGCTGAACCGCAGCTGCCGGCCATGTATGAGGCGGATGAAGAGGTCAAAGCGCTGATCGACATGGCGCATAAGCTGGAAGGGGTCACGCGTAACGCCGGTAAACATGCCGGTGGCGTGGTCATCGCGCCAACGAAGATCACCGATTTTGCGCCGCTCTACTGCGATGAGCACGGCCAGTTCCCGGTGACCCAGTTCGATAAAAATGATGTGGAATATGCCGGCCTGGTGAAGTTCGACTTCCTGGGGCTGAGAACGCTGACCATCATCGACTGGGCGCTGAAGATGATCAACCCGCGCCGGGAAAAGCAGGGGCTGGAGCCGATCGACATCGCCTCTATCCCGCTGGATGACAAGAAAAGCTTCGATATGCTGCAGCGCTCGGAAACGACCGCGGTATTCCAGCTTGAATCGCGCGGCATGAAGGATCTGATTAAGCGTCTGAAGCCCGACTGCTTTGAAGATATGATCGCACTGGTGGCGCTGTTCCGTCCGGGGCCGCTGCAGTCCGGCATGGTGGATAACTTCATCGACCGTAAGCATGGTCGTGAAGCGATCTCCTATCCCGATATCCAGTGGCAGCATGAAAGCCTGAAACCAGTGCTGGAGCCGACATACGGCATCATTCTCTATCAGGAACAGGTGATGCAGATCGCCCAGGTCCTCTCCGGGTATACCCTGGGTGGCGCAGATATGCTGCGTCGCGCCATGGGGAAAAAGAAACCGGAAGAGATGGCCAAGCAGCGTTCCGTTTTCCGTGACGGTGCAGAAAGCATGGGCATCGACGGCGAACTGTCGATGAAGATCTTCGATCTGGTAGAAAAATTTGCAGGCTATGGCTTTAACAAGTCACACTCTGCGGCTTATGCACTGGTCTCTTACCAGACGCTGTGGCTGAAAGCGCACTATCCGGCAGAGTTTATGGCCGCGGTAATGACCGCCGATATGGATAACACCGAGAAGGTGGTAGGCCTGGTCGATGAGTGCTGGCGGATGGGACTGAAGGTGCTGCCGCCCGATATCAACTCCGGTCTCTATCCCTTCCATGTGAATGACGCAGGTGAAATTGTTTACGGTATCGGTGCGATAAAAGGGGTCGGTGAAGGCCCGATCGAAGCGATCATTGACGCCCGAAACGAAGGCGGTTACTTCCGCGAGCTGTTTGACCTCTGCGCCCGAACCGACACCAAAAAGATCAACCGTCGGGTGATGGAAAAACTGATCATGTCCGGGGCCTTCGATCGCCTGGGGCCGCATCGCGCCGCGCTGATGAGTGCGCTCGGTGACGCGTTAAAAGCGGCCGATCAGCATGCGAAGGCGGAGGCGATTGGCCAGGCAGATATGTTTGGCGTGCTGGCGGAAGAGCCGGAGCAGGTGGAGAAATCGTACGCCAGCGTCACGCGATGGCCGGAGCAGGTGCAGCTGGATGGCGAACGGGAAACCCTGGGGCTCTACCTGACCGGGCATCCGATTAATCAGTATCTGAAAGAAATTGAGCGTTACGTTGGCGGGGTGCGGCTGAAAGATATGCATCCAACCGACCGGGGGAAAATTACCGTGGCGGCCGGTCTGGTGATCGCTGCACGGGTAATGGTCACCAAACGCGGCAACCGAATTGGTATCTGTACTCTGGACGATCGTTCTGGTCGTCTTGAGGTGATGTTATTTACCGATGCGTTAGATAAATACCAGCAGCTGCTGGAGAAAGACCGAATCCTGATCGTCAGTGGACAGGTCAGCTTTGATGACTTCAGTGGTGGCCTTAAAATGACCGCTCGTGAAGTTATGGACATCGACGAAGCTCGCGAAAAATACGCGCGCGGACTTGCTATCTCGCTGACGGACAGGCAAATTGATGACCAGCTATTAAACCGACTCCGTCAGTCCCTGGAACCTCATCGATCAGGGACGATTCCGGTGCATCTCTACTATCAGAGAGCCGACGCGCGAGCGAAGCTGCGCTTTGGGGCAGCGTGGCGAATTTCGCCCAGCGATCGTTTACTTAACGATCTGCGCTCGTTGATCGGATCGGAGCAGGTGGAACTGGAGTTTGACTAGAACAGGAACATTATGAGTCTTAATTACCTGGATTTTGAACAGCCAATTGCAGAACTCGAAGCGAAGATTGATTCGCTGACTTCAATTGGTCGTCAGGATGATAAACACGTTAATCTGGATGAAGAAGTTCAGCGCCTGCGCGAGAAGAGCGTTGAGCTGACCCGTAAAATCTTCGCCGATTTAGGCGCATGGCAGATCGCTCAACTGGCGCGCCATCCTTTGCGTCCTTATACCTTTGACTACGTCCGCAACGCGTTCGACGATTTCGATGAGCTGGCGGGCGACCGTGCTTATGCGGATGACAAAGCGATTGTTGGCGGTATTGCGCGTCTGGACGGACGTCCGGTGATGATCATCGGGCACCAGAAAGGCCGTGAAACCAAAGAGAAAATTCGCCGTAACTTCGGCATGCCAGCACCGGAAGGCTATCGCAAAGCGCTGCGCCTGATGGAGATGGCTGAGCGCTTCAAAATGCCTGTCATCACCTTCATCGACACCCCGGGTGCTTATCCGGGTGTGGGCGCGGAAGAGCGCGGGCAGTCTGAAGCGATTGCGCGCAACCTGCGTGAAATGTCTGGCCTGAAAGTACCGGTCATCTGTACGGTCATCGGTGAAGGCGGTTCAGGTGGTGCACTGGCCATCGGCGTGGGCGATAAAGTGAATATGCTGCAGTACAGCACCTATTCCGTTATCTCGCCGGAAGGCTGTGCCTCTATTCTGTGGAAAAGTGCAGATAAAGCGCCGCTGGCTGCGGAAGCGATGGGCATTACCGCTCACCGTCTGAAAGAGCTGAAGCTGATTGACTCCGTAATCCCGGAGCCGCTGGGTGGCGCGCATCGCCGTCCGGTCGACATGGCGCAGTCTCTGAAGCAGCAGCTGCTGGCCGATCTGGCCGAACTCGATGGGTTAAGCACTGAAGAGCTGCTGGACCGTCGTTATCAGCGCCTGATGAGCTACGGCTACGCCTGATAAGTGCACTTCCATAAAAGCGGACTCCGGTCCGCTTTTTTTATGCCTGCACTTTCCCTCAACACGCTCACTCGCCGCTTTCAGTTTCCTCCTGGCACCGCCTCGCTACACCTTATGGGGGTTAGCGGTTATGCTTGACCGGTTCCACCACAATCAGGGAGACAGGCATTGAATATTCTGGCGATCATGGGCGCGCACGGCGTGTTTTACAAAGATGAACCGTTACGCGAACTCGACGCGGCGTTAAATCTGCAGGGCTTCCAGCTGCTTTACCCGAAAAACAGTGACGATCTGCTGAAACTGATCGAACACAACCCGCGTATCAGCGGCGTTATCTTCGACTGGGATGCGCACAACAGCCCCGAACTGTGCGGAGAGATTAATCAGCTAAACGAATACCTGCCTCTGTATGCCTTTATCAATACCCACTCGCAGATGGATATCAGCATCAATGAGATGCGTATGCCGCTGCACTTTTTTGAGTATGCGCTGAATGCCGCCGAGGATATCGCGCTGCACATCCGGCAATATACGGATGACTATCTTGACCACATCACGCCGCCGCTGACCAAAGCGCTGTTCACCTATGTGAAAGAGGGCAAGTACACCTTCTGCACGCCGGGCCATATGGCGGGCACCGCGTTTCAGAAGAGCCCGGTCGGCTGTCTATTCTACGATTTCTTCGGGGCTAACACCCTGAAATCAGACATCTCGATTTCGGTGACCGAGCTGGGTTCGCTGCTTGACCACACCGGGCCGCACCTGGAAGCGGAAGAGTATATCGCGCGCACCTTCGGCGCTGAGCAGAGTTATATGGTGACCAACGGCACCTCGACCTCAAATAAAATTGTCGGGATGTATGCCGCTCCGGCGGGCAGCACCGTGCTGATCGATCGCAACTGCCACAAATCGCTGACCCATCTGCTGATGATGAGCGATCTGATCCCGATCTGGCTGAAGCCGACCCGCAATGCGCTGGGGATCCTTGGCGGCATCCCGAAGCAGGAGTTCACCCGCGACGCGATAGCGCATAAAGTGGCATCGACTGACAGAGCCACCTGGCCGGTGCATGCGGTCATTACTAACTCCACCTATGACGGGCTGCTCTACAACACCCAGTACATCAAAGAGACGCTGGCTGTGCCGTCGATTCATTTCGACTCCGCCTGGGTGCCTTACACCAATTTCCACCCGATTTATGCGGGCAAAAGCGGCATGAGCGGAGACCGCATTCCGGGCAAGGTGGTCTATGAAACGCAGTCGACCCATAAACTGCTGGCGGCGTTCTCTCAGGCATCCATGATCCACATTAAAGGCGACTACGACGAGCAGACGTTTAACGAAGCCTACATGATGCACACCACCACCTCGCCTAACTACGCCATCGTCTCCTCTATTGAAACCGCTGCCGCCATGCTGCGCGGCAATCCGGGTAAGCGTTTGATCAATCGCTCGGTCGAACGCGCGCTTCATTTCCGCCGTGAGATCCAGCGGCTGCGTGAAGAGTCTGACAGCTGGTTCTTTGACATCTGGCAGCCGGAACAGGTTGACGAAGCGCAGTGCTGGCCGATCCAGCCGGGCGACGAAGCGTGGCATGGATTCACGCAGGCCGATCGCGATCACATGTATCTTGATCCGATCAAGGTGACAATCCTGACGCCGGGCATGAGCGAGCTGGGGGAGATGGCGGAAGAGGGGATCCCGGCGGCGCTGGTGGCGAAGTTTCTGGATGAGCGCGGCATCGTGGTGGAGAAAACCGGCCCCTATAATTTGCTGTTCCTGTTCAGTATCGGCATCGATAAAACCAAGGCGATGAGCGTGCTGCGCGGGCTGACCGAATTTAAACGCGCCTACGATCTGAATCTGCGGGTGAAAAACATGCTGCCGGATCTCTACGCAGAGGATCCCGACTTCTATCGCAATATGCGCATTCAGACCCTGGCACAGGGGATCCATCAGCTGATCCGCCATCACGATCTGCCGCGTCTGATGCTGCAGGCATTCGACGTGCTGCCTGAAATGAAGATGACACCGCATCAGGCGTTTCAGCAGCAGGTGAAGGGCAACATCGAAACGGTGGATATCAGTGAGCTGGTCGGTCGGGTTTCGGCCAACATGATCCTGCCCTATCCGCCGGGCGTTCCCCTGGTGATGCCGGGAGAGATGATCACAGAGAAGAGTCGCGCGGTGCTCGATTTCCTGCTGATGCTGTGCAGTATTGGCCGGCACTATCCGGGGTTTGAAACCGACATTCACGGTGCCAGTCTGACGGAAGAGGGCGAATACCGTGTGCGCGTGCTGAAAAACGACCCGGCATAAATTTTTAAATTTTATCAGCGGCAGGATGCCTGACTCAGGCATCCTGCCCGAATCAGGATATTCAACATGTTGCAGTTAAACGCTATTCACCACATCGCCATCATCGCCTCTGACTATCCGCGCAGCAAAGCCTTCTATTGCGATGTGCTGGGCTTTCGACTGATGGGCGAAGTTTACCGCGAAGTGCGCGACTCCTGGAAAGGCGATCTCGCGTTAGGGGATCGCTATACCATTGAGCTTTTCTCTTTTCCCGAACCCCCTGCACGGGTCAGTCATCCCGAGGCGTGCGGCCTGCGCCATCTGGCCTTTACCGTGCCGGATGTGGCCGCCGCGGTGGCGACGCTGGCTGAGAAAGGTGTGATCTGCGAGCCGATTCGGATTGATGAACTCACCGGTAAAGCCTGTACTTTCTTTGCCGACCCGGATGGTTTGCCGCTGGAGCTCTATCAGGCGTAAACTAGCGCGCTCGGCGGGCGACATTGAGTGGCCCGATATTCTGGATTCTGCGATGTCTTTGCCCGCTTTTGACTTACTGCTGCAACCGGACGCTGCCCTGGTGGTCGCGTTCAGCGGCGGACTTGACTCCACCGTGCTGCTGCATCAGCTTCGCGACTGGCAGCAGCAGCATCCTCAGTCGCGTCTGCGGGCGCTGCATGTTCACCACGGACTCAGCCCGAATGCTGACCGCTGGGCGGCCCACTGCCAGGCGATATGCGAACAGTGGCAGCTGACGTGTGACGTGCTGCACGTCACCGTTGACGGCAGTGAAAAGGGCATTGAAGCGGCGGCTCGCACCGCCCGTTATCAGGCGCTGGGCGCGGCGCTGCAGCCGGACGAACAGCTACTGACGGCGCAGCATCTCGACGATCAGTGTGAAACCTTTATGCTGGCGCTGAAGCGCGGCAGCGGTCCGGCCGGGCTGGCGGCCATGCCCGAAGTGCGCAGGCTGGGTTCCCATCGGCTGTTACGTCCTCTGCTTAATCAGTCACGACAGTCGCTTGAAGCCTATGCTCATGCCCATCAGCTGGTGTGGATCGAAGACGAGAGTAATCAGGATCTGCGCTACGACCGTAACTTTCTGCGTCAGCGGCTGCTGCCTGAACTCTCTCAGCGCTGGCCCCACTTTGCCGAGGCGACCGCCCGAAGCGCAGCCCTGTGCAGTGAGCAGGAGCAGCTGCTGGATGAACTTCTCGCCGGAGAGCTGGCTGAGCGCGTCCAGCCGGATGGCAGTCTGCACTTTCCGCCGCTGATGACGATGAGTGAGCCGCGCGCTAACGCCTTACTGCGTCGCTGGATCGCCGGGCAGGGCGGAGCGATGCCCTCCCGCGACGCGCTGCAGCGCATCCGCAATGAGGTGATGGCGAGTCGTGAGGATGCGCAGCCTCGTCTGCGATTCGGTCAGGCGGAACTGCGGCGATACCGGCAGCAGCTCTACTGGCTGCCGGTGCGCAGTTCGCTGCGCGACACGGTGCTGACGTGGCCCGATCGCTGCCAGCCGCTGACGCTGCCGCAAAGCCTCGGCACGCTGCGTGCCAGCCAGACGCAGAGCCTGTTGCGCCATCCGCAGCCTGATGAGCAGGTCAGCGTGCGATTTCACGCGCAGGGCCAGGTGCATCTGGTGGGGCGGGAAGGGGGACGGGAGATGAAGAAGCTCTGGCAGGCACTGCATATTCCTCCATGGCAGCGCGAGCGGCTGCCGCTAATTTTTTATAATCAGACGCTGGTCTGTGTTCCGGATCTCTTTATCACCCGGGAGGGTGTGGCATGCGATGAGCAGGGCTGGCAGATTGTCTGGGACAGGGCCACCTGCACAGGAGCTGAACAATGAAAACGTGGCTGATCGGCGCCCTGATGGCCGCTGTATTACCGGCCTGGGCCGCTGGCGATGCGCAGCGTGGCGCAGAGAAAGCGGGCAGCTGTATGGCCTGTCACGGCGCGGAAGGCAAAGCGACCGTGCCGCTTTATCCCAGTCTGGCCGGGCAGCACGCCCCGTATCTTGAACATGCGCTGCAGGCTTATAAAAAGGGCGAGCGCAGTGGCGGTCAGGCTGAGGTCATGAAGGCGTTTGTTGCGGGATTAAGTGATGACGATATGGCGGATCTGGCGGCGTATTACAGTTCGCTGCAGCCCTGAGTGTGACAGGGGCGGGGATGTCCCGCCCGGAAGGAGTGAATTACTCTGCGCTGACAACCACCGTGCCCAGCTCGGGATGGGTAAAGCTGGCGATGTGGTCGAGACGTAACTCGCGATGTTCACCAGAGAGATCGATAGCCAGATATTCCACGTTCTTACGTGAAAAAATCTCTTTCGCCTTTGCCTTCAGCTGCTCGCCATCTTTCATGTCCAGTGACAGCATCCAGTTTTTCTGACAGGCGAGTTCCAGATTATCGTAATCATCGCAATTGATGGGGTGGTACGCTTCATTAATCAACATAGTCGCTCACCAATAAGTTAGCAGCGGCGTAGGCCGCCTGTTCCCTGACAGAAGAGTTTAGCTCACTATTTGCGGCAATATCATCAAGTGCCTTCAATGCGCAGCCAATCGCATCCGGTATGTAACCTAAATCTCCGCTACCGATTTCGGCATATTTGCGGCGAACTAACTCACAATAATTTTGCACATGATCCTCCTCGGCAGAGCGTAGATACTCTGATTAACTGGCGACTATACCATAGCCATTTACAGGAAATCAGCCTGCGTAAAGCAGGAACAGCACGTAAAACACTGCTAAAGTGACAGATTCCGCTGGCTGCCGCGCAACGCGGGCTCGCACAAAAGGTTAAGTTGATGAACAGGTTATCAGAGGTAAAGGTCATGAAGCAGGGGAGAGGAGAGCGATGATTATGCTGTCCCGTTCGGTTGAGATCCCGGACAGTGAGATTGAGCTGACGGCGATACGCGCTCAGGGAGCGGGTGGGCAACATGTCAATAAAGCCAGCACGGCTATCCATCTGCGTTTTGACATTGCCGCCTCTTCACTGCCGGCCTTCTATAAAGAGCGGCTGCTTACCGCCAGCCATCATCTGATCACTGCTGAAGGCGTCGTGGTGATCAAGGCGCAGGAGTACCGCAGTCAGGAGATGAATCGCGAAGCCGCGCTGCAACGGCTGCTCAATCTGATCCGCGAACTGAGCACGGTCGAAAAAGTGCGTCGCGCCACGCGGCCGACCCGCGCGTCAAAAGAGCGACGACTGGAAGGAAAAGCGCGCCGCAGCAGTACCAAAGCGATGCGCGGCAGAGTGCAATAAAAAACGCCCCGCAGGCGGGGCGTTTGAGTGCTTATGGCTTCAGGGGCGAGCCGCGAAGAGATCCAGCCCGCGCTGAGAACTTACTTATTCAGCGCCTTCAGCAGGAAATCGACGATCTCATCCTGCTTAATCATCTGCTTCTCACCGGCACGACGTGATTTGTACTCAATCTCCTGATTATCGAGATTGCGATCGCCAATGACGATGGTGTGTGGCACACCGATCAGTTCCATATCAGCGAACATCACGCCCGGACGCTCTTTACGGTCATCCAGAATCACGTCGACGCCTTTCGCGCGCAGTGTGGCATACAGCTCTTCCGCCAGCTCTTTCACCCGGAAGGATTTCTGCATATTCATGGGCAGAATCGCGACCTCAAATGGAGCCAGTGCCGCCGGCCAGATGATGCCGCGCTCGTCATGGTTCTGCTCGATCGCCGCGGCGACAACACGGGTGATGCCGATACCGTAGCAGCCCATGCTCATTATCTGGTTGCGGCCATCTTCGCCCTGAACAGAGGCTTTCAGCGCGTCCGAATATTTCGTGCCGAGCTGGAAAATGTGACCCACTTCGATGCCGCGCTTAATCTGCAGTGTGCCTTTGCCATCCGGGCTCAGATCGCCTTCAACCACGTTACGGATATCCGCAACGGTGGCCAGCGGCAGATCGCGCTCCCAGTTAATGCCGAAGTAGTGCTTACCATCGACGTTAGCACCGGCGCTGAAGTCACTCATCTTCGCGACGGTACGGTCTGCGATGATCGGCATTTGCAGGCCGACCGGCCCGATTGAACCCGGACCTGCACCCACTGCCGCGCGAATCTCTTCTTCAGTCGCGAAGACCAGCGGTGATGCCACGATAGCTGACTTTTCTGCTTTGATTTCGTTCAGCTGATGATCGCCACGGACCAGCAGGGCAACCAGCGCATGACCGCTCTCTTCCGCACCTTTAACAATCAGCGTTTTCACGGTTTTCTCAACCGGCACATCAAATTGCTCAACCAGCTCGGCGATGGTTTTTGCGTCTGGCGTCTCAACCAGCTGCATCGCCTGCGACGGCGCAGCGCGTTCACCGGCTGGTGCGACGGCTTCGGCCAGCTCGATGTTGGCGGCGTAATCAGAATCGGTTGAGAAGATCACATCGTCTTCACCGCTCTGGGCCAGCACCTGGAACTCGTGTGATGCACTGCCACCAATAGAGCCGGTGTCGGCCTGTACGGCACGGAAATCCAGGCCCATACGGCTGAAGATCTGGCTGTAGGCGCGGTACATCGCATCATAGGTTTCCTGCAGCGATTCCTGCGACACGTGGAAAGAGTAGGCATCTTTCATGGTGAATTCGCGCGAACGCATCACGCCAAAGCGCGGACGCACTTCGTCACGGAATTTGGTCTGGATCTGATAGAGGTTCAGTGGCAGCTGCTTATAAGAGCTCAGCTCATTACGGATC
This sequence comes from Pantoea sp. GM_Pan_3, assembly GCF_026541045.1. Classification (NCBI taxonomy): domain Bacteria; kingdom Pseudomonadati; phylum Pseudomonadota; class Gammaproteobacteria; order Enterobacterales; family Erwiniaceae; genus Pantoea; species Pantoea sp. GM_Pan_3. Next base: position 5,013 of record NZ_JALNVA010000002.1, on the reverse strand, counting down.
AGGTCGGTGACCACCTCTTCATGCGTCGGGCCCAGCACAAACGGACGTTCGTGGCGGTCGGCAATACGTAACAGCTCCGGGCCATACTCCTCCCAGCGACCGCTCTCCTGCCACAGGTCGGCAGGCTGCACGACCGGCATTAAAATCTCAACCGCACCCGCGTTGTTCATCTCTTCGCGCACGATGTTTTCGACTTTTTTCAGCACGCGAACCCCGGTCGGCAACCAGGTGTACAAGCCAGAAGCCAGTTTGCGGATCATACCGGCGCGCAGCATCAGCTGGTGGCTGATCACTTCGGCGTCGGAAGGCGTCTCTTTCTGAGTAGAGAGCAGATATTGAGTAGTACGCATTGATTACGGTTCCAGTTGATCGGAAAGTCACAGACAGAAATTTGCTGGCGGCTAGTGTACCAGTGAGATCACTGGCTCAAAAGCGGGTTTTAACGCGGGTCGATAGCGATCACTTCTGTCCCGGCATCGTCAATGCGCCAGCGTACATTAAAATCCATCAGCCAGGCCGCATATTCCCGCTCCTCTGCCTGGCCCTGACGGTAAGCGGGACGGGGATCCTGCGCCAGCACGTCACGGATAAAACGCGCCAGATGGGGATAGCGGGCATGCTGTTGCAGCTGCGCCTGCGCCAGCGCGGAGAAGCGCACCGGCATCGTGGCCGCCGGTGCTGCCTGGGCAAATCCCGCCCGGGCTTCGGGCAGCGCTTCGGCAAAAGGCAGATAGGGTTTGATATCCACGATGGGGGTGCCATCGACCAGATCCAGACTGCCAAGCTGCAGGATCACCTGCTGCTTCTCAAGCCTGATCTCTTTCAGCTCGACCAGCGACATGCCAATCGGGTTGGGACGAAACGTTGAACGGGTTGCAAAGACACCCATGCGCGCATTGCCGCCCAGTCGGGGAGGGCGAACCGTGGGACGCCAGCCGCCTGCCATCGTCTGATGAAAGACAAACAGCAGCCAGAGGTGACTGAACGCTTCCAGTCCGCGAACCGCTTCCGGCTGATTGTACGGGGGCAGCAGGTGCAGTTCTCCGCCGCCATCCTGCACCAGGCCTGGCTGGCGCGGCACGGCAAACTTCTCTTTCCACGGCGAGCGGATGACCCCAATCTGCGCAAAGGTGAATTCACTCATTGATTGCTGACTTTTAATGCCGAGCCCTGACACACTGCCTGACGGTAGCACCCTGGCGTACCCGTCACGATTTCACACTTGTGCAGCAGCACCGCATTGGCTTTCATCTGTGACGCCCGGATCTGCAGACGTTTACGGGCCGTGGCGATGTTAGCGGGCGAGTTCTGATTGCTGATCTGGCAATCTTCAGCAGAGACTTCACCCAGATCGCGGAACGGTTTGCTGACCAGATCGGCGGCATCCGTGTAGAGCTTAACCGGTGCGGGGCGGGCAGCGGGTTTGCGGGTCGGTTCAGTGGAGTGCTGCGGCCTGGACGGTGCGCTGGTTATCGGGTGATACTCATGAACGCACCCTGTCAGCATCAATGCTAACAAGCCGAGCGGTAAAAAACGCATGGCAACATCCTCAGGTTTCCAAAAGTGGCGTTATTGAAACAAGGACAGGAATAAATAACAAGTCGGGCAGGGCAGGCCGTAAAAGAAAGGGCGGCATAGCGCCGCCCCTGGGGAGAATGTCGGCTGACTTACCAGCCTTTAACTGCACCGCCGTTAAAGACTTTGTTGGCGGCTTCGTTAACTTCGTCAGACTGGTAAGCCTGAACGAACTTCTTCACGTTTTCCGCATCTTTGTTATCTTCGCGCGCGACAATCAGGTTCACATAAGGTGAATCTTTATCTTCGACGAAAATCCCATCTTTAGTCGGGGTCAGGCCGATCTGGCTGGCATAGGTGGTATTGATGACCGCCAGGGCGATCTGCTGATCGTCCAGTGAGCGGGGCAGCTGTGGCGCTTCCAGCTCAACAATTTTCAGATGCTTTGGATTCTCAGTGATATCCAGCGAGGTTGGCAGCAGCCCTGTGCCCTCTTTCAGTTTAATCAGGCCGGCTTTCTGCAGCAGCAGCAGCGAACGTCCCAGGTTTGTCGGATCGTTTGGAATCGCGATCTGAGCGCCATCCTGCAACTCATCCAGCGATTTGATCTTTTTCGAGTAGCCCGCAATCGGGTAAACGAAAGAGTTGCCGACGGAAACCAGTTTGTAGCCGCGATCTTTGATCTGCTGATCCAGATAAGGTTTGTGCTGGAAGGCGTTAACGTCGATATCGCCTTTACTCAGTGCCTCATTCGGCAGAACGTAATCGTTGAAGGTGACCAGCTCAACGTCCAGACCATACTTCTCTTTCGCGACTTTCTGCGCGGCTTCAGCAACCTGCTGTTCAGCGCCGACAATCACGCCTACTTTGATGTGGTTCGCATCTTTCTCTTTTTGATCGCATCCTGCCAGCGCAATCGCGCCAATCAGTGCACCCACAGCGGCAATTTTTTTGAATTTGAAAGACATATCCTTTCCTTAATAATGTGATATTGCTGGCTTACTTATGGGACACAGCACGTACGATGCGGTCGCCACAGAACTGAATGAGATACACCAAAACCACTAACAACACCAATACCGTATTCATCACGGTGGCGTTATATCCGATATAACCATACTGATAACCGATCTGGCCCAGACCACCGGCACCGACCGCGCCACCCATGGCAGAGTAACCTACCAGGGTAATCAGGGTGATCGTCGCTGCGTTTACCAGACCCGGCATCGCTTCCGGCAGCAGCACCTTGCGAACGATCTGCATCGGCGTGGCACCCATGGCACGTGACGCTTCAATCAGGCCGGTAGGCAGTTCCAGCAGGGCATTTTCCACCATACGGGCGATAAAGGGGGCGGCGCCAACGGTCAGCGGGACGATTGCCGCCTGCAGTCCGATGGAGGTGCCGACGATCACGCGGGTAAAAGGAATCATCCAGACCAGTAAGATAATGAACGGAATGGAGCGGAAGATATTCACCAGCGCGGAGAGCACGCGATAGAGCCCCTGGTTCTGCAGAATCTGTCCCGGACGGGTGACATAAAGCAGAACGCCGACTGGCAGACCCAGTACAAAACCAAAAAAGCCGGAGACAAAGGTCATCATCAGCGTTTCCCACACGCCCCGTCCCAGCAACCACATCATCGCTTCAGACATAACCCAGCACCTCTACTTTCACATGATTCTCCTGCAGCCAGGCTATCGCCTCGCGGGTATCGCTTTCAGTGCCGTGCATTTCGGCCAGCATAATGCCGAACTTCACGCCGCCGGCGTAATCCATCTGCGCACTGATAATGTTGTTATTCACGTTATAACGCCGTGCGGCTTCGGAAAGCAGCGGCGCATCAACCGATTTGCCGGTAAATTCCAGTCGCAGCAAGGGCACGCTGTTCTCAGCGGCAGTGGCTGACAGGCGCTGCTGATAATCATCCGGGATATCCAGATGCAGGGTAGACTGAATGAACTGCTGAGCCAGCGGCGTCTTAGGATGCGAGAAAACCTCACTGACGCTATCTTTCTCGATCAGCTCACCCTGACTGATGACAGCCACCTGGTCGCAGATACGCTTCACCACATCCATTTCATGAGTGATGAGCAGAATCGTCAGGCCAAGCCGGCGGTTAATGTCCTTCAGCAGCTCCAGAATAGAACGGGTTGTCGCCGGGTCCAGAGCGCTGGTGGCTTCATCACACAGCAGCACTTTTGGATTGCTGGCCAGCGCACGGGCAATCGCAACGCGCTGCTTCTGTCCACCCGACAGGTTCGCAGGCCAGGCATCGTGCTTATCGGCTAATCCCACCAGTTCCAGCAGTTCCGTCACGCGAGCGTTGATCTGTTCACGGGAGAGATTTCCCAGCTCCAGCGGCAGGGAGACATTACCCGCGACGGTCCGGGAGGTCATCAGGTTGAAGTGCTGGAAGATCATGCCAATCTGACGACGGGCCTGAGTCAACTGACGCTCGCTGAGTGCGGTCAGGTCAGCACCGTCGACCAGCACACGGCCTGATGTCGGACGTTCCAGCAGGTTAACGCACCGAATCAGCGTACTTTTACCGGCACCGGAAGCACCGATAACGCCATAAATCTGTCCGGCAGGCACGTGCAGGCTGACGTCCTTCAACGCCGAAATGGTGCGCGTACCCTGCTGGAACACTTTGGTGATATTTTCGAGTTTAATCATTAGGTTATTTATTATCGTGTTGCGTTGTCCGTGGTGTGGGAAGCCTCGTTGCTTTTATTAAGGGTAAAAGCTGGATGGATGGTAAGGCATCCAGACGTCTGAATCAATGGAAGTGATTCAATCTGACATTCTCCCTTTCACAGCAATCATGCGATACTGATCGGCAATTTTTACAGCAGGAGTTTCTACGTGGCGAATAAAGTCCCCGCTATTTTTCTTGATCGTGATGGCACCCTTAATGTCGATAATGGCTATGTCCATGAGATCGATAACTTTCAGTTTATTGACGGCACCATTGAAGCGCTGCAGCAACTAAAGGCGATGGGGTATGCGCTGGTGGTCGTGACCAATCAGTCTGGCATCGCGCGCGGTATGTTTACTGAAGACACCTTTATGCAGCTCACCGAATGGATGGACTGGTCGCTGGCCGATCGCGACGTTGATCTGGACGGCATCTATTTCTGCCCGCACCACCCCGATGCCGCCGTTGCAGAGTATCGTCAGGCGTGCGACTGCCGTAAACCTCAGCCGGGTATGCTCGTGATGGCTCAGCAAGAGCTGAATATTGATATGGCAGCTTCTTATATGGTGGGTGACAAGCTGGAGGATATGCTGGCAGGGCAGGCTGCCGGTGTCGGTACCAAAGTCCTGGTGCGTAGCGGTAAACCGGTGACCGCTGAAGGGGAAGCCGCCGCTGACTGGGTCATCGATAGCCTGGCCGCACTGCCAGCGCGCATTAAACAGGCATAAAAGGGCGCTTTTGTGCAAATTTCAGACGAACGGAAAAAAAGTCTTAATTTGCACTTGCGCTATCTGAACCG
>NZ_JALNVA010000019.1:0-338 GCF_026541045.1 Pantoea sp. GM_Pan_3 | reverse complement strand
ACGCTGCGTGCTGTAAGCATTTGAGAGACTCGGACATGTCGCCATTTCATTCTTATTACGGAGAATGAACGCGTCATGTCGTTTCAATTTTCAGCTTGTTCCGGATTGTTAAAGAGCAATATCTTAAACATGACTCGTAAGTCATCTTTAAGATATGTGGGCAACATCTTTCACCTGTCACCGAGCATGGCGTCCCCTAGGGGATTCGAACCCCTGTTACCGCCGTGAAAGGGCGGTGTCCTGGGCCTCTAGACGAAGGGGACATTTAAGTCTGTCTTCGCAAGACGCTTTGCTCATTACTTTTTTATCAGACAATCTGTGTGAGCACTGCGCGGGAA
>NZ_JALNVA010000018.1:0-357 GCF_026541045.1 Pantoea sp. GM_Pan_3 | reverse complement strand
TTCCCGCGCAGTGCTCACACAGATTGTCTGATAAAAAAGTAATGAGCAGGACGGCTGCGAAGTCGTGACACTATCGTGTCCCCTTCGTCTAGCGGTTAGGACTCCGCCCTTTCACGGCGGCAACAGGGGTTCGAATCCCCTAGGGGACGCCACCTGCTTGGTGACAGGTGAAAGGTGTCTCCATACAGTATCTCAAAACCGTTTCCGCTGCGCGAGCAGGGAGACGCGTCTGAGATATTTGCTCTTTAACAATCCGGAACAAGCTGAAAATTGAAACGACATGGCGCGTTCATTCTCCGTAATAAGAATGAAATGACGACATGTCCGAGTCTCTCAAATGCTTACAGTCTGCAGCGT
>NZ_JALNVA010000017.1:0-370 GCF_026541045.1 Pantoea sp. GM_Pan_3 | reverse complement strand
ACAGCAAGTATGGTGGAGCTAAGCGGGATCGAACCGCTGACCTCCTGCGTGCAAGGCAGGCGCTCTCCCAGCTGAGCTATAGCCCCATACAGTTACTGCAGAGACCACTACTACCACTCAACCGAGTTACATTCTTCATGAGAAGGATGCAATTTCTTTTCAGGCAAGGCATGCGGAAGGGACGTTTACTCAGGTAAACGACCGCGCGCATAACGCAGCATGAGAAGAAATTTGGTAGGCCTGAGTGGACTTGAACCACCGACCTCACCCTTATCAGGGGTGCGCTCTAACCACCTGAGCTACAAGCCTGTAGAGGTTTTTTCTGCTCGTGACTTTTTATCAGACAATCTGTGTGAGCACTGCGCGGGAA
>NZ_JALNVA010000016.1:0-460 GCF_026541045.1 Pantoea sp. GM_Pan_3 | reverse complement strand
ATTTTAAAATTGAAACCAAACTTCTCTATCCACCCGCATTTAAGCAGCGGGTGCAGTTAAGAGAGCAGGAACTGCGTGAAGCCACTAATAAACCCGGTAACAGACCTGAAAATGCCCCTTTTCTAAAAGATGTCATTCTGCTTCCTGATGGCAGGGGCGTTATTTTTGACCGCAATGAATCAGGTGTTTCGGATATATACAGAAAGCTTGAAGCCCATATTTATTCAGACATAACAGCCTTTGTGATTACTACAGAGATTCGTGATTTTTCAGATGGAAAGCACAGTGAAAAAAAATCAAAATATTTGGCCAGAGGCTTTACTGAGGTCGATACAAATACCAAGCCACGCAAGCTGGCTGCCATGCAGTCTCTGATATCACGGCTTAGCGGCAGGAAAGATGAGAATATTCCGTCGGCTGAAGGCGTGTGTATCCCAAACGGATTTATCCGGGATGATGG
>NZ_JALNVA010000015.1:0-634 GCF_026541045.1 Pantoea sp. GM_Pan_3 | reverse complement strand
GGCGAAGAAAAATCACGGATATTCGTTGTTATAATAAAAGAAATACCATTTACATATATATGGGCTTCAAGTCTTCGATAAAGATCATCCGAGCCCGGCCTGTTGCTATCAAAAATTACTCCTTTACCTTCAGGGAGAGTGATAATTTCTTTTATAAAGGGGGCATCTTTCGGATCGTTTTCAGGTTTATTGATGGCATCACGCAGTTCCTGCTCTCTTAACTGCACCCGCTGTTTAAATGCGGGGGGAAAGAGCGGTTTGCTTTCAATTTTAAAATCATCGAAAAAAATCTTATCGTGAAGCTGATTGTTGAATGACACGGGAACGTCAATCACATAGCGCCCTATACACTGCGGTTTGGTCTGCGCAAACAAAGTATTTATTACTGGACTGTCCTTCTGCACTGGAGTGGAAGCCGCAGCCTGGGCAATAAAAAGCAAACCGGCAGTCATTAATGACAAGGGCATATATTTACAGATGCATTTCATGGTGACAACTCCTGCTCAGCATGCCAGGCAGGCTCCCCGGAAGAAACGAAAAATAATTCCAGGCACCCATCGTTTTTCTTCATTTATAGCGCAGTGAATTTACCAGCCTGTCCCAGATGTCAATCATCTGCGCTTCGCTGTAACGC
>NZ_JALNVA010000014.1:0-1646 GCF_026541045.1 Pantoea sp. GM_Pan_3 | reverse complement strand
GTATCTTCAGGTAAGGAGGTGATCCAACCGCAGGTTCCCCTACGGTTACCTTGTTACGACTTCACCCCAGTCATGAATCACAAAGTGGTAAGCGCCCTCCCGAAGGTTAAGCTACCTACTTCTTTTGCAACCCACTCCCATGGTGTGACGGGCGGTGTGTACAAGGCCCGGGAACGTATTCACCGTGGCATTCTGATCCACGATTACTAGCGATTCCGACTTCACGGAGTCGAGTTGCAGACTCCGATCCGGACTACGACGCACTTTGTGAGGTCCGCTTGCTCTCGCGAGGTCGCTTCTCTTTGTATGCGCCATTGTAGCACGTGTGTAGCCCTACTCGTAAGGGCCATGATGACTTGACGTCATCCCCACCTTCCTCCGGTTTATCACCGGCAGTCTCCTTTGAGTTCCCGACCGAATCGCTGGCAACAAAGGATAAGGGTTGCGCTCGTTGCGGGACTTAACCCAACATTTCACAACACGAGCTGACGACAGCCATGCAGCACCTGTCTCAGAGTTCCCGAAGGCACCAATCCATCTCTGGAAAGTTCTCTGGATGTCAAGAGTAGGTAAGGTTCTTCGCGTTGCATCGAATTAAACCACATGCTCCACCGCTTGTGCGGGCCCCCGTCAATTCATTTGAGTTTTAACCTTGCGGCCGTACTCCCCAGGCGGTCGACTTAACGCGTTAGCTCCGGAAGCCACTCCTCAAGGGAACAACCTCCAAGTCGACATCGTTTACGGCGTGGACTACCAGGGTATCTAATCCTGTTTGCTCCCCACGCTTTCGCACCTGAGCGTCAGTCTTCGTCCAGGGGGCCGCCTTCGCCACCGGTATTCCTCCAGATCTCTACGCATTTCACCGCTACACCTGGAATTCTACCCCCCTCTACGAGACTCAAGCCTGCCAGTTTCAAATGCAGTTCCCAGGTTAAGCCCGGGGATTTCACATCTGACTTAACAGACCGCCTGCGTGCGCTTTACGCCCAGTAATTCCGATTAACGCTTGCACCCTCCGTATTACCGCGGCTGCTGGCACGGAGTTAGCCGGTGCTTCTTCTGCGGGTAACGTCAATCGGCGAGGTTATTAACCTCACCGCCTTCCTCCCCGCTGAAAGTACTTTACAACCCGAAGGCCTTCTTCATACACGCGGCATGGCTGCATCAGGCTTGCGCCCATTGTGCAATATTCCCCACTGCTGCCTCCCGTAGGAGTCTGGACCGTGTCTCAGTTCCAGTGTGGCTGGTCATCCTCTCAGACCAGCTAGGGATCGTCGCCTAGGTGGGCCATTACCCCGCCTACTAGCTAATCCCATCTGGGTTCATCCGATAGTGAGAGGCCCGAAGGTCCCCCTCTTTGGTCTTGCGACGTTATGCGGTATTAGCCACCGTTTCCAGTGGTTATCCCCCTCTATCGGGCAGATCCCCAGACATTACTCACCCGTCCGCCACTCGTCACCCAAGAGCAAGCTCTCTGTGCTACCGTCCGACTTGCATGTGTTAGGCCTGCCGCCAGCGTTCAATCTGAGCCATGATCAAACTCTTCAATTTAAAGTTTGATTTGCTGAAACGAGTTCAGCGGTGCTCATCTGTAAAACGTCATAATGAATTTCATTATGTGTTCACTCGTGAGGCTTTGATATTTT
>NZ_JALNVA010000013.1:0-2838 GCF_026541045.1 Pantoea sp. GM_Pan_3 | reverse complement strand
ACGCTACAGCGAAGCGCAGATGATTGACATCTGGGACAGGCTGGTAAATTCACTGCGCTATAAATGAAGAAAAAGGTACTTTACGACGATCTTGACGGCAGAGGGTTCCTCACAAGAGAGGCCCGTGGCTGGGGCAGTGCGCTTTACAAAAGCTACGGTGAACCTCTCCATGTGCTTCAGTGCATGCTGAATGACGGTCATATTCTGATTGATAACCTGATTAATGGCACCCGCAGGCGAACACCCCGCCAGTTACTTATTGGTGAAAATTCAGGTGCAGAGAAAGGCGAAGATGCGCTGACTGAGCCTGAGGTCAGGCGGAGTTATGATTACCTTTTTCCCGTGCATGTTTTTGGCTATAACTGGCTGCAGTCAAACGCTGATTCGGCCGCGTCTCTCGAGCGATATATCAGTCAGACACTAGTCACTTATCACGGAAGGCTTGCTGCCAATAAAGTCATTCTCGTCACCCACTCCATGGGCGGCCTGGTGGCCCGACATTATTCAGAACAGATGAAAGGCAGAGACAATGTTCTGGGTATTGTTCACGGCGTTATGCCTGATCTGGGATCGCCGGCGGCATATCGCCGAATAAAGACTGGCGAGCGGGGTATTGTCGGAGCGGTAATTGGCGCTGACGCAGCAAACCTGATGCCGGTACTGGCCCAGCCGCCTGACGCTCTGCAGCTGCTGCCGGGTAAAGCCTACGGGCCGGGTTGGCTGAAAATTAACGGCACGGTAAATATGAATAAGCCGGAGTCTGACCCATACACGGAAATTTATCTGAATGAAGGTGAATGGTGGCGGCTGTGTGAGAAAGACTTGCTTCTGGATGATATGGGTAAGGGATGGAAAAGTTATCAGAGCAGGATAAAACAGGATGTGCAAAATTTTATAGAACATTTAAACGAAAAATATCACCCCAATACCTATGCATTTTACGGTGCCAGTGAGAAATATCCTTCAGACGATCATCTGATATGGCAGCAGCTCCAGGCACCGAGGCCGGTTATGGGCGTACCGCCTGAGCTTCTCGTTTATCGCCACGCAGCAGGGAACACGTTTGAATTGACCTCATCCGGCAGCGCCGGGGACGGCACCGTACCTGTACGTGCCGGCAGGATTAGGTTTGCCGGGATCCGCTCGCTGCTTGCCACCGACGTCGATCATGAAGGTGCCTATGCCGTGGGGGATACCAGTACGGAGAACGGTCTTTCCGTTGTGATGAAGTTCACGTTACGCTCGATTATAAAAATGACCGGGGAGGTCACCTCATGCGGGTAAGGCATTTATGGGTGGGATTACTTGTAGTCATCCTTATTCTCTCTACGGTTTTCTGGTTGCTCACCCGTTCGTGGCCGGTAGCCCCTTTAACGGCTAAGGAAAAACAAATGACGGATAAATTATTTGAACATACCAGACCTCAGTGCATTGGCCGCTACCTTTTTGATGTGCCCGCTTCATTCAGTAATGTTGCGATGGGGCAGGTAAAGATCAATGAAATGAGAATCACCAGCAAGCGGCTGTATCCTCCGGCTTTTGCCCAACGTATCCGGTTACGTGAGCAGGAATTAAATAATAGTCCAACAGTTGATCCCAAAGACCTTCCTTATCTGAAGCAGGTATATCGGATAAATGACAATGCAGTCATCTTTGATCGTAATGTAAATGAAAGTGTGGCAGGAGGAATGCGGGTTCTTGAAGGGCATCTTTATAGCAAAGGGGTTGCATTCATCGTGTATTCAGAATTCCTGGACCATACAAATCCTAAATATTTTGAAAAGAAAAATATGTTAAAAAATGCGGGAGTGAGTGAGTCTAGCCTAAACAATAAACCTCAGAAGCTGGCGGAAATGCAAAGCCTGCTATCTCGACTTAAGGGAAGAGAGGATGAGGAAGTACCAATACTGCGTGGCATCTGTATTCCGGAAGGTTTTATTATTGATACAAATATGATATCGAAAGATGATATTACTTATATATATAAGTCAGCTGATTTTGAGATTGTCGTTAATAGTTATAACACTCTGAATAAAGGCAACACATTACTGCAACGAGGTAATGAAATAAATGCTGCCCTCATCAGGGTTGGTGCCAATACTCTCAAGAAAGGCACTGTAAAGTTACCAGACATAGATGCAGAAGAATGGCTGATGAAAGGTAAGCAGGACATCTATCAACCGAAAGAGAAAAACGTTAATTACTATACGTTTCAATTTTACGGTAATGAAAAAGCTGGTGATTTGAAACGTCCCGTACTCTCTGTTGAGTTACATAACTCTGGTAAGGAAACGAAAACCTATACGGATTCACAACTGGTTGATATCTGGGACAGGATCACCAGAACGTTCAGGTATCGAACCGGATCAACTACGGGAAACACCAGGCAGTAGGTATATATTGAATTGGTGGTAATGGTGCTGAAATGACCAGGCGTGCTGGTGAAAGCGCCGGGCCCTCTACAGCTCCTGCCAGGCAAGGGATACGGTATGTGTTGGTTTGACGATAAGGGCCTTCAGCAGCCGTTGCCCCAGACAGATCCGTAAACGGATAGCAGATAATAACAGGGAGGCTCCACAATGAATAAGTTCAGGTGCAAAGCCATTATTTTTGCTATTTTGTTTGCTCAGGGGTACGGGGTATATCAGTATTTTCGTCCTTATGATCCCTTAGCACAGATGCTGATGCCTGCTGTGCAGGCATCCACGCCAGTGCAGAAGGACAGTCCAGTAATAAATACTTTGTTTGCGCAGACCAAACCGCAGTGCATCGGGCGCTATGTGATTGACGTTCCCGTGTCATTCAACAATCAGCTTCACGATATGATTTTTATCGATA
>NZ_JALNVA010000012.1:0-2951 GCF_026541045.1 Pantoea sp. GM_Pan_3 | reverse complement strand
AAAACGCCTGTGGGTTGTGAGGTTAAGCGACTAAGCGTACACGGTGGATGCCCTGGCAGTCAGAGGCGATGAAGGACGTGCTAATCTGCGTAAAGCGACGGTAAGGTGATATGAACCGCTACAGCCGTCGATGTCCGAATGGGGAAACCCGGTGCACTCAGTGCATCATTGCAGCATGAATACATAGTGCTGCAAGGCGAACCGGGGGAACTGAAACATCTAAGTACCCCGAGGAAAAGAAATCAACCGAGATTCCCCCAGTAGCGGCGAGCGAACGGGGAGCAGCCCAGAGCCTGAATCAGCATGTGTGTTAGTGGAAGCGTCTGGAAAGTCGCAGGGTACAGGGTGATACTCCCGTACACAAAAGCACACACGCTGTGAGCTCGATGAGTAAGGCGGGACACGTGGTATCCTGTCTGAATATGGGGGGACCATCCTCCAAGGCTAAATACTCCTGACTGACCGATAGTGAACCAGTACCGTGAGGGAAAGGCGAAAAGAACCCCGGCGAGGGGAGTGAAACAGAACCTGAAACCGTGTACGTACAAGCAGTGGGAGCACCTTCGTGGTGTGACTGCGTACCTTTTGTATAATGGGTCAGCGACTTATATTCTGTAGCAAGGTTAACCGTATAGGGGAGCCGCAGGGAAACCGAGTCTTAACTGGGCGTTAAGTTGCAGGGTATAGACCCGAAACCCGGTGATCTAGCCATGGGCAGGTTGAAGGTTGGGTAACACTAACTGGAGGACCGAACCGACTAATGTTGAAAAATTAGCGGATGACCTGTGGCTGGGGGTGAAAGGCCAATCAAACCGGGAGATAGCTGGTTCTCCCCGAAAGCTATTTAGGTAGCGCCTCGTGAACTCATCTCCGGGGGTAGAGCACTGTTTCGGCTAGGGGGCCATCCCGGCTTACCAACCCGATGCAAACTGCGAATACCGGAGAATGTTATCACGGGAGACACACGGCGGGTGCTAACGTCCGTCGTGAAGAGGGAAACAACCCAGACCGCCAGCTAAGGTCCCAAAGTCATGGTTAAGTGGGAAACGATGTGGGAAGGCACAGACAGCCAGGATGTTGGCTTAGAAGCAGCCATCATTTAAAGAAAGCGTAATAGCTCACTGGTCGAGTCGGCCTGCGCGGAAGATGTAACGGGGCTAAACCATGCACCGAAGCTGCGGCAGCGACACTATGTGTTGTTGGGTAGGGGAGCGTTCTGTAAGCCGTCGAAGGTGTGCTGTGAGGCATGCTGGAGGTATCAGAAGTGCGAATGCTGACATAAGTAACGATAAAGCGGGTGAAAAGCCCGCTCGCCGGAAGACCAAGGGTTCCTGTTCAACGTTAATCGGAGCAGGGTGAGTCGACCCCTAAGGCGAGGCCGAAAGGCGTAGTCGATGGGAAACAGGTTAATATTCCTGTACTCGGTGTTACTGCGAAGGGGGGACGGAGAAGGCTATATCAGCCGGGCGACGGTTGTCCCGGTTTAAGCGTGTAGGCGGAGGGTCCAGGTAAATCCGGACTCTTTTAACGCTGAGGCGTGATGACGAGGCACTACGGTGCTGAAGTGATAAATGCCCTGCTTCCAGGAAAAGCCTCTAAGCATCAGGTAACACAGAATCGTACCCCAAACCGACACAGGTGGTCAGGTAGAGAATACCAAGGCGCTTGAGAGAACTCGGGTGAAGGAACTAGGCAAAATGGTGCCGTAACTTCGGGAGAAGGCACGCTGGCGCGTAGGTGAAGGGACTTGCTCCCGGAGCTGAAGCCAGTCGAAGATACCAGCTGGCTGCAACTGTTTATTAAAAACACAGCACTGTGCAAACACGAAAGTGGACGTATACGGTGTGACGCCTGCCCGGTGCCGGAAGGTTAATTGATGGGGTTATCCGTAAGGAGAAGCTCTTGATCGAAGCCCCGGTAAACGGCGGCCGTAACTATAACGGTCCTAAGGTAGCGAAATTCCTTGTCGGGTAAGTTCCGACCTGCACGAATGGCGTAATGATGGCCAGGCTGTCTCCACCCGAGACTCAGTGAAATTGAACTCGCTGTGAAGATGCAGTGTACCCGCGGCAAGACGGAAAGACCCCGTGAACCTTTACTACAGCTTGACACTGAACATTGAGCCTTGATGTGTAGGATAGGTGGGAGGCTTTGAAGCGCGGACGCCAGTCTGCGTGGAGCCATCCTTGAAATACCACCCTTTAATGTTTGATGTTCTAACGTGGCCCCGTGATCCGGGGTGCGGACAGTGTCTGGTGGGTAGTTTGACTGGGGCGGTCTCCTCCCAAAGAGTAACGGAGGAGCACGAAGGTCAGCTAATCACGGTCGGACATCGTGAGGTTAGTGCAATGGCATAAGCTGGCTTGACTGCGAGAGTGACGGCTCGAGCAGGTGCGAAAGCAGGTCATAGTGATCCGGTGGTTCTGAATGGAAGGGCCATCGCTCAACGGATAAAAGGTACTCCGGGGATAACAGGCTGATACCGCCCAAGAGTTCATATCGACGGCGGTGTTTGGCACCTCGATGTCGGCTCATCACATCCTGGGGCTGAAGTAGGTCCCAAGGGTACGGCTGTTCGCCGTTTAAAGTGGTACGCGAGCTGGGTTTAGAACGTCGTGAGACAGTTCGGTCCCTATCTGCCGTGGGCGCTGGAGAATTGAGGGGGGTTGCTCCTAGTACGAGAGGACCGGAGTGAACGCACCACTGGTGTTCGGGTTGTCATGCCAATGGCACTGCCCGGTAGCTAAGTGCGGAAAAGATAAGTGCTGAAAGCATCTAAGCACGAAACTTGCCCCGAGATGAGTTCTCCCTGACCCCTTGAGGGTCCTGAAGGGACGTTGAAGACGACGACGTTGATAGGCCGGGTGTGTAAGCGCAGCGATGCGTTGAGCTAACCGGTACTAATGACCCGTGAGGCTTAACCTTACAACGCCAGAGGCGTTTTTTGAGAG
>NZ_JALNVA010000011.1:0-31242 GCF_026541045.1 Pantoea sp. GM_Pan_3 | reverse complement strand
TCGATCGTGAAAAACCGCCTTCTGATCCCGAAAACTGCCTGAGAACACTTCTCCGATACGGTAAACTACGGCCAGATAACTCAGTTAAGGCCGTCAAATGTCCAGCCAGCATCCCTCCTTAAAAGCCGACAATACACTTGGGCTTGAAGTACACACACAAAAACGCATCGTCGCTGAGACGCCTGCCGCCATTCTGGCTGCATGGCAGGCCAGCCAGCAGGATCAAACGCCTTTCCTTGTGCTCGGTGAAGGCAGCAACGTCCTCTTTCTGGATGATTTTGCCGGAACCGTGGTACTGAACCGCATTAAAGGCATCACCATTCAGGATGAATATGAGAGCTGGAAACTGCATGTCGGAGCCGGTGAGAACTGGCATGAGCTGGTCAAAAGTACCCTGGAAAAAGGGATCGCCGGACTGGAAAATCTGGCGCTGATCCCGGGCATGACCGGCTCGGCACCGATTCAGAATATTGGTGCTTACGGCGTGGAGTTAAAAGATGTCTGCGAATATGTGGATGTGCTTAATCTGCACAGTGGCGAAACAGAACGTCTGGATCGTGAAGCCTGTGAGTTTGGCTACCGCGACAGCATTTTCAAACACCGTTATCAGTCAGGCTATGTCATCGTCGCAGTCGGGCTATGCCTGCCTAAGCAATGGCAGCCTGTCCTGACCTATGGCGATCTGAAAACACTGAATCCGGCCATCGCCAGTGCCTGGGATGTCTATCACGCTGTGTGTCAGATGCGTCAGAGCAAGTTACCGGATCCGAAAGTCACCGGAAATGTCGGCAGCTTTTTTAAAAATCCAGTGGTGACGCAGGCGCAGTGCAGCGCTCTGCTGGCCCGGTTCCCCGCCATGCCGCACTATCTGATGCCAGAGGGTGAAACGAAGCTGGCAGCGGGCTGGCTGATCGATCAGTGCCAGCTTAAAGGCTATCGCATCGGGGGCGCAGCCGTTCATCAGCAGCAGGCTCTGGTGCTGATCAATGCTGACAATGCCCTGCCTGCCGACATCGTGGCGCTGGCCAGAGCGGTACGCGCCCGGGTAGGGGAGAAGTTTGATGTCTGGCTTGAGCCTGAAGTCCGGTTTATTCAGGCACAGGGTGAATGCAATGCCGTCGAGGTGATCGCATGAAAGACCACAATGTCCCGTTAAAGCTGGTCGATATTTTGTCTGACGGCGAGTTTCACTCTGGCGAGCAGCTGGGTGAGACGCTGGGAATGAGCCGGGCTGCCATCAACAAGCATATCCAGACACTGAAAAGCTGGGGACTTGATGTCTATACCGTCACCGGTAAAGGCTACAGTCTGCCTGCGCCAATCCAGCTACTGGATGAGCAGGCGATTCTCGCGCAGGTTGAGCAGGGCAATGTCTCGGTGATACCGGTGATTGACTCAACAAATCAGTACCTGCTGGAGCGCATGCATGACATGCCTTCTGGTGCTGCCTGTATTGCTGAATATCAGCAGTCGGGGCGGGGTCGCCGGGGCCGTCAGTGGTTCTCTCCATTTGGCGCTAACCTCTATATGTCGATGTACTGGCGCCTGGAACAGGGCCCCGCAGCGGCGATGGGCCTCAGCCTGGTCATCGGTATCATCATGGCGGAGACATTACGCTCGCTGGGCGCAGATGAGGTCCGGGTAAAATGGCCGAATGACATCTATCTCAACGATCGCAAACTGGCGGGTATCCTGGTTGAACTGACCGGGAAAACGGGCGATGCTGCGCAGATTGTGATCGGTGCAGGTATCAATCTGGCAATGCGAACCGCTGACGCCTCCCAGATTAATCAGGGCTGGATTAACCTGCAGGAAGCCGGGGTAACGGTGAATCGTAATGAGCTGGCAGCTCGTCTGATCAATCGTCTGCGCGAGGCACTGCCACTCTTTGAGCAGGAGGGATTAGCGCCCTTTGTGGCACGCTGGGCCGCGCTGGACAACTTCATTAACCGGCCTGTTAAGTTGCTCATCGGTGAACGCGAAGTGCACGGCATTGCGCGCGGTGTTGACAGCCAGGGTGGGCTGTTACTGGAACAGGATGGCGAAATAAAGGCATGGGTTGGCGGAGAGATATCATTACGTCCTGTCTGAATAAAAAAAGCCTGCATGAATGCAGGCTTTTTTATCACTGGCGTTATTTACGCAGACGGACTTTATCAACAGCGTGATCGCCGCTTTTCGTCATAATCAGGCTGGCTCTCTCTCGTGTCGGCAGAATATTTTCCTGCAGATTGAGCCAGTTAATCTCTTTCCACAGATTACCCGCTATCTCAACGGCTTCCGCCTCGGAGAGCTGGGCATAGTGATGGAAGTAGGAGTCGGGGTCGGTAAAGGCACCCTGGCGGAATTTCAGAAAGCGATTGATGTACCAGCTTTGCAGAAGATCTTCTTCTGCATCGACATAGATTGAGAAATCGACGAAGTCAGAAACAAAGACGTGATGGGGGTCATGGGGATAGTCCATACCGCTCTGTAAGACGTTGAGCCCCTCAAGAATCACAATATCCGGCTGCTGTATGACTTTATCGCCATCAGGGATAACGTCGTAAATCAGATGCGAATAGACCGGAGCGGTAACCTGACTGGCTCCTGACTTTAAATCTGAGACGAAATTGACCAGCCGGTGCATATCGTAGGATTGCGGGAATCCTTTCTTCTTCATTAAGCCACGCTCTTTGAGCACGGCATTAGGATGCAGGAAGCCATCCGTGGTGATTAATTCCACCTTGCGATGTTCAGGCCAGCGGCTGAGTAATGCCTGCAATACACGTGCTGTCGTGCTTTTACCGACGGCAACGCTACCCGCAATACTGATGATGTAAGGGATCTTCTGCCCGTTGGTGCCCAGAAACTGCTCCAGTACAGCCTGCCGACGCACATTTGAACTGATATAGAAATTAAGCAGGCGCGAAAGAGGCAGATAAATTTCTGCCACCTCTTCCAGAGAGAGGTCCTCGTTGATGCCTTTCAGCTGCGCAATCTCTTCCTCTGATAGCGTCATAGGAACGGAATCACGTAATGCCGCCCACTGCTCACGAGTGAATTCTAAGTAGGGCGTTGTCAGGGGAGTCGTTTTATCCATAAGCATGCATCTGACCGCAAATTCATTGCTATCACCGGCGTGTTATCCGATAAGCAGGACAACGCAGGTGATTTGAATCACGAATCGCTGGTTTATCAGTGAGAACAATGGGCTGGAGGGTATCACCAGTATGGCTTTTAACAGAAGTAAAAAGATAACTGTGATCTCGCTTTCGTCGGTATAGCCACAAAACGCGCCATTACCCAAGCCATTAACGACTTTATAACAGACAATGAGCCTGTAAAGCCGTTACAGGCTTCTTCCCACCCATAGTGCGTAACACCCTTGTTACCCGTCCCGGTGCCAGTGCCACGCATTAAGGCCTGTAAGGAAGCGAATGCGATATCCCCTCAATAAGCACACCATCCGGACCCTTCTGCCGGGTGCTGTTAAAGAAAAGGGATATTGCCTTCATGGAAATATCGGCCTGTGAGCTTAGCCTCTAACCCAAAATGATCCTGACGTGACGAAAAAAGCGTCAGTCAGCGCATGGGCAGGATCTTTTTTCAGGAATAAGCGAAATAACCGGAGTAAGAACGCTGGGGGCAGGCATCGTAAAAAGAGGGGCAGGGGGTGAGTGGAGCCAGAGTAAAGTCGAGAAAAAAGGGCCAGGCTGGACAAATATTCCGCAGAAA
This sequence comes from Pantoea sp. GM_Pan_3, assembly GCF_026541045.1. Lineage (NCBI taxonomy): Bacteria > Pseudomonadati > Pseudomonadota > Gammaproteobacteria > Enterobacterales > Erwiniaceae > Pantoea > Pantoea sp. GM_Pan_3. Next base: position 27,525 of record NZ_JALNVA010000011.1, on the reverse strand, counting down.
ACCACTAAATTGCGATGATTTGCACAAATAGTAAGCGATAGAAAAAAATATGCGATTTTTTAGTTGCATCCGAACGCCGACCTTCCTAGAATGCGCGTCACTTGATGCCGGCTTAGCTCAGTTGGTAGAGCAACTGACTTGTAATCAGTAGGTCACCAGTTCGATTCCGGTAGCCGGCACCAATCAAGTAGGTGGGATTCCCGAGCGGCCAAAGGGAGCAGACTGTAAATCTGCCGTCACAGACTTCGAAGGTTCGAATCCTTCTCCCACCACCATCCCGACCTCGCGGTTGGGTTCAGATAAACGGCCTGTTTATCTGTCAGGTGAGTCACTTCTCACCCTGAATTCAGACTGAGCGTTAGCGAAGTCAACGTCGGTCAGCTTCGCTGACGGACAGTAGGTAGCAGAGGCATTCTCTGTTATCTGCAAGCTACAGAAAGAACAGGTAGCCGAGTTCCAGGATGCGGGCATCGTATAATGGCTATTACCTCAGCCTTCCAAGCTGATGATGCGGGTTCGATTCCCGCTGCCCGCTCCAGATGTGCTGATATGGCTCAGTTGGTAGAGCGCACCCTTGGTAAGGGTGAGGTCCCCAGTTCGACTCTGGGTATCAGCACCACTTCCTTTAATCTCCCTCCTGATTTTCTCTGTAACTTCCTTGCAGTCAGGCATTGCCTGGTTAATGTGATGATATCATTGATATATCCGTGTCTTAGAGGGACTAGCGATGGCTAAAGAGCAATTTCAACGTAACAAACTGCACGTAAACGTGGGCACCATCGGTCACGTTGACCACGGTAAAACCACCCTGACTGCAGCAATCACTACCGTACTGGCTAAAACCAACGGCGGCCAGGCGCGTGCATTCGACCAGATCGACAGCACCCCTGAAGAAAAAGCCCGCGGTATTACCATCAACACCGCACACGTTGAGTATGAGACTGCTTCACGTCACTACGCTCACGTTGACTGCCCAGGCCACGCCGACTATGTGAAAAACATGATCACCGGTGCTGCGCAGATGGACGGCGCGATCCTGGTTGTTGCTGCGACTGATGGCCCGATGCCACAGACCCGTGAGCACATCCTGCTGGGTCGTCAGGTTGGCGTTCCTTACATCATCGTGTTCCTGAACAAGTGTGACATGGTTGATGATGAAGAGCTGCTGGAACTGGTTGAGATGGAAGTACGTGACCTGCTGTCACAGTACGACTTCCCAGGCGACGACACTCCAATCGTTCGTGGTTCTGCTCTGAAAGCGCTGGAAGGCGAAGCTGAGTGGGAAGCGAAAATCATCGAGCTGGCTGAGCACCTGGACAACTACATCCCGGATCCGGTTCGTGCGATCGACATGCCGTTCCTGCTGCCAATCGAAGACGTATTCTCAATCTCTGGCCGTGGTACCGTTGTTACCGGTCGTGTTGAGCGCGGCATCGTTAAAGTCGGCGACGAAGTTGAAATCGTAGGTATCAAAGATACTGCGAAATCAACCTGTACCGGTGTTGAGATGTTCCGTAAGCTGCTGGACCAGGGTCAGGCAGGCGAAAACTGTGGTGTTCTGCTGCGCGGTATCAAGCGTGAAGACATCCAGCGTGGTCAGGTTCTGGCTAAGCCAGGCACCATCAAGCCACACACCCAGTTCGAGTCAGAAGTTTACGTTCTGTCTAAAGACGAAGGTGGCCGCCATACTCCGTTCTTCAAGGGCTACCGTCCACAGTTCTACTTCCGTACCACTGACGTGACCGGTTCAGTAGAGCTGCCAGAAGGCGTTGAAATGGTAATGCCAGGCGACAACATCAAAATGGTTGTTACCCTGATCCACCCAATCGCAATGGACGAAGGTCTGCGCTTCGCAATCCGCGAAGGCGGCCGTACCGTTGGCGCGGGTGTTGTTGCTAAAGTTATCGCATAATTACCGATAACGTTTGACGCAATGCACACGGAAAGGGCATCATTTGATGCCCTTTTTGCACGCTGTTTCATAGAACCTGGCTCATCAGTGATTTTCGATCATAATCATTGCTGAGACAGGCTCTGTCATGCGGCGTTGGATACCGAGTTACGCCCCAAAAGCTCATTCGGTTTGGACGCCTCGCACTGCGGGGCAGAATAGTTTCTGAATTATTGTGGCAGGTTGGTTTATGAGTGCGAATACCGAAGCTCAAGGGAGCGGGCGTGGCCTGGAAGCGGTAAAGTGGGTAGTAGTCGTATTACTGCTGCTTGCAGCGATTGTAGGTAACTACCTCTATCGTGATGTGTCACTGCCACTGCGTGCGTTAGCCGTAGTTGTACTGATCGCAGCGGCTGGCGGCATTGCGCTTTTAACGACCAAAGGCAAAGCGACCGTGGCTTTTGCTCGTGAAGCAAGAACAGAAATGCGTAAGGTTATCTGGCCAACCCGCCAGGAAACGCTGCACACCACGTTAATCGTTGCCGCGGTTACCGCCGTGATGTCACTGATTTTGTGGGGGCTGGATGGTATTCTGGTCCGTCTGGTATCGTTTATCACTGGCCTGAGGTTCTGAGATGTCTGAAGCTCCAAAGAAACGCTGGTACGTCGTACAGGCGTTTTCCGGTTTTGAAGGCCGCGTAGCACAGTCGCTGCGCGAGCATATCAAATTGCACAACATGGAAGAGCTGTTTGGCGACGTCATGGTTCCGACTGAAGAAGTCGTTGAAATTCGTGGTGGCCAGCGTCGTAAGAGCGAGCGCAAGTTTTTCCCGGGATATGTACTGGTTCAGATGGTGATGAATGACGCCAGCTGGCACCTGGTGCGCAGTGTCCCGCGCGTGATGGGTTTCATCGGCGGCACATCTGACCGTCCGGCACCTATCAGCGATAAAGAAGTTGATGCGATCATGAACCGTCTGCAGCAGGTCGGCGACAAGCCTCGTCCGAAAACGCTGTTTGAACCAGGCGAAATGGTTCGCGTTAACGACGGTCCGTTTGCTGACTTTAACGGTGTGGTTGAGGATGTGGATTACGAGAAGAGCCGCCTGACGGTTTCTGTCTCCATCTTCGGACGTGCAACACCGGTTGAACTCGACTTCGGTCAGGTGGAGAAAGGTTAACCTCTTTCCGCTCACAATTTAGCTGTTGCAGCAGGCGCGAAATTTAACTACAATTTCGCGCCTTTTGTTTTTATGCGCTGGCAACAGCGTATAAATCGTTATCACGGGGAGCCTTTTAAAGGCGCTATAACCCAATTGAGGAAATATCATGGCTAAGAAAGTCCAAGCCTACGTCAAGCTGCAGGTTGCAGCTGGTATGGCGAACCCAAGTCCACCGGTTGGTCCAGCTCTGGGTCAGCAGGGTGTTAACATCATGGAATTCTGCAAAGCGTTCAACGCGAAGACCGAATCTCTGGAAAAAGGTCTGCCGACTCCTGTTGTTATCACTGTATACAGCGACCGTTCATTTACCTTTATCACCAAAACCCCTCCGGCTGCCGTACTGCTGAAAAAAGCAGCGGGCATCAAGTCTGGTTCTGGTAAGCCGAACAAAGATAAAGTCGGTAAAGTGACCCGTGCTCAGGTACGTGAAATCGCAGAAACCAAAGCTGCGGACATGACTGGTTCTGACGTTGAAGCGATGACTCGCTCAATCGAAGGTACTGCTCGTTCCATGGGCCTGGTAGTAGAGGACTAAGAAATGGCTAAGCTGACCAAGCGCATGACCGTAATTCGCGACAAAGTTGACGCGACCAAGCAGTATGACATTGCTGAAGCTGTTGCTCTGCTGAAAGAACTGGCGACTGCCAAGTTCGTTGAAAGCGTTGACGTTGCTGTCAACCTCGGCATCGATGCACGTAAATCTGATCAGAACGTACGCGGCGCGACCGTTCTGCCACACGGTACTGGTCGTTCAGTACGTGTTGCTGTCTTCACCCAGGGCGCAAACGCTGAAGCGGCAAAAGCTGCTGGCGCAGAGCTGGTTGGTATGGAAGACCTGGCTGAGCAGATCAAGAAAGGCGAAATGAATTTTGACGTTGTTATTGCTTCTCCGGATGCAATGCGCGTTGTTGGCCAGCTGGGCCAGATTCTGGGTCCACGCGGCCTGATGCCAAACCCGAAAGTCGGTACTGTAACCCCTAACGTTGCTGAAGCGGTTAAGAACGCTAAAGCAGGTCAGGTTCGTTATCGTAACGACAAAAACGGCATCATCCACACTACCATCGGTAAAGTGGACTTTGACGCTGACAAACTGAAAGAAAACCTGGAATCTCTGCTGGTTGCGCTGAAAAAAGCGAAACCATCTCAGGCGAAAGGCGTTTACATCAAGAAAGTCAGCCTTTCAACCACCATGGGCGCCGGCGTTGCCGTTGACCAGGCTGGTCTGAACGCAACAGCAAACTAATTGCTGCTTGAAACGGGCGAAAAATTCACCTAGAATCTTACGCCCGTTGTTCTGTTATTAGCAGAACAGGACACCAGAGAGTCAGATGCGACAGCGGCGTTTAACGCCTTTCCCTCTGCTTCTGCTGCGTCACACAGAATTTAGGTTGGAGCCAGGCCTTATCCTGGCCTCCGTCCAAGACCGCAGGAGCTGTCTATCTCCGGATAGTCCGCTTAATACCCTGCGTAGACGGTGACAGAACCAAAAGAATTTTTTCTTAGCTGGATTCTGCTCACCGTGTTCGAGCGCTTATTTCCCCTTTTGGGTGAGTAAGTGAAGTGAGTTCCGGGGAAATCCTTTCCCGGTCAAATCCAGGAGCAAAAGCTAATGGCATTAAATCTTCAAGACAAACAAGCAATTGTTGCTGAAGTCAGCGAAGTAGCCAAAGGTGCGCTTTCAGCGGTTGTTGCGGATTCCCGTGGCGTTACCGTTGATAAAATGACCGAACTGCGTAAAGCAGGTCGTGAAGCTGGCGTTTACATGCGTGTTGTTCGTAACACCCTGCTGCGCCGCGTCGTTGAAGGAACTCAGTTTGAGTGCCTGAAAGACACGTTTGTTGGTCCGACCCTGATTGCATATTCTATGGAACACCCGGGCGCTGCTGCTCGTCTGTTCAAAGATTTCGCGAAAGCGAATGCAAAATTTGAGGTCAAAGCTGCAGCCTTTGAAGGTGAGCTGATCACGGCGGCCAATATTGACCGTCTGGCAACTCTGCCGACCTACGAAGAAGCACTGGCACGTCTGATGTCGACCATGAAAGAAGCCGCTGCCGGCAAACTGGTCCGCACTCTGGCTGCTGTACGCGATGCAAAAGAAGCGGCTTAAGGCCCTTTTCTTTTCTTCGTACCTGCTTACGTATAAACTTTTTCTGATTCTTAGGAACAATTGTCATGTCTATCACTAAAGACCAAATTCTGGAAGCTGTTGCAGCGATGTCCGTAATGGAAGTTGTTGAGCTGGTTTCTGCTATGGAAGAAAAATTCGGCGTTTCTGCTGCTGCTGCTGTAGCTGTTGCTGCGGGCCCGGCTGAAGCTGTTGAAGAAAAAACTGAATTCGACGTCGTACTGAAAGCTGTTGGCGCGAACAAAGTAGCAGTTATCAAAGCCGTACGTACTGCAACTGGTCTGGGCCTGAAAGAAGCCAAAGACCTGGTTGAAGCAACTGGCGTAATCAAAGAAGGCATCAGCAAAGATGACGCAGCTGCACTTGAAGCTGCTCTGAAAGAAGCTGGCGCTGAAGTTGAAGTTAAGTAAGACAACCTTCGGGTTGCAGTCTGAGTAGTTTCAGACTGATGGCTGGTGACTTTTTGGTCACCAGCCTTTTTGCGCTACAGGGTCTCAATGGGGTTTCACACTGTTTGTCCATTGCTACTCTTCAATATCTTTCTCTATCGACGACTTAATATACCGCTTTCCTGTGCGGGTTCCCTGCCTTCACAAAAGCGATGAAATGATTTAAGCGTGATAGAAAGAGGTATTGCACTGCTGCCGCGCAGCCAGTGAATCAAACAAAATCGTGTTGCATGAACTGTCCTGTCAGGACGGACAGCGTGGGTCGACTTGTCAGCTAGCTGAGGAACCCTATGGTTTACTCCTATACCGAGAAAAAACGTATTCGTAAGGATTTTGGTAAACGTCCACAAGTACTGGACATACCTTATCTCCTTTCCATCCAGCTCGACTCGTTCCAGAAGTTTATCGAGCAAGATCCAGAAGGTCAGTACGGGCTGGAAGCTGCATTCCGCTCTGTATTCCCTATTGCGAGCTACAGCGGCAACTCTGAGTTGCAGTATGTGAGCTATCGCCTGGGCGAACCTGTCTTTGACGTGAAAGAGTGTCAGATCCGTGGCGTGACCTATTCGGCACCGCTGCGCGTGAAACTGCGTCTGGTGATCTATGAGCGCGAAGCGCCAGAAGGCACCGTAAAAGACATTAAAGAACAAGAAGTCTACATGGGCGAAATTCCGCTCATGACCGACAACGGTACCTTTGTTATTAACGGTACCGAGCGCGTTATCGTTTCTCAGCTGCACCGTAGTCCTGGCGTGTTCTTTGATAGCGATAAGGGTAAAACCCACTCTTCGGGTAAAGTGCTTTATAACGCACGTATCATCCCTTACCGCGGTTCATGGCTCGACTTTGAGTTTGACCCGAAAGATAACCTGTTTGTCCGTATTGACCGTCGTCGTAAGCTGCCGGCCACTATCATCCTGCGTGCGTTGCAGTTCACAACACCTCAGATCCTCGATCTCTTCTTTGAGAAAGTGGTGTTTGAAATTCGCGACAACAAGCTGCAGATGGAGCTGGTGCCTGAGCGCCTGCGCGGTGAAACCGCGACCTTCGATATCGAAGCGAACGGCACCGTTTACGTCGAAAAAGGTCGCCGCATTACTGCGCGTCATATTCGTCAGCTGGAAAAAGATGGCATTCAGCACATCGAAGTTCCGGTTGAATATATCGCGGGCAAAGTGGTTGCTAAAGACTACATCGATGAGAGCACCGGTGAGCTGATTGTTGCAGCGAACATGGAGCTGTCACTGGATCTGCTGGCCAAACTGAGCCAGTCGGGTCACAAACGCATCGAAACGCTGTTCACCAACGATCTGGACCACGGTCCATATATGTCTGAGACCCTGCGTGTTGACCCAACCAGCGATCGCCTGAGCGCACTGGTTGAGATCTACCGCATGATGCGTCCTGGTGAGCCGCCAACGCGTGAAGCTGCAGAGAACCTGTTCGAGAACCTGTTCTTCTCTGAAGATCGTTACGATCTCTCTGCCGTCGGCCGCATGAAGTTCAACCGTTCACTGCTGCGTGATGAAATCGAAGGTTCAGGTATCCTGAGCAAAGAAGACATCATCGAAGTGATGAAAAAACTGATCGACATCCGTAACGGTAAAGGCGAAGTGGACGATATCGACCATCTCGGCAACCGTCGTATTCGTTCAGTCGGTGAAATGGCTGAGAACCAGTTCCGTGTCGGCCTGGTGCGTGTTGAGCGTGCGGTTAAAGAGCGTCTCTCTCTGGGCGACCTCGATACGCTGATGCCACAGGACATGATCAACGCGAAGCCGATTTCGGCTGCGGTGAAAGAGTTCTTCGGTTCAAGCCAGCTTTCACAGTTTATGGATCAGAACAACCCGCTGTCAGAGATTACGCACAAACGTCGTATCTCTGCACTTGGCCCGGGTGGTTTGACGCGTGAGCGTGCCGGCTTCGAAGTGCGTGACGTACACCCAACGCACTACGGTCGTGTCTGCCCAATCGAAACCCCTGAAGGTCCGAACATCGGTCTGATCAACTCCTTGTCTGTTTATGCACAGACCAATGAGTATGGTTTCCTTGAGACGCCTTATCGTCGTGTTATCGACGGTCTGGTTTCTGACGAGATCCACTACCTCTCTGCTATTGAAGAGGGTAACTACGTTATCGCTCAGGCGAACGCCCCGCTCGATGAAAACGGCGCGTTTGTTGATGACCTGGTCACCTGCCGTAGCAAAGGCGAATCGAGTCTGTTCAGCCGCGATCAGGTTGACTACATGGACGTTTCCACCCAGCAGGTGGTTTCTGTCGGTGCATCCCTGATCCCGTTCCTGGAACACGATGACGCCAACCGTGCTCTGATGGGTGCGAACATGCAACGTCAGGCCGTTCCGACTCTGCGTGCAGATAAGCCGCTGGTTGGTACCGGTATGGAACGTGCTGTTGCCGTTGACTCCGGTGTTACTGCCGTCGCCAAACGTGGTGGTACCGTTCAGTATGTTGATGCATCACGTATCGTTATCAAAGTTAACGAAGATGAGATGTACGCGGGCGAAGCCGGTATCGACATCTATAACCTGACCAAATATACCCGTTCAAACCAGAACACCTGCATCAACCAGATGCCATGTGTCTCTCTGGGTGAGCCGGTTGAGCGCGGAGACGTGCTGGCAGATGGCCCGTCCACCGATCTGGGTGAACTGGCGCTGGGCCAGAACATGCGTGTCGCGTTCATGCCGTGGAACGGTTACAACTTCGAAGACTCCATCCTGGTCTCCGAGCGTGTGGTTCAGGAAGATCGCTTTACCACCATTCACATCCAGGAACTGGCTTGCGTGTCGCGTGACACCAAACTGGGGCCGGAAGAGATTACCGCTGATATCCCGAACGTGGGTGAAGCTGCACTCTCTAAACTGGATGAGTCAGGCATCGTCTACATCGGTGCTGAAGTGACCGGTGGTGACATTCTGGTTGGTAAGGTTACCCCGAAAGGTGAAACCCAGCTGACGCCAGAAGAGAAGCTGCTGCGTGCGATCTTCGGTGAAAAAGCCTCTGACGTAAAAGATTCATCACTGCGCGTACCGAATGGCGTGTCAGGTACCGTGATCGACGTTCAGGTCTTTACCCGCGATGGCGTGGAAAAAGACAAGCGTGCGCTCGAAATCGAAGAGATGCAGCTGAAGCAGGCTAAGAAAGACCTGTCTGAAGAGCTGCAGATCCTGGAAGCGGGCCTGTTCAGCCGTATCCAGAGCGTCCTGATCGCAGGTGGCGTTGAAGCAGACAAGCTGGACAAGCTGCCGCGCGAGCGCTGGCTGGAGCTGGGTCTGACTGATGAAGCCAGACAAAACCAGCTGGAGCAGCTGGCAGAGCAGTACGACGAACTGAAGCACGAGTTTGAGAAAAAACTTGAAGGCAAGCGCCGTAAGATCACCCAGGGCGACGATCTGGCACCGGGCGTGCTGAAAATCGTTAAGGTTTATCTGGCCGTTAAACGTCAGATCCAGCCTGGTGATAAGATGGCAGGTCGTCACGGTAACAAAGGTGTTATCTCTAAGATCAACCCAATCGAAGACATGCCTTACGATGAGAACGGTACGCCGGTCGACATCGTACTGAACCCGCTGGGCGTACCATCGCGTATGAACATCGGTCAGATCCTTGAGACACACCTGGGGATGGCAGCGAAGGGCATTGGTGAGAAAATCAACGCCATGCTGAAGAAGCAGGAAGAAGTCGCGAAACTGCGCGAATTCATCCAGCGTGCCTATGACCTGGGAAGCGATCTGCGTCAGAAAGTTGACCTGAACACCTTCTCCGACGACGAAGTGCTGCGCCTGGCAGAGAACCTGAAAAAAGGTATGCCAATCGCAACGCCAGTGTTTGATGGCGCGAAAGAGAGCGAAATCAAAGAGCTGTTACAGCTCGGCGGTCTGCCTTCTTCCGGTCAGATTACCCTGTTTGACGGCCGCACCGGTGAACAGTTCGAACGTCAGGTAACCGTTGGCTACATGTACATGCTGAAACTTAACCACCTGGTTGATGACAAGATGCATGCACGTTCTACCGGTTCCTACAGCCTGGTTACTCAGCAGCCGCTGGGTGGTAAGGCGCAGTTCGGTGGTCAGCGCTTTGGTGAGATGGAAGTATGGGCACTGGAAGCATACGGTGCCGCGTATACCCTGCAGGAAATGCTTACCGTTAAGTCTGATGACGTCAACGGCCGTACCAAGATGTATAAAAACATCGTTGACGGCAACCATCAGATGGAACCGGGCATGCCGGAATCCTTCAACGTACTGTTGAAAGAGATTCGCTCGCTGGGTATCAACATCGAGCTGGAAGACGAGTAACCCCCATTTCAGGCTGTGGTTCGCCGCCGCCTGAAAGCGCAGGGTTTAAGCGCTCGCAATTGTACTGGTTACGGGGCGTTCAATTTCGGTTGGACGCCCCCTGAGTCTCACTCCGACGGGAGCTAATCCGTGAAAGACTTACTTAAGTTTCTGAAAGCGCAAACTAAGACCGAAGAGTTTGATGCGATCAAAATTGCGCTGGCTTCGCCAGACATGATCCGTTCCTGGTCTTTTGGTGAAGTGAAAAAGCCAGAAACCATTAACTACCGTACTTTTAAGCCAGAGCGCGATGGTCTGTTCTGTGCCCGTATCTTCGGGCCGGTAAAAGACTATGAGTGCCTGTGCGGTAAGTACAAGCGTCTGAAACACCGTGGTGTGATTTGTGAGAAGTGCGGCGTTGAAGTGACCCAGACTAAAGTACGCCGTGAGCGTATGGGCCACATCGAACTGGCGTCGCCGACTGCGCACATCTGGTTCCTGAAGTCACTGCCATCGCGTATCGGCTTGCTGCTGGATATGCCACTGCGTGACATCGAGCGCGTGCTCTACTTTGAATCTTACGTGGTAATCGAAGGTGGGATGACCAACCTCGAGAAGCGTCAGATCCTGACTGAAGAGCAGTACCTTGACGCACTGGAAGAGTTCGGTGACGAGTTCGACGCCAAAATGGGCGCCGAAGCGATCCAGGCCCTGTTGAAAAACATGGATCTGGACCAGGAGTGCGAGCAGCTGCGTGAAGAGCTGAACGAAACCAACTCTGAAACCAAGCGTAAAAAACTGACCAAGCGTATCAAGCTGCTGGAAGCGTTCGTTCAGTCTGGTAACAAGCCAGAGTGGATGATCCTGACCGTGCTGCCTGTTCTGCCACCGGATCTGCGTCCGCTGGTTCCGCTGGATGGCGGACGTTTTGCTACGTCAGATCTGAACGATCTTTATCGTCGCGTGATCAACCGTAACAACCGTCTGAAGCGCCTGCTGGATCTGGCTGCGCCAGATATCATCGTGCGCAACGAAAAGCGTATGCTGCAGGAAGCGGTCGATGCACTGCTGGACAACGGTCGTCGCGGTCGTGCGATCACTGGTTCCAACAAGCGTCCGCTGAAATCGCTGGCTGACATGATCAAAGGTAAGCAGGGTCGTTTCCGTCAGAACCTGCTGGGTAAACGTGTCGACTACTCCGGTCGTTCGGTTATCACCGTGGGTCCATACCTGCGTCTGCATCAGTGCGGTCTGCCGAAGAAAATGGCACTCGAACTGTTCAAACCGTTTATTTACGGCAAGCTGGAACTGCGTGGCCTGGCCACCACCATCAAAGCCGCGAAGAAAATGGTTGAGCGCGAAGAAGCGGTTGTCTGGGATATCCTCGACGAAGTGATCCGTGAGCACCCGGTTCTGCTGAACCGTGCGCCTACGCTGCACCGTCTGGGTATTCAGGCCTTTGAACCGGTTCTGATCGAAGGTAAAGCTATCCAGCTGCACCCGCTGGTTTGTGCGGCGTATAACGCCGACTTCGATGGTGACCAGATGGCTGTTCACGTTCCGCTGACGCTGGAAGCTCAGCTGGAAGCGCGTGCGCTGATGATGTCTACCAACAACATCCTGTCACCTGCGAACGGCGAGCCAATCATCGTTCCTTCTCAGGACGTTGTACTGGGTCTGTACTACATGACCCGTGACTGTGTTAACGCCAAAGGCGAAGGCATGGTACTGACTGGCCCGAAAGAAGCTGAGCGCATTTATCGCGCTGGCCTGGCCTCACTGCACGCTCGCGTTAAGGTGCGTATCACCGAACACGAGAAAAATGAGCAGGATGAGTGGGTTGCTAAAACCAGCCTGATCGACACCACGATTGGCCGTGCCATTCTGTGGATGATCGTGCCGAAAGGTCTGCCTTACTCCATCGTCAACCAGGCGCTGGGTAAAAAAGCGATCTCCAAAATGCTGAACACCTGTTACCGCATTCTGGGGCTGAAGCCGACCGTTATCTTTGCTGACCAGACCATGTACACCGGTTTCGCCTACGCAGCCCGTTCAGGCGCGTCAGTCGGTATCGACGACATGGTTATTCCAGAGAAGAAAGTGGAAATCATCACCGAAGCGGAAGCGGAAGTGGCTGAGATCCAGGAACAGTTCCAGTCTGGTCTGGTTACCGCGGGTGAACGTTATAACAAAGTCATCGATATCTGGGCCGCAGCCAACGAACGTGTTGCCAAAGCGATGATGGAAAACCTCTCTACTGAGACCGTGATTAACCGTGACGGCGAAGAAGAGAAACAGGTTTCCTTTAACAGCATCTTTATGATGGCCGACTCCGGTGCGCGTGGTTCTGCTGCACAGATTCGTCAGCTGGCCGGTATGCGTGGTCTGATGGCGAAGCCAGATGGCTCCATCATCGAGACGCCGATTACCGCGAACTTCCGTGAAGGTCTGAACGTACTCCAGTACTTCATCTCAACCCACGGTGCGCGTAAAGGTCTTGCGGATACCGCACTGAAAACCGCGAACTCCGGTTATCTGACGCGTCGTCTGGTTGACGTTGCCCAGGATCTGGTTGTGACCGAAGATGACTGTGGAACGCACGAAGGCATCATGATGACCCCGGTCATCGAAGGTGGCGACGTGAAAGAGCCACTGCGCGAACGCGTTCTGGGTCGTGTGACCGCGGAAGACGTTCTGAAGCCGGGCTCGGCTGACATTCTGGTTCCACGCAACACCCTGCTCGATGAGCACTGGTGTGACGTGCTGGAACTGAACTCAGTCGACAGCCTGAAAGTGCGTTCGGTCGTAGGTTGTGAAACTGACTTTGGTGTGTGTGCACACTGCTACGGTCGCGACCTGGCACGTGGTCACATCATCAACAAAGGTGAAGCGATCGGTGTTATCGCGGCACAGTCCATCGGTGAGCCGGGTACACAGCTGACGATGCGTACGTTCCACATCGGTGGTGCGGCATCACGTGCGGCTGCTGAATCCAGCATTCAGGTGAAGAACAAAGGTACCATCAAGCTGACCAACGCTAAGTCGGTAACGAACTCGGCAGGTAAGCTGGTGATCACCTCGCGTAACGTCGAACTGAAAATGATCGATGAATTTGGTCGTACCAAAGAGAGCTATAAAGTTCCTTACGGTTCTACCATGGCGAAAGGTGATGGTGAGCAGGTTGCAGCGGGCGAAACCGTAGCAAACTGGGATCCGCATACCATGCCAGTTATCACCGAAGTGGGCGGTTTCATTCGCTTCACCGACATGATTGACGGCCAGACCATTACCCGTCAGACAGATGATCTGACCGGTCTTTCTTCGCTGGTGGTGCTGGACAGTGCTGAACGTACGTCAGGCGGTAAAGATCTGCGTCCTGCGCTGAAAATTGTTGATGCCAGCGGCAACGACGTTCTGATCCCAGGCACTGATATGCCTGCTCAGTACTTCCTGCCGGGTAAAGCGATTGTTCAGCTGGAAGATGGCGTTAAGATCAGTGCCGGTGACACGCTGGCGCGTGTTCCGCAGGAATCTGGCGGTACCAAGGATATCACCGGTGGTCTGCCACGCGTTGCTGACCTGTTCGAAGCGCGTCGTCCGAAAGAGCCGGCTATCCTGGCTGAGATCAGCGGTATCATCTCCTTCGGTAAAGAGACCAAAGGTAAACGTCGTCTGGTCATCACGCCGCTGGATGGCAGTGAGCCATACGAAGAGATGATTCCGAAATGGCGTCAGCTGAACGTGTTCGAAGGTGAACGTGTTGAGCGCGGTGACGTGGTTTCCGATGGCCCAGAGTCTCCACATGACATCCTGCGCTTGCGTGGCGTGCATGCGGTGACCCGTTACATCACTAACGAAGTGCAGGAAGTTTATCGTCTGCAGGGCGTTAAGATTAACGATAAGCACATCGAAGTCATCGTTCGTCAGATGCTGCGTAAAGCGACCATCGTGAGCGCAGGAAGCACCGACTTCCTGGAAGGTGAGCAGGCTGAATTCTCTCGCATCAAGATCTCTAACCGTGATCTGGAAGCGAACGGAAAAGTTGGCGCAACCTTCGTACGTGACCTGCTGGGTATTACCAAAGCATCACTGGCAACCGAATCGTTCATCTCTGCCGCATCGTTCCAGGAAACGACCCGTGTCCTGACCGAAGCAGCAGTAGCAGGCAAGCGTGATGAACTGCGCGGCCTGAAAGAGAACGTCATCGTGGGTCGTCTGATCCCGGCCGGTACCGGTTATGCATACCATCAGGATCGTATGCGCCGTAAAGCGGCGGGTGAAGTTCCGGCTGCACCGCAGGTGACTGCGGATGAAGCCTCAGCCAGCCTGGCTGAACTGCTGAACGCCGGCCTCGGCGGCAGCAAAGACGATTAATCGTCCTTCGCCTGATAAAAACCCTGCTTCGGCAGGGTTTTTTTTGTCTCTGATTCAGCCATTCCAGTCATTGCGGCCGATGCCGATATCTTTCAGCTGACTGTCACTCAGTCTCGACAGAATAGCGCGCGTTTCGCGCCGCAGCTGCCAGCGTCTGAAGCTGCGCCAGAGATAACGGAGCAGAAGGTAAGGCGTAACGGCAAAAGGCTTAGCGGCGCGATTTTCATCATATCCCATGATAGTTTCCTCAATGATTGGCCTGAGCACTATTTTCCAGGGATACACCTGTATGATACAGACTCAAAAATCACCTTTTATTAACATACAGATTGAAGAGATCGCGATCTGAATGGTAAAAAAGGAGCCTGACTGTACTGGTCGATCATCATCACGCTGGCAGGAGAGGATACAATGACCCGCTATGAACATCTGGCCACGTTGCTGGCACAGCGTATCGAACAGGGCTTGTTTCGCAGCGGGGAGCGTCTGCCCTCTGTGCGCAGCCTGAGTGCGGAACATGGGGTGAGTATCAGCACGGTGCAGCAGGCTTATCGCCTGCTGGAAGAGAAGCAGATGATTATCCCGCAGTCGCGCTCCGGCTATTTTGTGGCGTCGCACAAAGCCACGCCGCCGGTACCTGCGCTGACCCGTCCCGTGCAGCGGCCTGTTGAGGTGACGCAGTGGGACGCGGTGCTGGAGCTGCTCAACAGCCGGCTGGAAGATGACGTACTGCAACTGGGCAGCGGCATGCCCGATCTGACCCAGCCGACCCTGAAGCCGCTGTGGAAAGCCTTCAGCCGTCAGGCTCAGAAGCAGGAGGCTGGCCTGCTGAATTATGACACCCTCTATGGCGTTCTCGCGCTGCGGAAACAGGTTGCCCGGCTGGCGATCGATAGCGGCTGTCAGCTTACCGCCGATGATATTGTTATCACAACCGGCTGCCATGAAGCCTTATCGGTAGCCGTGCGGGCGGTCTGTGAACCGGGCGATATCATCGCCGTCGAGTCGCCCTCTTTTCACGGTATCATGCAAACCCTGCGTGGCTTTGGCATCCGGGCCATTGAGATTCCGACCGATGCGATAACCGGCATCAGTCTTGAGGCGCTGGAACTGGCTTTTGACCAGTGGCCCATTAAAGCGGTCATCGTTGTTCCGAACTGCAATAATCCGCTCGGCTTTATCATGCCTGAGGCGCGCAAACGGGCGTTACTGGCGCTGGCGCAGCGTTTTGATGCGGCCATCATCGAAGATGACGTTTATGGAGAGTTAGCCTGGGAATATCCCCGTCCGCCCGCCATTAAGGCGCTCGATATGGATGGCCGGGTGCTGCTCTGCAGCTCCTTTTCAAAAACGCTGGCGCCAGGTCTGCGGGTTGGCTGGGTGGCACCTGGCCGTTATCGCGACCGCGTGCTGCACATGAAATATATCGTCACAGGCTCTACGGCTACGCAGCCTCAGCATGCCGTTTCCGAGTTTATCCGCCAGGGGCATTATCAGCCTCATCTGCGCCGGATGCGGCAGATCTATCACCGCAACTATGAAACTTTCAGCTGCTGGGTGCGCCACTACTTTCCCTGCGGTATCTGCGTCTCCCGTCCTCAGGGCGGTTTTATGATGTGGATAGAACTTCCTGAAGCGTTTGACGCCGTCCGGCTTAACCGCGAACTGCGCGAGTCAAAAATCCAGATTGCCGTCGGCTCACTCTTTTCAGCATCGGGGAAATATCGCAACTGTCTGCGTCTGAACTTTGCGCTGCCCATCACCGATCAGACGGAACAGGCGCTGGCACGGCTGGGGGCGGCCGTGGAACGCGCCATGCTCTCCTGTCAGCATGAGACGCCTGCTTCCGCTCCCGATGTCGCTTAAACCGAAGAAGAAGCAGGGCCGGCAAGAGGAGGGAACCGGCCCTGGTCAGATAACCGTCACCTGACGACGGCCACGTTAAAGTACCGGTTCAGGAGGTGCCACCCTCAGCCTCTGCTTCTGCGCGCCGCTTTCCCGGAAAGTGGTGGACGTTACCGCATTTGCCGCCAGGATGCGGGACAGGTTCCGGAAATCGCTATCCGTGAGGCTCTGCCAGCGCCAGCAGGGTGCGCGTGGCTTCACGCCAGTCATCTGCCTGGGTTATCGCACTCACCACAGCAATGCTGCCCACGCCGGTTGCCAGGACTTCCGGTGCCCGGGCAATCGAGATACCGCCAATCGCCACGGTGGGGATGTGCGTCAGGCGTGCCAGATGTCGCTTCAGTTGTTCCACGCCCTGAGGCGCAGAAGGCATCGCTTTGGTCTGCGTCGGGAAGATATGTCCCAGTGCAATGTAAGAGGGCTGGATCGCCAGGGCGCGATCCAGTTCGGTATCATCATGGGTGGAGATCCCGAGCCGCAATCCTGCCTGGCGAATCCGGGCGAGATCGGCAACATCCAGATCTTCCTGACCCAGATGCACACCATAGGCGTCATGTCTGATCGCCAGCTCCCAGTAATCATTGATAAACAGGCGCGCATCGTAGCGTTTGCCCAGCGCTATCGCCTGAGCAATCGCGGGTTCGGCAATCTCATCGGGCTGATCTTTGATGCGCAGCTGCAACGTGCGCACGCCCGCCGTCAGCAGGCGTTCAATCCAGGCGGGGCTGTCAACCACCGGATAGAGCCCCAGGCGCGGGGCGGTAGCAGGAAAGGCAGACATGGTTACTCCTCCTCAATAACATCGGCAGAGTGATAAAGCTCACCCCCGCGGCTGCGGAAATGCTCTGACATCCGGGCCATGCCCACTTCCACCGGTTCAGCGCGGCTATCCTGGCGTGCCGCAAACTCGCGTACCTCCTGAGAAATCTTCATTGAGCAGAATTTAGGGCCGCACATTGAACAGAAATGGGCTACTTTGCCTGACTCCTGCGGCAGGGTTTCATCATGCATGGCGCGGGCGGTGTGAGGGTCCAAAGCCAGGTTGAACTGATCTTCCCAGCGGAATTCAAAGCGCGCTTTGGACATGGCGTTATCGCGGATCTGCGCGGCGGGATGGCCTTTAGCCAGGTCGGCAGCATGTGCCGCGATTTTGTAGGTGATCAGCCCCTGTTTGACATCCTCTTTGTTCGGCAGCCCCAGATGCTCTTTAGGTGTGACGTAACAGAGCATGGCGCAGCCAAACCAGCCAATCATGGCGGCCCCGATTCCGGAGGTAAAGTGGTCATAGCCCGGTGCGATGTCGGTGGTCAGCGGGCCGAGGGTGTAGAAGGGGGCTTCATCGCACAGGTCGAGCTGTTCGGTCATGTTGCGGCGGATCATATGCATCGGCACATGGCCCGGCCCTTCAATCATCACCTGCACATCATATTCCCAGGCAATACGGGTCAGTTCGCCCAGGGTACGCAGCTCAGCGAACTGCGCCTCATCGTTCGCATCCTGAATTGAACCCGGCCGCAGACCATCGCCCAGCGACAGCGACACATCGTAAGCGGCGCAGATTTCACAAATCTCCCGGAAATGCTGATAAAGGAAGTTCTCCTGATGATGCGACAGGCACCATTTCGCCATGATCGATCCGCCGCGCGACACGATCCCGGTCAGCCGCTTCGCCGTCATCGGGACATAACGCAGCAGGACGCCAGCGTGTATCGTGAAGTAATCCACCCCCTGTTCCGCCTGCTCAAGCAGCGTGTCGCGGAAAACGTCCCAGTTCAGCGCCTCGGCCACGCCGTTCACTTTTTCCAGCGCCTGATAGATCGGCACTGTGCCGATGGGGACCGGGCTGTTCCGCAGAATCCACTCGCGCGTTTCATGAATATAGCGGCCGGTAGAGAGATCCATCACCGTATCGGCCCCCCAGCGCGTCGACCAGACCAGTTTTTCCACTTCCTCTTCGATGGAGGAGGTGACCGCTGAGTTACCGATATTGGCATTCACCTTAACCAGAAAGTTGCGGCCGATGATCATCGGCTCCGATTCCGGGTGATTGATATTGGCAGGGATGATGGCCCGTCCGGCTGCCACCTCCTGCCGCACAAACTCTGGTGTGATGCTGGCTGGCAGATGCGCGCCAAAACTGTGGCCCGGATGCTGTTGCAGCAGCACTTCACTGCGAATCCGCTCACGGCCCATATTTTCCCGCAGCGCAATAAACTCCATTTCCGGGGTGATGATCCCCTGTCGGGCATAATGCAGCTGGGTGACGCGGCGGCCTGCACAGGCCCGGCGCGGCGTCGGTAAGTGATCGAAGCGCAGATGGTCCAGCCCCTCATCAGCCAGCCGTTGCTGGGTGTAGCCGGAACTGTTTTGTGGCAGGTATTCGCTGTCATCGCGTTCCGCTATCCAGCGGGCGCGCAGTTTTTCCAGGCCGCGATGAACATCGATCTGTGCCGCGGGATCGCCATAGGCACCTGCCGTGTCGTAAACCGGCACCGCTTCGTTTGGCTCATAGGTCGGCTGCGCTTTGCTGCCACCGGTGTGGGTCGGGCTTAGCGTGATCTCGCGCATCGGAACGCGAATATCGTCACGGCTGCCGGTTATCCAGATGCGACGGGACTGGGGAAATGCACTGCCGCTTTGCAGCGAATCGATAAATTCCTGCGCCTGGGCACGTTGTTCACGACGGGTCATTTTTGGGTCAGACATAGCAATCTTCCTGTTCAGGGGGAACGATGCTTGTCCGGAGTTCGGAAGGAGTAGCGGTATCGGCAGCATAAGAATGCTGGCATACCGTAAAAATTTACTCTTGTTCCCTTCGCAGGTTCTAACCTGATCAGGTTCCGCGGATCCCGAATTAACGGTCTCAGCCCGGCTGGGCACTCCGACAAGAAGCGCTTTTTACGCACCAATCTGACCGGCAGATCGGGCGTAAAAATCGTGTTTTTCACAGCAAAAAACAAAAAATGTTCGTCGGCGTAGTGGCCTCGGAACCTCTTCAGCATAAAAGGGCGAGTGGATAATCTCAACCCTTTTGGTGGTGATACCGGTTAAGCGGGACGGGCAATCTGACTGTCATTGGCAACCGGCGGGGTAGCCAGCTGATTATCCCATGCCAGCTGGATTAGCTTATCTTCCAGCGTGAAGCGCGACTCCAGCACCTCGCCCACTTCTGAAAGCGCCTGCTGGAAAGTCATGCAGTTTTCATCGTCTATCGCCTGTTGCAGGTGACCATCATAGAGCTGCATCAGCCGCTCGGTGTTGGCTTCCAGTGGCGGATAGATCTGCGCAGCCGCAATCATCGGGCTGTCACCGTTCATTTCACTGACAACACGTTCATAGATACTGAAGTGACCGGCCGAAAGATAATCGACCAGGCTGTGACAGAAGTTGTCCAGCGCCTGCTCATCGAGACGGGTCAGGGCTTCTTTGTTGGGCTTCAGGCCGACCAGATGATAATAGGTCACCAGCAGCTGGCGACGGGCTTCGAGCCAGGAATCGACCAGCTCATTACTGCCACCTACGCGTTCAGCCAGGACGTTTAACTGGTTAAGCATATCTGACTCCATGTGAGTTATAGTTGTTTATCAACACACTTAACATCAGGGCTTCAGCGTACGATTTGACGCTAAGGATGACGAAATAAATGCAATGCGAAATCTCAAGCGTAGACGCTGGATGGTGGATTGTCAGCCATGAACAGAAACTTTGGTTGCCACAAGGTGATTTACCCCACGGAAACGCCGAAAATTTTGGTCTGACTGGCAGTAAAGCACGCCTTATCGGAGAGTGGCAGGGCGAAAATGTCTGGCTGATTTGTGCGTCACGCTCTGCCGATATGTTCTCCGTGCGGCAGTTGATCGATCAGGATGTCGGACTGTTTCAGCTGGCGGGGCGGGGTGTGCAGCTGGCGGAGTTTTACCGCTCTCATCGCTGGTGCGGCTACTGCGGCCATGAAATGCATCACAGCAGGCATGAATTTGCCTGCCTGTGCAGTCATTGCCGTGAGCGTTACTATCCGCAAATCGCCCCCTGCATCATCGTGGCTATCCGTCGTGGTGATGAAATCCTGCTGGCAAATCATGCCCGCCATCGCAACAAGGTCTATACCGTGCTGGCCGGCTTTGTGGAGGTCGGTGAGACGCTGGAGCAGGCCGTAGCCCGCGAAGTGATGGAGGAGAGCAACATCCGCGTCAAAAACGTGCGCTATGTGACCTCTCAGCCGTGGCCCTTTCCGCAATCCCTGATGACCGCCTTCATGGCGGAGTATGACAGCGGCGATCTGCAGCATGATGGCAAAGAGCTGCTGGATGCGGCCTGGTTCCGTTTTGATGACCTTCCCCTGCTGCCTCCGCCCGGCACCGTGGCACGCCGCCTGATTGAAGATACCGTCGCCCTGTGCCGCGCTGAAGTGTGAAAGTGCTACACTACACGCCTGTTATTGAGAGAGTGTTGAGATGAGTGAACTGAAGAACGATCGTTATTTGCGTGCCCTGTTACGTCAGCCGGTGGATGTCACGCCGGTATGGATGATGCGACAAGCCGGGCGCTATTTGCCGGAGTACAAAGCGACACGCGCCCAGGCGGGTGATTTTATGTCGCTGTGTAAAAACGCCGAGCTGGCCTGTGAAGTCACCCTGCAGCCGCTGCGTCGTTTTCCGCTGGATGCCGCCATCCTCTTCAGTGACATCCTGACGATTCCGGATGCGATGGGACTGGGACTCTATTTTGAAACCGGTGAAGGCCCGCGTTTCTCAAACCCTGTAACCTGCCGCGCTGACGTTGATCGCTTGCCGGTGCCCGATCCGGAGATGGAGCTGGGCTATGTGATGAACGCGGTTCGCACCATCCGCCGCAATCTGAATGGCGAGGTGCCGCTGATCGGCTTCTCCGGCAGTCCATGGACGCTGGCCACCTACATGGTGGAAGGCGGCAGCAGCAAAGCGTTTACCCGAATCAAAAAGATGATGTATGCCGAGCCTGCTACGTTGCATGCGATGCTGGATAAGCTGGCTGACAGCGTCATTCTCTATCTCAATGCGCAGATTCGCGCAGGTGCCCAGTCGGTGATGGTCTTCGACACCTGGGGCGGCGTGCTGACCGGCCGTGACTACCGCGAATTCTCCCTTCACTACATGCACAAAATTGTTGATGGCCTGCTGCGTGAAAATGATGGCCGCCGCGTGCCGGTGACGCTGTTCACCAAAGGCGGTGGACAGTGGCTGGAAGCGATGGCCGCCACCGGCTGTGATGCGCTGGGTCTCGACTGGACCACCGACATTGACGATGCGCGCCGTCGCGTGGGCGATAAAGTTGCGCTGCAGGGCAATATGGACCCCTCTATGCTCTATGCGGCACCTGAACGTATTGAGCAGGAAGTGGCCGGTATTCTGGAGCGCTTTGGTTCCGGCACCGGCCATGTCTTTAATCTGGGGCACGGCATTCATCTGGATGTGCCACCGGAAAATGCCGGTGTCTTTGTTGATGCTGTGCATCGTTTATCACGTCCCTGGCATCAGGAGTAATCATGGATATTGCCGCACTTCGCGCTGAGCAGTTACAACGCGCCGCTGACGTGGTGCGTGACGATGATTTTGATGTGTTACCGCCTCGCTATATCGGCGGGGCCGACGTAGGTTTTGAGCAGGAAGGCACGATCACACGCGCAGCGATGGTAATCCTGGAGTACCCATCGCTTCGGCTGGTGGAGCATCGCATCGCGCGTATTGAGACGACGATGCCCTATATCCCGGGCTTTCTCTCCTTCCGGGAATATCCGGCCCTGATGGCCGCCTGGGAGATGCTGGAGCAGAAGCCGGACCTGCTGTTTGTGGATGGACACGGAATTTCGCATCCCAGACGGCTCGGCGTTGCCTCGCATTTTGGTCTGCTGGTGGATGTGCCTACTATCGGGGTCGCGAAAAGCCGGCTGTGTGGTCGTTTTGCCGATCTGGATGCGCAACCGGGCAGCCGCCAGCCGCTGATCGACAAAGGTGAGCAGATTGGCTGGGTATGGCGCAGCAAGCAACGCTGCAACCCGCTGTTCGTCGCCACCGGCCACCGTGTCAGCCTGGATACTGCGCTGCAGTGGGTCGAAAACTGTACGCGCGGTTACCGTTTGCCGGAACCCACCCGCTGGGCCGATGCAGTGGCGTCGAACCGTTCCGCTTTCCAGCGCTGGCAAAACGCGCTTTAACACTGTTTGTGCTGCGCTTTTGCAGTTACACTGCGGCCAGCGAAACGAATAAGAGCCACCTTTATGTTACAAAATCCCGTTCATCTGCGTCTGGCGAAGCTGGAAAGCTGGCAGCATCTGACGTTTATGGCCTGCCTGTGCGAGCGTATGTACCCCAACTATCGCGCATTCTGCGAGCAGACTGAATTTGCCGATCCGGCACTCTATCGCCGCATCCTTGATCTGATCTGGGAAAACCTGACGGTCAAAGATGCGAAGATTAACTTCGACAGCCAGCTGGAAAAGCTCGAGGCTGCCATTCCCGATGGCGATGCGTTTGAGGTCTATGGCGTCTATCCGGCTATCGATGCCTGCGTGGCCCTGAGCGAAGTGTTACATGCCCAGCTGAGTGGTGAAACGCTGGAGCATGCGATTGAAGTCAGCAGGACATCCATTACGACGGTTGCCATGCTGGAAATGACACAGGCTGGACGCGAAATGACCGATGAGGAGCTGCGTGAAAACCCGGCTATCATCGATGAGTGGGACCTCCAGTGGGAGATTTTCCGCCTGCTGGCGGAGTGTGAAGAGCGCGACCTTGAATTGATTAAAGGTCTGCGATCTGACCTGCGTGAAGCGGGAATAAGTAACATCGGTATAAATTTCCAGCAGTAAGGCGATAAAACGTGACTTCAGGCCCGAATTAGCGCGCCTGGAGGCTTCACATTGGCCCCCTCTCTGGTCTACATTTGGGGGGCTGAAAATTGTGGCTATCGGTGCGTGCAGGCAGAAGAGTGCCAGAATATGGCTTTTCCCTCGCACTCGTTGCTTAGCAAGCGATAAATACACTTTAAGGATAACTTATGAACAAGACTCAACTGATTGATGTGATCGCAGAAAAAGCTGACCTGTCTAAAACCCAGGCTAAGGCAGCGCTGGAATCTACTCTGGCTGCGATCACTGAGTCTCTGAAAGATGGTGATGCTGTACAACTGGTTGGTTTTGGTACTTTTAAAGTGAACCACCGCGCTGAGCGTACCGGTCGTAACCCGCAGACTGGCAAAGAGATCAAAATCGCTGCAGCAAACGTACCGGCATTCGTGTCTGGTAAAGCGCTGAAAGACGCCGTTAAGTAAGACGTCGCACTGCGGTTAAGCTTTAAAACAGGGGGCGTTTCGCCCCTTTTGTTTAAGAGGCCAGCCATCATGACCCCGCTGTTTCAGCGTTTAGCTGTTCTGTTTCTCTCCCTGTTTCTGTTTAGCTGCAGCTCTGTTCCGGATATTCCCCCCTTTTCTGCCAGTGGCTATCTTGCCGATCGTGGTGTTGTGCGCATCTGGCGTAAAAACAGCGATCACCAGTCTGTCCATATTCGTACGATCTACACGCCGTTCAGTGGCGGTGAGGGCGAGGTGACCGATTATGTCTGGCTGGAAGAGGCGCTGATCAGCGTTCAGCGCCAGGTAAAAGGAAAGCAGCCTGATGATGTCACCCTGCGCTTTGACCAGGCGGGCGGCCTCAACTTTATGCAGCGTCAGCTGTCAGACCGGCGTGAAGCCGTGAGTGCTGATGCGGTGGAACTCTATAAGTTTGACGCTCAGCGGATGCGTAACCTGAGTGATGCGCTGTTAAGCGGTCGGGTATTCCTGAGGCAGGGACACTGGCTGGGCAACAATCTGCTGGAGAGTTGTGAAGGTCAGCAGGTCAGGCCCGCTTTTGATGCTGATGCCCTGCGGATACTGACACAGCAGCAGCGCAGCGCCCCGGCACCGCTGATGGTGTCATGGCTGGACGCGCCGGAAGGCATACAGCTGTTGCGGATCAGTCAGCAGGATGAGTGCGCGCAGCAGCCGACAGAAGATGATATGTAAAAATAAAAAGGGGGCACCCGGTGCCCCCTGAACTTATTTGCGATTAATGGCGCGATAGCCAATATCGCGGCGGCAGAAGCTGCCCTGCCACGAGATGGGCTGTGTCAGCGCATAAGCCCGCTTCTGTGCCGCAGCGACATCCTCACCCAGTGCGGTAACGCACAGCACGCGGCCACCGCTGGTCAGCACCCGATCCTCTTCCAGCCGGGTTCCGGCGTGAAAGACCTTGCCGTCCGCAACCTCTTCCAGTGGCAGACCGTGGATCTGATCACCCTGACTGTAGTCACCCGGATAACCGCCCGCCGCCAGTACCACACCGAGCGCAGGACGCGGATCCCACTGCGACGTTTTCTGATCCAGTTTACCCTCACAGGCGGCCAGGCAAAGATCGACCAGATCCGACTGCAGGCGCAGCATGATCGGCTGGGTTTCCGGATCGCCGAAGCGGCAGTTGAATTCGATTACTTTCGGCTGCCCGGTGCGATCGATCATCAGACCGGCGTAGAGAAAACCGGTGTAAACGTTGCCTTCAGCAGCCATGCCGCGCACCGTCGGCCAGATAACCTGATCCATGACGCGCTGGTGGATCTCATCGGTGACGACCGGCGCCGGGGAGTAGGCACCCATTCCGCCGGTGTTCGGACCGGTATCGCCATCGCCTACGCGTTTATGATCTTGGCTGGTGGCCATTGGCAGCACATGCTCGCCGTCGACCATTACAATAAAGCTGGCTTCTTCGCCATCCAGAAACTCTTCGATAACAATGCGGTGCCCGGCGTCGCCAAAGGCATTACCGGCCAGCATATCCTGAACGGCTTCTTCTGCTTCCTGCAGCGTCATCGCCACAATGACGCCTTTACCGGCGGCCAGGCCGTCAGCTTTAATGACGATAGGCGCGCCTTTCTCACGCAGATAAGCGAGAGCCGGCTCGACCTCGGTAAAGTTCTGGTATGCCGCGCTGGGGATCTGATGGCGCGCCAGGAAGTCTTTGGTAAATGCTTTTGAGCCTTCCAGCTGTGCGGCAGCCTGAGTCGGGCCAAAAATAGTCAGCCCAGCCTGACGGAATGCATCCACCACGCCAATGACCAGCGGTGCTTCCGGTCCGACAATGGTCAGATCGATCTTCTCACGCTGGGCAAAATCCAGCAGGGCAGGGATATCGGTCGCACTGATTGCGACATTCTGCAGCGCAGGCTCTAATGCCGTACCGGCGTTACCTGGCGCAACAAAGACGGTTTCTGCCAGCGGCGACTGTGCCGCTTTCCAGGCCAGCGCGTGTTCACGTCCGCCATTACCAATCACTAAAATTTTCATCTGTTACTCTCCGGAACGATTAATGACGGAAGTGGCGCATATCGGTAAAGATCATGGCAATGCCGTGCTCATCCGCCGCCGCAATCACCTCTTCATCGCGGATAGAGCCGCCAGGCTGAATCACACAGCTCACGCCCACCGCAGCGGCTGCATCAATACCGTCGCGGAAGGGGAAGAACGCATCTGACGCCATGGCAGAACCTTTCACTTCCAGTCCTTCATCGCCCGCTTTAATACCGGCAATTTTAGCGGAGTAGACGCGGCTCATCTGGCCGGCACCAATCCCGATCGTCATCCCGTCACGCGCATAGACAATGGCGTTGGATTTAACAAACTTCGCGACCTTCCAGCAGAAGAGGGCATCACGCAGCTCCTGCTCCGATGGCTGACGCTTGCTGACCACGCGCAGCTGGCTGGCATCGACCATACCGAGATCGCGATCCTGAACCAGCAGGCCACCGTTGACGCGTTTGAAATCCAGCGCTGCCGTGCGGTTTTGCCACTGGCCGCAGATCAGGACACGGACATTCTGTTTCGTCGCGGTAATCTTCAGCGCGGCCTCGGAAACGGCGGGCGCGATGATCACCTCAACGAACTGGCGGCTGATAATGGCCTGTGCTGTCGCTTCATCCAGCTCGCGGTTAAAGGCGATGATGCCCCCGAACGCAGAGGTAGGGTCGGTCTGGTAAGCACGGTCATAGGCTGACAGCAGGTCGTCGCCGGTCGCAACGCCACAGGGGTTAGCATGTTTAACAATGACGCAGGCGGGGTCACTGAACTCTTTGACACACTCGAGTGCGGCATCCGTATCAGCGATATTGTTATAGGAGAGCGCTTTGCCCTGAACCTGTTGCGCGGTGGCAACCGAGGCTTCAGAAACCTGCTCTTCTACATAGAAGGCCGCCTGCTGGTGGCTGTTTTCGCCGTAACGCATATCCTGCTTCTTGATGAAGTGCAGATTCAGGGTACGCGGGAAGCGACCTGCAGGCTGATTGCGTTCACCGTGATAGGCGGGCACCAGACTACCAAAGTAGTTCGCGATCATACCGTCGTAAGCGGCGGTGTGTTCAAACGCTTTGATCGCCAGATCGAAACGGGTGTCGAGCGTCAGGCCGTTCTGGTGGGCATCCATTTCAGCAATGATGGCGTCGTAGTCGCCGCTGCTGACCACGATGGCCACATCTTTATGGTTCTTGGCGGCAGAGCGCACCATGGTCGGGCCGCCGATATCAATGTTTTCTACTGCGTCTTCCAGTGAGCATCCTTCACGGGCAACGGTCTGGGCAAAGGGATAGAGATTAACGACCACCATGTCGATAGGGCTGATGTCATGCTGCGCCATGATGGCATCATCCTGGCCGCGACGACCCAGAATGCCGCCATGCACTTTCGGATGCAGGGTTTTGACGCGTCCATCCATCATTTCCGGGAAACCGGTGTAATCAGAGACTTCTGTGACAGCCAGACCCGCATCCGCCAGCAGGCGAGCGGTTCCACCTGTGGAGAGCAGTTCGACACCGCGACTGGAGAGCGCCTGAGCAAATTCGAGGATGCCGGCTTTGTCAGAGACACTGAGCAAGGCGCGGCGTACAGGACGAGGTTGTTGCATGGTGGTTTATCCCTTGGCTTTGTTTCGCGTATAGAAGAGCGTTACATCAGGTTTTACAGCGGTTTTCTCTTCTATATAAGAAGGAAAGATCAAAAACCTCAGATAACGCCCCTAAAAGGGGAGTCCGTCATATTGCCCGGCATTGTAGCGAAAACGTTTGCGTGATGCTCGCCTAAATTTGCCAGGCCCGGTGAATGTGGATAACGCTGTGTGTAACTGCGTATAACAGCGACTTTTGCTGTGGAATGCAGCGAACGCGCTTTTTTCTGCAATTTATGGGTTGCGCCTGTCTGACAA
>NZ_JALNVA010000010.1:0-119766 GCF_026541045.1 Pantoea sp. GM_Pan_3 | reverse complement strand
CGTGCGTCCAAGGACGCTGATATCAATCCTGCGAGTGCCCACACAGATTGTCTGATAAATTGTTAAAGAGCAGTGCCGCGTTTTCCTGCGGCGCGGGCTGCGTATATTACGCTTTCCGCATTGTCAGTCAAGCATTTATTTTCGCTTAACTCACTGGTTCGTATGATTTCGAACCACTTAACGCGACGCTTCGTAAGCCGTTGTGCCGTGTCAGTGGAGGCGCATTATAGGGAGTTCTCGGAGGCTGACAAGTGCTAATTTCAAATAAAATTCCGAGTGCTGTTTTTTTCAGCTAAAAGCCCCTAAAGCGCCAGTTTTTCCAGCAATGGGAAGCCATAACGGTGTAAAACGGGTGATAATTGTACCGCTTCGCCATCCAGCTCCGTACAGAACGCGACGTTCTGCTGTGAGGAACGCACCTCAGGTGCTTCATGCTCCAGCAGCCAGACCGTACGTCGGGCGATTGCCGCACCGGAATCAATCAGGCGCGTTCCTTCGGGCAAGACCTGTTGCAGCTCTTCGCGCAGTAAAGGAAAGTGAGTGCAGCCTAAAACCACCGTGTCAGGCGGTTCCGCCATCCGCAGCCATGGCTGAACAATACGCCTTACCTCATCCAGTGCCACTTCCCCGCCATGCAGCTTGGCTTCCGCCAGCTCCACCAGCTCCGCCGATCCCAGCATCTCAATTTTGCAGGAGCCAGCAAACTGTGCCACCAGCTCATGGGTATAAGGACGGCGAACGGTTGCTCTTGTCGCCAGCAAGCCCACGACACCATTACGCGTCAGGCGCGCAGCCGGTTTAATCGCCGGAACGACGCCTACAACAGGAAACGAAAAGTGTTCACGCAATGCAGGCAGCGAAACCGTGCTGGCGGTATTGCAGGCGATGATGACTAATGAGAGAGGCGTGCGGCGGGTAATGGCCTCGACGATGGCGACCACCCGCTCCACGATAAAGGATTCGCTTTTCTCACCATAAGGGAAGCCGGCGTTATCGAAGGCATAGAGATAATGAAGATCCGGCAGTAGCTGACGGACCTCATCATAGACAGAAAGCCCACCGACGCCGGAGTCAAATACCAGCACGGTGGGTCGCAAATCAGAAGCTGTAGCTGCCGCTGAGGTAATACTCTCGTCCTGGAGTCTGATAGCCATACGCTGTCTCGTAATCTTTATCGAACAGGTTGGCAATTCTACCACGAACTGTGAGTTGTGAAGTGACAGGATATGAGACGGCGAGATCCCACAGACTGACGCCACCTTCTCTGACGCGGCGGCTGGGCGTGCTGTTGAAATCCGTATCGTAGCGGTCGCCAAGATAGTGATAGGTCACGGACCAGTCCGCGTCGTACAGCGTCCAGTCGAGCTGATACTTCACCTGCTGTTTTGCCCGGCGAACCAGCGGCTGGTTGGTGCTGCCATCCCGCGCATCGACATAATCATAAGAGAGCTGATGCGTCAGTGGCCCGGTATCAAAGCCTGCCGTCGCTTCCACGCCTTTAATACGCGCCTGCTTAATGTTGTAGTACCGGAAGGTCGCCGGATCGCTATCAATCAGGTTATCGATGTCATTGCGGTAGCCCGACACGCGCCAGTTGACCGGCCCGCTCAGCCCTTCAAAGCCGCCTTCCCACTGTTTACTTTTTTCCGGGTCGAGGTCCCGATTACCATAAGCCGGGCTGTAAACCTGTGACAGATTCGGCGCTTTAAAGGCGGTGCCATAAGAGGCGAATGCACGGTAGCCCGAGATAAACTCCCAGGAAGCTGCCGTCTGCCAGGTGTTATGCCAGCCGAACTGATTGTTATCGTCACCGCGTACCGCCCCTTCCAGCGTAACCGTGCCGAACTGCTGCTGGCCGGTCAGGTAGAGGCCGGTGTTACGCTGTTCATACCCCTCTGACAGAGTATTGGTGCCTGGCTCAGTGGTCTCTTTCTGCCAGTCGACACCGGCGCTGATGGCGCCCTGCCCCACCTGCACGGTGTTGCCCCACTGCAGATTGTACTGGGTGACATCATCAAACGTAGAGGCGGCACCGTAGCGGCCATTGCGCGGGTCGTAGTTGATATCTTTGGTATGCCCATAGCTGGCGATGAGCTGAGTCGAGTAGAAATCACGGTTAAAGCGTAAACCGGTGTCCCAGGTCTGACTGTAGAGCTGGCGGGTGTCCGGCAGACCGATGATGTTGGTATAACTCTCATCGTAGCTGTATGCCCCGTCATAGGCGGTGCGGTTATCAAATCCGTAGCCGCGCACAAACCCACTCAGCTCATCGCTGAACTGATGCTCAAGATTGCCATAGAGGGTTTTGCTCATGAATCCGTCGCGGTCGTGCTGTGCCGGGCCATAGTTACTGGGATAACCCGCCACCACATCATATCCTCTGGTGTAGGTATAGTTGCCTGCCAGGGTCAGCGTGGTGGCGTCGCTCAGCCTCTGCTGGGTAGAGCCATCATAAGATTGATAGCCATTGGAGCCCATGCCCGCCGTCAGCGTGGTTCCCGGCTGCGACCGGCCGGTGATGATATTAATTACGCCGCCAATGGCATCAGAACCGTAGACGGCAGAACGCGCACCGCGGATATATTCGATACGCTGCACCAGGGTCAGCGGAATCTGGCTGAGATCGGACGAACCACTGATTCCGGCCTGATTCAGCCGGATGCCATCAATCAGGATCAGGACATGGCGGGACTCGGTGCCGCGAATAAACAGGGAGCTCTGCTGACCTAATCCGCCGTTTTGCGCCACATCGACACCCGGCAGGCGGCGCATCACATCCGCCAGGCTTTTAGCCTGCCAGCGCTCAATCTCATCGCGCGTCACGACGGTGGTGGGTGCCAGTACGCCAGAGACAGGTTCAGCAAAACGGTTAGCGGTCACGATTTGCGTCTCATCATTTGCCTGAGCAAACCCGTTTTGCGCCCAGAGAGAAGCCGCCGTTGCGCTCAGAGCGAACAGCGATACACTTTTTTTTATCATTTTTAAATCGCATCCATAAGACGAAGCAGGATGCCGCAGGCCGACAATCGATAGCACGCGATGATTGTACGAGTAGCGACGTTACACCGGCAGGTCTTCGGGCTGGGAACCATAAATGATGATGACTTCCCATCCCGCAGGACAGTGTCTGCTATTGCACTCATCACGACATTCCTTACCGCTGCGCGTCAGCTCCAGATTTACACTGGATTCCCTATTAACTCAGGCTGAGGCCGGCGTCTGCAGTCTACGGAGTGGCGATTCGGAAGTCCAGATAGCCTGGAATCATCGCTCTGCGGGACTGGACATCAGCAAGTGAATGCCTACAATCGCCCGCTGGTAAGCTATTAATCAGGATTGCTCATGACACCCGAACATCTCCCCATTGAAGAGTATGACGCACAGCTGGCGGAAAAAGTCAGTCGTTTAGAGACGATGATGACGCCGTTTGCTGCGCCCGACGTGGAGGTGTTCCGTTCACCGGTCAGCCACTATCGGATGCGCGCAGAGTTCCGGCTGTGGCACGACGGTGATGATATCTATCACATCATCTTCGATCAGCAGACGCGCGAACGGATCCGTGTCGATCAGTTCCCTGCGGCCAGCCAGCTGATCAATCAGCTGATGCCAAAGATGATCGCCGCGATCCGCGATAACCGTACTCTGCGCCACAAGCTGTTCCAGATCGACTATCTCTCGACCCTGAGCAATCAGATTGTCATTTCGCTGCTCTACCACCGCAAGCTGGACGACGAGTGGCAGCAGGCCGCCGCTGCGCTGCGCGATCGGCTGCGTGCCGAAGGGCTGGATGTGCAGCTGATTGGCCGCGCAACCAAAACCAAAATCTGTCTCGATCGCGACTACGTTGACGAACGTCTGCCAGTGGCGGGCCGCGAGCTTATCTATCGCCAGGTTGAAAACAGTTTTACGCAGCCTAACGCGGCAATGAATATTCAGATGCTGGAGTGGGCGCTGGATGTCACCCGGGATTCTCAGGGGGATTTGCTGGAACTCTACTGCGGCAACGGTAACTTCTCGCTGGCGCTGGCACGCAATTTCCGCCGTGTACTGGCCACGGAAATCGCCAAACCTTCCGTGGCATCGGCGCAATACAATATCGCCGCTAACCAGATCGATAATGTGCAGATTATTCGCATGGCGGCGGAAGAGTTTACCCAGGCGATGAACGGTGTCCGCAGCTTTAATCGTCTGGAAGGCATTGATCTGACCAGCTACGACTGCGAGACGATTTTTGTCGATCCGCCGCGCAGCGGACTGGATGATGAGACGGTGAAGATGGTGCAGGCTTATCCGCGCATCCTCTATATCTCCTGCAATCCTCAGACCCTGAGCGACAACCTGCAGACGCTGGCGCAAACGCACGACGTTACGCGCCTGGCGCTGTTTGACCAGTTCCCTTACACCCATCATATGGAATGCGGTGTTCTGCTGACGCGTAAAGCCTGAAGCATAAACAAAAACGGGAACCCTGCGGTTCCCGTTTTTTTTACTGATTACGCTTGCGCTTAAATCGCGTTGCAATCCAGAACACCAGCGCCACCATCAGAACAGTGGGGATGAAGTTGGAGCCCATGTCCGGGTATTCTGCCCGCACCAGCGCGCTGTAAACCAGAATCCCCAGCAGGAAAAAGGCGGCTGCCAGGCCCGGCATCCCCTCCGGCATGTTGGTGTTGAGGTAACGCTGATGCAGACACCAGGCCGCCAGGCCCAGTGCAATCAGCGGAAAAATGGAAAAGGGAACAAAGGCGCTGAACAGCACAGAAAATGAGCCGTTAATCGCTAAGCCAGTAATAAAAGCCAGTGCCAGTGTGCCTTTATCGCGGGAAGCCGGGTGGGTCATGGACGGATCCTTACTCATTACTCTTCGGGTTTTTCCAGGGTAACCGCGAGACGCTCCTGCTCCCGGCGGTACCAGTAATAGGCGCCTTTGGCGATCATACGCAGCTGTAACACCAGCCGATCCTCAAGCTTACGACGCTGCTCAGCATCAACATCCAGTGCTTCTGCACCGGCGCTGAAGACAATGGTCACCATCGCCTCAGCCTGCGCTTCGGTAAAACTGCGCGGCATGCGATTTTCGACCTCAAGATAGTCAGCCAGTTCAGCGATAAAGTGCTGAATTTCACGCGCCACGGCGGCACGGAAAGCGGCGGAGGTGCCGGAACGTTCACGCAGTAACAGGCGGAAAGCGTTGGGGTTGTTGCCGATGAACTCCATAAAGGTCGACACCGACGTTTTAATGATGCTGCCGCCTTTGGCGATACGCTGGCGCGCCTGGCGCATCAGCTGTCGCAGCATGAGTCCGCTTTCATCCACCATCGTCAGGCCCAGCTCATCGACATCCTTGAAATGACGATAAAAGGAGGTGGGTGCGATACCTGCCTCGCGGGCAACTTCCCGCAGACTCAGGCTGGCAAAACTGCGTTCGGCGCTGAGCTGACTGAACGCTGCTTCAATCAGTGTACGTCGTGTACGTTCTTTTTGTTGCGCTCTGACGCCCATTCTCTCTGCCTTTAGCGGTGTTAGGCAGGCACTATATCAAAAATTTCAGCGTACAGATTGGCAATCTTTGTCACCACCTGTGAACCTCACTCTTTGTCAAACTGTGATGAAAATCGCTGATAGAATTCAGAAGTGCGCGACGAGATGTTAGAATCTCGTTGTAAAAATGTATAAATAATAGGACGTATCGGTATGCAAAAGTCTTACGATTACGATGCCATTGTGATTGGCTCAGGGCCCGGCGGTGAAGGGGCGGCGATGGGGCTGGTAAAACAGGGAGCGCGCATCGCCGTGATCGAACGCTACCATAACATCGGCGGCGGCTGTACCCACTGGGGCACCATCCCCTCTAAAGCCCTCCGTCACGCCGTCAGTCGCATTATCGAATTTAATCAGAACCCGCTTTACAGCGATCACACCCGACTCCTTCGCTCCTCTTTTGCCGACATTCTCAATCACACGGAAAACGTGATCAGCCAGCAGACGGCCATGCGTCAGGGTTTCTACGAGCGTAACCGCTGTGAACTGTACCAGGGCGATGCGCATTTTGTTGATGCCAACACCATTGAGATTGAACAACCTGATGGGACGCGTGAGCGGCTGACGGCAGAGAAATTTGTCATCGCCTGTGGTTCACGTCCTTACCATCCTGACGATGTCGACTTTACCCATCCCCGCGTCTATGACTCAGACTCCATTCTCAACCTGCATCACGAACCGGGACACGTCATCATTTACGGCGCTGGCGTGATTGGCTGTGAATACGCCTCGATTTTTCGCGGTCTGAACGTCAAGGTTGACCTGATCAATACCCGCGATCGTCTGCTGGCGTTCCTCGATCAGGAGATGTCTGATTCGCTCTCCTACCACTTCTGGAACAGCGGCGTGGTGATTCGTCACAACGAAGAGTTTGAGAAGATTGAGGGCGTGGAAGATGGCGTCATCATCCATCTGAAATCCGGCAAGAAAGTGAAAGCGGACTGCCTGCTTTACGCCAACGGCCGAACCGGCAACACCGATTCCCTGTCGCTGGAAAATGTCGGTCTGGAAGCGGATGGCCGTGGCCTGCTGAAAGTCAACAGCATGTATCAGACCGCGCAGCCGCACATCTATGCGGTCGGTGACGTGATTGGCTATCCGAGTCTGGCCTCTGCCGCCTACGATCAGGGCCGCATTGCCGCGCAGGCGATTATTAAAGGAGAAGCGTCAGCGCATCTGATTGAAGATATCCCGACCGGTATCTACACCATTCCGGAAATCAGCTCTGTGGGCAAAACCGAGCAGCAGCTGACCGCCATGAAAGTGCCCTATGAAGTGGGACGCGCGCAGTTCAAACATCTGGCGCGGGCGCAGATTGTGGGGATGAACGTCGGCAGCCTGAAGATCCTGTTCCACCGGGAAACCAAAGAGATTCTGGGGATCCACTGCTTTGGTGAGCGTGCCGCCGAGATTATTCACATCGGTCAGGCGATCATGGAGCAGAAAAATGGTGGCAACACGATTGAGTACTTCGTGAATACCACCTTTAACTATCCGACGATGGCGGAAGCCTATCGCGTGGCGGCGTTAAACGGCTTAAACCGCCTGTTTTAACGTCGTGTCGAGATAGTGCTGCATGTGGGTTTTGATTGCTTCTGCCAGCTGTTCATAACGGCTGCGCAGAGGCGAACCCGGCCGATAGACCAGCGCAATCGTGCGTTGTGGTACCGGCTTGTAGCACGGAAGATAGCAGACCCCATCGCGGATACGTTCCGGCGGAACCGCCAGCGCCGGTAACAGTGTAATGCCGCTGCCTGCTGCCACCATATTGCGCAGCGTTTCCAGACTGGTTGCCCTGAAATGGGTATCTTCGTCGGCACCCGCCTCAAAACAGAATCCCATCGCCTGGTCACGCAGACAGTGCCCATCTTCCAGCATCAGTAATTTCTCGCCCGCCAGATCGGACATCGGTACCCGATCGCGGTCGCGCCACGGATGATCTTCGTAGATCGCCAGCTTCATCGGTTCATCAAACAGCGGAACCTCGATAAAGGCCTGACTCTCTTTAACCAGCGCCACAATCGCGCAGTCCAGTTTGCCGCTGTCGAGCTGTGCCAGCAGCTGCTGCGTCTGCGCTTCATGCAGATACATTTCCAGTTTCGGGAACGTCTGGTGCAGCATCGGGATAATCTGTGGCAACAGGTAGGGGCCGGTGGTCGGGATAAGGCCGATATGCAGCGGGCCTGACATCGCTTCCCCTTGCTGACTGGCCATCTCTTTCAGCACTTTTACTTCACGCAAAACCGTGCGCGCCTGATCCACCAGCAGCAAACCGGCCTGGGTAAACAGCACTTTACGGCTGGTACGCTCCAGCAGCATCACACCCAGCTCATCTTCCAGCTTGCGGATCTGCCCGCTTAACGTTGGCTGACTGACATGACACGCATCTGCCGCACGGCGGAAATGGCGATATTCAGCAAGTGAGACCAGATATTCAAGATCACGAATATTCATTATTACCCTCCAAACCACGATAGCCCGTGGCGATAGATAGAATAGCAATGAACGATTGGCCCTATCAAGGGCGGTTCGGAATAATGCGCGCATCAAATGGAAAGGGGTTATCAGGAGAAAAAATGTTTGCAAGTCAGGAAGGTAAAGCCATTCCGTCCGTCACGTTTCATACGCGCCAGGACGATCGCTGGGTCGATGTCACCACAGAATCGCTGTTCAAAGACAAAACGGTGATTGTTTTTTCCCTGCCGGGTGCCTTTACCCCTACCTGCTCATCCAGTCATCTGCCGCGTTACAACGAACTAGCGGGCCTGTTTGCCCAACATGGCGTGGACACGATTCTCTGCGTCTCGGTCAATGACACCTTCGTGATGAACGCCTGGAAAGCAGAACAGCGGGCAGACAATATTACCTTCATTCCTGATGGCAACGGCGAGTTCACCCGAGGTATGGAGATGCTGGTTGAGAAAGCCGATCTCGGTTTTGGCCCGCGCTCATGGCGCTACTCCATGCTGGTACGTAACGGCGTGGTGGAGAAAATGTTCGTTGAGCCGAACAAGCCTGGCGACCCCTTTGAGGTCTCCGATGCCGATACCATGCTGCGCTATCTGGCCCCGGAGTGCAAAGCACAGGAGTCAGTCTCCATCTTTACGAAACCTGGCTGCATCTTCTGCGCCCAGGCAAAACAGATGCTGATGGATCATGGCATCCAGTATGAAGAAATTGTGCTGGGTCAGGATGCCACAACCGTAAGTCTGCGAGCCGTATCAGGCCGGGCGACGGTGCCGCAGATTTTCATGGGCGGTCGTCATATCGGCGGCAGTGAGGATCTGCAGCAGTTCCTGCTGTCAGCGTAAGAGAATCTTAGCGTCGGCCGGGAGAGCGGGCGCTTTGATGATGTGCCTATAATAAAGTAGTAATTCTGAAGCTAGAGGTTAGCGGGCATCTGTTGTGCCCGCCTTTTTTTGCCTGCGGATTATGCCAGCCGCTGCTTCGCCTCACCGATGGCGCGGGCAACCTGCTGTGGCGAGACGCCCCCCTGCGCATTACGTTTATCCAGACAGGATTGCAGTGCCAGAATCGGATAGACATCGTCGTCAATCACCGCACTGAACTGCTGTAACTGTGCCAGCGACAGGGCTTCCAGCGCCACACCCTGCCCGATGGCCGCGACTACGACCTCGCCGACGATGTGGTGAGCTTCACGGAACGGCACACCTTTGGCGACCAGATAGTCGGCCAGTTCAGTGGAGTTTGCGTAGCCCTGCTCTGCGGCTTCCTGGCAGCGCGGACGTTTCACCTGCAGGCCATCCAGCACCAGCACGGACATGTGCAGACAGTCGAGCCAGGTGTCCAGCGCGTCAAACAGCCCCTCTTTGTCTTCCTGCATATCTTTGTTGTACGCCAGCGGCAGACCTTTCAGCGTCATCATCATGCCGGTCAGTGCGCCCTGCACCCGACCGCATTTGCCACGAATCAGCTCCAGCGCATCCGGGTTTTTCTTCTGCGGCATCAGCGATGAGCCGGAAGTAACTTTGTCTGACAGCTCGATAAAGCCCGCTTCACCGGTGTTGAAGAAGATCATATCTTCGGCGAAGCGCGACAGATGAACCATGCCGATCGCCGCATCAGAGAGCAGCTCCAGCACATGATCGCGATCGGAGACAGTGTCGAGACTGTTGCGCGTGGCGGAGGCAAAACCCAGCCAGCCTGCCAGCTGCTGACGATCGATTTCGTAGGCCGTTCCGGCCAGTGCGCCGCAGCCCAGCGGGCTGACATCAAGACGCTTCAGGGTATCCTGCAGACGGCTCTCATCACGCGCCAGCATTTCCACATAGGCCAGACACCAGTGCGCGAAGGTCACCGGCTGCGCACGCTGCAGATGGGTGTAGCCCGGCATCACTGCATCCTGATTCGCTTCCGCAGTGACGACCAGCGCCTGCTGCAGATCGCGTGTCGCGCCCAGCAATGCCTCAACCTGCATCTTGCACCAGAGTTTCAGATCGGTCGCGACCTGGTCGTTACGGCTGCGGCCGGTATGCAGTTTTTTACCCAGCGCGCCCACTTTGTCGATCAGCTGTCCTTCAACCCAGCTGTGAATATCTTCGGCGTCGCTTTGCAGAATCTGCTCAGGATTCTCGCGCACTTCACCCAGCAACGTATTCAGGGCCGCTTCCAGCTGCTGCTGCTCATCCTGGGTCAGCACGTTTACCGTCACCAGCGCTTTGGACCAGGCAACAGAGCCAATAATGTCCTGCTCTGCCAGGCGGTAATCGAAGCGCAGCGAGTCGTTGAACTGTTTAAAACGTTGATCCGCTGCCTGAGTAAACCGTCCACCCCAAAGTGCCATGTGAAAACT
Source organism: Pantoea sp. GM_Pan_3 (assembly GCF_026541045.1). Lineage (NCBI taxonomy): Bacteria > Pseudomonadati > Pseudomonadota > Gammaproteobacteria > Enterobacterales > Erwiniaceae > Pantoea > Pantoea sp. GM_Pan_3. The sequence goes on along the minus strand of NZ_JALNVA010000010.1, from coordinate 109,412 downwards.
CCTCTGAATCGTTAAACAAGGGGCGGCATAAATGCCGCCCCTGGATTGAATCTGTGAGGCAAGGCGCACCTCGCCTGAAATATTACTTCTTCTTCTGCTCGTTCAGCGCACGGATACGTGAAGAGAGCGAGAACAGACGGATAAAGCCGCCTGCATGACGGTGGTCGTAAACCTCATCTTCGCCAAAGGTGGCGAACTCTTCCGAGTAGAGGCTGTTAGCCGAGCGTTTCTGAGTGGCTGTCGCGTGGCCTTTGTAGAGCTGCACCACAACTTCACCATTTACCTCTTCCGCCAGCGATTCGGCAGCAGCCTGAATCGACTTACGCAGCGGGGCAAACCAGCGACCGTCATAGACCACATAGGACATCTCGTGGCCGAGCTGCTCGCGCCATTTGAAGCTGTCGCGATCCAGTACCAGCTGTTCAACGGCACGCAGCGCGCTGACCATGATGGTGCCGCCCGGGGTTTCGTAGCAGCCACGGGACTTAATCCCGACCAGACGGTTTTCCACGATGTCGATACGGCCGACACCATGTTTTGCGCCCAGCTCGTTGAGTTTTTCCAGACACTGGAACGGGCTCAGTTTTTCGCCGTTAACGGCCACAACACGACCCTTCTCGACGGTCACGGTCACCTCTTCAGGCTGATCGGGCGCCTCCAGCGGATCGACGGTCCAGACCCAGCAATCTTTATTCGGCGCATTGGCCGGGCTCTCCAGCACGCCGCCTTCGGTAGAGATGTGCCAGGCGTTTTCATCACGGCTGTAGATCTTTTCCAGTGAGGCGGTGGTCGGGATGTTGCGCTCTTTCAGGTAGTCCAGCAGCGCTTCACGCGAACGCAGGTTCCATTCACGCCATGGGGCAACCACTTTCAGCTGCGGTGCCAGGGCGGTATATGTGGTTTCGAAACGCACCTGGTCATTCCCTTTACCGGTTGCACCGTGGCACAGCGCATCCGCGCCTACTTTCAGTGCCAGCTCAACCTGCGCTTTCGCGATGATAGGACGGGCCATTGAGGTGCCGAGCAGATAGGTGCCTTCATAGAGCGCACCGGTCTGCAGCACCGGGTAAACGTAGTCGCTGATAAACTCTTCACGCAGATCGACAACGTGGCATTCCGAGGCGCCAGACTGCAGCGCTTTCTTCTCAACACCTTCCAGATCGCCACGCTCCTGACCGATATCCGCCACAAAAGCGACCACTTCACAGCCACCGTAGTTCTCTTTCAGCCATGGAATGATTGCCGAGGTATCAAGACCACCGGAGTAAGCCAGAACGATTTTTTTGATGTTTTGCGTTTGCATTTCGTAATCCTTGAATCAGAGTCGTTAAGCGAGAATCCGGGTGCCAATCGACACGCCGTTAAACAGGTCAGGCAGCCGCTCAGCGTGACGCCAGCTGGCGATATCGACCGGGCGGCCCAGCGTACGCGCGGCATCCAGCGCCGCGTGCACTTTCACAATCATGCCATCGGTAATAATGCCCTGGGTGATCAGCTGCTCCGCTTTGTCAGCGGTCATCTCTTCGATGCGCTGACCTTTGCCGTCGAGAATACCACTCACGTCGGAGAGCAGAACTAAATCCGCACCCAGCGTTGAAGCCAGTGCCGTCGCCGCCTGATCGGCGTTGACGTTCATCAGTTCGCCGCCCTCAGTGATGCCAATAGAGCTCACCACCGGCATGTAACCCGCCGCCAGCAGCGTATTCAGCAGTGCCGGGTCGCCTGGCATGGCGTGGCCCACATGGCCAAGTTCCGGATCAAAGGCAGTGACATTCACGATGCCCGCATCGCCCAGGCAGAGGCCAACCGCGTTGATGCCCGATTTTTTCGCCCAGGCCAGCAGCGTTTTATTGGCGGTTCCCGCCAGCGCACCGGTAATGATGTCGATCTGATCGGCTGGGGTGACGCGCAGGCCATTTTTCTTCATCACCGGCAGCGCCAGCTTTTTCATCAGCTCGTCCACCAGGCAACCGCCGCCGTGGACAATGATCAGTGGACGCTGATGGGTGCTGCGATATTTCAGCAGCGCTTCAAACAAGCGGGCCAGCGCTTCTTCGCTGTCCAGCAGCACACCGCCCAGTTTGATAATCAATGGATTGGTCATGGTTTATTTGTCCGTTAAATCAGTGACTGCGTTTCTGGGAAGCCGAACCGGATGTTCAGGCACTGCACCGCCTGCGATGCCGCACCCTTCAGCAGATTATCTTCGGCTGCCACGACAATCAGATGCTCGCCCTGCGTCTCAAATCCGATATCGCAGTAAGGCAGGCCCACGACGGCTTTCAGCGCCGGCACACCCTGGTCATAGAAACGCACCAGCGGCTTATTGTCATAGGCGCGATGGAAAACGGCGGCAATATCTTCGCGGCTGACACCCGCTTTCAGACGGCAGGTAATGGTCGCCAGGATACCGCGCGGGAAGCTGCCCAGATGTGGGGTGAAGATCACCGGGGTGCCAAGGTGGGCCACAATCTCCGGATGATGACGATGATTGAACAGGCCGTAAGGCTGCAGGCTCACTTCGCAGAAGCTGGTGCCGACATTGGCTTTACGGCCGGCACCGCTCACGCCACTGGTGGCATTGATGACCGGCCACTGCGCGTCGTTTAGCAGTCCGGCATCCACCAGCGGTTTCAGCGCCAGCTGCGCGGCGGTCGGATAGCAACCCGGCACGGCCACCAGCTGCGCCTGCTGGATGTTTTCATGCTGATATTCCGCCAGGCCGTAAACGGCTTTGTCCAGCCAGTCGCCATGCTGATGGGTGAAGCCATAGAAGTGGGTGTAGAACTCAGCGTCATTGACCCGGAAAGCGCCCGACAGGTCGAACACCACACAACCCGCCTTAAGAAATTCCGGAGCCAGATCGTGGCTGACTTCATGCACCGTCGCCAGAAAGACCACATCCACTTTGTCTGCCCACTCCGCCGCGCTGCTCAGTGGCTGCAGCGGAAGATCCACCACGCCTTTCAGCTGCGGATGAAGATCGGACAAGCGCTTACCTGCATCAGGGCTTTGCGCCGAAACCGCTAAAGCGGTTATGTTGATATGTGGATGACGATTCAGGAAGGTGGCAAGCTCTACTCCAGCATAACCACTGGCACCAACGATCAGCGTATTCAACATCAGGCTGTAACCCCTTTTACAGTCGCACGTCCCGGGCCGCGGCCTTGCCCCGTAACCCACTCAGTCTTCTGCAGTGATTTAAGGTTCCCTTGCAGAGGACGTTAATGTATTTTTATTCACTATTAATGCATGAATATGGATACATCCTAACCCAAGGACCGTCAACAGTGAAGACAAAATTACCGCCTTTTATTGAACTCTACCGCCAGTTAATCGCCACACCGTCGATCAGCGCAACCGATGCGGCTCTGGATCAGAGTAATGAAACTTTAATCAATTTGCTGGCAGGCTGGTTTCGTGACCTCGGCTTCAGCGTGGAAGTGCAGCCTGTACCCGGCACCCGCAATAAATTTAATATGCTGGCGCGGACCGGCACCGGCGCGGGCGGCCTGCTGTTAGCCGGGCATACCGATACCGTTCCCTTTGATGATGGCCGCTGGACACGCGATCCCTTTACCCTGACTGAGCACGACAACAAGCTCTATGGCCTGGGTACGGCAGACATGAAAGGTTTCTTCGCCTTTATTCTCGATACGCTGCGGGATGTGGATGTCAGCACCCTCAGCAAGCCGCTCTATATTCTTGCCACGGCCGATGAAGAGACCACGATGGCCGGCGCGAAATATTTCTCTGAATCGACGCAGCTGCGCCCCGACTGCGCCATCATCGGTGAACCGACATCACTCAAGCCGGTGCGGGCACATAAAGGACACCTGTCGAATGTGATCCGTATTGAAGGGAAATCGGGCCATTCCAGCGATCCGGCTCGCGGCGTGAACGCCATTGAACTGATGCATGAGTCGATTACCCATCTGATGCAACTGCGCACGACCCTGCAGGAACGTTATCACCATGATGGCTTTGCCATCCCTTATCCCACCATGAACTTCGGCCATATTCATGGCGGTGATGCCGCTAACCGTATCTGCGCCTGCTGTGAACTGCATATGGATATCCGTCCGCTGCCGGGTCTTTCTCTCAGCGATCTGGATGGGCTGCTTAACGAGGCACTGGCTCCGGTCAGCGCACGCTGGCCAGGCCGTGTCACGGTGGCCGAACTGCATCCACCGATTCCCGGCTATGAGTGTCCGGCGAATCATGAACTGGTGAGTGTGGTGGAAAAACTGCTGGGCACGCCGACCGAAATCGTCAACTACTGCACCGAAGCCCCTTTTATTCAGCAGCTCTGTCCGACGCTGGTGCTGGGGCCAGGATCCATTAATCAGGCCCATCAGCCAGATGAATTTATTGATACTGCATTTATCAAGCCGACACGGGCGCTTATCAGTCAGGTTGTGCAGCATTTCTGTCACTGATTGACAGTAAATGGGGCATTTCACTGTATTAACAGTAAAATGCCCCCTCATTCTGCGGGATTTACCAATAAGAATAACTTATCCCGCTTTGTTCCCGATAAATTCTTCGAATTTCCGTTATTTAGCGACCTGTTCAGCCCACTTTAACGCATTTGACGAACGCAACATTACGTGGCTAGATAAAAGACGTTGTTATGCCCACCGGGTGACTATCCAGAACGTTTCAGAATGCTGACAGGCGGCAACGGAGCCGGTTCCCTGTAGATTAGCGGGAGCAGAACGTTGCCGATTTTTCTGCTGCCTGAAAGGTCGGGTGTAGAAGTTTTTCAAGACGATAAGGGTGTCAGGGTCCAATGAACGAACAATATTCCGCAATGCGAAGTAATGTCAGTATGCTCGGCAAACTGCTCGGGGATACGATTAAGGAAGCTCTGGGCGAGAACATCCTCGACCAGGTTGAAGCCATCCGTAAGCTCTCCAAGTCATCCCGTGCAGGCAATGACACACATCGTAAAGAACTGCTCAATACGCTGCAGAATCTCTCCAACGAAGAGCTTCTGCCGGTTGCACGCGCCTTCAGCCAGTTTCTTAACCTCACCAACGTGGCCGAGCAGTATCAGACCATTTCCCAGAGTGGCGAAGGGGCGAATCACCCGGAACTGCTGAAAAAGACCTTTGAGACCCTGAAACAGCAGAAAGATATCCGTGAAAGCGACATTCTGGCGGCCATTGAGTCGCTGTCGCTGGAGCTGGTGCTGACCGCGCATCCGACCGAAATCACCCGCCGTACCCTGATTCACAAGCTGGTCGAAGTTAACAGCTGCCTGAAACAACTCGACCACAGCGATGTCTCTGACTACGAACGTAACCAGATTATGCGCCGCCTGCGCCAGCTGGTTGCGCAGGCATGGCACACCGATGAAATCCGCAAATACCGTCCCACCCCTATTGATGAAGCCAAATGGGGCTTTGCCGTAGTGGAAAACAGCCTGTGGGAAGGCGTTCCTGCCTTTCTGCGTGAGCTGAACGAACAGGTAGAAGAGGCGTTTGGCATTAAGCTGCCGGTGGATTTCGTCCCGGTCCGGTTCACCTCCTGGATGGGTGGCGACCGCGACGGCAACCCGAATGTGACGGCGTCGATCACCCGTCATGCGATGCAGCTGAGCCGCTGGAAAGCCACTGACCTGTTCCTGCGCGATATCGGCGTGTTGATCTCCGAGCTGTCGATGTCGGAGTGCAGCGATGAGATCCGTGAACTCAGCGGCGATCCGGAAGCGATCGAACCTTATCGTGTGATCCTGAAGCGTCTGCGCAGCCAGCTCATGAGCACGCAGTCATTCCTGGAACATCGCCTGAAGGGCGAGCGTCTGCCGCGTCCGGCCGACCTGCTGGTCTCCAACGATCAGCTGTGGGACCCGCTATTTGCCATCTACCAGTCGCTGCAGCAGTGCGGCATGGGCATTATCGCCAACGGTCAGCTGCTTGATACGCTGCGCCGCGTGAAATGTTTTGGCGTGCCGCTGGTGCGTATCGATCTGCGCCAGGAGAGCACCCGTCACACCGAAGCGATTGCCGAAGTCACCCGCTATCTGGGACTGGGCGACTATGAAAGCTGGTCTGAAGCGGACAAGCAGGCCTTCCTGATCCGTGAGCTGAACTCTAAGCGTCCTCTGCTGCCGCGCAGCTGGGAACCCAGCGACGAGACGCGTGAAGTGCTGGAAACCTGCCGCGTCGCGGCTGAAGCGCCACAGGGCTCCATCGCCGCCTACGTGATCTCAATGGCGAAAACCCCGTCTGACGTGCTGGCCGTGCATCTGCTGCTGAAAGAAGCGGGCATCAGCTATGCGATGCCGGTTGCACCGCTGTTTGAAACTCTGGATGACCTGAACAACGCCAATGATGTGATGAGCCAGCTGCTGAGCATCGACTGGTATCGCGGCTTTATTCAGGGCAAACAGATGGTGATGATTGGCTACTCTGACTCGGCGAAAGATGCTGGTGTGATGGCCGCCAGCTGGGCGCAATATCAGGCGCAGGATGCACTGATCAAAACCTGCGAGAAAGCGGGCATCTCCCTGACCCTGTTCCACGGACGCGGCGGCAGCATTGGCCGTGGCGGCGCACCGGCTCATGCCGCGCTGCTGTCGCAGCCGCCAGGAAGTCTGCGCGGCGGTCTGCGCGTCACCGAACAGGGCGAGATGATTCGCTTCAAATATGGTTTACCGGCCGTCACCATCGCCAGTCTGTCGCTCTATACCGGCGCAATTCTGGAAGCGAACCTGATGCCACCGCCGGAGCCAAAACGCGAATGGCGTGACATCATGAATCAGCTCTCCGCTGACTCCTGTGCGATGTATCGAGGCTATGTGCGTGAAAATGCCGACTTCGTTCCCTACTTCCGTTCAGCCACGCCGGAGCAGGAGCTGGGTAAATTACCGCTCGGCTCACGCCCGGCTAAACGTCGCCCGACCGGCGGCGTGGAGTCGCTGCGTGCCATCCCATGGATTTTCGCCTGGACGCAGAACCGTCTGATGCTGCCTGCCTGGCTGGGTGCCGGTGCGGCCCTGCAGCAGGCGATGGCGGCAGGTCATCAGGATCAGCTGGAGGCGATGTGCCGTGACTGGCCTTTCTTCTCTACCCGTCTGGGAATGCTGGAGATGGTGTTCGCAAAAGCGGACCTGTGGCTGGCAGAGTATTACGATCAGCGTCTGGTCGACAAATCCCTCTGGCCGCTGGGCAAGCAGTTGCGCGATCAGCTTGATGCCGATATCAAAGCGGTGCTGACCATCGCCAACGACTCGCACCTGATGGCCGACCAGCCGTGGATTGCCGAGTCAATTGCGTTGCGTAACGTCTACACCGACCCGCTTAACGTCCTTCAGGCGGAACTGCTGCATCGTTCACGCGCACAGGAAGCACGCGGCGATGAGCCGGATCCGCGCGTTGAGCAGGCCCTGATGGTGACCATTGCGGGCGTGGCAGCAGGCATGCGTAACACCGGTTAGCGCGCAGGCGCGGCGAAGCGTCCGCGCCCTCTGAACGTCACCATAAAAAAAGTCGGGACAGTCCCGACTTTTTTATTGCCTGAAGCCAGGCGGTCAGGCTGCCGCCGCAACCGGACGCACGCCCAGCGTGTGGCAGATGGCGTAACTCATTTCAGCGCGGTTCAGCGTGTAGAAATGAAAATCTTTCACCCCTTCGCGTGACAGGATTTTCACCATGTCCATCGCAATGTTTGCCCCGACCATTTTCCGGGTTTCCGGGTCCTCATCCAGCCCGGCAAACATCGCGTTCATCCAGCCCGGCACGCGCACATTGGTCAGCGTGGCAAAGCGTTGCAGCTGTTTAAAGTTAGAAACCGGCAGAATACCCGGCACAATTTCAACGTCGATGCCGGTCGCAACACAGCGATCGCGGAAACGTAAATAGCTTTCCACGTCGAAGAAAAACTGGGTAATGGCGCGGCTTGCGCCTGCATCGATTTTTCGCTTCAGGTTAATCAGATCGGCCTGGGCGCTTTTCGCTTCGGGATGGACTTCCGGATAGGCCGCGACGGAGATATCAAAATCGCCGACCTCTTTCAGCAGCGCCACCAGATCGCTGCCGTACATCTCCGGCCTGCCGCCTCCCTCTGGCAGATCACCCCGCAGCGCCACAATGTGACGGATGCCGTTATGCCAGTAATCCTGGGCGATAGCGCGCAGTTCATCGCGGGTGGCATCAACACAGGTGAGATGAGGGGCCGCCTCCAGGCCGGTGCGATCTTTGATGCCTTTGATGATGCTGTGCGTACGATCGCGCTCGCCTGAGTTGGCACCGTAGGTGACAGAAACAAATTTCGGTTTCAGGCTGCTCAGACGGTCGATGGAACGCCACAGGGTCTCTTCCATTTCACCAGACCGCGGTGGGAAGAACTCAAATGAGACGTTAATGCGCCCGTTCAGCTCAGCTAGGCTCTGGTTTAGCGCTTCGCGCTGATTGGCATGAAAGAAACTCATCCTGCATCCTCATCGGTTAAAAACTGGACCGCGAACATCTGAACGTTTAGACGTCCAGATGTTCAAAATGACCCAATCCGATCGTGCCGTCAACGAATAAATCGTGAACAGCGATGATCAATTTTCAACCAGCATGAAAGAGATTCAACAGGCAGCGGTAACGCATTGAAAACAGGCGCCGAAGCGCCTGAGGGGAGGACTAGAGCAGTTGTGCGAGGCGATTGATATCTGACTGGATAGCACCGGCGGTGACATCCCGGCCTGCACCCGGCCCGCGAATTACCAGCGGGTTGTCGCGATACCAGCGGCTCTCAATGGCGAAGACATTGTCGCAGGGCAGCAGCGAGGCCAGCGGATGTTCCGGACGAACCGCTTCAACCCCGACGCGCGCCTTGCCGTTGGCATCAAAACGGGCAACATAACGCAGCACGAGATCCATCTCCCGCGCCGCTTCCAGTCGCTGCAGCATCTGCTCATTCAGCTCATCGCCATTTTCAAAGAAATGGTCAACCGAGCCCTGCTGGCAGTTGTCTGGCACCAGCGATTCGACCCGCACCTGATCCGGCTCGATGTTATAGCCCGCCTCACGCGCCAGGATCACCAGTTTGCGCATCACATCCTGCCCTGAGAGATCGGCCCGCGGATCGGGTTCGGTCAGGCCCTGCTGCCACGCCTGATCCACCAGCTCGGTGAAGGGCACCGTGCCGTCAAACTGCAGGAACAGCCATGACAGCGTGCCGGAGAAGATCCCGCTGATCGCCAGGATGGTATCACCGCTGTCACGCAGATCGCGCACCGTATAGTTGATCGGCAGACCTGCACCGACAGTGGCGTTATAGAGCCAGTGACGCCCGGTTTTGGTAAAAGCATCACGGATTTGCCGCCAGGTCTGGCTGTCGGATGCACCGGCCACTTTATTGGCGCTGATGACATGGAAACCGTGGCTGGCAAAGTCGAGATACTGCTGCGCCAGCGGCGTACTGGCGGTGACATCCAGCACCACTAAATCATCAAAGGGATGGGCGCGCATCCACAGGAACAGCGACTCTTCGTCACGCTCCACCGCTTCGTCGTCAAAGAAGGCCAGCGCACGGCTGGCATCCAGTCCGTCATAACTCAGCAGGCTGCGACGGCTGTCCACCACACCCGCCAGCACAAATTCAAAGCCGGTGCGCGCTGAGAGCGTTTCCTGATCGCGGGCAAACAGCTCCAGCCAGCGTGAGCCGATATTGCCTTTGCCAAACAGCATCAGGCCGATACGCTTTTCTGCACGGAACAGTGACTGATGTAATCCCTGAATCAGATGCTGAGTGGGACCGACACGCAGCACCGCGACCACGCTGATGTGCTCTTCAGACTGCCAGATAAATTCAACGGGTTGATCTTTTAACTGCTGCCAGAAGCGATGGGTATGCAGCGGATTGCGGGTCACGCCTGCGCCCACCAGCGCCACCAGCGCCAGGCCGTCACGCAGCTGCAGATGGCCCGGCAGTCCGGCATCCTGCAGCAGCGTAAAGGCGCTGTTGACCACTTCAGAGGTGTAACAGAGCTGCAGCAGCTGGCGGTCAGGATGGACGCCAAACGCCAGCGGACGCAGCTGCGCCCGCTTCAGCAGCAGGTCGATCTCTTTGTGCAGGAGGGCGAAGTCATGCTGCTCCGGCAGCTGGATTTCAATCAGACAGACATCATCATGACTGGTCACGATGCGTGCGCCGGTTCCGGAGGCCAGCACCCGCTCGATGCGGGTGGAACCCTGCTCCGGCTGATAACTGCAGCGCAGTTGCAGGTCGATATCGCTGCCGGAAACCGGCTGCAGGGTGCGGGTATGCAGCACCGGGGCCGCCAGACGCGCCAGCTCACTGGCTTCGTCCAGCCTTAACAGCGGCAGCAGACAGGCATCAGAAACTTTGCGTGGATCAGCGCTGTAGACGCCCGCCACATCGCTCCAGATCGTGACCCGTCCCACACCTGCCAGCGCACCAATCTGCGTGGCGGAGTAGTCGGAACCGTTGCGGCCAAGCAGGACGGTTTCACCCGCATCATTGCGGCTGATAAAGCCGGTCACCACGATGCGCTGATGCGGATGCTGTGCCAGCAGGGTCTGCAGCAGCGGCCAGGATTTGCCTTCATCGACCTGCGGCTGGGCCGCACGTTCAGCACGCAGAAACTCACGCGCATCCAGCCAGCAGGCCTGCATGTCGCGCTGACTCAGCACCGCTGCCATCAGGCGCGCCGACCAGAGTTCACCGTGGCCGACCACTTCGGCGTAGACCGCATCGGTTATCGGTCCATCCAGCAGCGCGGCCAGCTTTTCCAGGTCGCGAATAAATGCCGCGGTTAAGGGTTCCGCCATCTCAGCAGGCAGCAGCGCACCGATCAGTTCGCTCTGGTAACGCCGTAAAGCCTGTTGCACCTGGTGCGCGGAGAGCCGGTCGCTCTGGCTCAGCTTCAGCCAGCTAATCAGCTGGTTGGTGGTCGAGCCAGCCGCAGAGACCACCATCATGTCGCCCGGCTGACTGTAATCCGCCATGATGCTGGCCACACGCTGATAGCAGCGTGCGTCGGCCAGGCTACTGCCGCCAAATTTATGCAACTGCCTGATAGTCGGCGTTCCCGTGCCTGCTGAAATCGTCATGCTTAACCCTCGGCTGCGACCCGGAATGCATTATCCAGATCGGCAATTAAATCTTCGTGATCTTCAATACCAACAGAAACCCGCAGTAGCGTATCGGAAATGCCCGCTGCAGCGCGTGCCTCTGCCGACATCCCCGCGTGCGTCATGGTGGCGGTGTGGGAGATCAGACTCTCAACGCCACCCAGCGATTCCGCCAGCGTAAACAGCCGCAGCGCTTTCAGGAAGCGGCGCAGCAGCGCCTCGTCACCGTCAACCTCGAAACTCAGCATGGCGCCAAAGCCGCGCTGCTGACGAACGGCATGTTCGTGTCCGGCGTTCTCCGGCAGCGAAGGATGATACAACTTTTTCACCCGTTTCTGCTGCTTCAGATACTCCACAATCGCCAGCGCATTGCGCTGCGCCGCTGCGATGCGTGGTGAAAGTGTGCGAATCCCGCGCAGCAGCAGGTAGCTGTCAAAGGCCGCGCCCGTGACGCCAATGTTGTTTGCCCACCAGGCCAGGTCCGTCGCCAGCTGCGGATCTTTAGCAATCACCGCGCCTGCCACCACGTCGGAATGACCGTTGAGATATTTCGTACAGGAGTGGATCACCAGGTCTGCCCCCAGCGCCAGCGGATTCTGCAGGGCCGGACTCATAAAGGTGTTATCCACCACGCTGATGGCACCCGCCGCCCGGGCAGCGGTGCAAATCGCGCTGATATCCACCACGCGCAGCAGCGGATTGCTGGGGCTTTCGATCAGCACCAGTTTAGGTTTCTCATCCAGTGCCGCCTGCAGTGCCACCGGATCGCCCTGATCAACAAATTTCACCCGATATGCGCCACGCTTATTCATGCTGTCAAACAGCCGATAGCTGCCGCCATAGCAGTCATGTGGCGCAACCAGCAGATCGCCAGGCTTCAGGAACACCGTCGTCACCAGATGAATCGCCGACATCCCGGTATTGGTTAATACCGCGCCCGCACCGCCTTCCAGTTCCGCCAGCGTGCGCTGCACGACATCACGCGTGGGGTTACCCCGACGGGAATAGTCATGCGCACGCGGCTCATTAAAATCCAGGAAGTTATAGGTTGTGGAAAGATGGATAGGCGGGACAACGCAGCCATACTGTTCGTCATCATTCAAACCGCTACGCACTGCGATGGTTGCCGGTTTACGCGTCATGAGCGAATTGTTCCTGAAAAGTGAATAAAATGTGGCTCACAGGATATCACCCTCTAATTAGACGTCAATACATCTGGACATCTAAATGTCTTTGCGTATAGATTGAGCAGAAACGCAATACCCGCTAAAATTATGCGTCATCGCCTGGCGTTCCTCTCTGAAATACAGAGGCAGTGAACGAAGAAAACCCGCCATATCAGGGGTCAGGCAGGAAAAAATCAGGCATAATCCGCTGATTTCCTCACATTTAACGTTTATTAATTAAGGTAACCCATGGCTGAATGGAACGGCGAATATATCAGCCCGTACGCTGAGCACGGTAAGAAGAGCGAGCAGGTCAAGAAGATTACAGTGTCTATCCCCTTGAGCGTGCTGAAGATTTTAACGGATGAGCGTACCCGTCGTCAGGTGAATAACCTGCGTCACGCCACCAACAGCGAGCTGCTTTGCGAAGCCTTTTTACATGCCTTTACGGGTCAACCGCTGCCGGATGACGTCGACCTGCGCAAAGAGCGCAGCGATGAGATCCCGGAAGAAGCGAAAGCAATTATGCGCCAGATGGGTGTTGATCCGGACACATGGGAATATTGATCCCCGGCGCCGTTGTCGCCTGACCTCGCTGCAGAGAAGCAGGCTCCGCTCAGGGAGCCGCTTTTCTGATCCGTTCTGCCCCCTGTGACGCTCCTCTCTTCCGGCCTGACGCCATCGCCTGCATATTGCCTGCCAGACGTATCAGAAAAATCTACCCTCTTTTCCTTATTATTGCGTTATTTCCATTGCAATAAGAATATTGTTTTATCCGGACAATAGAATTATTACTATTGTTCACTATTATGCGCATCCGTAAGATTTTGTCAGAGCGACAATTTCACGGAAAGCCAATGAGCATCAAATATAAAATAAAATCCTTCGCACCCACTTTTTTTATTCTTTTCATCACCGGCACAACCAGTTATTTCACTTCTGCATCCAGCGTGGCACCGGCTATAATGGTGCAAAATGAGAATATTAATGCCCGGCAACAGGATCGGGAGCGCAAAGCGCAATTAACGCCTGACCTGCCGCCTGGCATGTCTGAAAAAGAGGACTTCAGACCGGAAGCGATTCCGTTTCCGCATGAGGAAAATTGCTATCCGATCGATAATATTTCGCTGAATCAGGACAGTAAAAAACTGCACCTCAGAAAATTACGCTATTTTACCGCACAGGCAGAAGGGAAGTGCCTGGGCATTAACGGAATAAAACTTCTCGCTAAAACGCTGCAGAATGAAATTATCCGGCTGGGTTATATTACAACGCGTGTTAATTTGCCCGAACAGAATCTGTCGGGCCGTACGTTAACGTTTGATATTCATGCCGGTCACGTCGGAAAAATCGTGCTAAATAAGGCGAGTGGCGACGACATTAATCTGACCAGTACCCTGCCGTTCAGCGCGGGTGATCTGCTCGAACTCAGCGATCTGGAACAGGGCAGCCTTAATCTTCAGCGCGTCCCGGGATCGCGGGTTAACGTTCAGTTATTGCCAGGCAGCAGCAAAGGTGAAAGCGATATCGTTATCCAGCGCGAACAGGATAAATACTGGCAGATGAGCGCCTGGCTGAATGATGCCGGCTCGGCGGCGACCGGGCGTTATCAGGGGGGAACTGCACTCTATTTAAACAACATTGCGTCATTAAGTGACATATTTTACGTCTCTTACGGCCACGATATTGCTCCGAAACAGACCCGCAAAGGCAATGATAATAAATCGATGGGTTATTCGGTGCCATGGGGTTTCTGGTGGCTCGATCTCTATGCCAGCCAGAGTCATTATCAGCAACGCCTGACCGGAAACTGGTCAGAATGGGCACTGGATAATAAGAACAGCTACTACAGTGCGCAGCTCAACCGACTGCTTTCGCGAACCCTCTTTCAGACCACCACAGCTGGCCTGCAAATCTTCAATACGTCATCGCGTTATTCACTTAATGACCGGGACCTCATCAGCATGCATAAAAAAAGTGCGGGCTGGAAAGCGTTGCTGCAGCATGAGATGCATGACGATAACGCGGCGCTGACGACGACCCTGAGCTATCAACGGAAGATGCCCTGGTTTAACAGCAGCCATACCGTTGAACAGACGTATGGGCTCATTGATACGCAGGGCCGGGTTATGACGCTGGATCTGAAAGGTTCGGTTAATTTCCAGGTGGGAGATAACTGGCTGAACTACTCACCCCATGTCAGTGTGCAATATTCACCCGACACCCTCTCTTCGCTGAATCGCTTTTCGCTGGCAAACCGCTGGACGGTTCGTGGCTTCGATGGCGAATACGCGCTTCAGGATAATAAAGGCTGGTTCTGGCGCAACGATATCAGCTGGATTTTCCCTGACAAACCGGTTCAGCCTTATATCGGTATTGACGCAGGCCATGTCTACGGTAATAGCAGCCAGCAGGAATATGCCGGAAAAACCGTTATAGGCAGCGTGGCTGGCCTGCGGGGAACACTCCTGAAAACACGTTTTGATCTTTTTGCCGGCACCCCGGTTAAAAAACCCCAGGCTTTCCACACCGATCCCGTTACGCTCGGTTTTTCACTGCAGTGGAAATATTAGTAAGAAGTAAAAGCGTTAAATAAAAAGAGTTTTAAAATAAACACACACATCCAGAGGAAAAAAAATGAATACGCATAAGTTTAATCTGCTATTCCTGGCCACGCTCGCCACCCTGTGTAGTCAGCCTGCGCTTTCTGCACTGAACAGTTATCAGCATGCAAATGGTTCGACCGTGGTTAATATTAATCAGCCGGATGCGAATGGTATGTCACATAATATGTATCAGAGCTTCAACGTCTCCGAAAAGGGGTTGGTACTGAATAACAGCACCACAGATATGGTTCGCGACAGGGGTAATATTGCCCGGAACAGCAATCTGAATAGCTCAGCCAGTCTGATTCTGAACGAGGTCATCTCAAATAAAGCTTCCTCACTGAACGGCTTTATTGAAGTCGCAGGTCAGAAGGCCGATGTGATTATCGCCAACCCAAACGGGATCACCTGTTCCGGCTGTAATTTTATCAATACCGGACGCGCCACCCTGACCACCGGCACGCCAGTTTTAACCGATGGTGCACTGACGGGCTTTAATGTGACGAAAGGCACCCTTACGGTTAAAGGCAAAGGGCTGACAGGCGCCGATTATACGGACCTGCTGGCACAAAAAATCAATCTTGAGGGCAAAGTCGGGACAACCCAGCTGAAAGCGATTGCCGGTAAATACACCTATAACAGGGCCTCGGGTCAGGCCACAGCCAGCACGACGGGCCGGACTGGCGGCAACAGCATCGATGTCAGCGCGCTGGGCGGAGCAACAGCAGGCCTGATCCAGCTGCAAACTACGGAAGCCGGTGCGGGCGTCAACAATAATGGCGTCCTGAATGCCAACAGCCTTTATATCTCAACCAATGGCACGTTAACCAACAACGGAACCCTTGACGCTGGCGTGATGAGCATCGCAGCCAGCGGCAGCATGACGAACAAAGGGACGCTTTCTGCCAGCCAGGCTGCTCTGCAGACAACAAATACATTCACGAATGAAGGCACTGTTAAAGCCACCAATAACGCCAGCATCGTGAGTTATGGAAAAGTGACTAACAACGAGAAAGGGCAGATCAGTGGCGATGGTACCGTCAGCATTTTTTCGCTGGCGGGAGATATCGAAAATAAAGGCACCATCAGCACGGCTGGAGCCCTGACAATGCAGACCGGCTACAGCACGGTGAACGGCGTTATCACGCCTGTCGCCAACACCAGCCTGATTAACTCCGGCTCGATTCAGGCGGACACTATTGGCTTATACGCCGTTAAAGGGGTCAGCCTCCGGTCAGGCGATGTTACCGCACAGAGCACAGCCTCTGTTTCTGCCGTAACTGTCTCTAACGCCGGAACCCTCACAGCGCAGAATGCCTCTCTCGTTTCTGACGACTTCAGCAATCAGGGCGTGATGCAGGCGACTGAGCGGTTAAGCGTGACCGGTAAAAGTGGAATTTCTAATAAGGGTACCCTGAAGGCGGCAACCCTGGCGCTGACAACGGATGGCAAAATCAGTAATACATCCTGCCGGCTGTGGTTATTGTGCAGGCAGGGCACCATGAAAGCGGATAAAATTTCGATTTCAGCGCCTAAGATCACTACCATTGCTGATTTAGATGGTGATTACACCACGCAGCTTCTGGAATTGAACAAGCCTGAAACAGACTCCAGCCTGTAACCGGGCCATAAAAAAACCCAGCCGAGGCTGGGTTTTTTGTTGCCGCCGAACCCGCAGGTTCAGGTGCCTTTTAATCTTATTTTTTAGCGCCTGGCACGCTGAAACGCTTGTTAAAGCGGTCAACACGGCCACCAGTTGCCACTTCACGCTGCTTACCGGTATAGAACGGGTGGCATTTACCACAGACGTCCAGGTTCAGTTCGTGAGTCAGTGTTGAACGGGTGTGGATCTCGTTGCCGCAGGTACATTTGATAGTAACTGCTTCGTATTTCGGGTGAATACCTTGTTTCATGGGAAACCTCATAGAAGGCCGTGTCGCTCTCCGTGCCAGGCGTAAACCTGCACAGCACCACACGCGGTTGAACATTATAGGGTGTACTCCGGCAAGGTCTTTCTCACCGAAGGCGGCATATTATACAGAGAAGTTGTCATTGCTGCAAATTTATCCTGGGATACCCGCCATCCGGGTCCAGCGTGTACACTAGCCCTCCCGATGCCCGAGCCGGAAAGAGAGAGTTATGCCCGTTGTCCAGGTTGCCCTGCCCGTCCCCTTGCCCCGCCTGTTTGATTATCTGCCGCCACAGGGCGCGCAACCGGTCATTGGTGGTCGCGTAAGTGTGCCCTTTGGCAATCGCAGGATGATCGGCATTGTGGTCGCCCTGCGTGAGAGCAGCGATCTGCCCGAAGGACAGCTCAAGCGCGTCATTGAGGTGCTGGATAGCGAGTCACTCTATCCCTCTTCGCTGTGGCGCATCCTTAACTGGGCCGCCAGCTACTACCACTCTCCCCAGGGCGAAGTGCTGAATCATGCCATCCCGGTGCTGCTGCGTCAGGGCAAACCCGCGCAGGATAACCCGTTATGGCGCTGGGAAATTACCGAGCAGGGCCGGGCGACCACGCCGGAGAGTTTAAAGCGCGCGCCCAAACAGCAGCAGGCGCTGGCTGCCCTGCGTCAGCAGCCGCTCTATCGCCATCAGGTCAGCGAACACGACCTGACGGAGGCGACGCTTCAGGCTCTGCGCATCAAAGGGCTGTGCGAGCTGTATGAGCATCAGCCGCAGCGGCACGACTGGCGAACCACCTTCGCCGTTAAAGGCGAACGCCTGCGTCTGAATACAGATCAGGCGATGGCGGTCGGTGCAATTCGGGCAGATGACGAACATTACGCCGCCTGGCTGCTGGCGGGCATCACCGGTTCCGGCAAAACGGAGGTCTACCTCAGCGTGCTGGAGAATGTGCTGGCTCGGGGAAAACAGGCGCTGGTGCTGGTCCCGGAGATCGGCCTGACCCCGCAGACAATTGCCCGTTTCCGGGAGCGTTTTGATGCGCCGATTGACGTGCTGCACTCCGCCTTAAACGACAGTGAGCGGCTGGCCGTCTGGTTACGTGCGCGGCGCGGTGAAACGGCGATTGTGATTGGCACCCGCTCGGCGCTGTTTACCCCGCTGGCCCGGCCGGGGGTCATCATCATTGATGAAGAGCACGACAGCTCTTACAAGCAGCAGGAGGGCTGGCGCTATCAGGCGCGCGATCTGGCTGTGTTTCGCGCCCATGAAGAAAATATCCCGATTGTAATGGGATCGGCGACGCCCGCGCTGGAGACGCTGCACAATGTGCGCAGCGGCAAGTACCGCCAGCTCGACCTGACAAAGCGCGCAGGCAATGCCAGACCGGCGCTGCAACAGCTGATCGACTTAAAAGGTGTGCAGCTGATCGGCGGCCTGGCACCGGGCCTGATTGGCAAAATGCGTCAGCACCTGCAGGCGGATAATCAGGTGCTGCTGTTTCTTAACCGCCGCGGCTTTTCGCCCGCCCTGCTCTGTCACGACTGCGGCTGGATTGCCGAGTGTCACCGCTGTGACCGCTACTACACGCTGCATCAGCATCATCGCCAGCTGCGCTGCCACCACTGCGACAGCCAGCGTCCGCTTCCTCATCAGTGCCCGCAGTGTGGCTCGACTCACCTGCTGCCGGTCGGTGTCGGCACGGAACAGCTGGAACAGCAGCTCGGCACGCTGTTCCCTGGCGTGCCGGTGTCGCGAATCGATCGTGATACCACCAGCCGTAAAGGGGCGCTGGAGCAGCATCTGGCCGATGTGCATCGCGGAGGCGCGCGCATTCTGGTTGGTACTCAGATGCTGGCGAAGGGCCACCACTTCCCTGACGTGACGCTGGTGTCGCTACTGGATGTCGATGGGGCGCTGTTTTCCGCCGATTTCCGGGCGGCGGAGCGCTTTGCTCAGCTCTACACCCAGGTCGCCGGGCGCGCCGGGCGTGCCGGTAAGCAGGGCGAAGTCCTGCTGCAGACCCACCACCCGGAACATCCGCTGCTTCAGACCCTGCTGCACCAGGGCTATACGGCGTTTGCGCAGCAGGCACTGCTGGAGCGCCAGGCGGTTCACCTGCCGCCCTGGAGCCGCCATGCGCTGTTTCGCGCTGAAGATATGGATAATCAGCAGGCAGCTGAATTTCTGCAACAGCTTCGTAACCTGCTGGAGGCCAGTCCGCTCAACGATCAGGCCATGTGGTTTATGGGGCCGGTCCCGGCCCTGCAGCCAAAACGCAGCGGCCGCTGGCGCTGGCAACTGCTGGTTCAGCACCCTTCCCGACAGCGTCTGCAGCAGTTGCTGAGCAGTTCGCTGCCGCTGATTTTCACCCTGCCCGCCGCGCGCAAAGTGAAATGGACGCTGGATATTGATCCTACCGAGAGCTGATCTCCGCTGACGTTGCGAGCCAGATCGAAAAATGTCGCATAAGTCACAATTTTTATGCAAATTAAGTAACAACCAGCCACGCAATCGTTAACAATGTGGCTGGTTTGCCTCTGAGCAGGCAAAAACAGAATCGAACACGCCATAATGCGTCAGGAGCATGTGTTGGAGCAGAATCAACAACCGCCCGCCGCCACGATGAAGGATGTCGCGGAACATGCGGGTGTCTCAACCGCCACCGTATCGCGTGCGCTGATGAATCCGGAGAAAGTTTCTGCGGCCACCCGACAGAAAGTCGAACAGGCCGTTGCCGCCGTCGGCTATGCAGCACATGGTCCCACACGCAACGCGCGTCGCAATGAGACCCGAACCATCCTCGTCATTGTCCCTGATATCTGCGATCCCTTCTTCAGTGAAATCATCCGCGGCATTGAAGTCACGGCAGCCGAAGAGGGTTATCTGGTGCTGATTGGCGACTGCGCCCATCAGAATCAGCAGGAGCGAACCTTTCTCAACCTGATGGTGACACGCCAGATAGATGGCATGGTCCTGCTGGGCTCACAGCTGCCCTTCGATGCCGGCATTGATGAGCAGCGCAACCTGCCGCCGATGGTGATGGCGAATGAGTTTGCGCCCGAAATGTCACTGCCCTCGGTGCACATCGACAACCTGACCGCCGCGTTTGAAGCGGTTAATCATCTGCTGCAGTTAGGTCACACACAGATTGCCTGCATCGCCGGGCCGGAAGAGATGCCGCTCTGTCAGTATCGTTTACAGGGCTATGTCCAGGCGATGCGGCGCAGTGGCCTGACGGTCGACCCCACCTATATTGTGCGCGGCGATTTCACCTTTGAAGCGGGCGTTGCCGCGATGAATCAGCTGATGACCCTGCCGCAGCCACCGCGCGCGCTGTTTTGCCACAGCGACATTATGGCGCTCGGGGCGATGAATCAGGCCCGACGCTGCGGGCTGCGGATACCTGACGATCTCTCTGTGGTGGGATTTGATGACATCGAGTTGTCGCGCTACTGCGAGCCGCCGCTGACTACCGTTACCCAACCGCGTTATCAGATCGGCCGGGAAGCGATGCTGCTGCTGCTGGATGAGCTGAATGGCAAACGGGTCATCAGCGGTTCGCGGCTACTGGACGCGGGTCTGACCATTCGGGGCAGCACGGCGCGCGCAAAAAAGCGTGAAAAATAAGCGTATTCGCCGCGCTTTTTCAGTAGATTCTTAAAGCGAACACTGCTGGTCAAAGTTCCGACCCTTGAGTAACATGGCGGACTCCTTGCCGGGCGCGTAAAAATCATCATTTCGCCCATCTGGCACTATTTTTGAAGGGTATAAGAACGAGAGTGGCACAAAAAGATTACGTAGGCCGCGGGCGTTCAACAGGGACGCGTCGCAAAAAAAGCCCCAGCCGCGGCAAGAAGAGCAAAGGCGGTTCGGGAACATCCAAACTGATGATTGTACTGGCGGTCGCCGTGCTGGTGACCTTTGCCGGTGGTTTATGGTTCCTGGCGCATCACAAGAAAGAGGACGTGCCGGTCATTACGGATCATAAAGCCAACGGCAATGGCTTACCGCCGAAGCCCGAAGAGCGCTGGAAATATATTAAAGAGCTGGAGAACCGTCAGGTTACCGTGCCGACCCCTATCGAACCCTCTTCGGGTGGCGAGGTGAAGTCGCAGACGCAGCTGACTGACGAGCAGCGTCAGCTGCTGGAGCAGATGCAGGCGGATATGCGCCAGCAGCCAACGCAGCTGAACGAAGTGCCGTGGAACGAACAGACACCGGCGCAACGTCAGCAGACGCTGCAGCATCAGCAGCAGTTACAGCAGCTGCAACGCCAGCAGCAGCAATTCCAGCAACAGCAGCAACGTCAGCAGCAGCAGGTTCAGCAACAACAGCTGCAGCAGCAACGTCAGCAGTTGCAGGCTCAACAGCAGCAACAGCGCCAGCAGCAGTTGCAGCAGCAACAACAGCAGCGTCAGCAGCAGCTGCAGTTACAGCAGCAACGTCAGCAGCAGCAGCAGCAAAATGTTCAGCGCCAGACGCAGCCTGCGCCAGTTACGCGGGAACCCGAGGTGCAGTCAAAACCGCAGGAGACCGCAAAAGCGAAACCGGCGGAGAAAGCCTCTTCGCAGCGCTGGATGGTACAGTGCGGGTCATTCAAAGGCACCGACCAGGCGGAGTCAGTGCGTGCCGGTTTAGCCTTTGAAGGATTTGAAAGCCGCATTACGACCGGTGGCGGCTGGAATCGCGTGGTGATTGGTCCGTATAAAGATCGCGCCTCTGCGGACAGCACACTGAAGCGTCTGCGCAGTTCCGGCCACTCCGGCTGCATTCCCCTCTCAATCGGGGGTTGAAACCCGTCAAACCCGCCCCATATCTGTTGCATGATACTCCGCGCCCCGTGCGCGGAGTCCTTTTCCGACTGCAACAAGGGGTCTGCCCGTGACAACAATAGTAAGTGTACGACGCAACGGCCAGGTAGTGATTGGCGGTGATGGCCAGGCTACGCTCGGCAATACCGTGATGAAAGGCAACGTTAAAAAAGTGCGTCGTTTATACAACGATAAGGTGATTGCCGGATTTGCTGGCGGCACCGCAGACGCCTTCACCCTGTTTGAGCTTTTCGAACGTAAACTGGAAATGCATCAGGGCCACCTGGTGAAAGCCGCGGTGGAACTGGCTAAAGACTGGCGTACTGACCGTATGCTGCGTCGACTTGAAGCCCTGCTGGCGGTCGCGGATGAGTCCGCCTCACTGATCATCAGCGGTAATGGTGATGTAATTCAGCCTGAAAACGATCTGATTGCCATCGGCTCCGGCGGACCTTTCGCCCAGGCCGCGGCACGTGCGCTGCTGGAGAATACCGACATGGGCGCGCGCGACATCGTTGAGAAGTCGCTGAACATCGCAGGCGATATCTGCATCTACACTAACCATAACGTTAATTTCGAAGAATTAACCTCCAGGGCGTAAAGGTATAACTATGTCTGAGATGACTCCACGCGAAATCGTCAGCGAACTGAACCGCTTTATTATCGGCCAGGACAGCGCCAAGCGCGCCGTGGCTATTGCACTGCGCAACCGCTGGCGTCGCATGCAGCTGGATGAAGAGCTGCGCCATGAAGTGACCCCGAAAAACATCCTGATGATCGGACCGACCGGTGTCGGTAAAACGGAGATCGCCCGTCGTCTGGCTAAACTGGCCAATGCGCCTTTTATCAAGGTCGAGGCGACCAAATTTACCGAAGTGGGTTATGTCGGTAAGGAAGTCGATTCGATCATTCGCGACCTGACCGACTCCGCCATTAAGATGGTGCGCAGCCAGGCGATTGAAAAGAACAAATACCGTGCAGAAGAGATGGCGGAAGAGCGCATCCTGGATGTTCTGATTCCGCCAGCCAAAAACAACTGGGGCCAGTCAGAGCAGAGCGCGGAACCTTCTGCGGCGCGCCAGTCGTTCCGTAAAAAACTGCGCGAAGGCCAGCTGGATGACAAAGAGATCGAGATCGACCTGGCCGCCAGCGGCCCGGGCGTCGAAATCATGGCGCCTCCGGGAATGGAAGAGATGACCAGCCAGCTGCAGTCGATGTTCCAGAACCTCGGCGGCCAGAAGCAGAAAGCCCGCAAGCTGAAGATCAAAGAAGCGATGAAGCTGCTGATCGAAGAAGAAGCGGCAAAACTGGTGAATCCGGAAGAGCTTAAACAGGACGCCATCGATGCCGTCGAGCAGCACGGTATCGTGTTTATCGATGAGATCGACAAAATCTGTAAGCGCGGCGGCCAGAATGCTGGCGGTCCGGATGTGTCACGCGAAGGCGTTCAGCGCGACCTGCTGCCGCTGGTGGAAGGCTGCACGGTCTCAACCAAGCACGGTATGGTGAAAACGGACCACATTCTGTTTATCGCTTCGGGCGCGTTCCAGGTTGCCAGCCCGTCCGATTTAATCCCGGAACTGCAGGGCCGTCTGCCTATCCGCGTTGAACTGCAGGCGCTGACCGTGAATGATTTCGAGCGCATTCTGACAGAGCCTAACGCGTCAGTGACCGTGCAGTACAAAGCGCTGATGAATACCGAAGGCGTGAATATTGATTTCACCGAGGATGGTATCCGCCGGATCGCTGAGGCCGCATGGCAGGTTAACGAAACCACCGAAAACATCGGTGCGCGTCGTCTGCATACCGTGCTGGAACGTCTGATGGAGGATATCTCCTATGACGCCAGCGATCGTCACGGTGAATCGGTCACCATTGATGCTGACTATGTGGGTAAACATCTGGATGAACTGGTGGCTGACGAAGACCTGAGCCGCTTCATTCTCTGATTCACGGATGTCGCACTTTTCAGAAGCCCAGCCGAACCGGCTGGGCTTTTTTATGCATGTTCTTGATCGAACGATGCTTTTTTCAGGGTGATGATTTTGCCAACAATCTGCATATAGCGATATACTTAGCATTCCTGTGGCAAACAGACGAAACCCTTATGAAATACGATACATCTGAACTCTGCGATATCTACCATGAAGAAGTGAATGTTGTTGAACCGCTTTTTTCAAACTTTGGTGGGCGCACTTCATTCGGTGGTCAGATTACCACAGTGAAATGCTTTGAAGACAACGGCTTACTCTACGACCTGCTGGAAGAAAATGGCCGCGGCCGGGTGCTGGTGATTGATGGCGGCGGTTCCGTGCGTCGGGCGCTGGTGGATGCGCAGCTGGCACGTCTGGCAGCCACTAACGAGTGGGAAGGCCTGGTCATCTACGGGTCAGTACGTCAGGTTGACGAGCTGGAAGAGCTGGAAATTGGCATTCAGGCGATTGCCGCCATTCCGGCCGGCGCAGCGGGTGAAGGGATTGGCGAAAGCGATGTGCGCGTCAATTTCGGCGGCGTGACCTTCTTTTCCGGCGACCATCTCTATGCCGACAACACCGGTATCATTCTGTCAGAGGATGCGCTGGACCTCGAATAAGGTCCGACAGCAACCGGGAGCAGACATGAAAACGGGTGCCTGAGCACCCGTTTTTCACATCAGCTGAGGCTTCAAACCTCTTCCATTTTTCCCAGCAGTGCGCGCAGACGTTCCTGCCAGACGTGCTGCTCTTCTTTCAGGTGCTGATTTTCACGCATCAGCGCATCGTGGTTGCCCGCGACTTGTTGCGCATCGTTACGCAGTGAGTTGTTCTGCTCTTTCAGCTCTTCGATTTCCATCTGCAACAGGGTGATGGTATCAATCGCCTGCTGTACTTTCGCTTCCAGTTTCTCAAACACTTCAAATGACATCTTTCTGACCTCTCCTAAATTCCTGCAAGGCGTTGATGATGCCAGCGCTAGCCAGCAACGTTGTCCCGATTGTATGTACCCTCACCCCGCAAGTCCAGCAACGCGGGCGCGCCGGGCGTAGTCTGTAACACTTTTCAGTCTATGCCTGAATTTATGCTGCGCTCAGATCAACGGCACACAGCGATCCCTCCGCCACGCCCGCTATCCGGCGCATTTAAGGGCGAAAGAAAGCCGGAATACGCGAAAACGCGCATTTTTATGACACAGTACACAAAAAATGATTTCGCTATTTCTCGTTTATGTTCGTTAACGATAAATTCACACCAACCCTACAATAAAGCTGGGCGACTCATGGAATGAGAACAAAAACTGATAAAATTTAACCTCGCTTCAGGAACCACTATTATGAGTCAGACAACTAACACGCTCAAAGGTCAGTGTATTGCCGAATTTCTGGGGACAGGCTTGATTATTTTCTTCGGCGCGGGCTGTGTGGCCGCACTGAAACTCGCCGGTGCCGCATTCGGTCAGTGGGAAATCTGCATCATCTGGGGGCTGGGCGTTTCAATGGCCGCCTACCTCACCGCAGGCATTTCGGGTGCGCACCTGAACCCGGCCATTACCGTGGCGCTCTGCCTGTTTGCTAATTTTGAAGGACGTAAAGTTCTGCCTTACATCATCTCACAGGTTGCCGGCGCCTTTTGTGCCGCAGCGCTGGTCTATGGCCTCTACTACAGCCTCTTTATTGACTATGAGCAGAGCCATCAGATGGTGCGCGGCACGGTTGAGAGTCTCGACCTGGCGGGCATCTTCTCAACCTATCCTAACCCGCACATCGGTGTCGGTCAGGCATTCCTGGTTGAGATGGTCATCACGGCGGTACTGATGGCGGTCATCATGGGTCTGACGGATGACGGTAACGGCATCCCACGCGGCCCACTGGCACCCCTGCTGATCGGCCTGCTGGTCGCGGTAATTGGTGGCGCAATGGGTCCGCTGACCGGCTTTGCCCTGAACCCGGCACGTGATTTCGGACCGAAGATTTTCGCATGGCTGGCAGGCTGGGGTAACGTTGCCTTCACCGGCGGTCGTGACATCCCTTACTTCCTCGTACCGATTTTTGGTCCGCTGGTCGGTGCCTGCCTGGGTGCCGTAGGTTATCGCGCACTGATTGGCCGCTATCTGCCAGGCACCGCGAAGGAACCTGCCAGTGTTCCTGCAGACAAACCGGTTGCACGCGCTCAGCAGCGTAAAGCGTAAGTTTCACCTTTTATCATCAGGACTGAATTTATGACTACCACAGATAAAAAATACATTGTCGCGCTCGATCAGGGCACAACCAGTTCACGCGCCGTGATCCTCGATCATGACGCCAACATCGTCGCCGTCTCGCAGCGTGAATTTACCCAGATCTACCCGAAAGCGGGCTGGGTTGAGCATGATCCGATGGATATCTGGGCCTCTCAAAGCTCCACGCTGGTTGAAGTGCTGGCACACGCCGATATTCGCTCCGATGAAATTGCCGCTATCGGTATCACCAATCAGCGCGAAACCGCTATCGTCTGGGACAAAGAGACCGGTAAGCCGGTCTATAACGCCATCGTCTGGCAGGATCCCCGCACCGCAGACTACTGTAACAAACTGAAGAAAGAGGGACTGGAAGAGTATATCCAGCACACCACCGGTCTGGTGATTAACCCCTACTTCTCCGGCACCAAAGTGAAGTGGATCCTCGATAACGTTGAAGGCGCACGTGAGCGTGCGAAACGTGGCGAGCTGCTGTTCGGCACCGTTGATACCTGGCTGGTCTGGAAAATGACCCAGGGCCGCGTACATATCACCGATTACACCAACGCCTCCCGTACCATGATGTTCAACATTCACAAGCTGGAGTGGGATCAGCGCCTGCTGGATATTCTGGATATCCCGCGTGAAATGCTGCCGGAAGTGAAATCGTCGTCTGAAGTCTATGGTCAGACCAACATCGGCGGTAAAGGCGGCACGCGTATTCCTATCGCCGGTATTGCCGGTGACCAGCAGGCGGCGCTCTATGGCCAGCTCTGCGTCCAGCCTGGCATGGCGAAAAATACCTACGGCACCGGCTGTTTTATGCTGATGAACACCGGTACTGAAGCGGTAACCTCAACGCATGGCCTGCTGACCACCATCGCCTGTGGCCCGCGTGGTGAAGTGAACTATGCGCTGGAAGGCGCGGTGTTCATCGGGGGTGCCTCGATTCAGTGGCTGCGCGATGAGATGAAGCTGATCAGCGATGCCGCTGACTCTGAATACTTTGCGATGAAAGTGAAAGATACCAACGGCGTCTACATGGTGCCGGCATTCACCGGTCTGGGCGCACCTTACTGGGACCCGTATGCCCGTGGCGCGATCTTCGGTCTGACGCGCGGTGCGAACGCTAACCACATCATCCGTGCCACGCTGGAGTCGATCGCTTATCAGACCCGCGACGTTCTGGAAGCGATGCAGAACGATGCGAACACCCGTCTGCAGGCGCTGCGTGTGGATGGGGGCGCGGTGGCCAACAACTTCCTGATGCAGTTCCAGTCTGACATCCTCGGCACCCGTGTTGAGCGTCCGGAAGTGCGTGAAGTTACGGCGCTGGGTTCAGCGTATCTGGCGGGTCTGGCCGTCGGCTTCTGGCAGGATCTGGATGAAGTCCGTGCAAAATCGGTGATTGAGCGTGAGTTCCGCCCAAGCCTGGAAACCACTGAACGTAACTTCCGCTATGCCGGCTGGAAAAAAGCCGTCGCCCGCGCGCAGGCGTGGGAAGAAGAAGAGTAATACCGGGGCCCGCGACCGTCTGTGTCGCGGGCCTTTTCCCCGCCCCACTCTCCCGCTGTGTTACACTGCCTGTCTGTTTTTTGTCAGGCAGAGACCATGAAACGAGAACTTGCCATTGAATTTTCCCGCGTAACCGAAGCTGCCGCTCTGGCGGGCTATTACTGGTTAGGGCGCGGCGACAAAAATGCGGCCGATGGCGCGGCTGTCCATGCCATGCGTCACGTCCTCAACTCCATTGAGATCGACGGCCAGATTGTGATCGGCGAAGGCGAAATCGACGAAGCCCCGATGCTCTATATCGGTGAAAAAGTCGGCACCGGTCGCGGCGACGCGGTCGATATTGCGGTCGATCCGATTGAAGGCACCCGCATGACGGCGCTGGGTCAGGCTAACGCGCTGGCCGTCATGGCCGTGGGCGACAAGGGCAGTTTTCTCCACGCACCCGATATGTACATGGAGAAGCTGATTGTGGGGCCGGCCGCCCACGGGACAATCGATCTCGACCTGCCGCTGGAAACCAACCTGCGTAATATCGCTATCGCAATGAACAAGCCGCTGTCGCAGTTAACCGTGTCGATTCTGGCAAAACCCCGCCATGACGCGGTGATTGGTCAGCTGCAGCAGCTGGGTGTGCGGGTCTTCACCTTCCCGGATGGCGACGTGGCCGCCTCCATTCTGACCTGCATGCCGGACAGCGAAGTGGATGTGATGTATGGCATCGGCGGTGCGCCGGAAGGCGTGGTCTCTGCGGCCGTCATCCGGGCGCTGGACGGCGATATGCAGGGCCGGCTGCTGGCGCGTCATCACGTTAAGGGCGACAGCGCGGAAAACCGTCTGCTCGGCGAGCAGGAGCTGCAGCGCTGTGCAGAGATGGGGATTGAGGCAGGGAAAAAGCTGACGCTGAGTGAGATGGCGCGCAACGACAACGTGGTCTTTGCCGCCACCGGCATTACCAGTGGCGAGCTGCTGAAAGGCATTACGCGTCAGGGTAATATCGCCACCAGCGAAACTCTGCTGATTCGCGGTAAATCACGCACCATCCGCCGTATCCAGTCGATTCACTATCTTGACCGCAAGGATCCGGCGCTTCATCCGTTTATCCTGTAACCGCCTGGTTGCCGCGCTCCGGCTGACGTGAGAGCGGCAACCAGCAGAGCAGCATCACCAGCGCCGTGAAGAACATCAGCATCCCCAGGCTGAACTGGTCGCGCTGCGGCATCATCGCTGACAGCCACGCGACCAGACCCGAGCCCAGGTTCATCAGCCCGCCAATCAGCGCGCCCGCGCTACCCGCCAGCCAGGCATAAGGCTCCATAGCGCCAGAGGTTGCCAGCGGAAAAAGCATACCGGCACCAAAAAAGAAGAGCGCGGCCGGCACCAGCAGGGTCCAGATATTCATCACGCCGAACCACGCCGGGATCCACATCAGAATGCCCGCCAGCAGGCAGCTGTTCACGCCCCACCACATCAGGCTATGCCAGGAGCCCTGCTCGCGTCCGGCAAACCAGGCGCCAAAGAAGGCCGCCGGAATCGGCAGAATAAACAGGATACTGACTGTCAGGCTGTGCAGGCCCAGCACGCCGCCCAGTAATACACCGCAGCTCGACTCAAATACCGCAATTCCGGCGAGCGCGCCAATCAGCAGCACGATGTAGCGGACGAAATTCGCGTCGCTGAGCAGACGGGCGTAGCGTTTAAAGAAGGGCGTCACTTCTGCACTCTGCGGCCGGGTTTCCGGCAGCCAGCGCGCCATCGCGCCGGTGACCGTCAGGCAGAGCAGCAGCAGGAAGGCAAAGCAGGCATGCCAGCCAAAGAGCTGGGTCAGCAGCGCGCCAATCACCGGTGCCAGCAGCGGGCTGACCAGAATGCCCATATTCAGCAGGCTGTTAGCACGGCGCAGCGCGTGACCCTCATAGAGATCGCGCGGCATGGTGCGGGCCATCACGCCAGCCACGCCGGTTCCCAGCCCCTGCACGGCGCTGCCAAGCACCAGCATATCCAGCGAGGTCGCCATCAGCGCGGTCACCGCCCCGATCATAAAGATCAGCATGCCTGCCAGGATCACCGGGCGCCGCCCCACGCTGTCCGACAGCGGGCCGTAGATCAGTTGCGATCCGCCATAGGTCATCAGATAGGCCGCCATCACGCGTTGCAGCGCGCCATCCCGCACGTTCAGCGCATCGGCCATTACCGCCATAGCCGGAACATAAATGGTCTGCGCCATCTGACCCACGGCCACCAGCACAATGAGCATCACCAGCAGCGGGCGATTTTCCAGTTTCGTCATCATGGTTATACAAAATATCTTTCTGTGAAAGGAGGTTAAAACAGCGGTTCACCCGCCGGACATCTTATTATGGCGGGCAAAATATCAGGATTAGGTGACAAAGCGAGAGGCAGACGAAAAGGTCCTGGCTTGCGCCTGTCAAGTTTATGCACCAGCCTGTAAAGGGAATGCAACAGTTTGTCGATTCGAGCCTTTGCGAGGGCGCAGGCTGGCAATCGCGCCGGGCAGCCGCGAAAATAGTGACCTGCCTGAATCATCAATAACCAGGGAGTGAGTATGGCTGAGTGGGTCAATGCTGAAGTAAAGGAAGTCAAAAACTGGACGGATGCGCTGTTCAGTCTGCGGGTGACGGCACCGGTCGATCCCTTTATCGCCGGGCAATTTGCCAAACTGGCGCTGGAAATTGAGGGGGAACGCGTGCAGCGCGCTTACTCCTACGTCAACGCGCCGAAAGATGATCTGCTGGAGTTCTATCTGGTTACGGTGCCAGAGGGCAAACTCAGTCCGCATCTGCATGCCCTTCAGCCAGGCGATCAGGTGATGGTCACCAAAGAAGCCGCGGGCTTCTTTGTGCTGGATGAGGTTCCGCCGTGCAGGACGCTGTGGATGCTGGCGACCGGCACCGCTATTGGTCCTTACCTGTCGATGCTGCAGCAGGGCGAAGGGCTGGAACGCTTTGAAAATATCGTGCTGGTGCATGCCGCGCGTTATGCGGCCGACCTGAGTTTTTTACCGCTGATGCAGCAGCTGCAGCAGCGTTATCAGGGTCAGCTACAGATTCAGACGGTGGTAAGTCGCGAAGAGATTGCCGGTTCGCTGACTGGCCGGGTGCCTGCGCTGATTGAGAATGGCGAGCTGGAGCGGGCCACCGGTCTGACACTGGATGCAGAGAGCAGCCATGTGATGCTGTGCGGTAACCCGCAGATGGTGCGTGATACTCAGCAACTCCTGAAAGAGACACGTGAGATGCGCAAACACCTTAAGCGTAAGCCGGGGCATATCACCAGCGAACATTACTGGTGAGCCGTTGAGCGGTATCGCACCGGCTGGGTCGCCGGGCCAAACCGGTTAGCGCCGGGGGAGCCGCGAAAAACGCCGAGGTCGAGCAGCAGGCCCGCCAGTAAAACAAAGGGAATGGCGCGTCCCAGTAGCCAGGGCAGGATGCCCGCCAGCATGTTCCAGTTCCCCACCACCAGCAGCCAGGCCACGATCACCAGCACCCCCCAGTAGCCGGGACGATCGCGATCGTGCAGCCGTTTGACGATCACCGCGCTGGCAGGCCACAGCAGGCAGACCACGCCAAAGGCCGCCATCTGGGTATCGAGCCAGTCGTTAGCCGCCAGCACGAAGAGCAGTGTCGTTGTCAGCAGCCAGACCGCCTGCCAGATCCAGAAATCACGTCGTCCCAGCCGGCCGCGCCAGGAAAAACACCATTGTTGTAACGTCATGCTTTATCATCCGGAAAAGAGAGCTGCCGCGCTTTTGACCTCGCGGATAAAAACCGTTTTAATTTGCGCCTGAGTTTACGGGACAGGATCGACAAAATGAAGAATTTGCCTGGCGCACTGCTGTTATCGTTTGCGCTGACGGTTCCGGTCTTTGCCGCCGATCCGCCACCGCAGGAGCGGACCGATGCGTTGCCTCCCGCCCCCTATCTGCTGGCGGGTGCGCCCACCTTTGATATGACTATCGGCCAGTTTCGCGAAAAGTATAATCTGGCCAATGCCGCGCTCATCCTGCCGGAGTATCGCGCTATTGATAATCGCGGTGACAAAAGCAACCTGACGCGGGCTGCCAGCAAAATCAATGAGACGCTCTACGCCTCTACGGCGCTGGAGCCCGGCACCGGCAAAATCAAAACGTTGCAGATTACCTGGCTGCCGTTACCTGGCCCGGATCAGAGCGCCTCGCAGCAAAAGGCGCTGGCCTACATGACCGCGCTGCTGCGCTTCTTTGTGCCGGGATTAAGTGCCGAAGAGGGGCGCAAAAAGCTGGAGGCGTTGCTGAATGCCGGCAAGGATTCGCCCTACTATGCGCAGGTCGACGGCGCGCTGCGATTTGTCGTCTCTGACAGCGGTGACAAGGGGCTGACCTTTGCGATTGAGCCGGTCAAACTGGCGCTCGCCAGCCCCTGATGATGTGGCCGAAAATGACGAAAAGCAAAGCCATCGCAACATTTGATCTCTATACTGTCTGGCAGACAACGCTGCCGGCTGGCAGCGATTTTTCATGTATCGCGTTATGCGGAGGATAGAATGCGACATCCACTGGTTATGGGTAACTGGAAGTTGAATGGCAGCAAGCAGATCACAGCTGAACTGATCGCCGGTCTGCGCAAGGAACTGTCTGGCGTTGACGGTTGTGGCGTTGCCATTGCACCGCCGGCACTCTATCTCGAGCAGGCAAAACACGCCCTCTCCGGTAGTCACATTGCACTGGGTGCACAGAACGCAGACGTTAACCTGTCTGGTGCCTTCACCGGTGAAGTTTCCGCAGAGATGCTGAAAGATATCGGCGCGAAATATATCATTATCGGCCACTCAGAGCGTCGTACTTACCACAAAGAGAGCGACGAGTTCATCGCGAAGAAATTCGCGGTGCTGAAGTCAGTGGGTCTGGTTCCCGTGCTCTGCATCGGTGAAACCGAAGCAGAAAACGAAGCGGGTAAAACCGAAGAAGTCTGCGCTCGTCAGCTGGATGCCGTGCTGGAAACCCAGGGCGCTGAAGCGTTCAACGGTGCGGTCATCGCCTATGAGCCCGTCTGGGCTATCGGTACCGGTAAATCGGCGACCCCTGCGCAGGCTCAGGCCGTGCACAAATTCATCCGTGACCACATCGCGAAGAAAGATGCGGCAGTCGCGGAGCAGGTCATCATTCAGTACGGCGGCTCCGTTAACGACAAAAATGCGGCAGAGCTGTTCACCCAGCCTGACATCGATGGTGCGCTGGTTGGCGGTGCGTCACTGAAAGCTGATGCGTTTGCGGTCATCGTGAAAGCGGCGGCGGCGGCAAAAAGCGCCTAAGCGTTGATGCACAGATTAAAGGCGGCTTAAGCCGCCTTTTTTATGGGCGCAATCAGCTGGCAGGTATGATCCTGCACCTCCTCCGCCGACCCGCTATTCAGCAGCAGCCAGTTTCGCTCTATCGCCATCAGCACCAGTCGCCCGTCGCTTAACTGCGCCAGCGCCAGTCCATATTTCCCCATCTCTGTGCGCGCCTGTGGCCGCTCACTGGCCAGACGGATAAAGGCACTCTGCTGCGCCAGTTCGGCTGGCGTCAGGGCACGCAGCCAGTAGTGATGCTGACGCAGCGTGCTGCGCTGCCACTGGTCGTTAAGCTGCGGCGTCAGCGTATCGAGTTGCCGACGCACATCGGGGCGCAGGCAGGAGAGATGAATATGAAGCTGGTTCTGGGTGCGGCCATACTCTGAATTAATAGCCAGCGACAGAACCCGGTCGTCAATCGGCGAGCCATGCCGCTGGGCTAGCAGATAGCGTTCATGCCAGGCAAAGGCAAAATAGTTGGGTGTGGCGGGCTGAAGTAAGCGCGGGCTTTCTATGCCCGTGATCCTGTCGAGCGGAATCAGCAGAAACTGCAATGGCCCATGGATATCTTTCAGCATGGCATAACGATGTGGCCGATCGACACGCTGACAGGGCGCAGGGTTGCCACTGCTCTGCTGGTGGGGCACACATTTCTCGCTGACGATCTGCCACAGCGCATCACTGTTCTTTTTAAAATGCAGTGCGGCCGCCAGCATCCCCGCAATGACCAGCACCAGCAGGATCGCCATCCCGCGGGCTGCATGACGGTGTATCGGCATAACAACGCTTCCTGAGTGGCTTCGCAGCCTGCATCCTCGCCTGGCGGGAAAAGAATGTCACGGGGAATTCTGGCTGATAGCGCAGCAGGGGTGGAGAAGAGAGAGGTGTCGCGTTAAGCGGTCAGCGCAGAGATGCGCTGACCGCCATGCCTTACGGTTTCATGACCTGGTCATAGCTGCCGCCATCGGCGAAGTGGGCTTTCTGAGCCTGTGTCCAGCCACCAAACTTGTCCTGAATGGTGAACAGTTTCACGGGCGCAAAGGTGCTGGAAAATTTCTTCGCAATCTCAGCATCACGCGGACGGTAGTAGTTCTGCGCGGCAATCGTCTGGCCTTCCGGCGAGTAGAGGTATTTCAGATAGGCGTCCGCAACCTTACGCGTACCCTTTTCGTCCACCACCTTATCGACTACCGACACGGTCGGCTCAGCCAGAATGGATTCACTCGGCGTCACAATCTCGAACTTATCTTTGCCCAGCTTGTTCACCGCCAGATAGGCTTCGTTTTCCCAGGCGATGAGGACGTCACCAATGCCGCGCTCAACGAAGGTGTTGGTCGCGCCACGCGCACCGGAATCCTGCACCTCAACGTTTTTAAACAGCGCTCTGACGTAAGCCAGCGCTTTAGCCTGATCGCCATTGTTGTGATCCAGCGCCCAGCCCCAGGCCGCCAGATAGTTCCAGCGTGCCCCGCCGGAGGTTTTCGGGTTAGGGGTGATGACAGAGACACCTGGTTTGATCAGGTCGCTCCAGTCATGAATGCCTTTGGGATTGCCTTTGCGTACCAGGAAGACAATGGTCGAGGTGTAAGGGGCGGAGTTATCCGGCAGACGCTGAAGCCAGTTTTTATCAATACGCCCGCGTTCTGCAATGGCATCGACATCGGATTGCAGGGCCAGCGTCACCACATCTGCCCGGATGCCGTTAATTACGGAGGTTGCCTGCTTGCCGGAGCCGCCATGGGACTGACGCACCACGACGTTATCGCCGGTTTCCTGTTTGTAGTGCGCACTGAACGCTTTATTGTACTGTTCGTACAGCTCACGCGTTGGATCGTAGGACACGTTAAGCAGCTGAATGTCTTTTGCCAGAACGCTGGTTGAGGCCAGCAACAGGGTAACGCCGATACTCCACTTGTTCATTACGCACTCTCCCAATGTCGTTATGGGCGTAGCGTGACATAAACCAATACAGAGCTTAAAGAATTAAAAATAAGTGGTTATAACTGTGGGGAATATAGGCTGGCGATGCCGGGGCGTGCGGTAACGCACACCCCGCAGAGGGATTAGTAGAGTTTTTTCGCGGTGTCGAGCCAGTCGCGCTTAAACGGACGCTTCATGTTTTCAATCGCGTCGATGATGTCGTGATGCACCATCTTCTCATTCTGAATACCAACACAACGACCACCGTAGCCCTGCATCAGCAGCTCAATGGAGTAAGCGCCCATGCGTGACGCCAGAATACGGTCATAGGCACAGGGCGCGCCACCACGCTGAATATGGCCCAGCACGGTGGAACGGGTTTCGCGTTTGGTTTCTGTTTCAATAAAGCGCGCCAGATCGTCGATATCGCAGATATGTTCGGTAATCGCCACGATAGCGTGCTTTTTCCCTTTGGCGATGCCCGCTTTGATTTCCGCGACCAGCTCTTCACGGGT
The DNA here is from genome assembly GCF_026541045.1 of Pantoea sp. GM_Pan_3. Taxonomy (NCBI): domain Bacteria; kingdom Pseudomonadati; phylum Pseudomonadota; class Gammaproteobacteria; order Enterobacterales; family Erwiniaceae; genus Pantoea; species Pantoea sp. GM_Pan_3. The sequence goes on along the minus strand of NZ_JALNVA010000010.1, from coordinate 74,356 downwards.
ATAAGGGAATTCCGGCAGCACGATGAACTCACAGCCACCCGCAATGGCCGCCGCCAGCGTCAGATCGCCGCAGTAGCGGCCCATCACTTCAACGATGGAGATACGCTGATGCGACGAAGAGGTATCACGCAGGCGGTCAATGGCCTCCACCACGGTTTCCAGCGCCGTAAAGTAACCGATGGTGTAATCCGTTCCGGCAACGTCGTTGTCGATGGTGCCCGGTAAGCCGATGCAGGGGAAGCCCATTTCGGTCAGACGTTTCGCCCCCATGTAGGAGCCATCGCCGCCGATCACCACCAGCGCGTCAATGCCGCGCTTTTTCATGTTCTCGATGGCCACCTGGCGAATATCTTCATTACGGAATTCAGGAAAGCGCGCAGAACCCAGGAAGGTGCCGCCGCGGTTGATCATGTCGGAGACGCTGTAGCGATCGAGATTGATCATGCGGTCTTCGTACAATCCCAGATAGCCATCATAGATCCCAAAAACTTCCAGTCCTTCACTCAGCGCGGAACGCACGACTCCACGAATAGCTGCGTTCATGCCTGGGGCGTCACCGCCGCTGGTTAATACACCAATTTTTTTGATCATGACAACCTCTGGATTTTTAAAACGAAGGGTTAATCCTGCCTGTCGATCGCTGCTGAACATCATTAAAGGCCAGCGCGACATGTGATGGCAGATAGTATATCAAAGGCTTGCTGCTGAATTGATTCAGGTCAGACAACTTTTCACTATTTTTTGCAGCAATGTTAGCGTTACGTCGTCCCTTACGTATCAAATTGATTCGTTTAGGTTAAAAACCTGGAGAATCCTCCTTCTCGAACGGTACCACAGAACAGGGGTCCTGATGGATAATTACGTCTGACCCGGGAAATGCGTCGCGTAACGCCCTCTCAACCTGATCGGCCACACGGTGCGCCTGCACCAGGGGCAGCTGGTCTTCAAGCTCCAGATGCAGCTGAATAAATTTGGTCGGGCCGGACTGGCGGGTACGCAGATCGTGCACCCCCTGCACCTGCGGCCAGTTCGTCGCCAGCGTCAGAATCTGCTGGCGCTCCTCTTCCGGCAATGCGCGATCCAGCAGGGACTGCACTGCGTCGTAGCCCATACGCAACGCGCTGTAGAGAATAAAAATGCCGATTCCCAGCGCGAACAGGGCATCTGCCCTTGCAAAACCATAGCTGCTCAGCACCAGCGCGATCAGAATCGCGCCATTCATAATGACATCGGACTGATAGTGCAGCATGTCAGCCCGAATGGCCTGACTGCGGGTTTTCCGCACCACCCAGCGCTGAAAGGCCACCAGTAACAGGGTTGAACTCAGCGCGACAACCGTTACCACAATCCCGACACCGGGAGCCCGCAGAACATCCGGCGACGCCAGATGTTGCAGGCCGGTCAGGAACAGAAACAGCGCCGAGCCTGAAATAAACATGCTCTGAGCCAGTGCCGCCAGCGATTCCGCTTTACCATGCCCGAACGTATGGTCTTCATCGGCGGGCTGCAGCGCATAACGCACCACCAGCAGATTCGTGAGTGACGCGGCAATATCAACCAGCGAGTCCACCAGCGAAGCGAGCAGACTCACCGAACCGGTGTACCACCAGGCAAAGATTTTCACGATCAACAGCACTGACGCGAGAAGGGTAGCGGCCAGCGCAGCACGCTTTACCAGTCGGCCATAAGAGGGTTGCATGCCGGATCCCCTGCACCCCATCATCAGATGAGGCGTATTCAGATGGAAGAAAGGCTGAAGTTTAACACCCTGAGTCGGGCAATGCTTAAGGAGGCGCAACGGAGAGAGGTTCTTTACAGCGGGGGCAACCGATAAAAACAAGCCCCGGCCTTTGAAAAAGGACGGGGCAGCGTGTCATACACATCAGTTACATCAGTGCCAGACCCTCAGGTTCAGGTCTGTTCAGGAAACGTTGCAGCTGTTATTTTTTGCCGCCTTTCTTACCGGCTTCTGATGCTTTTTCACGATCGTTTTTAAAGTTTCCGCCGCCGCTGTTCTGGCCGCCTTTTTTACCGGCTTCAGAGGCCTTTTGCGGATTATCTGCGAAATTACCTGAACCACCACGATGCTCTGCCATAATTTACTCCGTTAATAGATTCATTCGGGATTACATAATGTGGTTGTTGCTCCCTGAGACTTCGCGAAATCACTTCACTTCCCTGCAGTGACAGGATTAAGTGTAGATAAAGCCAGGGCGCCATCAAGCGCAACGGTAAAATCGCTATCTTACTGAAAAATAGTATTTATTTTTCCGGTCAGACGAATAAATATACTCTTTTCAACGGGTTAAAATATTTTTTCCCTGTTTTGCCCTGCCGGTGCGCTTAAACGCAACCAGAACCCCGATCAGTTCATCTTTCAGCAGCTGAAAGCCGGCAAAGAGCCAACAGGCGCTAACAAAACCGGGGTTTTGTTGAGCGGTGATGATTCGGGTCAAAACAGAAAAAGTGAAAAAAAGATAAAAAAAACCCCCGCCATCATGGCGGGGGAAGACAGGGATGTGTCTATGGCAAGGAAAACAGGGATACTATGTTACTGGTTACTGCTGGTACTACTCACTGCCTGCAGCGATGAGGCCGACTGCAAATTCGAAAACTGGCGCAGCTCGTTCAGCCGCCGCTGGTAGTTCTTCTGTAACGTGGCCTGCTGGGCCGGCGTTAACAGCTGAAACATCTGATTCTGTACGCGTGCCATCTCAACCTGCTGTTCAACCTGAACTCTGGCGATAATTTCCGCTCTGTTGCGGATGGCCGCTTCGTTAAACTGGTCTGCAGTCACTAACTCATGAAGTGCTGCGATATCGTCAATATGAACCACCGGGCGATCATGTCGGGCCTGTTGCATCAGGTCACGCATCTGCTGACGTTGCTCTTCCGTCAGCTCAATGCCATCGAACATGTGGCTTTGCGGATTTTGCGTCATACTGCCTGTCGGAAATCCGCCATGATGCATCTCGTCAATCGTCGTCGCATCTTTAGCACCTGCACTGGCGATACTCAGGGTCATCGCTGAGGCAAGGACGACGGCGGTTAATTTGCGCATCGTGTACTCCAGTTCGTTCCGTTTTGCGATTCAACGAGAGCCAGTGTACGGCGACAGCTGCAAACATCCGTCAGGGGGTGTAAAACTACGTAAAGCGATGGATAGGTGCGCCAGGAACACGGTATTTTGCCTGCGGAGGGCTACAAAAATGAATAAAATCCTGTTGGTAGATGACGACCGCGAATTAACTTCGCTTTTGAAAGAACTGTTAGAAATGGAAGGGTTTGAAGTGGTAGTGGCCAGCGATGGTGAACAAGCGCTGAACCTGCTCGACAACTCTATTGATCTGCTTTTACTGGATGTCATGATGCCGAAGAAAAACGGTATCGACACCCTGAAAGAACTGCGACAGCAACATCAGACTCCCGTCATCATGCTGACCGCGCGCGGCAGCGAGCTGGATCGCGTGCTGGGCCTCGAACTGGGCGCAGATGACTATCTGCCTAAGCCGTTTAACGATCGTGAACTGGTGGCCCGTATCCGCGCGATTCTGCGGCGTTCGAACTGGAGTGAACAGCAACAGCAACACGATAACAGCTCACCGACGCTGGAAGTGGACTGCCTGCGTCTCAATCCCGGTCGTCAGGAGGCCAGCTTTGATGATGTGACGCTGGATCTGACCGGCACGGAATTTACCCTGCTCTATCTGCTGGCGCAGCATCTGGGCCAGGTGGTCTCACGCGAACACCTGAGTCAGGAAGTGCTGGGCAAGCGTCTGACGCCGTTTGACCGCGCCATTGATATGCATATCTCCAATCTGCGTCGCAAGCTGCCTGAGCGCCGTGATGGTCATCCCTGGTTTAAAACGTTACGCGGCCGCGGCTATCTGATGGTTTCGGCATCATGATTGGCAGTCTGACCACCCGCATCTTCGCTATCTTCTGGTTAACCCTGGCGCTGGTGCTGATGCTGGTGCTCATGGTGCCCAAACTCGATTCACGTCAGATGACCTCGCTGCTGGAAAGTGAACAGCGGCAGGGCATCATGATTGAGCAGCACGTCGAAGCCGAGCTGTCACAGGATCCTCCTAACGATCTGATGTGGTGGCGTCGTCTGTTTCGTGCCGTCGAAAAATGGGCACCGCCGGGTCAGCGGCTGCTGTTAGTCACCAGCGAAGGTCGGGTGATCGGCGCACAACATAACGAAATGCAGGTGATCCGTAACTTTATCGGCCAGTCTGACAATGCCGATCATCCGCAGAAAAAGAAATATGGTCGGGTGGAGCTGGTCGGGCCTTTCTCCGTGCAGGATGGCGAAGACAACTACCAGCTTTACATGATCCGTCCCGCTAACAGCTCCCAGCTCGATTTTGTCAATCTGCTGTTTGACCGCCCGTTACTGCTGCTTATCGTGACGATGCTGATCAGCTCCCCGCTACTGCTGTGGCTGGCCTGGAGCCTGGCGCGCCCGGCGCGTAAACTGAAATATGCCGCCGATGAGGTGGCGAGCGGAAACCTGCGCCAGCATCCGGAACTGGAGTCAGGCCCGCAGGAGTTTCTGGCCGCCGGGTCGAGCTTCAACCAGATGGTGAGTGCGCTGGAGCGGATGATGACCGGTCAGCAGCGCCTGCTATCGGACATCAGTCATGAACTTCGTACGCCGCTGACCCGCCTGCAACTGGCAACCGCGCTGCTGCGTCGTCGCCAGGGTGAAAGTAAAGAGCTGGGACGCATTGAGATGGAGGCGCAACGCCTCGATGGCATGATCAACGATTTGCTGGTGCTCTCGCGCACACAGCATAAAAATGCGCTGGTCAGCGAAGCGATGAAGGCCAATCAGTTGTGGAATGGGGTGCTGGAAGATGCCCGTTTCGAAGCTGAGCAGATGGGCAAGAAGATGGATATCCCCTATCCTCCGGGCCCGTGGCCGCTCTATGGCAATCCGCACGCTCTGGAGAGTGCGCTCGAAAATATCGTGCGCAATGCGCTGCGCTATTCACACACCCACATCAGCGTCAGCTTCTCCGTCGATATTTCCGGTATCACGGTTCACGTCGATGATGATGGTCCTGGCGTAAGCCCGGAAGATCGGGAACAGATTTTCCGTCCCTTCTACCGGACCGATGAAGCGCGCGATCGCGAATCGGGCGGCACCGGGCTGGGCCTGGCCATTGTCGACACGGCCGTGCAACAGCATCGCGGCTGGGTGAAAGCCGATGACAGCCCACTGGGCGGTCTGAGACTGACCCTCTGGTTACCGCTCTACTCCTCCGGTCGTCAATAATTTGTTATGCTTCGGCCCCTGTCATCGGGGGCCTTAATGCTTAACATTGTCTTGTTTGAACCAGAAATTCCGCCGAATACCGGCAATATCATCCGCCTGTGCGCCAACAGTGGCTTTCAGCTTCACCTGATCCAGCCGCTTGGCTTCGCCTGGGATGACAAGCGCTTACGCCGCGCCGGGCTGGATTACCATGAATTTACGGCCATCAGATTCCATGCGGATTATGCGGCGTTTCTCGCCTCAGAGGCACCAGAACGTCTGTTTGCGCTGACGACCAAAGGCACGCCTGCACACAGTGCTGTGACGTATCAGGCGGGCGATTATCTGCTGTTCGGACCGGAGAGCCGTGGACTGCCAGCTGAGATCCTGGCGGCGTTACCGGCGCAGCAGAAAATCCGCATCCCGATGCGGGCAGAAAGCCGCAGCATGAACCTGTCGAACGCCGTTTCGGTAGTGGTGTATGAAGCGTGGCGCCAGCTGGATTATGCCGGCGCGCTGATTAAAGACTAGATGCCGTCGCCGAACTGAAAACCCGCCAGGCTGCCGTTGAAGTGCTGATCCATATCCATTGATGGCTTATCGCTGCCTGGCTTGCCGACGATACGGGCGGGTACGCCTGCTGCCGTGGTGTGCGGCGGCACAGGCTGCAACACCACAGAACCGGCACCGATTTTCGCCCCCCGGCCCACTTCAATGTTGCCGAGCACTTTCGCACCGGCTCCAATCATGACCCCTTCACGGATTTTAGGATGACGGTCGCCGCTGGTTTTACCGGTACCGCCCAGCGTCACCGACTGCAGGATAGAGACATCGTTCTCTACTACGGCGGTTTCACCAATCACGATGCCTGTGGCGTGGTCGAGCATGATACCGTGACCGATGCTGGCAGCGGGATGAATGTCGACTGCAAACGAGACGGAGATTTCATTCTGCAGATAAACCGCCAGCGCACGGCGGCCCTCATTCCACAACCAGTGGCCGATGCGGTACGCCTGCAGGGCGTGAAACCCTTTAAGGTAGAGCAGCGGCGTGGAGTATTTATCGACTGCCGGGTCGCGCTGACGCACCGCCTGAATATCGTAAGCCGCTGACAGTATCATCGACGGATCTTCACGGTAGGCTTCTTCAACAATTTCGCGGATGGCGATGGCGGGCATAATCGGATTTGCCAGCTTGTTAGCCAGCATATAACTCAGTGCGCTACCGAGATTTTCATGCTTAAGCAATGTCGCGTGAAAGAAGCTGGCCAGCATCGGCTCACAATCAGCCAGGGCTCGCGCTTCTGCTTTGATATTATTCCAGACCAGTTCTAACTCATCAGACGACATTGCTGCTTTCTCCCGATAAAAAAAGCGCCTGAATGGGCGCTGCAGGTGATGATGCTACGCGTCCTGCGTTAGCCAGTGCTGTTTTCGTCCTTCCTTGTTCGTCCCAGCAGGCTCAATGCTGCATCTCTCGCCGGTTTTTCGCAATACAGCACCTGATAAATCTGCTCGGTAATCGGCATTTCCACACCGAATCTTGAAGCCAACGCTTTGACTTCTTTGGTGTTTCTGTAGCCCTCTACAACTTGTCCGATAATGCGTTGTGCGCTATCTACATCTTCGCCCTGGCCCAGCATCATGCCAAACCGGCGGTTGCGCGACTGATTGTCCGTGCAGGTCAGGACCAGATCGCCCAGGCCCGCCATCCCCATAAAGGTGGTGGGATCGGCACCCAAAGCAGCACCGAGCCGGCTCATCTCAGCCAGTCCACGGGTGATCAGTGCGGTTCGCGCGTTGGCGCCAAATCCGATACCGTCAGAGATCCCGGCTCCGATAGCAATCACGTTTTTCACCGCGCCGCCCAGCTGGACACCGACAAAATCGGGGTTGTTATAAACGCGGAAACTTTTACCGCAGTGCAGCTTCAGCTGGAGATCGTCAGCAAACTGCGCATCCGTTGCGGCCAGCGCGATAGCCGTCGGTAAGCCTGCGGCCAGCTCTTTGGCGAAGGTCGGCCCGGAGATCACGGCCAGCGGGATGGACTCGCCCAGAATCTCACGCGCCACATCCTGCAGCAGGCGCCCGGTCTCTTTTTCCAGCCCTTTGGTCGCCCAGACAATCCGCGAGTCAGACCGCAGATGAGGCTTAATCTGTTGCAGTACGTCGCCAAAGACATGGCTCGGCACCACGATCAATATGTCGCGGCTGGCTGCAATGGCTTTTTGCAGGTCGGGTTCAGGAGAGAGGTTATCGGGAAACGGAACGTCAGGAAGGAAAGCCGTGTTGCAGCGGTCGGTCTGAAGCTGCGCCAGATGCGCCGGGTTATGTCCCCACAACAGTACCGGATGGCCATTACGGGCCAGCGTAATCGCCAGAGCGGTGCCGTAGGAGCCGGCACCGATGACGCTAATCGAAGCGTGAGTGGTCATCAGGCATCCTGATGTTGTTGAGCACCTTCTTCACCCTGCTGCTGCTGCAGATAGTTCATGAACAGTGCATCAAAGTTGACCGGTGCCAGGTTCAGCTGCGGGAAGGTGCCACGTGATACCAGGCTGGTAATGCATTCACGGGCATACGGGAACAGGATGTTCGGGCAGTAAGCGCCCAGGCAATGTGCCATCTGCGTTCCTTCGATACCGCTGATGGTGAAGATACCGGCCTGCTGAACTTCACACAGGAAAGCGGTCTCTTCACCCACGTTGGCGGTTACAGTCACACGAAGTACCACTTCGTAAACATCGTCAGCCAGCTGAGAAGATGCAGTATCCAGATCCAGTTTCACGTCCGGTTCCCACTCTTTCTGGAAAACCTGCGGGGCATTAGGCGCTTCAAAAGAGATATCTTTTGTGAAGACGCGCTGAATCTGGAATTGCATTTCGTTCGTGTTATGTTCTGACATGTGACCAAATCCTATGTATGAGATTGTCCGGCGTAAACTTACGCCTGCAGTAAGGGATCTAAACCTTCGCGATTATCGAGTGCGAATAAGTCATCGCAGCCGCCAATGTGCTGCGCATCAATAAAAATCTGAGGCACGGTGGTGCGGCCACTACGCTTGATCATCTCTTCGCGTTTCGCCATGTCTCCATCAATGGGGATCTCCTGGAACGACACGCCTTTTTGCGTTAACAGCGCTTTCGCCCGATGGCAGTAAGGACAGGTGGCCTTGGTGTACATTTCAACATTTGCCATGCTACGCACCTCTGTCAGGTTACAGGTTATTTACCGCGAACTAACGGCAGGTTTTCGCCGCTCCAGCCGCTGATGCCATCTTTCAGAACAAAGACCTGCGGGAAGCCAGCAGCACTCAGATGTGCAGCGGAATCAGACGCGCTTTGTCCGGTTGCACATACCACAATTATGGGCTGCGCTTTGTGCTTTTCCAGTTCGTCTGCGTTGCCTTTTTTAATCTCAGCGGCTGCCACATTCAGCGCACCTGAAATATGCCCTCTGCGAAAATCGTCGCGCGAACGCACGTCGACAACCACCGCGTCCTCTTTGTTAATCAGGCGGGTCGCTTCACCGCGGCTGATCGTTTTTACCTTAGAGAACATTCCTTTAACGGTAGTCACAATCACCAGAATGAGTAAAACGACCCATGCGAGACTCAGGATGGGGTGATTGCTTGCAAACTGCATAATTTCTTGCATGAGGGGTAACGACTCCAGACCGGGCTAATAAGCTAAAACAAGGGTTCTGAGTATACCTGCGCCACTTCGCATGTACAGATGCTATGCGGCGAGAGTATCGATTTGTGCGCCATTTTCCAAAAAAAGTGGCTGAATAGCAAAAATGGCGTAAGGCTTAATCCATCTCATTGTGAAAGCGGACATAACTGGTAAAGCAAATGCCGGTGGGGAGCACTGGTAAGCGGCGATTCATCGTGGAATAATCATTGGCCTATGAAGGGAAAAACTACCGTTTTGCACACAAGGACCCGTTCCAGCGGCGAAAATCGGCCGTTGTTCACACCGTTGTCCACCCTCTCCCTCAGCCTGCTTTGCGCGGGAGCACTGTTGTTGCCAGCTGGGGCACAGAGTGCGGAAGACAGTAAATCTCAGCTGCAATCTATTCAGCAGAACATTGCTGAAAAAGAGAAAAGCGTTAAGGCGCAGAAAGTGCAGCGCAGCAAATTACTGGATCAGTTGCAGAGTCAGGAAAAAATCATCGCCCAGGCGAGCCGTCAGTTGCGTGAAACCCGCAACAGCCTCACCGCCCTGAATAACGATATTAAACAGCTCACCACCTCCATCGCCCGGCTTGAGAAGCAGCAAAGCCAGCAGGAAAGCCTGCTGTCGCAACAGCTTGATGCCGCATTTCGTCAGGGCCAGCACAACGGTATACAGCTGTTGATGGGCGGAGAAGAGAGCCAGCGCAGCGAGCGTATTCTGGCCTATTTTGGTTATCTGAACGCGGCGCGCCAGAAAAGTATCGCCTCACTGCAACAGACGCGTCAGGACCTGGATCAGCAACGCGCTACGCTGGAGCAGAAGCAACAGCAGCAGAAAGCACTATTAGCCCAGCAGCAGGGCCAGCAGCAGAAGCTGCAGCAGGCGAGCGACGCGCGCAGGAAAACCCTTACGTCGCTGGAAAGCGCGCTGGAAAAAGATCAGGCCGATCTGGTCGAGATGCGTCAGAACGAAAGCCGTCTGCAGGATAAGATCGCCCGGGCAGAACGGGAAGCGCGTGAGCGCGCGGCGCGCGAAGCCCGTGAGGCAGAAAAAGTGCGTCAGCGCCAGGCGCAGGCCAAAGCCAAAGGCTCCAGCTATCAGCCGACCCAGAGCGAACGCGAACTGGTTGCCCGTACCGGAGGACTCGGTCGCGCGGGCGGGCAGGCGTTGTGGCCGGTGCGCGGACGCATCGAACATCGCTTTGGTGAACAGCTGCAGGGTGAACTGCGCTGGAAAGGCCTGGTGATTGATGCGCGGGAAGGCACCGAGGTGAAAGCCATTGCCGACGGGCGGGTCCTGATGGCCGACTGGTTGCAGGGCTACGGTCTGGTCGTGGTGCTGGAGCACGGTAAAGGCGACATGAGCCTTTATGGCTACAACCAGAGTGCACTGGTGAGCGTGGGAACACAGGTGAAGGCAGGACAGCCTATCGCCCTGGTGGGCACCAGCGGGGGGCGCGGTACCCCGTCGCTCTATTTTGAAATCCGACGTCAGGGACAGGCTGTCAATCCACTCCCGTGGTTAGGAAAATAAGTTTTGCTGCAACGTCGAAAAATCTCCGTTTTATTCAGCGCGCTGCTGTTCAGCTTCGCGGCGCAGGCAGGCAAGCTGGCTATTGTTATCGATGATGTGGGCTACCGGCCTGCCGAAGAGAACAAAGTTCTGCAGATGCCGCAGGCGATTTCAGTGGCTGTTCTGCCCAACGCACCCCATGCACGGGAGATGGCTACCAGAGCCCATCAGGGTGGACACGAAGTATTGATCCATCTGCCGATGGCGCCACTCAGCAAACAGCCACTGGAAAAAGATACGCTGACCCCGGAGATGAGCAGCGAAGAGATCACCCGCATTATGCACAATGCGGTCAGCAACGTGCCTTACGCAGTCGGCCTGAACAACCACATGGGCAGCAGGATGACCTCAAGCCTTTCCGGTATGCAGAAGGTAATGCAGGCGCTGAATCACTATAACCTCTACTTTCTGGATAGCATGACCATCGCCAACAGCCAGGCAATTCCTGCCGCACAGGGCACCCAGGTCAGGGTACTGAAACGCCGGGTGTTCCTGGATGACAGTCAGGATATTAATGCTATCCGCCAGCAGTTCAGCCGGGCGGTGAAGCTGGCACAGCGCGACGGTTATGCCATTGCTATCGGTCATCCCCACCCCAACACCGTTCGGGTGCTGCAGCAGATGCTGCCCTCTCTGCCCGCAGACATTACGCTGGTTCGCCCCAGCCAGTTGCTGAACGAAACACGCCACAGCGGCTCACGGACACCAGCGGTTCCGGTGAAACCGGCGAAACCGCGCTTCCAGCCGGCAGAACTGTGTAAAGTGAAACAGCCGCTTGCGCCGGTTCCGGCGACCCGGGCGTTAACAGTGGTAGGCGAAAGCGTGAGTCACAGCCCGCTGTTTAGCACCCTGAAAAGTCTGTTCTGAATTTGCCATGAATGCTAAGTGCTAAGCTTAAAGTTCAATTGCAGGTAAAAATTACTATAATCCCGGTCGGGCATAACATGCGGTGCGGGAATAGTAAGACGGATGACGATTAATAAACAAAAAATCCTGCTGCTGGATAACGGCAGAGAGTGGGGAGGCGGCACCAACAGTATGCTGGAGCTGCTGAAACGTATCGATCGTCAGAAATTTGATATTACCTGCTGCTTCTATCACAACTACAGCCGTGGCAATGACGAAACCATTGAGGCCACGCTCAATGCGCTGGCCATTCCGGTCTTTTTCATCCCGCAGATCAGGCAGCCGCGCTGGGCAAAATTTGTCAAAGAAGCCGTGCGGGCGCTGCTGTTTTTTAATAAAAAGCTGAAGAAGCGGGCTATCGATGAGATCGATACACGCTGGCGCATCATGCCCAACGCCAGCAAAATTAACTCCCTGCTCCAGCTGGGAAAATTCGACACGCTCTACATGAATAACCAGCCCAGCACCAATGTGGAGGGCTATCTGGCCGCGCGCAGCCTGGATGTGGCGGTGGTGCAGCATTGCCGTATCGACCCGGTGCTGGAACCACGCCTGGTCAGCATGGTGAACCAGGAGTGCCAGGCGATTATTGCCGTGTCGCAGGGGGTAAATAAGACGCTGATCAGCCACGGTGTTGATGCGGAACGCTGTTTTACCGTCAACAATGCGATCGACATCCACCAGCCTTTACCTGACCGCCTCGACGTTCGCCAGCGTTTTAAACTCTCCCCGACCACCTTTGTGTTTGGCACCATCGGCTCACTGATATTACGTAAATCCAATCATCACATTCTGCAGGCGCTGGGCCGTTTCAAACGGGCTCATCCCGACGCAGACTGGCGGATGGTGATTGTCGGTGTCGGCCCGGAACTCCAGCACCTGCTGCAACTCGCAACGGCGGAGAATATCCAGCAGCATGTGGTCTTTACGGGCTTTCAGAACAATGCGCTGGATTACCTCACCGCCTTTGATGCGTTTATTCTTGCCTCACGCAGTGAGGGCTTACCTCGGGTCGTGCTGGAGGCGATGCTGGTGAATACCGCCGTCATCGGTTCCCGTGTGGTCGGTACTGCCGAATTGATCAGTCATGACGAAACCGGGTTGCTGTTTGATTATGGCAACGTGGTGCAGCTGACCCAGCACTTAACCGCGCTGTGGCAGGATGCCGGCTTACGTCAGCGCCTGATCAATGCGGCAGCGAAACGCGTTCGTGAACAGTACGCCATTGAAACCTACATCAGCGGCGTTGAAAATATTCTGCAAAGTGTCGCTAATAAGAAACCTCATGCTTAATTTTTTAAATCCCCGTTATCGCCATATCCGGGCGAGCCATAACCTGCCTTATTCGCTAAAAGAAGTTCAGGGCTCGGTACCGGTTACCTCTGTCGTAATCCCCTGCACGGGCGCGGACTATATCGAAGAGGCGCTGCTCAGTGCCGATTTTGCGGCGCGCTTTGCCACGCAGGCAGAGGAGATTGTGATTGTCAGCGATCAGCCTGCCGACGCCTTTGGCAGCCTGCCCGCTAAAACCCGCGTGGCCACGCTGGATGTACCGCAGCGCGAAGAGCACTATCGCTACAAGCAGATCTACCGCAGTCGTTTAATCAAACTGCAGGCCCCGTTGCAGGCAAAAGGCGACGGCATTCTGATGATCGATTCCGACCTCAATCTGCTAAAGATGCCGGAGATCATGATGAAACCTGGCCATCTCTACTCCAGCTTTCGTCAGGGAAAAATGATTGCCAAGCTGGCTGATGCGCCACAGGAGGCGATTCCTGCCTACTACCCGCACAGTATTCGGCCTTATCTGGTGGATCACGTTAACGGTGCCTATCTGGCGGCGACCCGTGAGGTCTGGCAGCGTATTTCACCGCTGTGGCTGACGCTGTTCAATGACACATGGCATCTGATGAACGACAGTCAGCCGCCGACCGATCAGCTGCCGCTCGCGGTGCTGCTGGATATGCTGGACATTAAAACCGTCAATCTGGGCGAATGGGCTAACTGGCCGGTCTCCAAGAAAATCGGCGGTCAGTCTGCGGTGATCCCGGCGGAGGTGGTCGGTGCACATGGCGGCTTTCCGCTGTCGGAATGGCAAAAATATCTGGCCGATCCGCAACAGCCGCTCCACTTTAAAGGTCAGGATTACACGCGCAAGGTGCGCTACCTGACCGACGAAGAGAAGAAGCAACGCTGATTATCCGGCCGCTGCGGCGGCCGGTGTGTTAATCCCAGCTCAGTATTACCTTTCCCGAGCGTCCTGAACGCATCTCATCAAAGCCCTGCTGGAAGTCGTCAATCCCATAGCGATGCGTAATGACTGGCGTTAAGTCGAGACCGGACTGGATCAGCGCCGCCATTTTGTACCAGGTTTCAAACATCTCCCGGCCATAAATGCCCTTGATAAAGAGCCCCTTGAAGATCACCTGATTCCAGTCGATAGCCATCTCACCCGGCGGAATACCCAGCAGGGCAATCCGCCCGCCGTGATTCATTACGTCGAGCAGCGCGCGAAACGCAGGAGGCGCACCGGACATCTCCAGTCCGACATCAAATCCTTCCGTCATCCCCAGCGAATGCATGACGTCGCGCAGATTTTCATGGGCCACATTGACCGCGCGGGTGACGCCCATTTTTCGCGCCAGCGCCAGTCGGTAGTCATTGATGTCGGTGATCACGACGTTACGCGCGCCGACATGGCGGCAGACCGCCGCGGCCATGATGCCGATAGGCCCCGCGCCGGAGATCAGCACATCCTCGCCAACCAGATCGAACGACAGCGCGGTATGCACGGCATTACCAAACGGGTCAAAGATCGCGGCCAGCTCATCGGAAATGTTGTCGGGAATTCTGAAGGCGTTAAAGGCCGGGATGACCAGATATTCCGCAAAGCAGCCCTGACGGTTAACGCCCACGCCCATGCTGTTCCGGCACAGATGCGTTCGCCCGGCGCGGCAGTTGCGGCAATGCCCGCAGGTGATATGCCCCTCTCCCGACACCCGATCGCCAGGCGTGAAGCCCTTTACCTCCTGACCTGTTGCTACGACTTCACCCACATATTCATGACCGACAATCATCGGCACCGGAATGGTTTTGCGCGACCAGTCATCCCAGTTGTAGATGTGGACATCGGTACCGCAGATAGCGGTTTTACGGATTTTAATCAGCAGGTCGTTGTGGCCCGGCTCAGGAATCGGCGCATCAGTCACCATCCAGATGCCCGCTTCCCTCTTCAGTTTGGCGAGTGCTTTCATAACGGACTCCTCAGGCGATGACGCCCAGCTGTTTGCCGATACGGGTAAAGGCGGCCACCGCACGTTCCAGCTGCTGCTGGGTATGTGCCGCAGAGATTTGCGTGCGAATGCGTGCCTGCCCTTTTGGCACGACCGGATAGAAGAAGCCGGTAACGTAAATGCCTTCCTGTTGCAGCAGGTGGGCAAACTGCTGCGCGACGCTGGCCTCACCCAGCATCACCGGAATAATGGCGTGATCGGCCCCGGCCAGCGTAAAGCCCGCTGCGGTCATCTGCTGCCGGAAGAAACGGGCGTTATCCCGGAGACGCTGACGCAGCCCATCGCCTTCGCTGAGCAGATCCAGCACCCGCAGCGAGGCGGCCACAATCGCCGGGGCCAGCGAGTTGGAGAAGAGATAGGGACGGGAACGCTGGCGCAGCCACTCCACCACTTCCGCTTTTGCTGCGGTGTAGCCACCGGAGGCGCCGCCCAGCGCTTTGCCCAGCGTGCCGGTAATGATGTCAACCCGGCCCATCACGTCACAATATTCGTGGGTGCCACGTCCGCCATTCCCGACAACACCCACCGCGTGGGAATCATCCACCATCACCAGCGCAGAGAACTCTTCAGCCAGGTCGCAGATGGCGGACAGATTGGCGATGACCCCATCCATGGAGAAAACGCCATCGGTGGCGATCAGGATATGGCGTGCGCCTTTATCGCGCGCCTGCTGCAGGCAATCCCGCAGCGCCGTCATGTCGTTGTTCGCGTAGCGGTAGCGCTGCGCTTTGCTGAGCCGGATGCCGTCGATGATGGAGGCGTGATTCAGCGCATCGGAAATAATGGCATCCTCTGCATCCAGCAGCGTTTCAAACAGGCCGCCGTTGGCGTCAAAGCAGGAGGAGTAAAGAATGGCATCTTCCATACTGAGAAATGCGGCCAGCCGCTTTTCCAGCTGCTTATGGCTGTCCTGCGTGCCACAGATAAAGCGCACCGACGCCATGCCAAAGCCGTGCGAATCCATCCCCGCCTTCGCGGCCTGAATCAGCGCCGGATGATTGGCCAGGCCCAGATAGTTATTGGCGCAAAAGTTAATCACTGCCGGACCGTGACCTACCGCTATCTCTGTCTGCTGGGCAGAGGTGAGGATCCGCTCCTGTTTAAACAGCCCTTCCTGACGTGCATCATCCAGTTGCTGACGAAGTTGTTGATAAAATTGCGCAGGCATCATTGCTCTCCTCAGATGGCAAAAACCTGGCATATCTTACTGAACAGGGCGCTTCTTAACGATAAAACGCCCAACAGAATGTCATTTTTGCAGCATAGTTCACGCCTCTAGGTGGCGACCCTGTGGCGTTACAGAGTCATCTGGCTGTCTGCACCCTGATGAAATGTTATGATGTGAGGTATTCGTGTGTGAAACCTCCTGTTTCACCCCACAACATTGAAGGTAACAACATGATTATCGTAACTGGCGGCGCAGGAATGATTGGCAGCAACATCGTCAAAGCGCTGAACGATCGCGGTCACACCGACATTCTGGTGGTGGATAATCTGAAGGATGGCACTAAGTTTGCCAATTTAGTCGACCTGGATATCGTCGATTACATGGACAAAGAAGAGTTTCTGATGAGCGTGATCGCGGGCGACGATTTAGGCCCGATTGAAGCGGTATTCCATCAGGGTGCCTGCTCCTCCACGACCGAGTGGGATGGCAAGTACATGATGGAGAACAACTATCAGTACTCCAAAGAGCTGCTGCACTACTGCCTGGAGCGCGAGATCCCGTTCCTTTACGCCTCTTCTGCAGCGACCTACGGCGGCCGCAATGAAAACTTCATCGAAGAGCGTCAGTATGAGCAGCCGCTGAATGTGTATGGCTACTCCAAAATGCTGTTCGACCACTATGTTCGTCAGATGCTGCCGGAAGCGAACTCGCCGGTGTGTGGCTTCCGCTACTTCAACGTCTATGGACCGCGTGAAGGCCACAAAGGCAGCATGGCAAGCGTGGCGTTCCATCTGAACACCCAGATCAGCAACGATGAAAATCCAAAACTGTTTGAAGGCAGTGACGGCTTCAAACGCGATTTCATCCACGTTGATGATGTGGCAGCCGTAAACCTGTGGTGCTGGGAAAACGACGTCTCCGGGATCTACAACTGTGGCACAGGCCGCGCCGAATCGTTCCAGGAAGTGGCCGACGCCGTGCTGAAGTTTCATCAGAAAGGGCAGATTGAGTACATCCCATTCCCGGAAAAACTCAAAGGCCGTTATCAGGCTTACACCCAGGCCGATCTCACGAAGCTGCGTGCCGCGGGCTATGACAAGCCGTTTAAAACGGTGGCGCAGGGCGTCGCTGACTATATGGTCTGGCTGAATCGCAACGCATAAAGGAAGCTGCTCCGGCGATGAAAATTCTGGTAATCGGCCCGTCGTGGGTCGGCGATATGATGATGTCGCAAAGTCTCTATCGCACCCTCAAGGCCGAACATCCCGATGCGGTGATAGACGTGATGGCACCGGCATGGTGTCGTCCCCTGCTGTCACGCATGCCGGAGGTCAGTCAGGCGCTGGCGATGCCCCTGGGCCATGGCGCGCTGGAACTCGGCGAGCGTCGCCGGCTGGGCAAGGCACTGCGCGACAGCCATTATGACCGGGCCTATGTGCTGCCTAACTCTTTTAAGTCGGCGCTGGTTCCCTTCTTTGCCGGCATACCACGCCGCGTCGGCTGGCGGGGGGAGATGCGCTATGGCCTGCTGAACGATCTGCGGGTGCTGGATAAAGCCGCGTTCCCGCTGATGGTTGAGCGCTACGTGGCGCTGGGCTACGACACGCCTGTCGCCTCGGCGGCGCAGCTGCCGCAGCCGCTCCTGTGGCCAAAGTTGCAGGTTGAAGAGCGGGAGATGCGGGAAACGGCCGCACAGTTTCAGCTCACCGCAACGCGTCCGATCATCGGTTTTTGTCCGGGCGCGGAATTTGGCCCGGCTAAACGCTGGCCCCACTACCACTACGCCGCCCTGGCCCGCCAGCTGATCGCCGAAGGCTTTCAGATCCTGCTGTTTGGTTCCGCCAAAGATCGCCCGACCGGTGAAGAGATCATCGCGGTACTGCCGGAAGAGAGTCGCAGCCACTGCCGCAACCTGGCGGGTGAAACCCAGCTGGAGCAGGCGGTCATCCTGCTGGCGCAATGCCGCGCCGTGGTCAGTAACGACTCCGGCCTGATGCACATCGCCGCCGCGCTGGATCGTCCGCTGGTGGCACTCTATGGACCCAGCAGCCCTGACTTTACGCCACCGCTGGCCCGCCAGGCGCGTATTATTCGCCTGATTACCGGCTATCACAAAGTGCGTAAGGGCGATGCCGAACAGGGGTATCACCAGAGCCTGATTGATATTCAGCCTGAGCGCGTTCTTCAGACGCTGAATGAACTCCTTGCGCCGCAGGAGGTGCCATGCACGTCCTGATTGTTAAAACGTCCTCAATGGGGGATGTGCTGCATTCGCTGCCGGCTCTGACCGATGCCATGCATGCCATTCCCGGCATCCGTTTTGACTGGGTAGTGGAAGAGAATTTCGCCCAGATCCCTGGCTGGCACCCTGCCGTGGACCAGGTGTTGCCGGTCGCGATTCGCCGCTGGCGCAAACACTGGTTTGGCAGTCAGCAGCGTGAAGAGCGCGTGCAGTTTAAGCGCGCGTTACAGTCGCGCGAGTACGATATCGTGATTGATGCCCAGGGGCTGATCAAAAGCGCCGCGCTGGTGACCCGTTTATCCAAAGGGGTAAAGCACGGGCAGGATAGCCGCAGCGCGCGTGAACCTTTTGCCAGCTGGTGGTTTGACGTCCGCCATGAGATCTGCAAACGCCAGCACGCCGTTGAGCGGACGCGCGAGCTGTTCGCCAAAAGCCTGGGCTATGAAAAGCCGCAAACCCAGGGTGACTACGCGATTGCCGGGCATTTTCTGCATCATCTGCCCGCGGATGCGCATCACTATCTGGTCTTTCTGCATGCCACAACGCGTGACAACAAGCACTGGCCGGAATCCCACTGGCGACAGCTGATTGAGCAGATGCAGCCCAGCGGATTGCGGGTGAAGCTGCCCTGGGGTGCCGAACATGAGCATCAGCGTGCGCTGCGCCTGGCTGAAGGTTTTGAGCATGTCGAGGTGCTGCCTAAGCTGACGCTGGAAGCGATCGCCCGACAGCTGGCAGGTGCACGCGCGGTGGTCTCTGTGGATACCGGTTTAAGCCATCTGACCGCCGCACTGGATCGTCCTAATCTCACGCTGTATGGCCCGACCGATCCGGGTCTGATTGGCGGCTACGGGCAGAACCAACAGGCGCTGAGCGCCCCGAATCACAATCTGGCGGAGCTGACAGCTGACGCCGTGGCAGAGAAACTGCAGGCCGTTATCGGGAAAAATGCGCCATGAACTATGTGCTGATCTATCTGCTGCTGCTGCCTTTCCGCACCCTGATGCGGCTCTTTTACCGGCCCACCGGCCGCAGTCTGGTGATTCAGACGGCGAAGATCGGGGATTTTATTAACATCACCCCGATGCTGCGCGCCCTGGGTCAGTCTGAACTGCTGATCAGCAAATCGGTAGAGCCGCTGGCGCGTCACGATGACACGGTCAGCCGCTATTTTCTGATTGAAGAGGCGAAGCGCAGCTTTTTTGCCAAACTCAGACTCGCGTTCACGCTGATGAACCGTTATGACCATGTTTATCTGGTTCAGCCCAACAGCGTTAACCTGTTTTTCGCGGCGCTGTGCAACGCACCGAACAAACAGTTTCTGCGCACCTATGTGCGTAAATCCTATCATGCGATCTTCTATCGCAGCGCCAGTGGCATCGTCGACCACGCGAAAACGGATTTGACGCTCGACAGCTATCTGAAGCTGATTAATCGGGACTATCGTTACACCGATTTTCCCAAGCACGCTACGTCACCGCTCTGGCAGCCGCCTGCGCCTCCCGCCGCGCTGCTGCATCCGCGCAGCGGGATTAAAATCGGTATCAGCATTTCTGCCGGGAATCGGGCCAAAACCATTCCTGCCGCCATCTGGCAGCAGCTGATGGCGTCGCTGGCTGAGCTGCCCTGCACCTTTTATGTCTTTGGTCCACCAGCCGAGCAGCCGTGGCTGGATGAATTACTGAGCCTGACCGGCCCGCAGGAGAATATTGTCAGCCTGATTGGCGCGCTGAAGCTGGAAGAGGTGCCATGGGCCATCTCGCAGATGGATTTTTATATTTCATCGGATTCCGGTAATGCTTATATTGCTGACGCCCGACAGATACCGGTCATTATGCTCTATGGCCCCTGTGAGATCAGGGAACAGCGCCCGGTTAATAATGTCCTGTTTATCGGACCGGACAATATCGCCGCATCGACCTTTGTTTTTGCCACGCGATTTAAGTTTGATCAGCCCGCTGAAAAATTATTCGGGCTGGATGCCGACAAACTGACTAGAATACAAACGTTTATTACTCATAATCTGGAATAGTGAAGCGTAATGGCAATTACCCCTCTTGCTGATGCCGTTCAGCAAAGTCAGCTGCTGGTCAACACGCTTGCGGATGCGGATGATAATCCGGTTCACGTTGCGTTTGGCATCAACCACGCTTACGCGCGTGGTCTGGGTATTACGTTGTTTTCACTTCTCAGCCATCACCCCGACACCGCTTTCCATGCCCATATTTTCTCTGACTCGCTGCAGGAAGAGGATGTGGAAAAGCTGCGCTCAATGGCAACGGGATATCGTCTGGCCATCACCCTGCATATTTTTAACAGTGCCTGGGTCGATCAGTTGCCGGCGGTCGGGCGCTATCCCAAAAGTATCCATTACCGCTTTCTGATCCCTGAAACGGTGGCGCGCTACAGCGATCGGGTAATCTACATTGATGCGGACACGCTGGTCGTCGGCGATTACTCCCCCCTGTTCACGCTGGATATCACGGACTATACGCTGGCAGCCTGCAACGACACCCCGCGTGCGCGTCATAACCAGTGCGCGCGACTCGGGCTGCAACGCCATGACTATTTCAACTCCGGCTTTATGCTGATCAATATTCCACGCTGGCTCGCCAGGCAGACTACCGCGCGGATTACTGAGGTTCTGGTGACCCGGGGCGCAGCCTTCGGTTTTCCTGACCAGGATGCGCTGAATATTGTGCTGGAGGATGAGGTGCTGATCCTGCCGGATCGCTACAACCACATCTACGACATCATCGCGAACAAGGTCTGGGACCACTCCCGCGTACCCGCTGACACCGTGATGATTCACTACACCGGTAAGTGTAAGCCCTGGCATGCCTGGGCCGGCAGCGACCTGTCCCTGCTCTACTACAGCTATTACCAGCGCTCGCCCTGGGCTTCTCAGCCGCTTGATTTACCCAGACATTATAAAGAGATGAAGCGCTTTGCCCGTATCAAGTGGCATCAGAAGCAGTATGCAGAAAGCGTGAGCTGGATGATGCATTACGTCAGGCTAAAATTTTTTTAGTCAGCGCTCTCCACCTGTCAAACCGCTCCGGGCGCGGTGACTGCCGCGCCATCTTTTCCCTCTGACCCCACCGCTGTCTGCCAGATCCTTTTGAAAATGCTGCTGATAAACCCCAGGCACACTATGCTGTTTACCGGCGCGGCCGCGTTGCGTAAAAAAGAGGCAGATAGTGCATTATTACGCGCGCGCGTGGTTTTTCGTGAAGCAGGGAGGCGACACCGTTTTATAATCGTGGATTAATGTATGCCATTCTGCTGATTTGGAAATGATTTATGACGAGGCAACGCCCTTTGACAGTGAACAGAATGCTGGTGCAGATATTGTCATGAGTACTTCTCCTCTGCTGAGTATCATTACCCCGATGTACAATGCGGGCAGCATGTTTGATGAGTTCATGCAGGCACTGCTGGCGCAGACGCTGACCTCGCTGGAGATCATCATCGTCGATGATGGTTCTACTGACGGCTCAGGCGAGCGCGCTGACCACTATGCAGAACATCACTCCCACATTCGCGTGATTCATCAGGAAAATGGCGGCGTGTCGCGTGCCCGTAACGCCGGGCTGGCGATAGCGCGCGGCAAATATGTCACCTTTCCGGATGCGGATGACACCATGCAGCCCGGGATGTACCAGACGCTGGTGACGCTGGCGGAAACGGACAATCTGGATGCGGCACAGTGCAACGCCGAATGGTTTTTCAAACACAGCCAGCGGGTAAAACCCCTGATACCACTGGATCGCCTGCGCAGCACGCCGGTGCTGAGCGGCGCTGACTGGCTCAATACCGCGCTGAAAACCCGCCGCTATATGCATGTGGTCTGGCTGGGCATCTACCGCCGGTCGCTAATCGAGCAGCACCAGTTGCAGTTCGAGCCGGGCCTGCATCATCAGGATATTCCCTGGACCACCGAGTTTATGCTGCTGGCAAAACGCGTGCGTTACACCGATGCGGTGCTCTACCGCTACTATATGCATGACGCGTCGATCAGTAACCGCAAACGCACCGGCGAGCGCAACGTCGAATATCAGCGCCACTACCTGAAGATTGCGCGGCTGCTGGAAGAGATTAATATCCGCTATCGTGACCGCGTGCGGATCTACCCGTCGTTTCACGCTCAGGTGACGCATGAAGCGCTCAGTGTCTGCCATAGCGTGAGACGTGAGCCTGATGCCCGCGCACGCCAGGCGATCATCGCCGATCTGTTCGCGACCCGGACACACCGGCGTATGTTACGCAACGCCCGCGGCATTAAGCAGTGGTATCAGTTACTGCTGTGGCTGGGACGGCTCTATCGCTGGCGCGATAAATAACCCCTGAGGCTGGCTTTATCCTAAAAAGCGTTTGCCCTACAATCGGTTCACTGAAATCTGAGAACCTTTGTTTATGGCCAGCCTGACTCCAGCAAACATCTCTCCAAAACGTATTTTACTGATTAAGCTGCGCCATCATGGCGACATGCTGCTCACCACGCCCGCCATCAATGCGCTGCATGCGCGTTATCCGCAGGCCAGTATCGACGTGTTGCTCTATCAGGAGACACGCCCGATGCTGGAAGCGCATCCGGCTATCCGCCATCTGCACGTCATCGACCGGAAATGGAAGCAGGAGGGCACCTGGCGCAAGCTGGGCCATGAACGGGCATTAATCCGTGCCATACGTGACGCCCATTATGACCTGGTGATTAATCTGGCAGACCAGTGGCGTGCGGCGCTGATCACCCGGCTCTCCGCTGCGCCGGTGCGCATTGGTTTCGCCTTTAAAAAACGCGATAACGTCCTGTGGCGCTGGTGTCACAACCGGCTGGTCCCGACGCATAATCACAGCAGACTGCATACCGTTGAGCAGAACATGTCCGCGCTGGCCCCGCTCGGTATCAGCAGCGACAATGCGCGCGTTTCGATGCACTACAGTGACGCTGACCAGCAGATCGTGCTGACCCGCCTGTCAGAACATCAGGTGACCACCCCCTATATCGTGGTTCAGCCTACCTCACGCTGGGGCTTTAAATGCTGGGAAGAGGAGAGCGTGGCCGCCACGGTCGATGAGCTGGCACGGGCTGGACGGAAGGTGGTGCTGACCGCCGGGCCGGACAAACAGGAGCTGGCGATGATCAACCGCATCCGCGCGCTGTGCGCCTCGCCGGATGTCGTGTCGCTGGCGGGTCAGTTTACGCTGCCGCAGCTGGCGGCGCTTATCGATCACGCCACGCTGTTTATCGGGGTCGATTCCGCGCCGATGCACATGGCGGCAGCGCTGGAAACGCCCTGTATCGCCCTGTTTGGCCCGACCAAGCTGCAGCACTGGCGGCCATGGGGGAACAACAACCATGTCATCTGGGCGGGGGATTATGGCCCACTGCCCTCACCTGATTCTATCGACACCCGAACGGATCAGCGTTATCTGTCAGCCATTCCGGTGAAGGATGTGGTCGCGGCGGCGAGGAGCTTCCTGAATGAGTAAGTTAAGGCTGGCGATTGTCCGGCAGAAATACCGGCCGGATGGCGGTGCTGAGCGTTTTATCTCCCGTGCGCTGGAAGCCCTGGGCAGCGAACAGCTCGATCTCAACATCATTACCCGCAGCTGGCAGGGCACGCCCAATCCGGACTGGCATCTCCATATCTGTAATCCTGCAAAGCTGGGCAGGGTTTCCCGCGAGCGCGGCTTTGCCCGTGCCGCACGCGCCTGCTGGGAGCGTGAAAAATTCGATATTGTGCAGAGTCATGAACGCATCGCTGGCTGTGACATCTTTCGCGCGGGTGATGGCGTGCATCGCGTCTGGCTGGAGCAGCGCGCCCGCATCGTCTCACCGTGGCAACGACTGAGCGCAACCCTCAGTCCCTATCATCGCTACGTTCTGCAGGCGGAAGCGGAGATGTTTAATTCGCCGACGCTGAAAGCGGTGATCTGCAATTCAGAGATGGTTAAGCGCGATATCCTGCGCTGTTTCTCACTCGACGCCGGAAAAATTCACGTCATCCATAACGCTATTGATGCCCGTCGTTTTCAGCCTGCCACGGCAGCGACCCGCCATGCGACCCGCCAGCAGCTGGGGCTGCCGGATGCGGCCACCGTACTGATTTACGTCGGTTCCGGCTTTGAGCGCAAAGGGCTGAAAGCAGCGATTCAGGCGCTGGCCGCCAGTGACCGTTACCTGATTGTGGTGGGTCAGGATAAACAGCTGCAGCGTTATCAGCAGCTGGCTAACCAGCTGAACTGCCTGGATCGCCTGCGCTTTGTTGGCGTACAGCAGGATGTGCAGCCGTTTTATCACGCGGCGGACGGCCTGCT
The DNA here is from genome assembly GCF_026541045.1 of Pantoea sp. GM_Pan_3. Lineage (NCBI taxonomy): Bacteria > Pseudomonadati > Pseudomonadota > Gammaproteobacteria > Enterobacterales > Erwiniaceae > Pantoea > Pantoea sp. GM_Pan_3. Next base: position 49,915 of record NZ_JALNVA010000010.1, on the reverse strand, counting down.
GCTGCCCACGCTCTACGATCCTTTTCCTAACGTGGTGCTGGAGGCGATGGCCTGCGGCCTGCCGGTTATTACCAGCACCGGCTGCGGGGGTGCTGAGTTTATTACCGCCGGTCAGGAGGGCTTCGTCTGTGATGCGCTGGATATCAACGGATTAAATCAGGCTGTTTGCGCCATTCCGCTGCTGACGGAAGATTCACGCATGGGTGATGCGGCCCGGCGTAAAGTTGAACCCTATGGCCCGCAACGGCTGGCACAGGCGCTGACTTCGCTTTATCAACAGGTATTGAGTACCAACTGACAATCCGGGATGAGTGCATGCGGGGTTTCTGATAACATGCCGCCATCTGATTTTAACCTGTTTTTAGACGCGAACCTGCTGTAACGGTAACTATGACGACCATTTACACCGCATTGCTCTACTTTATTCAGCCACTGATTTGGCTGCGCCTGTGGCTGCGCGGTCGTAAAGCACCGGCGTATCGCAAACGCTGGGCGGAGCGCTATGGCTATTGCGTTGGCAAAGTGAAGCCCGACGGCATTGTGCTGCATTCGGTTTCCGTGGGGGAAACCCTGGCCGCGGTGCCGCTGGTGCGCGCGCTGCGTCATCGTTACCCGACCCTGCCGATTACCGTCACGACCATGACGCCAACCGGCTCTGAGCGTGCACAGTCAGCCTTTGGCAAAGATGTGCACCACGTCTATCTGCCTTACGATCTGCCCGGATCGATTAATCGTTTTCTGGACACGGTCAACCCCCGGCTGGTGATCATCATGGAAACCGAGCTGTGGCCGAACATCATCCGCATTCTGCATCAGCGTAACATTCCGCTGGTGATCGCCAACGCCCGTCTCTCAGCCCGGTCCGCCAAAGGCTATCGCAAGCTGGGTAAATTCATGCGCAGGCTGTTGCAGAGCATCACGCTGATAGCAGCGCAGAACAGTGAAGATGGCGACCGCTTCCTGGAGCTTGGCCTGAAACGTTCTCAGCTGGCGATCACCGGCAGCCTGAAGTTTGATATTTCTGTCACGCCAGAGCTGGCCGCCAGAGCCGTCACGCTGCGTCGCCAGTGGGCGCCACGCCGTCCGGTCTGGATTGCCACCAGCACTCACGAAGGCGAAGAGGCCATTGTGCTGGATGCCCACCGCCGCCTGCTGCAGACGTTCCCTGATCTGCTGCTGATTCTGGTTCCGCGTCATCCTGAGCGCTTTAACGATGCGCGTGAACTGACCCAGTCGCGCGGCTTCAGCTTTATTCTGCGCAGCAGCGGCGAGATCCCTTCGGGCTCCACCCAGGTAGTCATCGGCGACTCGATGGGCGAACTGATGCTGCTTTACGGCATTGCCGATCTGGCGTTTGTCGGCGGCAGCCTGGTGGAGCGCGGCGGACACAATCCGCTGGAGCCTGCAGCGCACGCGATTCCGGTTCTGATGGGGCCACATATCTGGAACTTCAAAGATATCTGCGGCAAATTGCAGGAAGGCCAGGGACTGATTACTGTCACCGACGTGTTCTCGCTGGAAAAAGAGGTCACCAACCTGTTGCAGGATGATGACTATCGTCGTTATTACGGCCGTCATGCCGTGGACGTGCTGCACCAGAACCAGGGTGCGTTACAGCGTCTGCTCCAGTTACTTGAACCGCATTTACCTCCACGGGCTCACTGATGTCAGCACGCCAGCGTCTTTCAGTCGTTATGATCGCTAAAAATGAAGCGGAACTGCTGCCCGACTGTCTGGCTTCGGTCAGCTGGGCGGATGAGATTATCGTGCTGGATTCAGGCAGTCACGATAACAGTGCCGATATCGCCACGCAGGCTGGCGCGAAGGTCTACCACAGCGATGACTGGCAGGGGTATGGTATCCAGCGACAGCGCGCGCAGCACTATGCCACCGGCGATATGATTCTGATGATCGATGCCGATGAGCGCGTCACACCGGAACTGCGCGCGGCGATTGAGCAGGTGCTTATCGCGCCGCCGGGCCGCACGATTTACAGCCTGAGTCGCAGCAATCTGTTTCTGGGGCGCTTTATGCGCCACAGCGGCTGGTACCCTGACCGCGTGATGCGGCTCTATCCGCGCACCTTCCGCTACAATGATAATCTGGTGCATGAATCGCTGCAGCGTGACGGCGCACCGGTGGTGGCGTTAGCCGGCGATTTACAGCATCTGACCTGCCGCGATCTGATCGCTTTTCAGCGTAAGCAACTGGCCTATGCCGAAGCCTGGGCCACGGAACGCCACCAGCGTGGTAAGCGTTGCGGTCCGTTCTCGCTGTTCGGTCATACGCTGGGCGCGTTTGTGAAAACGCTGCTGCTGCGCGCCGGTTTTCTCGACGGAAAGCAGGGCTGGATACTGGCGGTGGTCAACGCACAATATACCTTTAACAAATATGCCGCCCTCTGGGCGCTGAATCAGGCTGCGAAAAAAGGGCAGGTATGAGCACGAAAGCCATCTATCCCGGAACATTTGATCCTGTCACCCTTGGCCATCTCGACATCGTGACGCGGGCCGCACAGATGTTTGATCAGGTTATTCTGGCCGTTGCCGCCAGCCCCAGCAAAAAGCCGCTGTTCAGTCTGGAGGAGCGCGTGGCGCTGGCGAGTGAAATAGTGGCCCATCTGCCCAACGTTAAGGTGGTAGGATTCAGCGACCTGATGGCCAATTTTGCGCGAGACCAGCAGGCGAATGTGCTGGTGCGCGGATTGCGTGCGGTGTCAGACTTTGAGTATGAAATGCAGCTGGCGCAGATGAATCGTCACCTGCTGCCGACGCTGGAGAGCGTTTTCCTGATGCCGTCTGAGGGCTTCTCGTTTATCTCCTCTTCGCTGGTCAAAGAGGTGGCGCGTCACGGTGGTGATGTCTCCGCCTTCCTGTCCGCGCCCGTCCATCAGGCATTGCTGGCTAAGCTGGCTTAGTGCTGGCAGCGGGGGCACCAGTAGGTGCTGCGCTGCCCATGCCTGCCGCTGATAATGGGTGTTCCACAGGCCCGGCAGGGCTCACCTGCCCGGCCATAGACCTGCAGCTGCTGCGCAAAATAGCCCGGTTTACCGTCGCTCTGTAAGAAATCCCGCAGCGTGGTTCCGCCCTGCTCAATGGAACGTAACAGCACCGCCTTGATGGTATTGACCAGCAGCTCTGCTTCCGCCTGCGACAGACTGCCGGCGGCACGATCGGGCAGGATCCCGGCGGTAAACAGTGACTCGCTGGCGTAGATGTTGCCCACCCCCACCACGACTTTGTTATCCATCAGCCACTGCTTAATCACCGTTCGCTTGCCGCGTGACTTCTCAAACAGGTAAGCCGCGTCAAACTGGTCGCTCAGTGGCTCCGGTCCCAGATGCGCCAGCACGCTGCTGCCTGCCAGTTCGCTGCTCCAGAGCCAGGCACCAAAACGCCGCGGATCGGTGTAGCGCAGCACTTTGCCGTTGCTCATCACCAAATCAACATGGTCATGCTTCTCCGCAGGCCGCTCTTCCGGCAGCACGCGCAGGCTGCCGGACATGCCCAGGTGGATAATGATCCAGCCATGCGGCAGCTCCAGCAGCAGATATTTTGCCCGGCGCTGCACGCTGAGCACTGGCTGATCGCTCAGCGCATGGATCTCCTGTGAAACAGGCCAGCGCAGACGGGAATTACGCACCACGGCGTGAAGGATGGTTTCACCCACCAAATGCGGTTCGATACCGCGGCGGCTGGTTTCAACCTCTGGCAACTCTGGCATACCCTCTCCTCAGCGTTTTACACAAACAAAAAACCCGGCCGGAGCCGGGTTTTTAGCAGAACACTAAAATTACTTAATTTTAGCTTCTTTGTAGATCACATGCTGACGTACAACCGGATCGAACTTTTTCAGTTCCAGCTTCTCTGGTTTAGTACGTTTGTTCTTCGTGGTGGTATAGAAGTGACCTGTACCAGCAGAGGAAACCAGCTTGATCTTCTCACGAATACCTTTAGCCATGATTCAGTTCCTTAGTACTCTTAGTACTTCTCACCACGGGCACGCATGTCGGCTAACACCGTATCAATGCCCTTTTTATCAATAATACGCATACCTTTTACAGATACACGCAGAGTAACGAAGCGCTTCTCGCTCTCAACCCAAAAACGGTGTGAGTGCAGGTTCGGAAGGAAACGGCGTTTCGTCGCGTTCATTGCGTGGGAACGGTTGTTACCGGTCACCGGACGCTTTCCAGTTACCTGGCAGACTCGTGACATGTCTATTCTCCAAAAATCAAATCAGCTCGAGCTTTAAAAATTAGGTTTTGGCCGCCTCGTCAGGCTTGCAGCCCGCCAGGCGAGTTCCATGGAACCCGCTAAGCTGGCCTAACCGCCAAACCCGAGATTCTCAAAGGTGGCGTAGTATACGCCGCTCAGCCCAAGTGCTCAAGTCCCGAACAGATAAAGATCCCGAATGATCGGGCAAAAAGCCGCCACCTGGAGCGAATTTTCCCGCTATCAGAGCCATCCCCGCTCAGCAAAGGAGACATATTCGCCATGACCTATCACCAGATGATCGAGCAGGCGGATGTCGAGAAGCTGGCAGGCTTCGCTGACTTTATGGGTCACCTGGCGGTCAGCCCGGCTCGGTTCTGCCATGCCCGACGGATGATTATGCGCCAGTATCAGCGCGGCGGCGTTGAGCTTCAGCGCCTCCCGGACGATCTCGCGTGGGTGCACTTCCACACTGTTAATCGACCCCGAGAACATTTTTTGTGCCCGCAGCACCCGGTGCTGATTATCCAGAAAGAGCGCCATAAAGATCTCGCGCTCCTGATGGGCTAATAAACTTTGCAGATACTGGCGGGTGATCTGGGGATTTTCCATGACGCTTTCGCGCGCCAGCTTGCTGGCGAAGAAACGCTTCGCCAGTTCGGCAATCGCGTGCAGCTGGGCCAGTTTGGCATCACCAACGCCTTTTATGTTACTGAATGCCGCCTTGCCCGATGTCATCAGCTGATAAAGCGAGCCAAACTCCTGCAGCATCTGTCCGGCCAGCTCAATGACGTTCTGCCCCGGCGAGCCGGTGCGGAGAAAAATGGCCAGCAGTTCGGTATCGCTGAGGGCATGCGCGCCCAGCTTCTGCAGTTTTTCCCGTGGTCCACTGTTTTTCATGTCTGCTCCTCCCTGAGATCAACCTCAGCATGACCCAGCCATGCCCGGGGTGCCATCAGCGCAGCCACAATCTTCGAGGCGGCTCGCAAACGCAGTCCGTGAAAAGGCGCATCCGCACTTTTGTGATAAAGTCCGTGCATTCGCCGCCCCGTGCGGCAGAGAGCTTAGTGAGGCCAACATCATGATGGGATTAGCCGGCAAAAAAATTCTTCTTGGCGTAAGCGGCGGCATTGCTGCTTATAAAACTCCGGAGCTGGTGCGCCGCCTGCGCGATCGCGGTGCCGATGTCCGCGTCATGATGACGCAGGGCGCGAAGGCGTTTATTACGCCGCTCAGCCTGCAGGCCGTCTCCGGCTATCCGGTGTTTGACGATCTGCTCGACCCGGCGGCGGAAGCCGCGATGGGTCACATTGAGCTGGCAAAGTGGGCCGACCTGATTGTACTGGCACCGGCGACGGCTGATCTGATAGCCCGTATTACCGCCGGTATGGCAAACGATCTGGTGACCACCGCCGTGTTAGCGACCGCCTCGCCCGTGGCCGTGGTACCCGCCATGAATCAGCAGATGTATCGCGCGGCGGTGACGCAGCACAACCTGGAGCAGTTACAGGCGCGTGGCGTGCTGATCTGGGGGCCGGACAGCGGCAGCCAGGCCTGCGGCGATGTCGGCCCCGGCCGGATGCTCGATCCGCTGGCGATTGTGGACCATGCGGTCACGTGGGCCACCCCCGTCAACGATCTGCAACATCTCAACATTATGATTACCGCCGGCCCGACCCGTGAGGCGCTGGACCCGGTGCGCTACATCACCAACCACAGCTCCGGAAAAATGGGGTTTGCGATTGCCGCCGCCGCCGCCCGACGCGGCGCAACGGTCACGCTGGTCAGCGGCCCGGTCACGTTGTCTGCCCCTGCCGGCGTGCGGCGCATTGATGTCACCAGCGCGCTGGAGATGCAGGCCGCCGTGATGGGTGAGATAGATAAACAACATATTTTCATTGCAAGCGCAGCCGTGGCAGACTACCGGGCAGCCGATATTGCGGCCGATAAAATCAAGAAACAGGGCGGCGATGATACCGTCACGCTGAACCTGATAAAGAATCCCGACATTGTTGCCGGCGTCGCCGCACTTCAGGAAAATCGGCCATTCGTCGTTGGATTTGCTGCTGAAACACAGAATGTGGAAGAATACGCGCGGCAAAAACGGGTGCGCAAGAATCTGGATCTGATCTGCGCTAACAACGTCGCTCAAACCGGACAGGGGTTTAATAGCGACACCAATGCTCTTCACCTTTTTTGGCAGGATGGAGAAAAGCGCTTACCGCTCAGCGATAAGTCTCTCCTTGGCCAACAATTAATAGACGAGATTGTCAGCCGTTATGATGAAAAAAATAGACGTTAAAATCCTCGATGCGCGCGTCGGCAAAGAATTTCCTCTGCCGACCTACGCCACGTCAGGTTCCGCTGGGTTAGATTTACGCGCCTGTATTGATGATGTTCTCGACATCGCACCGGGCACCACGACGCTGGTTCCGACCGGTCTGGCGATTCATATTGCCGATCCCGATCTGGCTGCGGTCATCCTGCCGCGCTCCGGCCTTGGCCATAAGCATGGCATCGTGCTGGGCAACCTGGTCGGTCTGATTGACTCCGACTATCAGGGGCAGCTGATGGTTTCCGTCTGGAACCGCGGTCAGGAAAGCTTCTCACTGCAGCCTGGCGACCGCATGGCGCAACTGGTCTTCGTTCCGGTAGTGCAGGCGGAATTTAATCTGGTAGAAGAGTTTGACGCCAGCCTGCGCGGCGAAGGCGGCTTCGGCCACTCAGGCCGCCAGTAACCCGTATTACCGACTTTCACTTACGCCCGTTATTTTTCCTCATCGCCATGAGACGCGTTCTTGTGGCAGATGCGTAGGTGTTGCCTGTTTCAGGTGAATTTCAGGGGTTTTTAAGGTCATGGCAGAAAAAAAAGTCGTGAAGCGAAATCGTCGTGAAGAGATTTTGCAGGCGCTGGCGCAGATGCTGCAGTCCGGTGATGGCAGTCAGCGTATTACCACAGCCAAACTGGCAGCCAACGTGGGCGTATCCGAAGCGGCGCTCTATCGTCACTTTCCCAGTAAAACACGGATGTTCGACAGTCTGATCGAGTTTATCGAAGACAGTCTCATTACCCGCATCAATCTGATCCTCAAAGATGAAAAAGAGACCATGACGCGCCTGCGTCTGATCGTGCAATTGATTCTGGGTTTTGGTGAGCGTAATCCGGGACTGACGCGCATTCTGACCGGTCATGCGCTGATGTTTGAGCAGGACCGGCTGCAGGGACGTATCAACCAGCTGTTTGAGCGGATTGAAGTGCAGCTGCGACAGGTCATGCGTGAGCGTAAAATGCGTGAGGGTGAAGCCTTTCAGGCTGATGAAGCGCTGCTGGCGAGTCAGCTGCTGGCCTTCTGTGAAGGCTTACTGTCGCGCTATGTCCGCTCGGAGTTTCGCTTCAGTCCTACCGCAGACTTCGATAGCCGCTGGCCACTTATCGCGGCCCAGCTGGTCTGAACAAAGGCGGGCATTACGCCCGCCCGGGTTAAATCCCGTACGCCTGCTGATAGGCACGCACCTGAGCCAGGTGATCGGCCATCTCCGGCTTCTCTTCCAGCCACGTAATCAGGTCTGCCAGCGTAATAATCGCCGTCACCTTACAGCCATAATCACGTTCCACTTCCTGAATGGCTGACATGTCACCACGGCCACGCTCCTGACGATCAAGCGAAACCAGCACGCCCGCCAGCGTAGCGTTGTGCGCGCCAATGATATCCATCGACTCACGAATCGCCGTACCTGCGGTGATCACGTCATCAACCAGCATCACTTTGCCCTGCAGCGGGCTGCCCACCAGCAGGCCGCCTTCGCCGTGATCTTTGGCTTCTTTGCGGTTGAAGCAGTAAGGCACGTCGCGGTCATGATGATCCGCCAGCGCCACCGCGGTGGTGGTCGCAATCGGAATACCTTTGTAGGCCGGGCCAAAGAGCAGATCGAAATCGACAGCGCCATCCACCAGCGCCTGCGCGTAGAAGCGTCCCAGCAGCGCTAAATCCCGTCCGCTGTTAAACAGACCGGCGTTAAAGAAATAGGGACTTTTACGTCCGGACTTTAAAGTGAACTCACCGAACTTCAGCACCTGTTTGTTCAGGGCGAATTCAATAAACTGACGCTGCCAGGCTTTCATTTCTCACTCCTCAAATAAAGAAAAGGCGACTCTGTGGTCGCCTGTTACATCAACTGTTCAGTGCCGCTTTCTGCGCCTGAATTAACTCCTCAATTCCGCCGCGTGCCAGCGCCAGTAGTGCCAGCAGCTCTTCATGGCTGAACGGCTCGCCTTCGGCGGTGCCCTGAACCTCAATCATGCGGCCATCTTCCATCATCACGACGTTCATGTCGGTTTCTGCGGCTGAATCTTCCACATACTCCAGATCGCACAGCGCTTCGCCCGCCACGATCCCTACAGAAATAGCGGCAACCATGCCTTTCATCGGATTGGCTTTCAGCTTGCCGCTGGCGACCAGCTTGTTCAGCGCGTCGGCCAGCGCCACACAGGCGCCGGTGATGGACGCGGTGCGGGTGCCGCCATCGGCCTGGATCACGTCACAGTCGAGTGTAATCGTGAATTCCCCCAGCGCTTTCAGATCGACGGCGGCGCGCAGTGAGCGGGCAATCAGACGCTGAATTTCCAGCGTGCGGCCACCCTGCTTGCCTTTTGCGGCCTCACGCGCCATGCGGCTGTGAGTTGAACGCGGCAGCATGCCATATTCAGCTGTTATCCAGCCCTGGCCCTGCCCTTTAAGGAAACGCGGAACCCCTTCGTCTACGGAGGCAGTGCAAAGCACTTTCGTTTCGCCGAACTCCACCAGAACGGAACCCTCTGCGTGTTTGGTGTAATTGCGGGTCAATGTGACTGGACGCACCTGCTGTGCGCGACGGCCTGCTGGACGCATGGGTTATCTCCGGCTTGCTAATGATTGGCTGCGCATTATACGGACTTCCTTGCCCGCTGTCTCTTGCGCTGGTCGGGCGCAGGCTCCAGATGAAATTCCGCGCCAGCTGTGGCTAAATGCGCGTTCCTTTCACTCTGATTAAAAAGACATATGGCCGCCATTCTTCATTTCCTGCTGGCGCTGGTGGTGATTTTCGCCCTTGCGCTGCTGGTCAGTCATGACCGTAAACAGATTCGCCTGCGCTTTATTATTCAACTGATTGTGGTGGAAGCCGCGCTGGGCTGGTTCTTCCTTCACTCTGCCGGAGGGCTGGCGCTGGTCAGTTCGTTCGCCGGCTTCTTTGAGACATTGCTGGGCTTCGCCGCACAGGGCACGGAGTTCGTGTTTGGCGGCATGAGCAAACAGGGGCTGGCCTTTATTTTCCTCGGCGTGCTCTGCCCGATTGTCTTTATCTCCGCGCTGATCGGCATATTGCAGCACTGGCGTATCCTGCCGCTGCTGATCCGTATTTTCGGGACGCTGCTGTCGAAAATTAACGGCATGGGCAAGCTGGAATCGTTCAATGCCGTCAGCACGCTGATTCTCGGTCAGTCGGAAAATTTTATCGCCTACAAAGGGATCCTCGGAGATATCCCGCCGCGCCGGATGTACACCATGGCGGCGACCGCGATGTCTACCGTGTCGCTGTCGATTGTCGGCGCCTACATGTCGATGATCGAAGCAAAGTATGTGGTTGCCGCACTGCTGCTTAACATGTTCAGCACCTTTATTATCCTGTCGATCATCAACCCGATGAAACAGCAGGATGAGCAGCCTATCGCCCTGGAAAAACTGCATGAAGAGCAGAGCTTCTTCGAGATGCTCGGCGAGTACATCCTGGCGGGTTTCAAAGTGGCCATGATCATTCTGGCCATGCTGATTGGCTTTATCGCCCTGATTGCCGCCGTTAACGCGCTGTTCGCGGCGCTGTTCGGGTACAGCTTCCAGCAGTTGCTCGGCTATCTGTTCTATCCGCTGGCCTGGCTGATTGGCATTCCCAAAGCCGATGCCCTGCAGGCGGCCAGCATTATGGCGACCAAGCTGGTGGCAAATGAGTTTGTGGCGATGATCGAGCTGCAGAAGGTAGCGGCAGGTATGAGCGCACGCGGACTGGGGATTCTGTCGGTCTTCCTGGTCTCCTTCGCCAACTTCGCCTCAATCGGCATCGTGGCGGGAGCGATAAAAGGCCTGAACGAGACGCAGGGTAATGTGGTGTCCCGTTTTGGCTGGAAGCTGGTTTACGGCTCTACGCTGGTCAGCCTGCTTTCTGCGGCCTTTGCCGGCCTGTTTATCTGATGATGCAGGGGCGGTGGCTCTGCCGCCCCTTCCCCCTAGAACCCGACACAGACGGGCGCATCCACCCGCATGACCGACTCCTGATGAAAGCGTTTTTTATAGAGGCTGCGTAGCGCCTCAATATCATGGTTGATGGCGGGATCGATGCCGTGGATCAGCAGCAGCGCTTTACTGTTCTCTCTTGCCAGCTTCCCGTTTTCCCCCAGCCACTGACCTTTAGCGTCATAGACCGACAGGCCCGCTTTGAAGCGTGGCGTGACCTCATTGTCCACGAAGTTCATCCAGTCGAGTGAGCTGACCGTACCGCCATCGGGCTTACTCAGTCCAAACCACAAGGTGGTCTGCATCATCATGTCGCCACCCGCGCAGATCGGTTGCGGTTTAGTGGGTGCCGGATGGCGAGTCTGGCAACCTGACAGCAGCAGCGCCAGCATAACGGGAAGAGCAATCACGCGAGACATCGATCAGTAATCCTCACACAGGGGGTCAGTGGTCATCATAAGTGGCTGTCACTGAAGGCGTAAAGCGTTCGTTATTGCCCTGTGAGACGCTTATGCCTGTTATGCCGTGGCTCGCCTCGCTATACTTCACCCATCTTTCCGTAAAAGAGTGCCACTTATGATCCGCAGTATGACCGCTTATGCCCGCAGCGAAGCCAAAGGCGAATGGGGCAGCGCCGCCTGGGAGCTGCGTTCCGTGAACCAGCGTTATCTGGAAACCTATATCCGCCTGCCGGAACAGTTTCGCGGGCTGGAGCCGGTTATCCGCGAGCGCATTCGCCAGCGTCTGACGCGCGGGAAAATCGAGTGCAACCTGCGTTATGACGCCGATCCCAGCGCACAGGGCGAGCTGATGCTGAACGAAACGCTGGCAAAACAGCTGGTTCAGGCCGCTAACTGGGTCAAAATGCAGAGCGATGAAGGCGCGATTAATCCGCTGGATATTCTGCGCTGGCCTGGCGTGATGTCTGCCCAGGAGCAGGATCTGGATGCCATCAACACGCAGTTATTGCAGGCGCTGGACAATGCGCTGGATAACTTCGTTGCGGCTCGCGAAAGCGAAGGCACTGCGCTGAAAGCGATGATTGAACAGCGTCTGGAAGGCGTTTCACAGGAAGTCAGTAAGGTTCGCGCACAGATGCCTGAAGTGATCAAATGGCAGCGCGAGCGCCTCGTCGCTAAGCTGGAAGATGCGGAAGTCCAGCTGGAAAATAATCGCCTTGAGCAGGAGCTGGTGATGATGGCGCAGCGTGTTGACGTCGCTGAAGAGCTGGATCGTCTGGATGCGCACGTTAAAGAGACTTACAACATCCTGAAAAAGAAAGAGGCCGTGGGCCGTCGTCTCGATTTCATGATGCAGGAGTTTAATCGCGAATCAAACACGCTGGCGTCAAAATCGATTAACGCCGATATCACCGCGTCAGCCATTGAGCTGAAAGTGCTGATCGAGCAGATGCGTGAGCAGATTCAGAACATCGAGTAATATTTATATCTATCCACCGATATCCATAAGCCCATGTTAAATGGGCTTTTAAATAGGTCCTGAGTTCCGGTTAATTCAGCAGGAAAAACCGAATCAAAATGAAAAGTGAGACACATACCACTTCACTTTCTCAATTATGCCGTTTAGCATTGCAGGGATCGGTTCTATCTTTAGAGTGGTAGCTTTATGAGCTGTACTGTAATAAACAAGGGTTCAGTTTTTACAGATGTAGCGATTCTGAAATATTTAATAATTTTAAAATTGAGTACGAAATATTGATATCACAAGGAGGTTATCATGTCAGTATTAACGTTGCCTGCTACGATCTATCAAACAAAGCATAAGTTTAACGATTATAGTACTGATGATATGAAGTGTGGTGATCTTACTGAGAAGCAACTCAGAGGCGATTTGGGTCTGGATGATGTTTCTGAAGTGGTTGATCCCTGGACTGGAAAAGAAGTATCAATCTTCAACTCATTCCGGGATACCCGTCAAAAATCCAGAGCAGAAATGGCTGAACTTCTTTTCAATGAGTTTCTTCGTGTTTCTATGCCTGCATATTATCTTGGACAGCACCAAATATTCAACAATCTCGTAAAGCATCTTTATCACGGCAATGGAAAGATTTATTCCAGCCCTTTTCTTGATAGCGCATATAAAAATCTAATTTTGAGCGGACAATCTTCGCCACTTTCCCCCCTTACTGTAATTAAGTCTTCATTAGATAAGATTGTCATTTCTGGACAAAAAAGCTTATCAGATACAGATAAAGATCTAATAACACAGGCTTTAAGAAATTCGATACTTCCCAAGTTCAATAGATGGGCTGACAGCTTCAATGGATTAGGCATGTCGATACATGATATTCATGCTACAAACATACAGATAAATCAGCTCGATATAACTGATAATGGTTATGTAGCAAAAATAACATTTACAGGGCAAGATCATTTCGGCCTCGATAAAAATGACATCATGAATCCTAAGTTTCATTTTATCAGAGCGTTTCGTATTTGGTTTGTCCTTCAAAGATGGGAACACTTCGCTTTCAAACCTTTCTTAACAAATATGAAAGCTGAGTTTGAAATAAATAGCAGGAGAAATTAATGAGATTCAAAAAGAGTACAGTTTTTATAGTGGCATTGACAATGTTAGCATTATTTTATGTTAGCTTCTTTAATTCTCCAAAAGTGCTAGCAATTCATGGTTCTGATACCAGAAAAGATTTTTTGGTTAAAAACATGCCTTTCTCAGATAGTGATAAAATAAAATGGTGGGATAAAAATGGAGTCAACACCATTTTTTCCCGTGAAACCTACAATGTTTCAATATGGAAATCTGATGGTAAGTATCAAAAGCTCGCTCCTAAAAACTCAGGTGCTTTTCCAGACCACGACACTGACTACTTACTGTGCTTTGATGACATGAAATCAGATGAAAATTGTATAGACAAGTCAAACTGGATTATGGACATCACTAAAACAAAAGATGGATACACTTACTACCGACTTGATGGCGAGTCTTACTATCGAAAACCTTCCGGTGAACTGGTCAAAGGTGAGCGATTTACGACAACCATTAAGTAAGCTTGTTAGCCGACGAGCTTGTAGCAGTGCTCACTGAAGAGTGACTTAGTGAGAAAAATCAAAATATCAAAATAAATCAGTTACTTAATTTATATGCATTACTAATTTCAAACAATCAACCTTAAGATTCTTAATATTGAGTAAGCCTTTATATGGTGGAAAGTGAGTAAGCGTCAGCGATGGCAGCTTACTCACTTTTTGTACAGGGTGGGCTGAGATGTAGTGGCATACAGAAGGATCGTGCTGCTTAAGTGCCGCGGGATTTCGTAAAGATAGATAAATAATCATTTCCGGACTGTTCCTGAACGGTCGTTTGTCACGTTTTCCCTTTCAGAAGCACGCCTCCTAATACACTGAATTAAAAATACTTTTTCATAAAAAACCCTTCTGAACACCCTCAATGCGCTCGTTCCATGAAACTGGTCAATCCTGTGGAGTCAGTAGTTTCCCTTTCTTTGAAGGCACTTTTTGATAAAGTGCTGGTCGAAATCAGTACAGCTGTAGCGCCTGGAGACTTTATGGAAGTGTTCTTTATGCGATGCATCCATTTATCTCATGAAGGTTTTAATGAAAAACACCGGAAAATTTAGCAGCTCGCTGCTGCATCCGCGTTATTGGTTTACCTGGTTTGGTCTTAGTGTGCTGTGGCTCATCGTCCAGCTTCCCTACCCTCTTCTTATGCGTCTGGGTGCCGGTGCAGGCAAGATCTCCCGTCATTTCCTGCAGCGCCGCGAGCGCATCACCCGCCGGAATATTGAACTCTGCTTTCCGGGCATCAGTGAAGAAAAAACAGAGGCGATGATCGCCGGCAATTTTGCCTCACTGGGCATGGCACTGGCAGAAACCGGTATAGCCTGGTTCTGGTCGGATCGTGCCGTAAGGCGTCTGTTTAATGTCACCGGGATGGCAAATCTTCATGCGGCGCAGAACGAAAAGCGTGGCGTGATGCTGATTGGCGTGCACTTCATGTCGCTGGAACTGGGCGGTCGCATCAGCGGTCTCTGCCAGCCGATGATGGCGATGTATCGCCCGCACAACAACCAGGCGATGGAGTATGTACAAACCCGGGGTCGGATGCGCTCAAATAAAGCGATGATCGACCGTCGCGACCTGCGCGGTATGGTGCATGCGCTGAAACAGGGTGAATCAGTCTGGTTTGCACCGGACCAGGATTATGGCCCTAAAGGCAGCACCTTTGCGCCACTGTTTGCGGTAGAAAAAGCCGCCACCACCAACGGGACGTTTGTCCTGTCGCGTCTGGCGAAGCCCGCGATGGTGCCGATTATGCTGATTCGTAATCCCGATAATTATGGCTACCATCTGATCATTGAACCGATGCTGGAAAACTACCCGCATACGGATGAAGCAGCGGCAGCGGCTTATATGAATAAAGTCATTGAGAATCAGATCCTGCGAGCGCCTGAGCAGTATCTTTGGCTGCATCGTCGCTTCAAAACCCGGCCACCGGGTGAAGCATCGCTCTACGTCTGAGTTAACGGATAAAGCAGGCCACGCGCCTGCTTTATTTTTTCAGCTTCTCCTTCCTGCAGTCTGACTTTCGCGCCTTCTTCCGTTTGCCTGCCGGGCTTTGCTTAACACGTTCCTGCCATTCCTGCTGTCCGGCCTCACGCGGCGAGTGGGCAGACTGGTATCAGATCGTTAATTCAGCAATCATAAACACCCTTATTACCTCAAGGCCGGACCTTCATATGGATATCAACGATAAACAGCAGTGGCAGCGTCCGCTGATTGATGACCGCCTCACCCCCTATATTGAAGTGGATGCAGCGCGACTGGAGCAGAACCTGCAGCAGATGCAGCAAAAAGCACAGGTGGCCGGCGTTGCGCTTCGCCCTCATATCAAAACGCATAAAAGCGTCTGGATTGCTCAGCAGCAGCTTGCGCTCGGCGCACAGGGCGTCACCGTTTCTAAACCCAGTGAAGGCATCACCTTCATTCAGGGTGGCATTCGCGATCTGCTGTTAGCCTATCCGGTGGTGCAACCACAGAGCGTGGCAGAATTACTGCGTCTCGCCGTGCAGCACCAGGCGAAAGTCACACTGATTGCGGACAGACTGCAGGGTGTGGAGGCGATAGCTGCGGCCTGGCAGCAGCAACCGCAATGCGAACTGGCGGTGGCGATTAAAGTTGATGTCGGTTTACACCGGATTGGCGTCAATCCTGAGAGCGATGAAGCTGAGGAGATAGCGCAGGCGTTGCGGGACAAAGGGTTACGTTTTGCCGGACTGGTGTCGCATGCAGGTCACGCTTATGGTGCCGGTCATGTCGCGGCCATCGCTGAGATTGCCCGACAGGAAATGGCCCTGATGCAGCGACTGCAGTTAAAGTTGCAGGCTGCCGGGTTTGGCGACTGCCCTGTTTCTGTCGGCTCAACCCCGACCGCGCTGGCGGCAGATATTGCGCCCGGCACCAGGGAAATCCGACCCGGCAATTATGCCCTGCTGGACCTGACCGCCTGCCGTCTCGGTTTAAGCCGCGTCGATCAGCTGGCAATGAGCGTGATTACACGTGTGGTCGCGGTGAACGATCACTTTGTGATTGTGGATGCAGGATCAAAAATGCTGAGTTCGGATAAAGGGCCGCACGGCACCAATGCCAGCGGCTTTGGCATTGCCGTGGATGAAGCAGGTCAGACCTATAAGGTTACGAAACTATCGGAAGAACATGGGTTCCTGCTCTATCAGCATCGTCGCCCTGAAGTCGGCACGCTGCTGCGCATTTTCCCCAATCACAGTTGCGCCGTAATGGCCCAGTCAGATGGCTTTGTTCTGCGTCACGCCACCGGCCAGAGTGAAGAACAGGCGGTGTCTGCGCGTGGTAACTTCATCTGAATCCGTTGCAGACAGCGCCTTATGCTGTCTGCGCCCTGTACGAAACCCTGCCAGCACCACACTTCTGTCGTTACAACGTTTTAACATACCGGTGGCCGTGCTTTAATGCTTTTTTGCTTCTCCCCCGGAGGTTATATGCTCTCCTCGCGCACGCTGAGCCTGACGATTCCGCGCCACTGGTTAGATCTCTATGAAACCATCTGGAAGCCCGAATTTTTTCCTAAGTGGGCTTCCGGCCTGACGCACAGCGCGTTAGAACCTGATGGCAATCGCTGGCGTGCTAAAGGCCCACAGGGAAATGTGAAGCTCCGTTTCTCGCCCCATAATCCGTTTGGTGTGATGGATCACTGGATTGATAGCGGCTCTGGCAGAGAGATTTACGTGCCTATGCGCGTGATAGCGAATGAACAGGGCGCTGAAGTGATGGTGACGGTCTATCGCCAGCCATTTACCTCTGATGAGAAATTTAAGCAGGATATTGAATGGGTTAGCAACGATCTGGAAAAACTTAATCATTTGCTGACTCAGTAAATCAATAACTTAGCGCGATTTCTTTCTGTAGTTATGGCTGGCCGGTAATGAAAAAAAACAGAAAAATTTGCGCGGATAAAGCATAAAGCACTTATCTGATTGATGACCGCGCCTTCACCATTAGTAACAACCCTGCTTAAGCTTCCCTTCCAGGAAAATTCCTGGGAAAACCCTGTCAGAAGCAGGGATTCCCCGGGATTTCAGGGCTTTTAATGTCTCCTGCATGTTTTGATTGTTTCCTGCACACATTAATCCTTAATCGGCGTTTATTATGCCACCACTGAGGATTTAATATTTATCATGCACAAAGTGAAACCATTTATTTCTGCGGCCCCGTTATCAGACTTTTCTTATGGTGTTAAATTAAATAAAACAATGTATAAATCATTTCACACACAGCAATACCCATAATGATAAAGCAGTAAAAAGTCATGGACCGCTCAGCGAATCTTTAAATGAAAGCGTTGAGTTTGCCGCAAGGATGCTGGCAGGAGAATATAAAACAACAACAGGATTTATTCGTGATCTGGCGGAATTCTTTGTGATAGCAGGGAATTCCGCCATGACACGAAACAGGGACTTTACCAGGGATACTTTCCAGGATTATTTAAAGCAGCACATAATAACAGGGCAAGCCTGATAAATTTTTCCAGGACTCCGCTCAGAAAGAATTGCACTCATTAACGGTGTCACAGCAATCATCTCTTGCCGTTGCACAAAGACAACATTCTCACAGAGTCGCCGGACTCTAACGAGTATATTATGGCAATACGCGAAAGCAGTCTTAATAGCGCAAAATGGTCTCTGCTCTCTTCCATTAAAATTATTGGCATCGGCGTTCTGCAGCTTTCGCTGCTGGCGCAGATTCTGCAGGCAAACGAACTTAACCTGCTGGCGATCGCCGTGATTGCTCTGCTGGCTATCGATACGCTGGCCGATCGGGGCTTCTCAAACTCACTGATCCGCCGCTGCATGCTCTCGATTAATGATCTGTCCATCCTTTACTGGGGGAATGTCCTGGTGGGTGTGGCAATATTTGGCCTGCTCTTTTCTGGCAGCCATCTGCTCAGTAACCTGTTTGATCAGCCCGAGCTGGCATTAATGCTGCAGATGGTCTCAGTGGTCTTTATTATTATTCCACAGGGCCAGCATTATCGTGCGATATTACAGCGCGAAAAACAGTACACCCGTATCGCCTTTGCGGAAACATCGTCAGTACTGGCCGGACTGGGCGTGACCTTATTTACCGTCTGGCTGACACCTTCCGTATTATGTGCAATCTGGGGTTATCTGGCGATGGCGTCTATTCGCATGCTCATTTACTGCTACTACGGTCGTTCATGGTTCCAGCCAGAATATCGTTTTAGCCTGAATGCCTTTGCTAAAATTCGTGCAAGAAACAAATAATATAATAAGTCTGTAAGGTGGGCTCTGAGCATCCGAAACGATGCGTTGGCGTGCTGTTAACCAGCACGCCTTTCTTTTTTATTGCGCCGGATATCTTTTCCCTGTGACCGGTTATTTCCTCTATCCTCACCTCTGCTTATTCCTTCCTGTCCGGATGAATCTCCGCCGGGTAGCGAAAAAGCCTTTGCGGTCACGACGTCCCCCGTTCTGCGTAAGCGCAATCCGGACAGAAACATGCCCCGGATCTCTGCGCCTTCATCTCAGTTTTTCTCATGCGTTCAGCACAGTCTGCTCGTCAGAGAGCCTTTATATGCTGACGCCATCGCTGGCTGGTATAAACTGCGCTCATCCCGGACGCCGCTCGCCAGAAAATCTCAGTCGCTGGCGCTAAGGTAATGCCGTAGCCTTGTCGCCGTCTCACTGGAGCCTGCTATGTTACTGACTGTTCTCTACATCATTGGTATTACCGCCGAAGCCATGACCGGCGCGCTGGCGGCCGGTCGCCGCAAAATGGATCTGTTCGGCGTCATTATTATCGCCTCGGTGACCGCCATAGGCGGCGGGTCAGTGCGCGATATTCTGCTCGGTCACTATCCGCTGGGCTGGATAAAGCACCCTGAATACATCATGATCGTTGCGGCAGCAGCGGTGGTGACGACATTCGTGGCTCCCCTGATGACGCACCTGCGCAAAGTGTTTCTGGTGCTGGATGCGCTGGGCCTGGTGGTCTTCTCCATCATTGGCGCACAGGTTGCGCTGGATTCCGGACATGCCATGATTATTGCCGCCATCAGCGCGGTGATTACGGGTGTCTTCGGCGGCGTATTGCGCGACATGTTCTGCAATCGCATTCCGCTGGTGTTTCAGAAAGAGCTCTACGCCGGTATCGCCTTCGCCTCGGGCTGGATGTATATCCTGCTGCTGAAAACAACCCTGGCGCATGAAGCCGTCATCATCATTACTCTGCTGTTCGGATTCTTTGCGCGCTTACTGGCGCTGCGCTTCCGTCTCGGTTTGCCCATTTTCAACTATCCCCATCCCGAGCATTGAGGAAGCGGGGATGTTCTGCTGCTGCAGGAATGCGATTACGGCCTGCAGCCGGGCATCATGAAACTGCGCAACGAGGCGCCGGGCCAGTGCTGCGCCCACACCCGGCAGGGTCTGCCAGGCCATCACATCCCGCTGCGTTAAGCTTTCCCACTGCCTGTCGGGCAGCGTGTTCAGCGCCTTGCGTGGCAGCGAAACGCCGGACGCCGCCACCCAGCGGCGAAGGGGCTGCTGGCGGGTGAGATTAAAGCGGTGCCAGATCGCCATTGCCCGTTCCGGAGAGAGGCCTGTCGCGGCGGCGATCTGTTCCGGTGTTAACGTCAGCCAGTCAAAGAGGTGCGTCATTGCGCCGCTTTCCAGTAAGCGCAGCCAGGTGCTGCGCTCTACGCCCGGAATATTCAGCACCGCTTTCTGGCTGAGCCAGCGTAATTTTGCCAGCAGCTGTTTCTGACATGCAGCACTGAAGGTGAAACAGCTCAGCGGCATATAGCGCGCCGCATCGGGAGGCTGAGGGTAGTGCCTTTCTGCCACGCGCCAGATCACCCGCTCCAGCCGGGGAATACCCTGGCCCGCCAGGCTCAGCGTAATCAGATCGCCTGCAACGATGTCCATCTCCTGCCAGCGACGCAGCGATCCGACGCTGACCCGTCTGACGGTCTTATCATCCAGCTGAACCGGCTGCAGATTGAGAACCGCCGCGATTTTCCCGGTCCGGCCGATGGGGAAATCGACCGAGAGCACTTCCGCGCTCACTTCAGGAGGCTCATATTTCCAGGCAACGGCCCAGCTCCCCTCGCCCGGCAGCCAGTTTTTACCCGCAGGTCGCCGGGCCTGATGTACCACCACACCGTCAGTCACAAAAGGCAGCGCAGCATGGAACCAGCGCGTTCGCCAGGCGGCGACATCCTCTTCGTCGTTTACCCGGTGACTCCATTTTTCCGCCACACCCAGTCCCCAGCGGCTGAGTTGCTGCAGGCGTTCCGTCATTGCGGCGGGACCATCGGGCCAGGCCCAGATAAAAATATCGAGCGACTGGCGCAGCGGAGCCCGCGTTTTGCTCATCATGGCACCCGCCACCTGCGCGCGCGCATTCCTGCCGCCATCCGTTGCCTGCTGATGACCGGTCATCGACAGGAAGAGCTCACCCTGCAGCACCACCTCTTCAAGGCGGGTGTCGATATGCTGTGGGATCGCCGGAATCTCAGCGGCTTTACTCAGCCACTCTTCACCGCGTAAGCCATCGCCGCGACTCAACAGGGAAACCAGCCGGCCCTGGCGATAAACCAGCGAAACAGCAATGCCATCGACTTTCGGCTGTACCCAGAGATCGTGCCGTCCCTGCATCCAGTAGGCCAGAGCCAGCTTGTCCCGCAGCTTTTTCACGCCGGTATGCGCAACCGGATGCAGATGTTCTCCCTTGTTCGACAGTTGCGGTGTATAAGCAGGCTGCGAAGGACTGAAGCAATGCTGCCAGTGATTCAGGCGCTGCTGCAGCGCATCGTAATCGCTGTCCGCCACCGGGCTCTGCCCCTGCTGATAGTAGGCCTCGTCCCAGTGTTGCAGCTGCTGCTGCAGGCGAGCGATCTCTTTCTCCGCCCGGATGGGGGTCCAGACCGGACACAGGGCGCTGTGCGCCGGACAGAGGACGAACCCCAGCACCACCCCAAACAGCCTCCAGCCAACTCCTTTCATCTTCTCTCTCCTGAGGTTTTATGGCATTCAACCTCAGGCTATCAGCACCAGCCAGCGACGATGTACAAAGATGGAAGAGAGGCTGTCGTCATCTGCCCGCTATTGCAGCGGCACGACAGGTCATTGCGTCAGAATGCGCAAAAACTGGCTATTGCCGCTGCGCAAACGCTGCGTGGCAACCGGAAGCTGTGTATACTGTGCAGGAAATCGACTCCGCTTTTAATCAATTCAAGAAAACCATGGCTCAAGGCACGCTCTATATTGTTTCTGCTCCCAGCGGCGCAGGTAAATCCAGCCTGATTCAGGCACTGTTAAAGACCCAGCCGTTGTATGACACGCAGGTCTCTGTTTCGCACACGACGCGCGGTATGCGTCCGGGTGAAACCCATGGCGAACACTACTTCTTTGTTGAAAAACATGAATTTGAGCGGATGATTGAGGAAGAAGCTTTTCTCGAACACGCCAAAGTTTTCGACAATTACTACGGCACCTCACGTCAGGCAATTGAGCAGGTGCTGGCGACCGGCGTAGATGTTTTTCTTGATATCGACTGGCAGGGCGCGCAGCAGATTCGCGCGAAAATGCCCGGCGCACGCAGCATCTTCGTTTTGCCGCCGTCGAAAGAAGAGCTCGATCGCCGTTTGCGCGGTCGTGGCCAGGACAGCGAAGAGGTCATCACGCGCCGCATGGCGCAGGCCGTCGCGGAAATGAGCCACTACGCCGAATATGACTATTTAATTGTGAATGATGATTTCGATCTGGCGCTGTCCGATCTGAAAACCATCATTCGCGCAGAACGTCTGCGCATGGCACGTCAGAAGGCGCGTCACGATGCTTTAATCAGCAAACTGTTGGCAGTCTGAATACAGTTTCAGTATGATGCGCAGTCATTTCTTCATCTGTGGAGTAGCACACCTATGGCACGCGTAACCGTTCAGGACGCAGTAGAAAAAGTTGGTAATCGTTTTGACCTGGTGTTGGTCGCTGCACGTCGTGCACGTCAGATGCAGGTTGGCGGTAAAGATCCGCTGGTTCCGGAAGAGAACGACAAACCTACCGTTATCGCTCTGCGCGAAATCGAAGAAGGTCTGGTCACCAATCAGATTTTAGATGTGCGTGATCGTCAGGAACAGCAAGAGCAGGAAGCCGCTGAGTTACAGGCCGTTACCGCTATCGCTGAAGGTCGTCGTTAACAGCCACCTGCAGGTCGCCCTTGTATCTGTTTGAGAGCCTCAATCAACTGATTGAAAAATACTTGCCAGAGGAGCAGATCAAGCGCCTCCAGCAAGCCTACCTTGTCGCACGTGATGCCCACGAGGGACAGACACGCTCCAGCGGTGAACCTTATATCACCCATCCGGTTGCCGTGGCCTGTATTCTGGCGGAAATGAAGCTCGACCATGAGACCCTCATGGCCGCGCTGCTGCATGACGTCATCGAAGATACGCCTGCCACTTACCAGGACATGGAACAGCTGTTCGGTAAAAGCGTGGCGGAACTGGTCGAAGGCGTTTCCAAGCTGGATAAGCTGAAATTCCGCGACAAGAAAGAGGCGCAGGCAGAGAACTTCCGCAAGATGATTATGGCGATGGTGCAGGATATCCGCGTCATTCTCATCAAGCTGGCTGACCGCACCCACAATATGCGCACCCTGGGGTCATTACGCCCGGACAAACGTCGCCGCATCGCGCTGGAGACGTTAGAGATTTACAGTCCGCTGGCGCACCGCCTGGGTATTCACCATCTGAAAACGGAGCTGGAAGAGCTCGGTTTTGAGGCCCTCTATCCGAACCGCTATCGGGTGATTAAAGAGGTGGTGAAAGCCGCGCGCGGTAACCGTAAAGAGATGATCCAGAAGATTCTTTCTGAGATCGATGGCCGTTTGCAGGAAGCGGGCATCCCCTGCCGCGTCAGCGGTCGTGAAAAGCATCTTTACTCGATCTACCGCAAAATGACGCTGAAAGAGCAGCGTTTTCACTCGATCATGGATATCTACGCCTTTCGCGTCATCGTGAAAGACCTGGATACCTGCTATCGCGTTCTGGGCCAGATGCACAGCCTCTATAAGCCGCGTCCGGGTCGCGTGAAAGATTACATCGCCATCCCCAAAGCTAACGGCTATCAGTCGCTCCATACCTCCATGATTGGCCCGCACGGCGTGCCGGTTGAGGTGCAGATTCGCACCGAGGATATGGATCAGATGGCGGAGATGGGGGTCGCTGCGCACTGGGCCTACAAACAGGCGGGCGAAAGTGGCACCACCGCACAGATTCGCGCCCAGCGCTGGCTGCAAAGCCTGCTGGAGCTGCAACAGAGTGCGGGCAGCTCATTTGAATTTATTGAGAGCGTGAAGTCCGATCTCTTTCCTGACGAGATCTACGTCTTTACGCCTGAAGGCCGCATTGTGGAACTGCCCACCGGCGCGACACCGGTGGACTTCGCCTATGCGGTTCACACCGATATTGGTCATGCCTGCGTCGGCGCGCGCGTCGATCGCCAGCCTTATCCGCTGTCGCAGCCGCTGACCAGCGGGCAGACGATTGAGATCATTACCGCCCCAGGCGCCCGGCCTAACGCCGCCTGGCTTAACTTCGTCGTCAGCTCCAAAGCCCGTGCCAAAATCCGTCAGCTGCTGAAAAACCTTAAGCGCGAAGACTCGGTCAATCTGGGTCGCCGCCTGCTCAGCCATGCGCTGGGCGGCAGCCGTAAACTGGCTGAAATCCCGGCTGAGAATATCCGCCAGGAGCTGGATCGCATGAAGCTGACCTCGCTCGACGATCTGCTGGCCGAGATCGGTCTGGGCAACGCGATGAGCGTGGTGGTGGCGAAGAACCTGCTGCAGGCTGACAACAAGACGATCAGCAACAGCAAACGCGGTAAGCTGCCGATAAAGGGCGCTGATGGCGTATTGATTACCTTCGCCAAATGCTGCCGCCCTATTCCTGGTGACCCGATTGTGGCCCATGTCAGCCCCGGAAAAGGGCTGGTGGTGCATCACGAATCCTGCCGGAATATTCGCGGCTATCAGAAAGAGCCTGAAAAATTCATGCCGGTCGAGTGGGACAAAGTCACTGAGCAGGAGTTCGTGGCGGAGATCAAGGTCGACATGTTTAACCATCAGGGCGCGCTGGCTAACCTGACGGCGGCGATTAACACCGCCGGCTCGAATATTCAGAGCCTGAATACCGAAGAGCGCGATGGCCGCGTTTACAGCGCCTTTATCCGCCTGACCGCCCGTGACCGCGTCCATCTGGCCAACATCATGCGGAAAATCCGCGTGATGCCGGATGTGATTAAAGTCCACCGTAACCGTAATTAGTGCATGAACGATCAACGTTTTGCCCGGATTCAGGCGATGCTGGCACTGCGCCAGCACGATCTCACGGTCTGTATGGAGCAGGTGCATAAGCCGCACAATGTTTCCGCAGTGATCCGCACAGCCGACGCCGTGGGCATCCACGAAGTGCATGCGGTCTGGCCCAGCCAGCGGATGCGCACGCAGGCTTCTGCCTCTGCCGGCAGCAACAGCTGGGTGAAAGTGGTCACCCATCCCACCATCGGCGATGCCGTAAAACAGCTAAAACAGCAGAAGATGCAGGTTTTAGCGACCCATCTCTCTGCGGATGCCGTTGATTTCCGCGAGATCGATTACACCCTGCCGACCTGCATCCTGATGGGACAGGAAAAAACCGGGATTACCGAAGAAGCACTGGCGCTGGCCGATCGGCAGATCGTTATTCCGATGGTGGGGATGGTTCAGTCGCTGAATGTCTCGGTCGCCTGCGCGCTGATCCTGTACGAAGCACAGCGGCAGCGGCAGAATGCGGGGCTCTATCTGCGCGACTACAGCCTGCTGGACGAAGAGGAACAGCAGCGTCTGCTGTTCGAAGGCGGATTCCCGGTGCTGGCGCGCGTCGCCAGACAGAAAGGGTTGCCCTATCCGCGCATCAACGCCCAGGGTGAAGTTGACGCCGATCCCAGCTGGTGGGCGACGATGCAATCGACCGGTAAAAGACGATGAAAGGCCGTCTGCTGGATGCCATCCCGCTCAGTACCCTGACCGGCGTCGGTGCCAGCCAGGCAGCAAAGCTGGCCAGAATAGGCCTGCACACCATCCAGGATCTTCTGCTTCATCTCCCGCTGCGCTACGAAGATCGCACTCAGCTCTATGCCATTAACGATCTGCTGCCTGGCATCTGGGCCACCGTAGAAGGCGAAGTGCTGCACACGGATATCACCTTTGGTCGCCGCCGGATGATGGTCTGCCAGATCAGCGATGGCAGCGGCGTGCTGACCATGCGCTTCTTCAATTTCAATGCCGGTATGAAGAACAACCTGTCGCCGGGTCGTCACGTTACCGCCTATGGTGAAATCAAGCGCGGCCAGCGTGGCGCTGAGATTATCCATCCTGAATACCGCATCCAGGGCGAACAGAGCAGTGTAACGCTGGAAGAGACCTTAACGCCGGTTTATCCCACCACCGAAGGTATCCGCCAGGCCACGCTGCGTAATCTGACCGATCAGGCGCTGACGCTGCTGGAGAGCTGCCCGATAGCCGAACTGCTGCCGCAGGAGCTGAGCGGCGGTCTGATCAGCCTGCCCGATGCCTTACGCACGCTGCATCGCCCACCGCCCGACCTCCGGCTCAGCGAACTGGAGAGTGGCCGCCATCCGGCCCAGCGCCGCCTGATTCTGGAAGAGTTGCTGGCGCACAACCTGAGTATGCTGGCGGTGCGCGCCGGTGCGCAGCGCTATTACGCGTTGCCCATGCCGCCGCGCCATAACCTGAGTGACCAGCTGCTGGCCGCGCTGCCCTTCTCGCCCACCCAGGCGCAGAAAAGGGTAGTGGCGGAGATAGAAAACGATCTGGCGAATGACTTTCCGATGATGCGACTGGTGCAGGGTGATGTTGGCTCAGGCAAGACGCTGGTGGCTGCGCTCGCTGCGCTGAACGTGATCGCCCACGGTAAACAGGTGGCGCTGATGGCACCGACCGAACTGCTGGCTGAACAGCACGCCAGTAACTTCCGTCAGTGGTTTGCACCGCTGGGAATTGAAGTCGGCTGGCTGGCCGGGAAACAGAAAGGCAAAGCGCGTCAGGCGCAGCAGGAAGCGATCGCCAGCGGTCAGGTGGCGATGGTCGTCGGCACCCATGCTCTGTTTCAGGAACAGGTGCAGTTTAAGGGACTGGCGCTGGTCATCATTGATGAACAGCATCGGTTCGGCGTCCATCAGCGCCTTGCGCTGTGGGAAAAAGGTGAGGAGCAGGGTTTCCATCCGCATCAGCTGATCATGACCGCCACCCCCATTCCGCGCACCCTGGCGATGACCGCCTATGCCGATCTGGATACCTCAACCATCGACGAGCTGCCGCCGGGACGCACACCGGTGACCACCGTGGCCATTCCCGACTCCCGACGGGATGAGATCGTCGCACGGGTGGAACACGCCTGCCGCGAAGGGCGTCAGGCCTACTGGGTCTGCACCCTGATTGAAGAGTCAGAATTACTGGAGGCGCAGGCGGCAGAGGCGAGCTGGGAAGCCCTTAAAACGGCCCTGCCTGCGTTGAATATAGGCCTGGTGCATGGCCGGATGAAACCCGCCGAGAAACAGGCGGTGATGCAGGCGTTTAAAGCAAACGAGCTGCAACTGCTGGTGGCGACCACCGTGATTGAAGTCGGGGTAGACGTGCCTAACGCCAGCCTGATGATTATTGAGAATCCGGAACGGTTAGGCCTGGCACAGCTGCATCAGCTGCGGGGCCGGGTCGGTCGCGGTGCGGTGGCTTCACACTGTGTGCTGCTCTACAAAGCGCCGCTCAGCAAGACGGCGCAGAAGCGTTTGCAGGTGCTGCGAGACAGCAACGATGGCTTCGTCATTGCCCAGTTCGATCTGGAGATACGCGGGCCAGGTGAGCTGCTGGGCACCCGCCAGACCGGTAACGCCGAGTTTAAAGTGGCCGACCTGCTGCGCGATCAGGCGATGGTGCCCGAAGTTCAGCGTGTCGCGCGTCACATCCACCAGCACTATCCCGAACAGGCCAGCGCCCTGATTGAACGCTGGCTGCCGGAAAATACCCGTTATACCAACGTCTGAGTCACGCCCCTGCCCGCACCCACTTTTCACCTCAGCCGGGCAAACGATTGCTTTTGGCCTGCGGATGATTACAATCGCCACACACTTTTTCGGGAAGAGCAGAAGATGTCCACCAATCCGCAGCCAGACCAGCCCTCCGCTCTGCAAAGCGAACTGATTTACCGCCTCGACGATCGTCCTCCCCTTCCGCAGACGCTGTTTGCTGCCGCTCAGCATCTGCTGGCCATGTTTGTGGCCGTCATCACGCCCGCGATACTGATCTGTCAGGCACTGGGCCTGCCCGCAGAAGACACCCGGCACATCATCAGCATGTCGCTGTTTGCCTCGGGTGTGGCATCACTGCTGCAGATCAAAACCTGGGGACCGGTCGGTTCGGGCCTGCTGTCGATTCAGGGAACCAGCTTCAACTTCGTCACCCCCTTAATCATGGGGGGGATGGCGCTGAAAAACGGCGGTGCGGATGTTCCCACCATGATGGCGGCCCTGTTTGGTACGCTGATGGTGGCCTCCTGTACTGAGATGGTACTGTCCCGCGTCCTGCACCTGGCACGCCGGATCATTACCCCGCTGGTGTCCGGTATCGTGGTCATGATTATCGGCCTGTCGCTGATTCAGGTGGGACTCACCTCTATCGGCGGGGGATTCGGTGCGATTAACGATCACACCTTTGGCGCGCCGAAAAACCTGATGCTGGCCGGCGCGGTGCTGCTGGTGATCGTGCTGCTTAACCGGCAGAAAAACCCTTACCTGCGTGTCGCCTCCCTGGTGATTGCGATGGCGGTCGGCTATCTGCTGGCCTGGGCCATGGGCATGCTGCCTGCCTCAGGTCTCCCGGCCGATCAGCCGCTGATCAGGGTACCCAGCCCGCTCTATTACGGACTGGGCTTCGACTGGAACCTGCTCATCCCCCTGATGCTGGTGTTTATGGTGACCTCACTGGAGACCATCGGCGACATCACGGCCACCTCGGATGTATCAGAGCAGCCGGTGAGCGGCCCTCTCTATATGAAACGCCTGAAGGGCGGCGTGCTGGCGAATGGCCTGAACTCCTTTGTCTCTGCGCTGTTTAACACCTTTCCTAACTCCTGCTTCGGTCAGAATAATGGGGTGATTCAGTTAACCGGCGTGGCCAGCCGCTACGTGGGCTTTGTGGTGGCGCTGATGCTGATTGTGCTGGGGCTGTTCCCGGCGGTCAGTGGTCTGGTGCAGCTGATCCCTGAGCCGGTGCTTGGCGGTGCCACCATTGTGATGTTCGGCACCATTGCTGCGTCGGGCGTTCGCATCGTGTCACGCGAGCCGCTCAACCGCCGCGCCATCATGATTATTGCGCTGTCGCTGGCCGTGGGCCTGGGTGTTTCCCAGCAGCCACTGATCCTGCAGTTTGCCCCTGACTGGCTGAAAACCCTGCTCTCTTCGGGCATTGCCGCAGGCGGTATTACCGCTATCCTGCTCAACCTGATTTTCCCGCCAGAGAAGTAAGGCCACGGGCAGGCTTCGGCCTGCCTGCTATTTCTTCGTATTTACATCCAGGCTGTTGAGCTGTAACGGTAATTCAGGCATAACAACCTCTCACCGGATTGAACGCGGGAAGGATGCGATGAAATTTCTTGGAAAGTTTTTCCTCACCATACTGTTACTGCTGCTTTTCACCCTGGTGGTGATCTATGTGCTGCTGCAGACACAGTGGGGTGCAGGCTGGTTTAGCCGGTGGGTGAGCGACAAAACCGAATGGCATCTCTCCCTGAGTAAAATTGAACACAATTTCTCCTCGCCCTCTCACATCATTCTGGATGATTTCAGCTTTGGTCACGATGGGCAGCCGGCGGTGCTGGTAGCAAAGCGGGTCGATCTCGGTCTGGCCCTGATTCAGTTCAGCGATCCGCTGCATTTCAGCAGTCTTGAGCTGCGCGACGGGGAAGTGAATCTGGCTAACCTGACGCCAGACAGCGCGCTTCCGATTCAGGCTGACCGCCTGCAACTCAATAACATGCGTCTCGACAGCCCCGGCAGCGCGTTACCGCTGTTTGCTCAGCAGGTGAATGGCGGCATTCTGCCGTGGAAACCGACCGCCCGCGATATGCTGGGCCGCGATGCCCGCTTCCAGATGAGCGCCGGCAGCATGACGCTGAACAATGTGGCGGGCGAGAACGTACTGATTCAGGGAAGTGTGTCCCAGGGCCGGATGCGCTTTGACAATATCGGTGCCGATCTGGCGCGCGGCTCCATGACCGGTAACGGTGAACGGGATGCCCAGGGCAACTGGAAAATCAACCAGCTGCGACTGAACGATATCCGTCTGCAGACCGCCAGCAGCCTGAAAGACTTCCTGCACAGCCTGCAGGTGGTTCCCTCCATCGCGATTACGCGACTCGATCTGACCGATGCCCGTCTGCAGGGACCGGACTGGGCGGTAACTGACCTCGACCTGACGCTGAGAAACGTTAACTGGCAGGGAGACGACTGGCAGAGTAATGATGGTTCACTGGCGCTGAATGCCAGCAATTTTATCAACGGGGGTTTCGAGCTTAACGACCCTATCGTTAACCTGGATTTTTCTCCGCAGGGCATCGCACTGACGCAGTTCAGTTCACGCTGGGCGAACGGTGTGATTCGGGCTGACGGTGACTGGTCGCGCAGCGATAAACGCCTGACCCTGAAAAATCTGGCCGTTGCCGGGCTGGAATATACCCTGCCGCAGGACTGGCGCGACCGCTGGCAGGCAACCCTGCCCGCGTGGCTGGAGAGTGTAGAGGTAACGCGTTTTATGTCGAACCGGAACCTGATTATCGATATCAATCCGGCCTTTCCTTTCCAGCTGACATCACTGGATGGCACGGGTGAGAATCTGCGACTGGCGCAGCAGCATCAGTGGGGGATCTGGTCGGGTAAGCTGAGCCTGAATGCGGCGGAGTCCACCTTTAACCGTACCGATCTGCGTCACCCATCCATTGCGCTGAGTGCTGATGCAGAGCAGATTAAGGTGACGGAGCTGAGCGCGTTCAGTAACAAGGGACTGCTCGAAGGAACGGCCACCGTGGGCCAGCAATCCGCCCGTCCGCTGACGCTGCAGCTGACCGGTCGTGCGGTGCCGGCGAACGTATTGCAGAACTGGGGATGGCCCGCATTGCCGCTAACGGGAGACAGCAATATGCAGCTGCAACTCAACGGTGCGTTACGCGCTGATCAGCCACTTCGTCCGACGGTAAATGGCACGCTGTCGGTGACAACCGACAGTCAGCAGCTGCAGCAGACCATGCAGGCCGGTGAGGTCCGATAATCGCAGCAGGGCCGCGGGTGCGGCCCTGCTGATTAATTGATACGTGCGCCGGAACCGCCCTCTTCCAGCGGTCCGTCGGGATCGGCGGGCAGCACGATATAAACGCCTTCAAACACTGCGCCACACTCATCATCGCCGAACAGCTCCACTTCAAGCTGCACGCGCGCTTTACGGCCACGCGCCAGACGATCGAGATCGCCGCTTAATGAGCCCAGATCGGCAATCGCGCCGGGCCGCCCGCTGATAGGATGGCTATAGCGAATGTGGGCATCTGCCAGAATAATCGTTCCACCGAGATGACGCTCGCGCAGCAGCAACCAGATCAATCCCCAGCCGGTCAGTGTTGCCAGCGAAAAGAGGCTGCCGGCGAACAGGGTATGGTGCGGATTCTGGTTGCCCGCCTCGGGCATGGTGGTAATAAATTTCTGCCCGGTAAACTGCAGAATGCGGACCCCCATTTTCTCGCTGAGCGGGATGTGATCGTACCAGGCCTGTTGCAGTTGCCCGCACCAGTCGGCGCGGTGCAGAATGTCATCCAGCGTAATGACCGGCTTAATCATCAGAAAGTGACGAACCGGCGTGGTCTGCGGCGCGGTTATCTCGCCCTGATTGACGTAGCCGAGTTTCGCGAAGAAAGCGACAGCATCTTCCCGGGCACTGCAGGTTACCCGCTTGGCACCTTCCTGACGCGCCACTGACTCCAGCGTCATTGCCACCAGCGTTCCCAGCCCTTTGCCCTGCACGGAGGGATGAACGGCCATGAAGCGGATCGCGGCCTCGTTGTCGGCATTAATGTAGAGACGACCGATGGCGACCGGATTTCCCTGCTCGTCCACCACCATCTGATGATGCGCTAGGGCATCCCAGGCGTCACGTTCAGACCCCTGCGGCTGACGCAGCGGTTTACGTAACATTTCCCAGCGGAACTGATAGTAGATATCCAGCTCTTCCGCTGTCTGAGGCACACGAAGGTGATACATAAAATGTTTCTCCCGCTCGGAGGTGTGGCCTGTTCCCTGCCGCTCAGCTGACGATCTCACACCTGTAACCAGAACGTCACCGGACCATCGTTCACCAGCGAAACCTGCATATCTGCCGCGAAACGGCCATTCGCCGTGGTAATGCCCTGCTGCCGACAGCAGTCGCTGAAGTACTCATACAGGCGCTCAGCCTCAGCCGGCTCGGCGCCACCAGAAAAGGAGGGGCGCATCCCTTTTTGCGTGTCAGCGGCCAGCGTAAACTGTGACACCACCAGCACGCTTCCCCCCGTCTGGCGGAGACTCAGGTTCATTTTGCCCTGCTCATCACTAAAGATGCGATAGCCCAGTACGCGTTCTGCGAGACGTTCCGCACGCGCATTGTCATCGCCCTTCTCCACCCCCAGCAGGACCAGTAGTCCGGCACCAATTTCACCGGTCACATCCTGATCGACGCTGACGCTGGCGCGCGTTACGCGCTGAATCAATGCAATCATCTTTCCTCGCGTTGCTCATCTTTGTGCTGCTGTTTCAGCTGCCGGTAATCGGCTAGCGTTACGGTTATTTCAGCACCCAGCAACACAATACACCAGGTCCAGTAGACCCAGAGAAACAGAATCGGGATCACGGCCAGAACACCGTAGATCAACTGATAAGAGGGGAACATCGTAACATAGAGCGCAAAGGCCTTTTTGCCCAGCTCAAACAGCGCCCCGGCGACCAGTGCACCAATCAGCGCATCACGCGGCGGCACGCGCTGAGTGGGGACAATACTGTAGAGCAGCCAGAAGGCGAGCCACGAGAGCAGAAGCGGAAAAATACGCAGCATCTGATCAACCAGGCTGGTGACCCCGGTAACATTAATCCAGCGCAGCGACAGCAGATAGGAGCTGATCGCCAGGCTGGCACCGGCCAGCAGCGGGCCGAGGGTCAGGATCATCCAGTAGACCGCAAAAGAGTAAACCATCGGCCGCTTCTTATGGCTGCGCCAGATGGTATTCAGCGCGGTATCGACCGAATGCATCAGCAGCAGGGCCGTCACAATCAGGCCAACGGCCCCGACCGCCGTCATCCGGTTGACGTTAGCCACAAACTGCTCAAGATAGCGTTGCAGCGTATTGCCTGCGGCGGGCATCAGGTTATTAAAGACAAACTGCTTCAGCTGCACGCTGATGTCGGAGAAGACCGGAAACGCCGCAAACAGCGCAAACACCACCGCAATCAGCGGCACCAGCGCCAGCAGTGAGACATAGGCCAGGTTGCCCGCCTGGGTTGTCATGCCATCTTCGTCAATGCGTTTCCACAGCAGCCTGAGCCACAGCCAGAAGGCATGCAGCCCGGGACGAAATGTTCGTGACTTCATGCGTTACTGTCGACCTGCAAACCAGTCGGGAACCGTGCGGCTGTCCGTCACCAGCACGCTTTCGATACCCAGCGCCCGGGCCGCCTCGATATTTTCTGCGTTATCATCAAAAAAGACCGCCTGATCGGCCGTTACCCCTTCCGCATCCAGCACATGCTGATAAATGCGGGCTTCCGGCTTCCGCATGCCCAGCTCCTGTGACAGGTAGAGCTTGTCGGCCGCCTGCTGCACGTCGGGGTACTGCGTTGGCCAGAAGGCGCAGTGCAGCTTATTGGTATTGGAGAGGATCACGACCCGATGCCCCTCCAGCCGCAGCCGGTTCATCAGCGCCAGCGTTTCCGGACGCACGTCAACGAACACCGCCTGCCAGCCCGCGGCAAACTGTTCATAGCTGAGAGCGATCTCCAGCTTTTCGCAGAGGGCCAGCGCAAAATCTTCATCGCTGATCTCACCGCGTTCATGCTGTTCGAACGCCTCATCCATCCGGAAATGGCTTTGCAGTGAGGCCAGCGGCACACGGCTAAGGTCACTCCAGACGCCCAGCACGCGGTTAAAGTCGATATCGATAATCACATTGCCTAAATCAAAGATATACAGCATGGTGCGCCTCCTTCGGTTCCCTGGAGTATTCACTCTAGCGGCAAAAACGCAGGCTGAACAGCCAGCACCGGAGAGAAAGGCGTAAACGGCAGCGGGTGGGCAAAAAGCGTGTCACAGCAGACAATAATTGGCTGGCCCGGCGGGCAGGCGCGGAATCGCAGGCAAAAAAAAGCCCCGCATGGCGGGGCTCTTTATTACGCTAAAGCACGATTACGCGTCTTTAGGACCACGTGAAGCACGTTTACGGTCGTTTTCGGTCAGATGCCGTTTACGGATACGCACTGACAGCGGAGTCACTTCTACCAGTTCGTCATCATCGATGAACTCGATAGCCTGCTCCAGCGTCATTTTCTGCGGTGGAACCAGGGTGGTGGCTTCATCTGTACCGGAAGCACGCATGTTGGTCAGCTTCTTACCGGTCAGACAGTTCACGGTCAGGTCGTTAGAACGGCTGTGAATACCGATGATCTGGCCTTCATAGACTTCTGCACCGTGACCCAGGAACAGCTTACCGCGATCCTGCAGACCGAACAGGGCGAACGCAACCGCTTTACCCTGACCGTTAGAGATCAGGACGCCGTTCTGACGCTGACCCACTTCGCCCTGACGAATGTCGTCGTAGTGGCTGAAGGTGGAGTAAAGCAGACCGGTACCGGAAGTCATGGTCATGAATTCGTTACGGAAGCCGATCAGACCACGGCTTGGGATCACGTAGTCAAGACGTACGCGGCCTTTACCGTCCGGGTCCATGTTTTTCAGGTCGCCTTTACGCTCGCCCATGGCTTGCATAACGGAACCCTGATGCGTTTCTTCGATATCCAGCGTGACGTTCTCGAATGGCTCCTGTTTACGGCCTTCGAATTCACGGAAGATAACTTTCGGACGGGATACCGCCAGTTCGAAACCTTCACGACGCATGTTTTCGATCAGAACAGACAGGTGCAGCTCACCACGACCTGAAACGCGGAATGCGTCCGAGTCTTCGGTTTCTTCAACGCGCAGTGCCACGTTGTGAACCAGTTCTTTGTTCAGACGCTCCAGGATCTGGCGCGACGTCACGTACTTACCTTCTTTACCGCAGAACGGTGAGGTGTTGACGTTGAAGAACATGGTTACGGTAGGTTCATCGACGCTCAGGGCTGGCAGCGCTTCCACATTCTGCGTGTCACAGATGGTGTCAGAGATGTTCAGCTCACCCAGACCGGTGATAGCAATGATATCGCCCGCTTCAGCCAGATCGCTGTCGATACGCTCAAGACCCAGGTGAGTCAGGACTTTGCCGACTTTACCGTTACGGGTTTTGCCTTCGCTATCGATGATAGTAACCTGCTGGTTAGGCTTCACTTTACCGCGCTTGATGCGGCCGATGCCGATCACGCCCAGGTAGTTGTTGTAGTCCAGCTGCGAGATTTGCATCTGCAGTGGCGCTTCAACTTCAACCTGTGGAGGTGAAACGTGGTCAACGATGGCCTGGTACAGCGGGGTCATATCGTCAGCCATATCGGTGTGGTCAAGACCTGCAATACCATTCAGCGCAGAGGCGAAAATGATAGGGAAGTCGAGCTGCTCATCAGTCGCATCCAGGTTAACGAACAGGTCAAACACCTGATCCACAACCCAATCCGGACGTGCGCCCGGGCGGTCTACCTTGTTGATAACCACAATCGGCTTCAGACCATGCGCGAACGCTTTTTTGGTCACGAAGCGGGTTTGCGGCATAGGGCCATCCATCGCATCTACAACCAGCAGCACCGAGTCCACCATGGACATGACGCGCTCAACTTCACCACCGAAGTCGGCGTGTCCTGGGGTATCAACGATGTTGATACGGTAGTCATTCCACTTAATGGCGGTGTTTTTTGCGAGGATGGTAATCCCACGCTCTTTCTCCAAATCATTGGAGTCCATCACGCGCTCGGTTGCTTCGGTACGGGCATCAAAAGTACCGGATTGTTGCAGCAGTTTGTCAACCAGGGTGGTCTTTCCATGGTCAACGTGCGCGATGATGGCGATGTTACGCAAATTTTCGATCACAGCTTTGCCTCAGGCATTAGAAATAGCGCGCTATTGTACACGGATTAAGCGGAAGACTGAACACGATCACACTTTTCACTGAAAGATTATTGCATTGACGCAAATTCGCACTGTTCCCGGTGCAGAAAATGCACTAAGTTGGTCCTATGCACCAAATTGGTGCCTGTAAATTCACCTTCAGCACTGTTATGGTGCACTAAAACCATCGTGGTGCAGCCGCATTACGACAAAAAGGTGCATCATAAGGCGATTTAAGCAACATCAAAAAAGTTGGCACAGAATTCGCTTTATCTGTAACAAGCGTAAACGCCAGTCAGATGTCGGTTGAAGAGCGTGCCGGAAAAGAGTGGTCAGGAATTCCCTTTCCCGCCACGCCCTCCGGAAACGACGTTTCCTCGCCATGTAGATAATGAAAGACCATTTCCAGGAGAGTTGAGTATGTCCGCTGAACACGTTCTCTCGATGATGAACGAGCATGAAGTTAAGTTTGTTGACCTGCGTTTTACCGATACCAAAGGTAAAGAACAGCATGTTACGATCCCTGCTCACCAGGTTAACGCTGACTTCTTCGAAGAAGGCAAAATGTTCGATGGTTCGTCTATCGGCGGCTGGAAAGGCATCAACGAATCAGACATGGTGCTGATGCCTGACGCTACCACGGCGGTCATGGATCCTTTCTTCGAAGATTCTACGCTGATCATCCGTTGTGACATTCTCGAGCCAGGCACCATGCAGGGCTACGACCGCGATCCACGTTCTATCGCCAAACGCGCTGAAGATTTCCTGCGCTCTTCCGGTATCGCCGATACCGTCCTGTTTGGACCAGAACCTGAATTCTTCCTGTTCGATGACATCCGTTTCGGTTCATCAACTTCCGGCTCACACGTTGCTATCGACGATATCGAAGCGGCATGGAACACCGGTAAAGAGTACGAAGGCGGTAACAAAGGTCACCGTCCAGGTCTGAAAGGCGGCTACTTCCCGGTTCCACCGGTTGACTCATCACAGGACATCCGTTCTGCCATGTGTCTGACCATGGAGCAGATGGGCCTGGTGGTTGAAGCGCATCACCACGAAGTGGCGACCGCAGGTCAGAACGAAGTGGCGACCCGCTTCAATACCATGACCAAAAAAGCTGACGAAATTCAGATCTACAAATATGTCGTTCACAACGTCGCGCACGCTTACGGTAAGACCGCGACCTTTATGCCGAAGCCAATGTTTGGCGACAACGGTTCAGGCATGCACTGCCACATGTCACTCTCTAAAGGTGGCCAGAACCTGTTCGCGGGCGATAAGTACGGCGGCCTGTCTGAAATGGCGCTGTTCTACATCGGCGGTATCATCAAGCACGCTAAAGCGATCAACGCCCTGGCGAACCCGACCACCAACTCCTACAAGCGTCTGGTTCCGGGTTACGAAGCACCGGTTATGCTGGCTTACTCTGCCCGTAACCGTTCCGCGTCTATCCGTATCCCGGTAGTGGCCAGCCCGAAAGCCCGTCGTATTGAAGCGCGCTTCCCGGATCCAGCGGCTAACCCATACCTGGCGTTCACCGCACTGCTGATGGCTGGCCTTGATGGCATCATCAACAAAATCCACCCTGGCGATGCGATGGATAAAAACCTGTACGACCTGCCACCGGAAGAAGAAGCTGAGATTCCAAAAGTTGCAGGCTCGCTGGAAGAAGCGCTGAATGCACTGAACGAAGATCGCGAGTTCCTGACCCGCGGTGGTGTCTTCACTGATGAATCTATCGATGCTTACATCGAACTGCGTAAAACTGAGATGGACCGCGTTCGCATGACGCCACACCCGGTTGAGTTCGAGCTGTACTACAGCGTTTAACTGATCAGACGTTTTTGTTGCCGTGGAAACTTTTAGCCCATCTTCGGATGGGCTTTTTTCTCCGCGAATTCACCGTTCATTCTCCCGCTTTTCGGCTTAAACACCAGAATGCACCTATTTAGTGCAGAGGAACGTTGTATGGCAACTGGCTCTCTGCCCGACGCCGGGCAGATTCTCAACGCTTTAATCAACAGTATTTTGTTGGTGGATAACGACCTGGTTATTCATTACGCCAACCCGGCGGCGCAGCAATTACTGGCGCAGAGCTCACGCAAGTTGTTCGGCACGCCGTTACCGGATTTAACCGGCTACTTTTCGCTGAATATTGAGGTGATGCGCGAGAGTCTTGAGGCTGGCCAGGGATTCACTGACAGTGAGGTCACGCTGGTAGTCGATGGTCGCGCACATATTATGTCGCTGACCGCACAGCGTTTACCCGATGGCTTGATTCTGATGGAAATGGCGCCGATGGATAACCAGCGTCGCCTCAGTCAGGAGCAGTTACAGCACGCCCAGCAGGTGGCTGCACGCGATCTGGTTCGCGGCCTGGCCCATGAGATAAAAAATCCGCTGGGAGGATTGCGCGGCGCGGCACAGCTTTTATCACGCGCCCTGCCCGATCCCTCGCTGAATGAATATACCAGGGTCATTATTGAACAGGCCGACCGGTTGCGGAATCTGGTGGATCGTCTGTTAGGGCCACAGCAGCCGGGGATGCACATTACCCAGAGCATTCACCAGGTGGCTGAGCGGGTGGTCAATCTGGTGTCGATGGAGCTGCCGGAGAATGTCTCCCTGGTGCGGGATTACGATCCCAGCCTGCCGGAACTGCCGCACGACCCTGACCAGATTGAACAGGTGCTGCTTAACGTCGTACGCAATGCGCTTCAGGCGCTGGGCGACGACGGCGGGACGATTGTTATTCGCACCCGTACGGCTTTTCAGCTGACGCTGCATGGCACCCGTTATCGCCTGGTAGCACGAATAGATATTGAAGATGATGGCCCCGGTATTCCGGCCCAGCTACAGGATACGCTTTTCTATCCGATGGTCAGTGGACGTGAAGGCGGAACCGGTTTAGGTCTCTCCATCGCCCGTAGCCTGATTGATCAGCATTCAGGAAAAATAGAATTTAACAGTTGGCCGGGTCACACCGAATTCTCGGTCTACCTGCCTATTCGCCAGTGAGGTTTCTATGCAACGAGGGATAGTCTGGATCGTCGATGACGATAGCTCCATCCGCTGGGTGCTTGAACGCGCGCTCACTGGAGCCGGTTTGAGCTGTGCGACGTTTGACAGCGCAGGTGAGGTGCTGGATGCCCTCTCAACCAAAACCCCGGACGTTTTACTGTCAGATATTCGCATGCCCGGTATGGATGGTCTGGCGCTGCTGAAACAGATTAAACAGCGTCATCCGATGCTGCCGGTCATCATTATGACGGCGCATTCCGATCTCGATGCCGCAGTCAGCGCCTATCAGCAGGGGGCGTTTGATTACCTGCCTAAGCCGTTCGATATTGATGAGGCGGTTGCGCTGGTAGAGCGTGCCATCAGTCACTATCAGGAGCAGCAGCAGCCGCGTAATCAGCCGGTCAGCGGACCGACCACCGATATTATCGGGGAAGCGCCCGCGATGCAGGATGTGTTCCGCATCATCGGGCGGTTGTCGCGCTCCTCAATCAGCGTCCTGATCAATGGTGAGTCGGGCACCGGTAAAGAGCTGGTCGCCCATGCGCTGCACCGGCACAGCCCACGCACCAAAGCACCGTTTATCGCGCTGAATATGGCGGCGATCCCCAAAGATTTGATTGAGTCAGAACTGTTCGGTCACGAGAAAGGCGCCTTTACCGGTGCAAACCAGATCCGTCAGGGCCGTTTTGAGCAGGCAGATGGGGGCACGCTGTTTCTGGATGAGATTGGCGACATGCCGCTGGATGTGCAGACCCGACTGCTGCGCGTGCTGGCCGATGGTCAGTTCTATCGCGTCGGCGGCTATGCGCCGGTCAAAGTGGACGTGCGGATCATTGCGGCTACCCACCAGAACCTGGAATTACGCGTGCAGGAAGGCAAGTTCCGTGAGGATCTGTTCCACCGCCTGAATGTAATTCGTGTGCATCTGCCGCCGCTGCGTGAGCGTCGTGAAGATATCCCGCGTCTGGCGCGTTATTTCCTGCAGGTGGCGGCCCGTGAGCTGGGGGTAGAAGCGAAGATTCTGCATCCGGAAACCGAAACGGCGCTGACCCGTCTGCACTGGTCAGGTAACGTGCGCCAGCTGGAAAATACCTGTCGCTGGCTGACGGTGATGGCGGCCGGTCAGGAAGTGCTGATTCAGGATCTGCCCGGCGAGCTGTTTGAGTCCAGCACACCGGAAAACCCGGTGCAGTCACTGCCTGACAGCTGGGCAACGCTGCTGGCTCAGTGGGCCGACCGCGCGCTGCGTTCCGGTCATCAGAATCTGCTGTCAGAAGCCCAGCCCGAGATGGAGCGGACGCTGCTGACTACGGCGCTGCGCCATACCCAGGGCCACAAGCAGGAAGCCGCACGTCTGCTGGGATGGGGACGCAACACCCTGACGCGCAAGCTGAAAGAGCTGGGGATGGAATAGGGGTTCAGTTCGGGCTGGCGAGGTCTGCCAGCCCGTTTCTCTAGATCACGCGCGAAAACTGCTGCTGACGGGCTTTCTGCCGCAGATAGCGATCAAAGCACATACAGATATTGCGGACCAGCAACCGGCCAATCCCCGTCACTTCCAGCCCCGTCGTCGTCTGCTCCACCAGCCCGTCGGCAATTAAGGGTTTCAGCAGCGCCAGATCTTCAGCAAAGTAGTCATGAAAGCAAATTCCCCACTGCGCCTCTGTTGCGGCAAAATCGAGCGAAAAGTGGCAAATCAGTGTTTTAATCACGTCCCGCCGCAGACAGTCATCGCGGGTTAAGGCGACGCCGCGCCACAGGCCATTCCCCTGCTGTTCCACACTGCTGTACCAGCTGTTAAGGTCTTTCTGGTTCTGCGCATAGCTGTCACCCACCATGCTGATGGCGGAGACACCCAGCCCCAGCAAGTCGCTGTCACCCTGCGTCGTGTAACCCTGAAAATTGCGATGCAGCTTCCCGTCGCGCTGCGCGACAGCCAGCTCATCCTGCGGCTTCGCAAAGTGATCCATGCCGATATAGTGATAGCCCTGCTGCGTCAGGGTCGCGATGGTCTGCTGCAAAATATCCAGTTTCTGCCGGGCCGAGGGGAGTTCATCCTCTTTGATTTTGCGCTGTGCCGCAAACAGCGCCGGCAGATGCGCATAGTTGAAGACGCTGAGACGGTCCGGATTCAGCGCCACGACCCGCTCCAGCGTCCAGGCGAAGCTGTCGGGCGTCTGCAGAGGTAAACCGTAGATCAGATCGATGCTGGTTGAGCGAAAGCCCTGTTCACGAGCGCGGGCCATCAGACTGAAGATCATCTCCTCATCCTGCACCCGGTTAACCCGCGCCTGCACCGCTTTGTTGAAGTCCTGCACGCCCATACTGAGACGATTAAAGCCCAGCGATCGAAGATGATCGATCATATCCGGCGCCATTTCCCGCGGATCGACCTCGATCGACATTTCGGCATCATCGGTCACATTGAAGTGTTGCTTCAGCAGGCCCACCAGCCGCGAAACCTGCTGCCTGTCGAGAAAGGTCGGTGTGCCGCCGCCCCAGTGAAGCTGTGTCACCCGGCGCTGGCGGAACAGCGGCGCGCGCTGAATAATCTCCTGCTCCAGCACATCCAGATAGCGGTCCGCTTTGTGGCGCTGACGCGTCACCTGCTTATTACAGCCGCAGAAGTAGCAGAGACGGTGGCAGAAAGGGATATGAACGTAAAGCGACAGCGGACGCCCGGGATAGCGTGCCACAGCATGCTGAAAATCGGTTTCCGTATAATCTTCGCTGAACTCCAGCGCAGTGGGATAGGAGGTGTAACGTGGCCCGGCGTAATTGTACTTTTCAATTAACGCCTGATCCCAGGCAATCTGCAGCGATGGCATGCTCACTCCTTCCGGTGACGTCGTCTGAGAGAAGGTCGCGAAGAAGAAGGGATGAAAGGTGAGCGGGATGAGACCCGACGTAAACGTTGCTTCAGACGCGACAGGCGTCGTAGTTTAAACAATAACCACAGCAGATAACATGTCGCCAGCAGCGC
This sequence comes from Pantoea sp. GM_Pan_3, assembly GCF_026541045.1. Taxonomy (NCBI): domain Bacteria; kingdom Pseudomonadati; phylum Pseudomonadota; class Gammaproteobacteria; order Enterobacterales; family Erwiniaceae; genus Pantoea; species Pantoea sp. GM_Pan_3. The sequence continues at coordinate 8,508 of NZ_JALNVA010000010.1, read as the reverse complement.
GAAAATTGATCCAGGCCAAAACATTGTCGTTTACCTGAGAAGCACGGCATGCGGAACTCGCATGCCGATCAAATTTGCTTAGTTGCCCTTCAGCAGACGGTACATATCCTCTTCTGCCTGTTCATCTTCGCCATCGTCCATCACGATGCCTAACTGCTCCATCAGTTCGTCGATGCGATCCAGCGAGGCATCCAGCCAGCCCTGATCTTCTGCCGACAGCGTTTCGCCATTTTCCAGGCGATCCAGCAGCGCATCCAGACGTTCATCGTTTTCCAGCTTCGCCAGCTCTTCTTCCGGCGTCAGGCGCACTTTCTTCGGGGCTGCCGGTTTATCTGCACTTTTCTGTGGCCTGACGGCGGTAGTTTTGCCATCGGCGATCAGGGCCACCGGCTTCTTACTCCCGATGCGCGGATCTTTTGCGGGGGCTGACTGGCGTGCGCCATTGCTGTCCGACGCCGCCGGATTAGCACGGCTGCCAGATGCATGTCCGCGATGCTTTTTATCGCGTTTGCGATCGCGCGCTTCGAGGTTAATTTCGTCACGCGATTTGCGTTTGGCTTTGACGGCAGGTTTGCCGTGGGCAGCTCGTGCAGGTTGCTTCATAGTATTCGGTCCTGGCTTTTTTATTCAGTATAGAATTGCGGCGAAATCTAGCAGAAACCCGACAAAGAAAAAAGGCGACAGCTCAAGCTGTCGCCTTATTTCATACCTTCACAAGAAGGAATCATGTTTTAAATCCTTTTCGGCTCGTAACATCCCGGTCAATCCCGCGCCTGCTCAACTCCTGAGCTATTCCCTGTCCCTGTCTGGCCATGTCCCTGACCTGTTCCATTCCATCGCTCATTGCCATCCTGACATCCCTGAGCGCATCATCCTGATGTGTGCTGCCATTCACTGCACAATAATGTAGACCAACTGGTAAAAGCCTCAAGTCAGCGCCACCGATAGTTGGCTTAAAAAAAGAGCAAAACTTATTAACTCATTGAAATAGTGATGATTTTATTTTCAGAAATCCGCGTAAAAATCGACATAACCCGCAGCGCGAATGGTCAATCTCTTACATGGACTGTTATCACGACGCGATTGAGCACTTTCGCGCCATAACGCGTATAATCGCCGCCATTGCCCTAATGCGTTTTCTGGAGTGTTACCTTGTCTGAATTGAATTATCACGTTACCCACTTTGTCATGAGCGCGCCGGATATCCGTCATCTGCCTGCCGATACCGGAATTGAGGTGGCTTTTGCTGGCCGCTCGAACGCGGGAAAATCGAGTGCGCTGAACACGTTAACCAATCAGAAAGGGCTGGCGCGCACCAGTAAAACACCGGGACGTACCCAGCTGATCAACCTGTTTGAAGTTAAAGAAGGGAAGCGTCTGGTCGACCTGCCAGGCTACGGTTATGCCGAAGTGCCGGAAGAGATGAAGCTGAAGTGGCAGCGTGCGTTAGGCGAGTACCTGCAAAAGCGTCAGGCGCTGAAGGGGCTGGTCGTATTGATGGACATTCGTCATCCGCTGAAAGATCTCGACCGCCAGATGATTCAGTGGTCGGTGGAAAGCGCAATTCCGGTTCTGCTGCTGCTCACCAAAGCCGATAAACTCGCTTCCGGTGCCCGCAAAGCCCAGCTCAACGTCGTGCGTGAGGCAGCGCTTAGCTTCGGCGGCGATATCCAGGTAGAGCTCTTCTCATCGCTGAAGAAAATCGGCGTGGATAAGGTTCGTCAGAAACTGGACAGCTGGTATGCAATGCCTGATGAGGCGACTGAGGAACAGCACGGGGACGCGTGAGCAGCATCGCTGATCCGCTGACACTGCGGTAACAAAAATCCCAATAAAAAACGCCCCAGTCACAGAATGACTGGGGCGGCTAAATTCAGCCAAATCCGATTACGTGAAGTAAAAGGTCTGAAAGATAGAACATCTTACCTCTGTACCCTACGCGACGAACTTTACCTGATTTTTTGTGCCTGACAAAGGCTTTTTTGTTGCTTACTTACATCAAAACAGGACTTTTTTTACCATACCCGTCACAAAAATAGCGTTGTGATGTAGTTTAATGACGAAAAAAATGTTTAGCCGATAAGCAGTTAGAAACGCGCTTTCGCTCCCGGTGTCGCCCGGTTACAGCTGACCGCTCAACTAAACGAATTACTTATGCCTGAATCAGGGCCAGTTTTGTGCGACAGAACCGGCCCGGAGGCGGTAATCAGTGTGCTTCGTCCCAGTTGTCACCGACGCCGACTTCAACCAGTAACGGTACGTCGAGCTTTACACTGCCTTCCATTAACGCACGGATTTTCTGGCTGGCCGCTTCCACCGCCTCCGATTTCACTTCGAACACCAGTTCATCGTGAACCTGCATGATCATTCTTACTGCGCTGTCATTCTGCTGCTGAAGCCACTCATCCACGGCAATCATCGCGCGTTTGATGATGTCTGCTGCCGTTCCCTGCATCGGCGCATTGATGGCGGCACGCTCTGCGGCTTTGCGGCGAATCGCATTGCTGGATTTAATATCCGGCAGCCAGAGCCGGCGCCCTTCCAGCGTTTCAACATAGCCTTTATTCGCCGCCAGCTGCCGGGTGTTCTCCATATAGCGCAGTACGCCCGGATAGCGTTCAAAGTAGAGGTCCATATACTTTTTCGCTTCACCTGCACCGATGTTGAGCTGACGTGACAGGCCAAAGGCACTCATGCCATAAATCAGACCAAAGTTAATCGCTTTGGCGCTGCGACGCTGTTCTCCACTCACCTTATCCAGCGCGACACCAAACACTTCCGATGCCGTGGCACGGTGAATATCCTCACCCTGGGCAAAGGCATCCAGTAAGCCTTTATCCTGAGAGAGATGCGCCATGATACGCAGTTCAATCTGTGAGTAGTCGGCCGCCACAATGCGATAACCTTTATCGGCAATAAAGGCCTGACGGATTCGGCGTCCCTCGTCATTACGCACCGGGATGTTCTGCAGGTTAGGATCGGCAGAGGACAAGCGCCCGGTGGCGGTAACGGCCTGATGATAGGAGGTATGCACCCGTCCGCTCAGCGGATTGATCATCTGCGGCAGCTTATCCGTATAGGTCGATTTCAGTTTCGACAGGCCGCGATGCTCCAGGATCACTTTAGGCAGCGGATAATCGAGCGCCAGTTCGGCTAACACCTCTTCGCTGGTTGACGGTGCCCCACCCGGTGTTTTCTTCGTGGGTTTGATGCCCTGTTTTTCAAACAGAATCACCTGAAGTTGTTTCGTGGAGGAGAGGTTGAAGGGCTCGCCTGCCAGCTCATGCGCTTTCGACTCCAGCTCAGCCAGTCGGGCAGTCAACTCTTTCGAGTGTTGCGCCAGAATAGCCTGGTCGATCAAGACGCCATTACGCTCTATCCGGGAGATGACCGTCAGCAATGGCATCTCAATCTGCTCAAAGACGTTTCTCGGGCCCGCTTCTTTTTCCAGCTCAGGCCACATCTTCAGATGCAGCTGCAGCGTGACATCGGCATCTTCGGCAGCATAGTGGGCTGCCTGCTCTAACGCGATCTGATTGAACGTCAGCTGATTTTTACCTTTACCGGCAATCTCCTGGAAAGTGACCGTTTTATGTTTAAGCCAGCGAGCAGCCAGGCTATCCATATCGTGTTTGCCCACTACGCTATTGAGGATATATGACTCCAGCATGGTGTCGAACCGGATACCGGCCAGTTCAATGTCGTAGTTCCTGAGGACGCCGCGATCGTATTTCAGGTTCTGACCCACTTTCCAGGCACTGGCATCTTCCAGCAGGGGCTTGAGCTGCGCCAGAACGGCGTCGCGATCCAGCTGCTCAGGCGCATCAAGATAGTCATGGGCAACCGGCAGATAAGCCGCTTCACCGGGTGCCACCGCGAAGCTGATGCCGACAATATTTGCACTCAGGGTATCAAGCGCATCGGTCTCCAGATCAAAGGCAAAGACGTCGCTGTTTTTCAGCTTCTCCAGCCAGCTATCAAAGAGAGCCTGATCCAGAATGGTCACGTAATTATCGGTTGGCAATACGCTGCTGGTTTCCACCACGGGTGCCGGCTCATCGGACAGGGCTTTTTGCGCCTGCGTATTGCTCTTTTTCCCCTGCAGCCATTTACCGTCCTGCAGATCGCTCAGCCAGCGTTTGAACTCATAACGGCTGAACAGAGACTGCAGTGCCTCAATATCGGGATCGGTCACCGTCAGCTCTTCACAGGGCTGTGCCAGCTCAACGTCGGTTTTGATGGTCGCCAGCTGATACGAGAGGAAGGCCACCTCACGATTCTGCTCAAGTTTGGTCGCCATCGTTTTGGCACCGCGAAACGAGAGATCGGCCACTTTATCCAGGTTGTCATAGATCGTCTGCATGCTGCCCAGCCCCTGCAGCAGCGCCTGTGCGGTTTTCTCACCCACGCCCGGTACGCCGGGAATGTTATCTGAGCTGTCGCCCATCATGGCAAGGAAGTCGATAATCAGCGCGGGAGGGACACCATATTTCTGCTCGACCTCTTCCGGCCCGAGAATGGTATTGGTCATGGTGTTAATCAGCGTAATCCCTGGCGAAACCAGCTGCGCCATATCTTTATCGCCCGTGCTGATCAGCACTGAACGGCCCTTCTTTTCAGCCTCCAGCGCCAGCGTACCGATCACATCGTCCGCTTCCACACCGCTCACCGCCAGCAACGGCAGCCCCATCGCCCGTACCATCTCGTGCAGCGGCTCAATCTGCGCGCGCAGATCGTCTGGCATTGGGGGGCGGTGAGATTTGTAATGCTCGAACAGTTCGTCTCTGAAGGTTTTGCCTTTGGCATCGAACACCACAGCAACGTGACTCGGATTATACTGTGCCAGCAGGCTTTTCAGCATGTTGAGCACGCCGTACATGGCGCCAGTCGGTTCACCTGCACTGTTGGTCAGCGGCGGAAACGCGTGATACGCGCGATAAAGATAGGATGAGCCATCAACCAGAATCAGGGGATTTTCTGCAATTTGCGCCATAAGTCTGTGTAGTCTTCGTTGCTGTGAGTTGGACTATAAGGATGCCACAACCTGGCAGAAATGGTGAACTAAGGCGTGCCGCGTGGACGTTTTTTCACATTTCCGGAGGCAGGATCGCAACGATCGGGTTGTGGATAACTTTGTGCGTAAAAATGATAACGCGCGATCCCTCAGGCGATCAGGCAATTTATGAGCAAATAAAATGCTTATTTTTCATATGCTTTATCAATTACCGTGACGTGATCGCCATTTTCAATAGCGTGATCCCTTGTGTGGATATTAAATTTATGCCCTGGAGATGGACAAAACCGTCGCGCAATTAAGAAGCATAAAAAAAACGCCAGCAGGCGCTGGCGTTTCACGGGTGCAGAAGGCTGATTACTTCTGGCTTACCAGGAATTTAACGACGTTGGCATAGTCTGCAACGAAATTATCCATAGAGCTGGTATCCAGCCCGCCATTGTTCACCATGTATTTGCCATTAACGAACATCGCAGGCACACCACGCAGATCGACATCAGCCGCCGCTTTCTGCTGCTGGGCAACTAAGGCTTTAACTGCGAAGCTGTTCCAGGCCGCATCGTAATCAGAAGAGGAGATCCCGGCCGCCTGAATAAAGGCCTCTTTCAGACTGGCAGGATCGGTAATGGTCTGCGTTTTCTGAATGCCGTCGAAGATCGGTGCCGTAACCTTGTCTTCCACACCCAGCGCCATCGCTACCGCCCAGGCCTGAGTCACGACCGGCCCGAGATCACCGCCGAGGAAATCGACGTGATATTTCACCAGTTTGGTGTCAGCAGGCAGGTTCTTTTTAACCGCGTCATTAACGTGATAAATGCGTTCAAACTGGTAGCAGTGCGGGCAGAAAAACGAGAAGAACTCCATCACCTGAGGTTCGCCGGCCACGGGTTTCTGCAGACTGACATATTGTTTACCTTCAGTGAACTGGGCAGCAGACGCGCTGAATGCCAGCACTAAACCCATCAGTGCAAACCAAATCTTTTTCATCGTGAAACACTCTCCTGACTACGTCATTAATATTGCGGTGTCAGCTGCAGAGGAGGTTCCTGCAACAGCTTCTCCTGCTCGGTGAATAGCGAAATTTGCCTGCGCCAGAAATCTTCATCTGTCATCCAGGGAAACGCACGCGGAAAAGCGGGATCCTGCCAGCGTCTGACGACCCAGGCCAGATAATAAACCATGCGCATCGCGCGTAAAGGTTCAATCAGTGACAATTCATTAATATCAAAATCGCTGAATTCACCGTAAGCCTCCAGCAGGATATCCCACTGAATACGCTGTTCCTGTCGATCGCCGCTGATCAGCATCCAGAGATCCTGCACCGCCGGGCCATTACGGGCGTCATCGAGATCGACAAACAGCGGTCCATCGCGCCACAGAATATTTCCCGGATGGCAGTCACCATGTAATCGTAGCGGCTGCCATCCGGTATGCCAGTGCTGCTGCAGCGCCTCTCCCAGCTTATCAACCGCCTGTAGCAGCATGGCTTTCAGTGAATCAGGAACCAGCTGAGCCTGCTCCAGCACCTGACGCGGTTCGTGCAGATACTCATCCAGTCCCATGACTGGCCGGTGACTGAACAGCGCTTTGCGACCGGTCTGATGAAGACGCCCCAGAAAACGACCCACCCACTCCATCTGATCTTCGTTGTCGGTCTCATATTGCCGCCCGCCCAGACTGGGAAAGAGCGCAAAGAAAAAGCCCGCGTGGCGGTGCAACGTCTCGCCCTGAAGCCGCAGCGGTGCAGCAACAGGGACCTCGTCAGCCAGCAGATCGAGGGCATACTGATGCTCTTCCGCAATCTGTTCGGCACGCCAGCGCTGTGGACGATAGAATTTGGCGACATAGCGACGTTTTTCATCATCGCTGAACTGATAGACCCTGTTCTCATAACTGTTCAGGGCTGTCAGTCCCGATTCGACGCGGATTCCTGTACCCCAGAGCGCATCAAGCAGTACGTCGGGGTTCAGTGTCTGGAAGTTGAAAGCAGCGTCGCTCATTCTGTTACCTGTGGTTGCCCTTGCATGTAGCTGCCAAGGATAACACTACTCGTCCGGTTTAATGACACCCCGCGCGCGGAGGAGTGCCGTTTTAAAATCGACTTCATAATCTTTTTTCAGCCCCGGAATGGCATCATCGCTGGCTGAGTCACGCATTTTGAGATGGTAAATTAATATATCGTCCGTTAATTCACTTAACGGGCCACGGAAACCAGATTCCTGAGCCAGTTTCTGCAAAAATGTGACCAGATTAAGGTCAGGCTCTTTTTGCCAGGCGGGTTGCAGCAATTCCAGCAATTCATTCAGGCGATGGCATTTCATTTCGTTTTCTCCAGGTACGTAATCAGCGAGGGCACTGTCATGACAGCATTAACCGGCATCATTCTGGCGGGTGGTCAGGGCCGCCGTATGGGTGGTCTGGATAAAGGGCTGGTGCAGCTGGATGGCAGACCGCTTTACCAGCATGTTCTTGAGCGGCTCAGGCCACAAGTCGACATTGTCATGATTAATGCGAATCGTAATATTGATCGCTATCAGCTAAGCGGGTGTCGCGTTATAGAGGATGTTTTTGACGATTACCCGGGCCCGCTGGCTGGCATCTACAGTGCCTTGATCGCCATAGAAGGGGAATGGGCGGTTTTTTGCTCCTGCGATACCCCCGCGATTCCTCTTAACTTTGTGGAAAAACTGATCCATCAACGCAGAGAAGCACCCGCAGTATGGGTTCGCTCGCAGACGCGCGATCACCCTACACTCGCCCTGATTCACCGTGACATGGCAAAAGCCCTTTTTGACTATCTGCAGGCCGGAGAGCGGCGCCTCATGCAGTTCCTGCGCGATCATGGTGGTCATGCGGTCGCGCTGGATGATGATGAATCCGCCTTCCGCAACATCAATACGCCAGACGATCTGAAAGAGAGAACCTGATATGTCACTACCCTTACTTGCCATTGTGGGCTGGAGTGGAACCGGTAAAACCACGCTGTTGCAGCAGGTGATTCCGCTTCTCAGTGGCAAAGGCATTCGCGCGGGGTTGATCAAGCATACCCATCATCAGATGGATGTGGATACCCCAGGTAAAGATAGCTATCTGCTCAGAAAGGCGGGGGCCAGTCAGGTCATGGTCGCCAGTTCAGAACGCTGGGCGTTGATGTGTGAAACGCCGGATCAGCCGTCGATTGATCTGTCTTATCTGGTCAGCCGTATGGATCACGCTTTACTTGAGGTGGTGCTGGTCGAAGGCTTCAAAGATGAACCTGTTCCAAAGATTGTTTTATGGCGCGAGGGAGTTAAGGGTGGGATCGAAGAGCTGCTCGATGCGCGGACAATAGCGGTTGCCACCGACCAGAAATTAGCGCTGAACGTACCGCTTCTGGATATAAATTGTCCGGGCAGTGTTGCAGATTTCATTGCTGAGTGGCTGAAAAGCCGCTGAGGATGGTATTACACTGCGATTTTTCACGATCTGCAGACGTAAAAAAGCCCCGCACGTCA